>DATGGV010000014.1:0-119647 GCA_035308305.1 Candidatus Cybelea sp. | reverse complement strand
CTCGTATTGGAACACGACGGCCATCATCGTCGTGTGGGACGACTGGGGTGGGTACTACGATCCCGTCAAACCGCCAAAAATAGACGATCAAGGGGGCATGGGCTTCCGCGTGCCGATGATCGTGATTTCGCCGTATTCGCGGGAGACGTCGTCGAGCAAGACGGGCTACATCTCGAACGTCGTCTATTCGTTCGGCAGCATCGTTCGCTTTGTCGAGGATACATTTCATCTCGGGCGGCTTGGAACGACGGACGCTACGACCAACAGCATCGGGCCGGAGAGCGGCGGGCACGGCGGCGACATGCTGAACTTCAATCAGACGCCGCGCAAGTTTACGGTAATTTCTTCGAAATATTCGAAGTCGTACTTTCTGCACCGGAAGCCGTCGGGGCTGCCGGTAGACACGGAATAGACAAGTGCTTCGTCTTTGGTTGAGCGCGATCGCGCTAGGTGTACTCACCGCGTGCGCCCCCGGGGCAACCGCTCCGTCGCCGGTGGCGACGCTGCCGATCTCCGGCACCGGCTCGAGTTCGCCGATCCAGCACATCGTCGTGCTGGTGCAAGAGAACCGTACGTTCAACAACTTCTTTGCGCAGTTCCCCGGAGCGACCGGAACGATCGTCGGGAAAGAAAAAGTCGGTAAGGGAAAAAAAGCGAAGACGAAGTCCATCAACCTGAAAGAGGTAAATCTCGAGGACGGGCTCAGCCTCAACCATATTTATTCGGGGTATCTCACGGCCTACGACGACGGCAAGATGGATGGCTTCAATCAGATCATCTATGCCGGCGCAAAAAAGGAAGGCGCAGAGCCGTATGAGTACGTGTACCCGAGCCAGATCGCTCCGTATTGGACGATGGCCCAAGAGTACGCGCTCGCGAACAAGATGTTCCAAACCCAGGGCAGCGGAAGCTTCACCGCCCATCAAGACCTGATTCGAGGCAACAGCGCGATCGATTCGAGCGAGAGCCTGATCGACTATCCCTCGGAATCGAAGAACTGGGGGTGTGACGCACCGCCGGGCACGACGACGAATCTGATCACCACCCAACTGGTCTACCTGCCAAACGATGGGCCGTCTCCGTGTACGACGTATTTTCCGTCGTCGGGGAGCAGTTACCTAACGCTGCGCGACCTCATGGACGGCGCGTCGCCCGCCGTGTCGTGGAAGTACTACACGCCGCCGCTCTCCCCGTATCAGCCGGGCTCGCTCTGGGATGCGTTCGACGTTATTGCGCCGGTGCGCTATGGCAAGGAGTGGGGCACCAACGTGGATCTCAATCAGCTGGACATTTTCACGGACATTACCAACGGCAACCTCCCCGCAGTCTCGTGGGTGATTCCCGACGGCGAAGACTCCGATCATCCGCATTACAAGCCCGATGACGGACCGGAGTGGGTGGCACAGGTCGTCAATGCGATCGGGCAGAGCTCGTATTGGAACACGACGGCCATCATCGTCGTGTGGGACGACTGGGGCGGCTTTTACGATTCGGTTCCGCCGCCGACGATCGATAATCAAGGGGGGATGGGCTTTCGCGTGCCGATGATCGTGATTTCGCCGTACTCGCGCGAGACGTCGTCGAGCCAAACCGGTTATATCTCGAACGTCGTCTATTCGTTCGGCAGCATCGTTCGTTTTATCGAAGATACGTTCAATCTCGGACGGCTCGGAACTACGGACGAGACGTGCAACAGCATCGGGCCCGAGAACGGCAGCCAGGGCGGCGACATGTTGAACTTTAACCAAACACCGCGCGCGTTTACGGTAATTCCCTCGAAGCTTTCGAAGTCGTTTTTCCTGCACCAGAAGCCTTCGGGGTTGCCGGTCGATACGGAATAGGCGCGGCTTTGCCGCTTACGCGCTAAGCTTCGCGGCTGCGGTGACGTTGGCGGCCTGCGCGCCGAGTACCGACGCTGCTGGGCGCGCTGGGGATGGCACCGCTGGGGCGACAGGGCAGAAGCTGCTGTACGTCTCTGACGGAACCTTCGGTAACGTGTACGCTTTTTCGTATCCGGGCGCCAAGCTGGTTGGGGAGCTGACGCATCTGCAGACCCCCGAGGGCGTCTGCCACGACGAGGCCGGAGACATTTATATCGTCACTGCCGGCAATGCGACGATCTCCGAGTACGCGCACGGCGGATCCCAGCCAATCAAAACGCTGAGCGATTCGGCGGGAACGCCGCTGGGCTGCGCGATCGATCCGGCAAGCGGCGATTTGGCGGTCGTCAACCAGAGCGGTCCGTCGGGCGGCTCCGGATTGCCGAACGTTGCCGTCTATAAGCACGCCCGCGGCCGCCCTGCGACGTATTCGGATAAGAACGCGTCGGCGTTGTACTTTTGCGCCTATGACGACGCGGGGAATCTTTTTGTCGACGGAGCGAGTTCCGCCGGCGGGAACGGCCTGCTGGTGGAGCTTCCCAAAGGGCAAACGAAGTTTGCCGGCATTGCGCTGGACAAGAGCCTCAACCCGTCGGGAGGCGTGCAGTGGGACGGCAAATATCTCGACGTCGGCGACCGTAGCGGGTCCAGCGGACACGCGGACGTGTACCGGCTGTTGATAAGCTCGGGGAAAGGGAAGACGGTCTACTCCACGCCGCTCGACGGCGACAACGATATCGTTTCGTTCTGGATCGAGGGCCGAACCATCGTCGGCGGCGACCTCATCGCCGGCAGCGTGATGTATTGGCACTATCCCGGCGGAGGGAATGCGACCAAAAGCCTGATGGGGTTCTCCGATCCGGTGGCGATGACGGTCAGTATCTAGGGCTCCTTAGGCGCTCCTGGCGTCGAACGCGTGCTGCGCGGCGTGCACCTCGTTCATGTGGCGCTCGGCCCACTGGGAGAGCGCACGCAGGGGATCGTCGAGCGTCCGGCCCAGCAGTGTAAGCGAATACTCGACGCGGGGGGGAATGACCGGAAATATCTCCCGGACGACTAGGCCGTCGCGCTCGAGGTCGCGCAGCGTTTGCGTGAGCATCTTCTGCGAGATGCCGTTGATCGAACGGCGCAGGTCGGAGAAACGAACCGGCCCGCCGGCCTCCCCGAGGATCCCGATGATCATTGTGGTCCACTTGTTGGCGATGCGGTCGAGGAGGGCGCGGGCGGGGCAGGCGCCGGCGTAGACGGTGGTTACAGTATCCATTGGGTGCCTATACTACTTTCGAGTGTCTTCTTGCGGTTGGGGAGTCGGTATGTAATAGTTACTTACAGGCAACAGCATACCACACTCGAAGCCGCCAGGCAACCCAAGGAGATTTGACTGAAATGAACACCGTCCAAGAAAAGACCACCCAGATTTTTGCGATCGACCCGATTCACACGAACGTCGGGTTCAGCGTGCGCCACCTTATGATCAGCAAGGTTCGCGGCCACTTTAAGTCGGTGGCCGGCACGATCGCCATCCCGGCGGGATCGGACCTTCCCGAGGCCGTCGACGTGACGATCGACGGCTCCTCGATCGAAACGCGCGAGCCGCAACGCGACGATCATCTGCGCTCGCCCGACTTCCTCGACGTCGTGACCTACCCGACGCTGCGCTTCGCCAGCACCTCGATCAGCGGAAGCCCGAGCGCGTTCGAGATTCACGGCGACCTGACGATTCACGGCACGACGCGCCCGGTCGTTCTCGAGGCGAGCTTCGAAGGCCGCGCCACCGACCCGTGGGGCAATCTCCGCGCGGGCTATGAGGCCCATACGACGATCAGCCGCAAGGACTTCGGCTTGACCTGGAATCAGATGCTCGAAGCGGGCGGGGTAGCGGTTGGCGACGAGGTCCGCATCGAACTCAACGTCGAGGCGATCGCGCCGAAGTAAAGTTTAGCCGCCGGTGCGACTTTTGTTGGAACACTAACGCCCGGTTGCTAGCGTACAATAGGACTCCACGGTACGGACATTTATATGTCCGTGCCGTTTTGCTTTTTTTCGAAGGAGGAGTACCCTTGTGAACCGCCCGTCTACTTTGAGATTATCGTCGCCCGCTTTGGCGAGTATGGGGCTCATGGTGGTAGCCCTCGGTCTCGTCGCCTGCAATGGATCGGGGTTATCATCCGGAGGTGCGCTGCCCGCGAGGGCAGGAGCCGGCGCCGTTCCGGCAACATCGGTGAGCCCGACGCCCTATGGGTTCTCGTTTCAGACCGTCGACAAGCCCGGCACCGACTACAACCGCGTCACCGGCATCAACGATCTCCGGCAGATATCCGGCTACCACGGTAGCGGATCGGCGAGCGATCCAGCGGTCGGATACCGTGCCGCGCCGCCCTACGTGCAGATGCAGTTCCTCCACGTCGAGTACCCCGGCTCCCTCAACACTTATGCGATGGCGTTGTCGAACGACTTCCTGTGCGTCGGTTACTTCCTTTCCAATCAGGTCGGCGACCATACGCTGGGGTTCGTCAAAGATCACGGGCTCTACACGTCGTTCAAGAATCCGAAGACTCCGCTTGGCCCCGATACGGTCAACGAACTGCTCGGCGTCAACGATTACGATGCCGCCGTCGGCTTCTATACCGATGGTTCCGGAAAGAACCACGGCTACGAACTGTACGTCACCCAAGGAAAGTACGCAGATCTCACGCCGAGCGGCTTTGACAGCACCGAAGCGGTGGGCATCAACGACCCCGGCAACATCGTCGGCTTCGGCGAGTCCTCCGACAAAACGATCCAAGGGTGGATTTACCTCAATGGCGTGTACAAAAACCTGTTGTACCCTAACTCGGTAAGCACCGAGGCGCTCGGCATCAACTACCAAAACCAAGTGGTCGGAGAGTACACCAACAGCGACGGCACGACGCACGGGTTTATCGTGACGAGCCCCACCGGCGCCAAGCCGATCTGGCAATCAATCGACGAGCCCGAGGCCGCGGGAACGACGGTCGTCACCTCAATCAACGATCGCCATGCGATCAGCGGTTCGTACGTCGATTCGGTCGGTACGACGCATGGTTTCACGGCAACGGTCGACGTCAACACCTGCGTGGCGTCGGATAAATGCCATACGAAAAGGTAACTCAGGCGAGTCGAGTTAGCAGCCCAATGGACGGTTCAATGGGGGCGTCCCGGGTGTTGTTAATCGCCGTCAATCGATAATCCGGATTCTAACCATTCGTACGCGTTTCGATAACGCGTTAACAGCGGTCCCTAGGCGTATACTATAACCCTCTCGGTACGAATATCTTTATACGTGCCGCGTCCCGTCGTTATATATAGCTATTATTAAGGAGGAATCGACGTGAACCGCCCGCGTACGCTACGAGTGTCGTTGCCCGCTTTGGCAGCCATCGGGCTGACGATGGTAGCCCTTAGCCTTGTCGCCTGTAATGGATCGGGGCTATCGCCCGGAGGTGCGCTGCCGGCAACGGCGCGTGCGGGTGCCGGGCCGGCAACGAAGGTGAGTCCGACGCCGTATGGGTTTACGTTCCAGACCGTCGACAAGCCCGGCACGGACTACAACCGCGTCACCGGCATCAACGATCTCCGGCAGATATCCGGCTACCACGGTAGCGGATCGGCGAGCGATCCAGCGGTCGGATACCGCGCCGCGCCGCCCTACGTGAAGATGCAGTTCCTCCACGTCGAGTACCCTGGTTCCGTCAACACCTACGCGATGGCGTTGTCGAACGACTTCCTGTGCGTTGGTTACTTCCTTTCCAATCAGGTCGGCGACCATACGCTGGGGTTCGTCAAAGATCACGGTCTCTACACGTCGTTCAAGAATCCAAAGACCCCACTTGGCCCCAATACGGTCAACGAACTGCTCGGCGTCAACGACTACGACGCCGCCGTCGGCTTCTATACCGATGGTACCGGAAAGAACCACGGCTACGAACTGTACGTCACCCAAGGAAAGTACGCAGATCTCAAGCCGAGCGGCTTTGACAGCACCGAAGCGGTGGGCATCAACGACCCCGGCAACATCGTCGGCTTCGGCGTGCGCTCCGACAAAACGATCCAAGGGTGGATTTACCTCAATGGCGTGTACAAAAACCTGTTGTACCCTAACTCGGTAAGCACCGAAGCGCTCGGCATCAACTACCAAAACCAAGTGGTCGGAGAGTACACCAACAGCGACGGCACGACGCACGGGTTTATCGTGACGAGCCCCACCGGCGCCAAGCCGATCTGGCAGTCGATCGACGAGCCCGACGCCGTGGGAAGCACGATCGTCACCGCGATCAACGATCGCCATGCGATCAGCGGTTCGTACGTCGATTCGGCCGGCACGACGCATGGTTTCACGGCAACGGTCGACGTCAACACCTGCGTGGCGACCGATAAATGCCATACGAAGCGGTGACCGCTTAGGGCGATAAAGCTGCGGCGGTAGCTTGCTCCTCCGAAAAGCGCGCGCCTTCGGCGGAGAGAAGCTCGATCTCCGCAGCGTCCAGCTTCTTGCGCAGCGTGGTCAGCAGCATTTCGTAGGTCCGGCGCTCCGTCAACCCGCGCTCGCATCCTTCGCTGAGGAACCACGCGTCGACATATCCGCTCAGTCGCGCGCCGCGCGGAGCATCTCCGTCTAGTGCCGCGACCGTCGCCAGATGTTGGATCGCGATGGTCACCTCGATCGGCGACGCAGCGCGCGCGAGTGCAAGCGCTTCACGGGCATCAACGCGCGCTCTGGCGATGTCGCCGAGCGCAAGGCGACACGCAGCCGAGTTTGTCAGCGCGGTGATTTCGCGCTGGGTTGAACGAGCGCGACGAGCCGCCTCCGTGGCCGCCTGGGCAAACTCCAGCGCGCGCTTGAAATCGCCGGCGCGATATTCGAGCTCCCCCATGTTGATGCGGATCAGGATTGCCTCTTGTTCGTCGCCCAGAGCCGTCATCAGCGAGAGCGCCTCGGTGTAATATTGTCGCGCTTCGTCTACTCGATCTCGACGAGCCGCCACGCGCGCGCGCATATCGAGCGCCGCCGCGTAGCGAATCGATTGGGTTAGTCCGTTCCCTTGGCAAAGCCGCAGCGCCCGATCGTTCGCGGCCTCGGCCTCCTCGATGCGGCCAGCCTGCAAAAACCCTAGGCCCATTTGATAGAGGCTCGCAACGTTTCCCTCGGGATCCCCGTGCGGCTCGTTGAGTTCGAGCGCGCGTGCAGCCGCCTCGACCTTATGCGTTCCAAACGTCACCGTCGCGAGCGCGCGCCACGCGCGGGCCGCGATCAATGGTTCGGCCGCGACGTCGAGGCGGGGAAGAACGGCCTCGAGCCACCGGCGGGGCTCGGCGTAGCCGTGATTCAGTCGCCAGATCCCGGTGAATCCGCAGGCGATGCGCGCGGCAAGCAAGACTTCGTCGGCCGACAACGCCCAATCGACTGCCGCGCGCGCGTTTTCTAACTCGGGCTCGAACTCGCGAACCCATGGTTCGACCGGGCGCGACGGTCCGATTCCCCACGCGCGATCGGCGAGCTGGGCGACCCATTCGGCGTGCCGTCGCTGCAGCGCACCCCGGTCGCCGTTCTCCGCGAGTTTTTCAGTTGCAAAGGCGCGCGTCAACTCGAGCAACCGGTAGCGCGGACGACGTGCCTCGAGATCCGCCACGACGAGGGATTTATCCGCAAGCGAGAGCAGCAGGCCGACGACGTCGGGCTCGTCAAGGGCGCAATCCGGCGCGATCGCTTCGGCGGCTTCGAGCGTCCAGCCGCCCACAAACGCCGAAAGGTTTTCGAAGAGCCGTTGCTCTCGCGCCGAGAGTAAGTCGTAGCTCCATTCGATCGTCGCGCGCATCGTCTGCTGCCGCGGCAGGGCGACGCGCTCGCCGCTCGTCAGCGTCCAGAAGCGCTTGTCGAGGCGGTCGGCGAGCGCTTCAACCGACAAGAGATCGACTCGCGCCGCGGCCAGCTCGATCGCCAGCGGAATGCCGCCCAAACGGCGGCAGAGTTCGGCGACGATCCGCGCGTTGCGATCGGTCAGCTCAAACCGGTGGGCGACGGCGCGGGCACGATCGGTGAAGAGTGCGAGCGATCCGTACGAGGCTAAATGCTTTGAGTCGAGGCGATGAATTGCCTCGGGTGCCGGCATGCTTAACGAGGCCAAGCGGTAGGTACATTCGCCTGCGGTCCGCAGCGGCTCGCGGCTCGTGGCCAGGATCCGAATGCGCGGACAGCCGGCCAAGATGGCGTCGGCGACCGTCGCCGCCAGCGCGATGACGTGCTCGCAGTTGTCCAAAATCAGCAGCAGCTGCTTGGTCCGCAGAAAGGCGAGCAGCGCGTCGATCAGCGGCCGATTCTGGACTTCAGGGGCGCGTACTGCCGCGGCGATTGCGGCAACGACCGCCTCGCTATCGACCGGTGCCAGTCCAACGAAGCAAACCGGGCAATCACCGTCAGCGCTCAGCCCGGCGGCGACGCGGAGCGCCGTTTGCGTTTTGCCGATGCCGCCGGTCCCGGTGAGCGTCACCAGCCGGTGCTCGCGGACGAGTGTCGCGATCTCGTCGAGTTCGGCATCGCGCCCGACGAAGCTGGTCGGCGCCAGCGGAAGCGCCGAACGTTCCGTCTCGTGGCGCGGCACACCCGAGCGCGCGGCGGCCTCGAACTCGCGCCGTTGCTCGCCGCGCAGCGCGAGCGCACTAGCCAGCAGAGCGAGCGTCTCCCGCTGCGGCGTTCGCCGGTAGCCGCGCTCGAGCGCGCTGATTCCGTCACGGCTTATCCCCGCAAGCTCCGCAAGAGCCTGCTGTGAGAGCGCAGCAGCCAGCCGGTGTTGGCGCAACAGCATCCCGAAGTCTGGCGAGCCGGATGGCCGCCGCTCGTCCTGCATGACGCTAAGAGTCTTCGTGCAAAAATCTCCGCGCCATTTGTCCGCATGTCCGTTCCGCCGCCTGGCGTTTTGCTGCATCATGGGGCCATGAGAGTTTCTTGCGTTGGCTTTTGCGCGGCCCTTGCGTTGCTTGCAGGCTGCGCCTCCCCTGGGGCGCCGGGCGGCCCTACACCTCTCGTCCTTCGACAAGCCGCGGGTTCGTCGCGCGCGACGCCGGCATGCGCCGGCAGCCGCATCGGCCAGGCGCAATGCGGCGTGCTCGTCGAGCCGGGCGGCGCGCACCCTTCGTACGCGGGGTTGACGGCGTCGCAGCTCGAGAAGGCGTACGATCTGCCTTCATCTACCAAAGGCAAAGGGCAGATCGTTGCCGTGGTCGACGCCTACGACAATCCGGACGCCGCGAACGACTTCGCCAAGTACCGCTCGGGCATGGGCTTGCCCGCGGGCACCATCGAGAAATACAACCAAGAGGGTTCGCAGAGCAACTATCCCACGGGCAGTCCTAACTGGGGCGTCGAGATCGATCTCGACATCGAGATGGCCTCGGCCAGTTGTCCGTTGTGCAAAGTCTATCTCGTCGAGGCCAACTCCAACCAGTGGAGCGACCTCGAAGCGGCCGTTACCGAAGCGGTGAAGCTCGGCGCGACGATCGTCAGCAACAGCTACGACGGCTCCGGCGGCAGCTGCAGTTCTTACGATACGAAGGGCGTCGAATACGTTGCGAGCGCAGGCGACGCCGGCTACGGCATCTACGATCCGGCGGCCTGCGATAGCGTCGTCGCTGTCGGAGGCACGCAACTCCAAGCATCGGGCAACAAGCGAGGGTACACCGAGACTCCCTGGTCGGATTCGGGTGGCGGATGCGCGACCGGCGAGAAGAAGCCGTGGTGGCAGCTCCACAGCAAATATGCGAAGAACTGCGCGGGCCGCCTTGCCAACGACGTCTCGGCCGTCGCCGTTGACGTTGCCGAATACGACAGTTACGACGAGGGCGGTTGGGTTACCGTCGACGGTACGAGCATCAGCTCACCGTTCGTCGGCGGGGTTTTCGGACTCGCAGGCAACTCGACGAAGCAAGACGGCGGCAGAACGTTCTGGCTGCCGTATAGGCACCATCTGGATCTCTATGAGATCGGCGGCGTGCGATATAGCACGGTTGGCGGCTGGGGCTCACCAAAGGGGATCGGGGCCTTCTAAAAGGTTTACGGACCACCGCGGTTGGGGCACACCGCATGGGATCGGCGCAATGGCTCTCGGGGCCGCGTCGTTCCGTGATAGGCAAACGGCCTCGCGTTCGCGAGGCCGTTTCCTGCGCGTCATTCGTAATCGGGCGCGAAGTAGTCGTCGGGGAACTGGTGCATGAAGAACTTCGGTGGATACGGCGCCTTGATCGGAACGAACTTGGCCGGCTTCTGCGAGAAATCGAAGGAGTCGGCGGGGGAGATCGCGCGCCTATCGGCCGGCGCCATTTGATGAAGACCGTAGAGGTCTTCGGCAAAGCGCAGCACGCTGGCCGTTTCGTAGTGCGTGTGCGAGACGTAATCATGTTTGACGTACGGGGAGAGCATGATGAGCGGCACGCGGAAGCCTAAGCTGTCGCGGTCCTTGTATTCCGGCGCCACCGGGTCGTAGAGGCCGCCCCAATCGTCCCACTGGATTAAGATTGCCGTCGAGTTCCAGAACTTGCTCCTGCCCACGGTGTTCACCAGCGCCGCCACCCACGACGGTCCGTAGTCACCCGGGCAGTTCGTGTGGTCGGAGTCATCGCAGACGGGCGTGATCCAGGTAAAGTTGGCGAGATATCCCTTGCGTACGTCGGTGATGAACTTCCAGTTTGGCGAGATGACGTACTTCCAGTCGTGGTGCTTGTAGATGTGCTTGATGGCCTGGTAACTAGACCACGTTCCGCCGTCGCCGCTCGAAGCGCTGCCGTACTGACTTGCGTAGAAGCGCCACGATAGGTTCGCCTTGTCGAGCTCGTCGCCGAGGGTTTCATAGTCGAAGCATGCCTTCTGATGCCCTTTGACGACGCGCTCTTTGGTAATCTTGGCGACTTCGGCGGCCTCGTGGTCTTCACAACCCCAGTAGCCGCCGGGCAAATTGGCGCTCCAGGCTGCTTGCGCGGCGATGACGTATTGATGTGCGACGAAGCTTTCGTCGAGCTGTGACTGGAACATGCGGTCGGCCAGCGCGCCTTCGTGCGCCATGTCGAAGTAAGGTTGCGACTGATCGTGCGGCACGTACACATATTGCGGGTGCTTGAAATTGCCGTCGGACCACTCTTGATCGAAGCCGTTCATCCGGCAGTCCGTACCGGGCAGTTTTCCCGTACCATTGCATGCCGCGATCATCGCCGCCACCGAGTGATCGATGTCGTAATCGGCGCCGATCTTCGAAGGCTTGAGCTTGATCGTAGCGCCCGTGGAGTCTTGGCCTTCCGTGACGGTATACGCGCCCGGGTAGCCGTAGAAAAGGTTGTTGAAGCTGCGATTCTCCTGAACGATGTAGACGACGTGCGTGATCTTGCCGGCGCCGGTTGCGTTCAGTGCGCGCAGGGCGTTGCCGTTTTGCATGTAGGGCAAGGAACCGGGTATGCCGGGCGAGCCAAGCGAACAGCCTCCGAGCATGGCCGCACTCACGCAAATGCCAAGCAGAGAGCGGGCAAAAACCGAAGTCCTCATCTACGAGCCTCCCGTAAGCAGCAACCGATTCGAACGGGCTGATTCGACCGCCAGAGCCGAGTTCCATCGCGCTCGCTTTCGTGGACCTGGGTCACTTTTTGGAGTAGGATTGGGCGAGGAGGGAAGAGGACGAAAAACGCGAGCTTTTGGCGCTGCGCCGTAAGTGGAGGCGCGGCCGCGGCACTCCTTGCAGCGTGCGGAGGGTCGCAAACCGGCGTCTATCCCGGACCTCCGGGGCGGCCCGACGTTGCGCCGCGCGTCGCAGCCAAACGCGGTTGCCCGATCGAGCGCTGCATCGTCGTCGGGAACGCGGCCGGAAAGCATGGCAGCTCGATTCTCTTTTTTTCGCGGAACGCGAACGGCAACGTTCGTCCAACTGGTAGAATCGAGGGATCCCTCACGCAACTCCACTACACCGACGGCATCGCCACCGACTCGAATGGCAACGTTTACGCTGCGAATTGGGGAAATGACAGCATCACGGTGTATGCAACGGGTTCGCAAGGCAACGTCGCACCGATTCGGAGGATCGCGGGTGCGAAAACGCAACTGCAAGGACCAACGGGCGTTACGCTCGATGGTGCGGGCGATATCTTCGTCGCGAACGACGCGGGTAACCGGATCACCGTATACGCTCCGAACGCCAACGGTGATGCGCGCCCGGTCCGCGTGATAAACGGGAGCAGGACAATGCTGGGGGACCCGTGGGGCATCGCGCTCGACTCGAGCTCGAACATCTACGTTACCAACACGTCTCCGGCCGGCATCGCGGTCTACGCGCCGAATGCAAAAGGAAATACGACCCCCAAGCGGTTGATTTCCGGCTCGCTCACGCAGCTCGACGGAGGGCTCGAAGGAATCGCCATCGATGCGTCGGGGTACGCCTACGTCGTAAACTGGGACACGTACTTTCTCTTGGTTTTTGCGCCGGATGCCAACGGCAACGAACCGCCTGCAAGAGTGGATTCAGCGGGGCTTTACGCCCCCGATGGCGTCGCTGTCGACGCGCGCGGAAGAGCCTACGTCTCGAACGGCTGCCAAGACAACCCGGCATACGTAGCGGTGTACGCCGCCGGTGCGAACGACGCCGAGCCTCTGCGAAACATCGAGGGCCGCAAGACGAAGTTGAACTGCTCAACCAGCATTCTGGTTCGCTAACCCCGTAAGGAACTTTTGCGCGTGACGCCGAAGTCGGGCGGACAACACCATGCGACGTTTCGCAGCAGCCTTCACCGTGGCGATCGGTCTGGGCGCACTCGCCCTGCTACCGGCCTGCTCCAACGGAGCATCGCGGGAACCGAGTTCGATGCTGCCGAGCGCCGGCATGAGCGGGCTCGAACGCTCGTGGATGGCCGGCGATACGACGAATCAGGATCTCTTCTACATCTCGGATCGCGGCACCAACAAAGTGTACGCGTATGCGTATCCGCAAGGGACCTTGGAAGGTACGCTGACGGGCTTTCACAGCCCGGCAGGCATTTGCGTCGACAAGACCGGCGACATTTGGGTTTCGGAGCAAGGTTCGGCCCAGCTAAAAGAATACGCGCACGGCGGCACCAAGGCGATCGCGGTCTTGGACGATCCGGGCGAAATACCGGTCAGTTGCGCAATTGACCCCACTACGGGAAATCTAGCGGTCGCCAACTACTACAAGCGCAGACACAAAGGCCATGGCAGCATCGCAATTTTTATCGACGCGAAGGGCAAGCCGACGTTCTACAATGGCTCGCAAGGGTTGTACGGCTACTTCTGCGGTTACGACGATAAAGGTAACCTGTTCGTCGATGGGACCAGCCACGTGAGCGGCGGTTTCTTATTTGAGGAGCTTGCCAAAGGCAGCGCCAAACTGCGCAACATTACGCTGACCGGCGGCACGATCTATTTCCCGGGGCAGGTTCAGTGGGATGGCAAGTATGTCGCGGTCGGCGACCAAACCTACGGGCGCCGTCAAGGTGCCGCGGGGATTTTTAGAACCACGGGCGCGGGGGGAAAGATCGTGGGCGTGACGACGCTTACGGGCTACGGGGACGTCGTCGAGTTCTGGATTCAAGGCAACACGCTGGTGGCCCCCAACTATAGCGCTCGCGCCGCGCTGCTGTACAAATATCCTGCCGGCGGCGAACCGAAGAAGATCGTCAGCGGCCTTCGGCAACCGTTTGGTGCCGTGGTCAGTCTGGCGCACCAGGAGCTGCGTACGGCGGAATAGCCTCCCTCGCATGGCGCCGGTGAGAGTCTGTTGAAGCCACCGGGGCATGCAGACACGTGGGGATTTCCTTACAACGGCCGGTGCCCTTGCCGCGCTGGCTCCCACGCCGGGCGCAACGCCGCAAGCCGGCGCGCCGCCGGCGCCGCCGTCGATGGAAGAGGTTCTTCCACGCGGATTCGATCTGGCGACGTTCGATGCAGCACTCTCGACACCGGCCAAACACAAGCACCTTTTCGCATGCATCACGGAGGCGACCGTTGCGCTGTCCGCGACGCGCAGCACGCTCAACGCATACCACGTGCTCGGCGTACCGGCGAGCGCGGTTGCGCCGGCGGTGGTCTTTTACCACGGCGTTTCGGTGCTCTACGGTTTCGACGATGCGATGTGGAGTCGCTACGTGATCCCCACCAACAGCGTACCGGCGAGCGATTCGAAGGCGAAGCTCACCAGCAATCCGATCTTGAAGAAGAAGGGCGGCGACTGGGATGGGTCGGTGCCGGCGCTTATCGCCAGTGCGAACGCCCACTTTTTCATTTGCAATCTCGCCACCCATGGGCATGCGACGCTAATTGCTAAACAGCTTCACCTGCCGGCCAAAGACGTCTACGAGGACTTGGCGAGCCACCTGATTCCCAATGCGATGCTGGTTCCCGCAGGCGTTTGGGCGATCCATGCGATCCAAGAGCGGCAGTACACCCTGCTGCAGTTTGCGTGAGGGACTAGGAGGCTCTTAGGACAGGGTGCGGAGGGCGGCGAGTTCTATCCGGGAGCGCACACCGAGTTTGCGATAGGCGGAGGCGAGGTGCGTTTCGACGGTGCGTTCGCCGATCGCCGTTTCGGAGGCGATGAGTTTGTTCGTATAGCCGCGCGCGGCGAGTTCGACGACCTCGCGTTCGCGCCGCGTAAGTTCCGTTGCGTGCGCGCGTTGGGAACGGCGCACGCTTCCCGTGTGCAGGCGGCGCAGCGCGCGGGCCGCGCCGGTTCGCCCGTAGATTTCGGCCGCGCGAGCGGTGTCGCCGGCCAGCTCTGCCGCGAGCGCTTCTTCGATCTGCCACCCAAGCGCATTGAAGGCGTCGGCGGCCTCGAGCGCCAGAATGGAATTTCCCGCGCGCCGCGCGTCGAAGAGCGTGAGAAACGCGCCGCCGAGCGGGTTCTTCGAATCTCGTGCGATTTGCGCGAGCAGCGCGCGGGCAACGGAGGCCTGTTTCTCGTCTAAAAGCTCGGCCGCCGCATCGCAGAGCCAGTACGCTTGATCGGGAACTTCAACGATCGCAAACGCATTCTCGACGATCGTTCGCGCGCGTTGCGTTTCACCGTGTTCCAGAAGCGTGCGCGCGGCGGCACCGGTAACCGCCGCGACCAGTTGGGATTCGCGCAAATGCATTGCCGTGTGCACCGCGCCGTCGATATCGATCGCGTCGATGTCGGGGGAGTCGATCAGCCCGCGCAACCGCAGCCCGAGCGCGGAGGCAAACCCCGACGATATCGGCGCGATAAAATGCGAGGCGACGGAGTTGTGGAAGCTCTGCAGTGCCGCGCGCAGCTTTCCGGCGTGAAGCGCGGCAAAACCGGCGTCGCAGGCAAGCATGGCGGCGTTGCGCTGAAGCCCGTACGTCTCCGCCAAGCCGATCGCCGAGGCATAGGTGGATTGCGCCTCTTCCAAAGCTCCGCCTAAGACCATGACGTTTGCCACGTTTCCCATCGCATGCACTTGATAGAGCGCGTTATCGATCCGCTTGGCAATTTCGAGCGCTTCGGTATGGTGGATGCGAGCTTCAGAGTAGTTGCCTAGGGATGCGAAGCTATTACCGCGGGCGGCATGGGCGCGCGAGAGGTCGGCTTCGTCGCGCGGACCGTCGACGGCTTCGGCCTCGTCGAGCACGGCGAGCGATTCGCGGGCGCGGCCGAGCGTGGAGAGAAACCCGGCCAGCGTCGTGGCCGCGTGATAATGAATTGCGGCGACCTTATGGCCGCGCAGCTCGGAACGGACCAGCTCGGCCGTCTCGAGCGCGCGGTCCACGTCGCCCGACAGGTAGAGTTGCCGAGCGAGCCGCAGCATGAGAACGAAGGCCGCGTGCTCCTGGCCCGAGCGCCGCAGCTCCTGCGCGCCGAGTTGACACCACATCAAGGCGCGTTGAATCTCACCAATCATGCTAAGCGCGAACGAGACCTTTTCGACCAAGCGCGCGCGGTCGTAATCGCCGGCAAAGTCTAAGGCGCGCTCGTACGAGCGCGAGGCATCGGCGTAGGCGCACATCGCCGAGAAGCGGTCGCCGGCCGCTTCGTTTGCGGAGATCGCGCGCTCGGCATCGCGCGAAGCCCAGAGATGATAGGCGATCTCGTCTTCATTGACGCCGGGAGATTGCTCGAGCAGCGCCGCGATGCTTCCGTGCAGGCGGCGGGCCTCGGTCTGAAGGAGTTCGCGGTACAGCGTTTCCCGCGTGATCGCGTGGCGAAAACGAAACGACGGCCGCGCCGCGCGCTCGACGACCAACTGCTGGTTTCGCGCCTGACGAAGTGCGGCGAGAATTTCGTCCTCGGGGGCTTCGATCAGCGCCGCGAGTAAGCTCGCGTCGAAATCGCGGCCGATCACGGCCGCTGCGAGCAAAGCCTCTTGCTGTTTGGGAGCCAGTGCCCGCAAACGTTCGATGATGCTTGACGCCACCGAGCCGGGAATACGGCCGTTCTCCGCGCCCGCGCCGTCGAGGGCGCTGCGCAGGAGCTCTTCGGCCACGAGCGGCCGGCCTTCGGAGAGTTCGACGATTTGTTTGAGCTGCGTGGTATCCAACTGGCTGGATCCGTTGGCCGCGCGCGAGAGCAGGGCAGCGATCTCCGTGTTGGAAAGCGGCTCGAGCGTGAGGTTGACGATGCCGTCCCGGATGGCTCGGGCGAGTTGGGCCGCCCGCGGCGCATCGCGAGCGACCTCTTCGTTGCGGTAGGTTCCGATCGTGAGCACCGGCGCGTCGCCGAGACGCCGCGCCAGATGGCGCCAGAGGTCGAGGGTCGCGGCGTCGCTCCATTGCAAGTCTTCGACCGCGATGATCAGCGCGCCGGCCTCCGCGCAGCGGCGGCGCAGATGATCCTCGACGAAGCGGAAGCGGCGAAGACGCTCGGCCTCGGGCGTCACGAAGCGTTCGGCGAGGCCGCGCAGCTCGCGCGCCAGAGGTGAAGCGTGATCGCCGGCGATTAGGGCGTCGATCAGGGGTTCGTATGGCGTCGAGACGTATTCCACGCAGGCGCCGTGCAGCACCAGGCAGCGCTCGCGGCGCGCGCGGCTCTCGAACTCGCGAAGCAACCGGGATTTGCCGACACCGGCGTCGCCTCCGATGAGCAGGGCGCTGCCGGTGCCCTCGGCCTTGGCGGTGCGAAAGGCGGCAAACAGGCGGCCCAGCTCCGGCTCGCGCCCGACGAACTCCTCGAAACCGACCTCCGTGGCCACGGCGATGCTCCTTCTAGCGATGGATTCTCCGTACCGAGCAGGCAACGCCTCCGTACAAGTACGGATGCCGCCCTTCGGCCGGCCACGATAGCCTGAGAGAGAGAAGGGAAGTTGATGAATTCGACTGTTCGGTTCGCCGACTACGGTGCCGGCGCCATCTTCGTGGTAGCCGCGCTCGCGGGGTGCGGCGGGTCCTCGCCGCCGATTGCCGCGCCGGAGGCCACGACGGCCCTCTCGGCCCGACGCGCAGCAGCAGCCTCGACCACGCCGCACTTCGTGCAGGGAGCCTCCTGGATGTCGCCGGAGGCCAAGACCAGCAAGCTGCTCCTGTATGTCGGCGATTGGAGCACGAACGACGTTTTCGTCTACGACTATCCGAGCGGCAAAGCCGTCGGAACGCTGACCGGTAACGACGAGCCGTACGGCATGTGCGTCGACGCGAAGGGCGACGTTTACGTCGCGAACTTCGCCAGCGGAATCGTCAACGAGTACGCGCACGGCGGTACGCTGATCCAAACCTATAGCCCCGGCGGCGAGTTGATCGGCTGTTCCCTCGACGCAAAGGGAGACCTCGCGGCGACCAGTTTCTATCCCGGCAACGTCACGGTTTACCCGAAAGGCAAGATGAGCGGCGCGACGACTTACAGCGACTCCTCGTGCGAGTACATGTGGGCGATGGGCTCAGACTACAAGGGCGATTTGGTCGGATTCGGAGAGTACACGACCATTGACGTCTGCGCGCTGTTGGCGGGATCGAAGTCGATGATCACGCTTTCGACCTCCGGCATCACGACGGAATTTCCCAGCGGCGTGACGTGGGACGGCAAGTATTTCGTATTGTCCGATCAGGAGTACCGCAGCGAGAGCGATACCGGCGTTAGCCAGGCGACGCTCGCGGGGAAAACGCTGACGTACGTCAGCCGCACCCTTCTCAAAGGTGGTTGCAATAGCCAATACGTTGACGTCGGCGGAGTCTTCATCTTCGGCAAGACGAACGTCGTAGGAAGTAAGAAACAGGGCACCGTTTTGATGGCACCGGAGCTGTCCTGCGCGTATAGCGGCGCCGGAGCGATCTGGTTCTGGCACTATCCAAAAGGCGGAGCTCCGTTCAAGACGTTCACCGGCCCGGCGGAGCCCTACGGCGCGGCCGTGAGCATCGCAGAATGACACCGCGCGTTTTAGCGGTGGCGGCGGCTGCGTTGTTGGCAGGGTGCGGAGGTGGTGTGGCATCGTCGCCCTTCGCGCCAGGCCGGGTGCCCGCCGTCCTTCGCCGGCGTGAGCATCACGCAATAACATACCTGTCGGAAAGGAACTTGAAGTGATGACGAATTTGCGTTTCGGGTTATGCGCAGCCTTATTCTTTGGTGCGGCTGCGTTCCTCGCGGCGTGCGGTGGGGGACCGCAGAACGGTGCTGCGTTGTCCCCCGACACGGCGCGGTACGCTCAGGGCGGCAGCGTTGGGCGCGATGCTGCGCTGACGATGCCGCACTACGTGCAGCGAGCGGTCCATCCCGATCGCAACGGATCGTCGATGTCGCCGGCGGCGACGACGAGCAAGGCGCTTCTCTACGTCGGGGACTGGTCGACGAACGACGTCTACGTGTACGACTACAAGAGCGGTGCTTCGGTCGGAACGCTGACCGGGGACGACGAGCCGTACGGCATGTGCGTCGACGCGAAGGGCGACATCTACGTTGCCAACTTCGGCAGCGGAACCCTGGTCGAGTACGCGCACGGCGGATCCTCGCCCATCCAAACCTATAGTCCCGGAGGCGAGCCGATCGGCTGTGCGGTCGATGCAAGGGGCGACGTTGCGGCGACGAGCTTCGATCCGGGTGAAGTCACGGTATATCCGAAGGGCAATCCAAATAAAGGCCGGACCTATTCCAACCCCGATTGCGGGTACTCGTGGTCGTTCGGGTACGACGATAAGGACAATCTTCTCGGCGTCGGCGAGGGCACGACGATCGTCTTCTGCGCGATTCTGGCCAACAGCAAGAAAATGATAACGTTGCAGGGCACCGGTTTCCCTCAAGACGACTTTCCGGGCGGCGTGACCTGGGACGGCAAGTACTTCGCAATCGGCGATCAAGAGATGGGCGGCACCTACCAGACCGGCGTCCTTCGGGCCACCCTCAAAGGCAAGACTCTCACCTACGAGGGCGAGACGACCTTCAGCGACGACTGTTACAGCGACTACGTTGACGACGTGAACCCGTTCATCGTCGGCAAGAAGAACACGCCGGTCAACGACAAACAAGGCAACGTAATGGTAGGCCCCAATTTGTGGTGCGTCGACGCGGGTACCGGTAAAGTCGATTACTGGCACTATCCAGCGGGAGGACTCCCGTACACCAACCTCAGTTCTCCGCCGGCCGAACCATATGGCGCGGGCGTAAGCATCGCCCAATAACACCGGGATTCATGCAGAATCAACTTGCGAAGTTCGGGATGGCGCCGGGAGTGTTAGCGGTCGCGGCGGCGGCGCTGCTCGGGGGATGTGGTGGAGCGCAGAGCAGTGCTGCGCTGTCGCCCTTCGTGCCGCGACAAGCTGGCGGTGACGTTGCGCTGACGATGCCGCATTACGTGCGGCGTACGGTGCATCCCGATCGCAGCGTATCGTCGGTATCGCCAAACGCTAAAGCGGCCAAGATGCTTCTCTATGTCGGAGACTGGTCGACGAACGACGTCTACCTGTACGATTACAAGAGCGGCGCACCGGTCGGAACGCTGACCGGCAACGACGAGCCGTACGGCATGTGCGTTGACGCCAAGGGCGACATGTACGTCGCGAACTTCGGCAGCGGGACGGTCAACGAGTACGCGCATGGCGGAACGCTGATTCAAAGCTATAGCACCGCAGGAGAGCTGATCGGCTGTGCGGTCGATGCAAAGGGGGACGTTGCTGCGACCAGCTTCGATCCCGGCGACGTCACGGTCTTTGCGAAGGGCAATCCCGAAGCAGGCACCACCTACAGCGACAGCGCGTGCGAATACATGTGGACGATGGGCTACGACGACAACGGCAATCTCGTCGGCATCGGCGAGTACTCCAGCATCGCCGTGTGCGCGCTCTTGGCGGGATCGAAGACCATGACGACGCTCCAGACGATTGGTTTCACGGTCTGGTTCGCCGGCGGCACGACCTGGGATGGCAAGTATCTTGCGCTCGGCGATCAGGAAGTGGGCGGCAAGTACGAGTCCGGCGTCGCTCGCGCCACTCTCAAAGGCAATACTCTCACGTTCGTCAGCTCGACGACGTTCAGCGACAACTGCGATAGCGACTACACCGACGACGTGAACCCGTTCATCGTCGGCAAGAAAAACACGCCCGCCAACCGCAAGCAAGGCAACGCGATGGTGGGACCCAATCTTTGGTGCATCGACGCGGGTGCACCTAAAGTCGATTACTGGCACTATCCTGCGGGAGGACTCCCGTATAACGACCTGAGCTCGCCCCCAGACGAGCCGTACGGCGCGGGCGTAAGCATCGCGCAATAACACACTACTGTTTGATGAGAAAGGAACGGCAGTTATGAAGGGTTTGAGTTTTGGGCTGCACGGAGGGTTAGCTTTTGCAGCGGTGGCGCTATTGAGCGGATGTGGCGGAGGCCCTTTCGCCCTTGGACAGGCACAAGGTGACACGGCTCGAGGTGACGGCGCGTTGCTGCCTATGGCGCGCGCGGCAATGCCCGCGGGTCGTAAATCGACGCTCATCTATGCAGCAAATGAAGAGACGGGCGGCGTTGACGTCTTCGACTATTCGAGCGGGCGGATCGTACAGACGCTGACCGGGCTCGAGGCCGACGCGGGCTGCGTGGATGCGAAGGGAGACGTGTACATCGTAGAGCCTAGCGGGATAGTCGTGAAGTTCGCCCATGGCGGCACGACGCCGCTCACGACGTACCGCACGGGCGGCGATCTCGTTGGATGCTCGGTCGACTCGGAGGGCGATCTCGCCGTTACTGCCAGCTCGCCGGGCAGAGTAACGGTCTATGAAAAGGGCAATCCGCAGCGCACCAAGAGCTACGACAACTCAGATTGCGAGATTACGTCGGCCTTCGGCTACGACGACAAGGGCGACGTCATCGGCCTGGGCTCCTACAACAGCGTGTTCATCTGCGCCGTGCTGCGGGGAGCAAAGGCTGAGACGACGCTCGAGGGAAGCGGCATAACGGTCAAGGCTCCGAACGGCTCGATGTGGGACGGCAAGTACCTGGAACTTGGCGATCAGGAGGCGGGAGCCGATAACGCTCAGACCGGCATGATCCAGGCGACTCTCTCGGGCAAGGCGCTTACGGCGAAGAATGAAGTGATTCTCGCCGATAGCTGCTATCGCGGGTACGTGGACGTGCGCAACCCGTTTGTCGTCGGCAAGAAGAATACGCCGGTTAACGACCGGCAAGGCAAGGTCGTCGTCGGTGCCAACCTCTACTGCTTCAGTTCGGGAAGCGGCGGCATCGAGTTCTGGCACTACCCCCAAGGGGGCAGTCCCTTCAGGATGTTCACCACCACGGACGAGGTGACGGTTTTGGCCGTCAGCATCGGGACATAGCAAGGCAACTTATCTACTCGGCTTTTTACAAAGGGAGAAACGTTCATGAAAATGGTTCTGTTTGCGGCGGTGGCGCTGCTCGCCGGCTGCGCCGGATTGCAGCCTTCAACCGGGGCCTCCGGGGCGTTGCCGCAAAGCGGTAAGACAGCCGGGTTGATGCCGCTCTGGCTGCAGCGTGACGCCGCCTTATCCATGCGACACTACGTGCAGCGGCCGGCGCACCCGGACCACGGCAGTTCCTGGGTGTTGCCGCAGGCGAAGAATAGTAAGGTTCTGCTGTACGTTGCAGACTGGTCCACCAACGACGAATACATCTACGATTATCCGAGCGGCAAATCGGTGGGGGTTATTACGGGTCTCGACGAGCCGTACGGCGGCTGCGTCGACGCCAAGGGCGACGTATACATCGCGAACTTCGGAAACGGAACGGTCGATGAGTACGCGCACGGCGGCACGAAGCAGATCAATCAGTATAGCCCGGGCGGCGAGATGATGGGGTGTTCGGTCGACTCGAAAGGCGACCTTGCGGCCACCAGTTTCAATCCGGGCGAAGTCATCGTCTACGCGAAGGGCAATACCAAGGACAGCACGACCTACAGTGACTCGTCGTGTGAATACATTTGGACGATGGGTTACGACGATAAAGATAATCTCGTCGGCGTCGGTGAGTCCAGCGGCATCGACGTCTGCGCGCTAATGGCCGGTTCGAAGTCCGAGACTACGCTCACCGAGAAAGGCATCACGATCGACTTCCCCGGCGGCACGACCTGGGACGGAGAGTACATCGCACTGGGCGACCAGGAAGCCGGCGGACATTACGACACCGGTATGTGGCCATCGACGATCTCCGGAACGACGATCAGCTCGTCGACTGAATCGGTCTTCACCGCTACTTGCTACAGCGACTACGTCGACGACGTCAACCCGTTCGTTCTCGGCAAGAAGAATACGCCGGTCAATAAGAAGCAAGGCAAGGTTATGGTCGGAACCAATTTATGGTGCGCCGACTCCGGCAGCGGCGGCGGCGTCGATGTCTGGCACTACCCGGCAGGGGGCGATCCGTTCAAGAATATTCCAAATACGATCAGCGAGCCGTACGGGGTCATCCTGAGCATCGCGACCGGGAAGTAGGGCCCTTCGACCGCGCTCAGGGTGACAAAAGTGGGGCGGGCGGGCCTGGACGCTCGCCCCGCGCATCGCTCAGGGTGAAGGAGCGACAAAAAACGTAGGGCTGGAAGGAAGCAAGGCCGCTTGGTCGGTATCCCTACTGGCCATGCGCACGACCTTACCGAGGGGCCGCGGCTCGGTTCCTTTCGCCTTGAGATGAACCGCTTGAGGGGCGAGCCCCGCGTCGGCCCCGAGGGCTATTCCCTCGGGGATCGGGGATTCCAGTCCGAAGCCGATCCCTTGGACCGGCTCCAGCTTTCCTATTTACCGATTCGCCGCGGGCACGAGCCGGTGAAAATTGCCGTCGCGGTGGCGACCGTGGCCGTCCTGCTCGCGGTCTTTCAGCTCTTCTTTCGTTACGAATACTTGAGCGGCGGGAGTCAGGTCTATAGAATCGACCGCATCACGCATCAGGTCTGTCGAGTTGTCGACGGCCTCATCGATTGCGCTCCCGGCAAGAAGAAAAGCTTCAGTACTAGCGTCAGCACCAGCCTCAGCACCAGCACCGCCGTTAGGTAGATTCCTTTCGCGCACCCGCGGGCGCCGGGATCGCGACCGGCTTTTGGTTTGCCGCTTTGAGCGCGGCGTTGACCGACGAGAGCGACGCTATCCACGCGTCGTAGGCGGCTGCCCGCAACGCATAGTTGCGCTCGAGACGCGCGTAGAGTGTGAGGCTAGCCTGTGCAAGCGGCTCGTCGTTGATCAAGCCGAGGGCATCTTCGCGCAACTGCCCTGGCTTCTGAATAGAGTCCTCGAAGCTCTGCGGCGACGAAGTGAGCGTTGCAACGAGCGCGTCGATGGCGTCGATCGCCGTTTGCAGCTTGGCCGCGGTCGCCGTGTCGGCAGGCTTGAGCGCCGCCTTGTCGGCAACGAGCGTTGCGCGAGTGTCGTGCAGGGCGTTGAGCATTATATCGACGCGTCCTACGAGGTTGTAGACGCGGCGCTGTTCCTCGAACTGCGCTTGGTACTCGGTGGGAGTCGTGCGCGAGAGCGGATCCGCGAGCTTGGCCAATGGGAAACGATAGGTCGTGCCGTCGAGGTGGAAGACCATGACGTAGCGGCCGGGCGGCAGCGCGGGGCCCTCGTCGGGGCCGCGGAAGAAGAAGGACGTGCTCTCATAACGCGGCGGTCCGTCGACCGTGAAGTCATAGTCGAACTGATTCTTGCCATCGCTGCGGCTCAGCCAGTACGACTCGCCCTCCTCGCCGGTAAAGACGTCGTGTTCGCCGGCGATGTGGCGCAAGAGATGGCCGTGCAGATCGTAGATATCGATCGTCGGGCGTTTCTTGGCCTGTGTCGGCAGCCAGTAGTAGAGGGTTGCGACGGCGCCGCCTCCGCCCAGCAGACTTGCACCGGGCTGTTGCGCCTCAAAATCGGTGTAGTTTCCTTCGTCGTCGCGATAGGCGATGAGATCGATCGCGGATCGCGGACCGATGACCAGCGGCGTCGTCGGGATCGAGCACGCCGACTGCTGAACCGCTCGAATGTCGTCCATCACCCAGATCGCTCGCCCGTGCGTCGCAATGACGAGGTCGTCGAACTGCGGCTGGATGCGGATGTCGCGCACTTCGACGGCCGGCAAGTTGTTCTGGAAGCTCTGCCAGCGTGCGCCGCCGTCGCACGAGATGCGAATCCCGCGGTTCGTGCCGGCGTAAACGATGTTGCGGTTGACGGTGTCGGGGCGAACCGCGCGCACGTACTCGCCGGCGGGAATGCCGCCGGTAATCTTTTGCCAAGTCGCTCCGTAGTTGTGCGTGACGAAAAGGTACGCGGCATCATCGCCCATCGCGTGGCGATCGGCCGAGACGTAGACGGTTCCCTCGGCGAGCGTCGACGGCGCCACGGTTTCGACGGCACTGTCGACGGGAAGATCGGGCGGGGTCACGTTGCGCCAGTGTTTTCCGCCATCGAGCGTGAGGTAGACCAGCCCGTCGTCCGACCCGGTCCAGATTTCGCCGCTGCGCCGCGCGGAGGTCTCGACGTCGAGAATCGTGCCGTAGTTCTCGGCGCCGGACTCGTCTTGCGTAACCGAGTTCTTGGCGACCTGCTGCTTGGATCTATCGTTGCGCGTAAGGTCGGGGCTGATCGCCTTCCAGTGCTTGCCGCCGTCGCTCGTCTGGAAGAGCACGTTGGCCCCGATGAAGGCGACGTGCGGATCGTAGGCGGCAAACGCGACCGGCGACTGCCAGTTGAAGCGATAGCGCGACGTCGCGAGGACGAAATCTTCCTGCGCCGTACCGCGATACGGGCGCACGTTCGTAGTTTCATGCGAGATGCGGTCGTAGATGACGAGCTCGCCGTTCTGCGAATCCGCCCAGATCAACCGCGGATTTGTCGGATCGGGAACGGCCCACTCGCCGTCGCCTTCGGTGATCTTGAACCAGTCGCGATTGGTAATGCCGTCGGTGTTGCCGCTGAACGCGGGGCCGCAGAAGGCGTTATTGTCCTGCAAGCCGCCGCAGACGAAGTACGGGATGGTATTGGAAAGCCCGACGCGATAGAACTGTCCGATTGCGATGTTCCGCGAGTTGGCCCACGTCGCGCCGCCGTTGGTCGAGATCGCGATGCCGCCGTCGCCGGCCAGCGCCATGCGGGTGCCGTCGGAGGAAATCCACATGTCGTGCAAGTCGGGGTGGACGCTGAAAGCGGAAAGATTGAACTTCTCGCCGGCGTTGTATGAGGTTGCGAGCAGCATGCTCACGCCGTAGACCGTTGCCGGGTCGGTCGGCGAGACGCGCACGTGCGAAAAGTAGAAGGGCCGCTGGTCGACCAAAGAATCCTTGCTGACCATCTTCCAGGTGACGCCGGCGTCGTCGGAGCGCCAGAGAATGCCGGCGGCCGATTCGACGAGCGCGTAGATGCGATTGGGCTGCGATGGTGCAATTACGACGCCGACGCGACCGATCGGGGGCGCAGGGAACCCGTTGCCCGTGACTTCCTTCCAAGTACGGCCGCCGTCACTCGAACGGTAGAGCCCGTCGTCACCCGTCCCGCCGCTAGTGATCGACCACGGCCGGCGCAGGACGTGCCACATGCCCGCGTAGATCACGCTGGGATTCTTCGGATCCATCGCCATGTCGCTCGCCCCGGATTGCTCCGACAAATAGAGCGTCTTGGCAAACGTCGCGCCGCCGTCGAACGAGACGTAGACGCCGCGCTGCGTGCTCGGTGCAAAGACGTCGCCCAGCACGGCGACGACGACGTGCTTTGGATCGGCCGGGTCCAAGAGAATCTTGGAGATGCCGGGCGCGTTGGGGAACGCGACGCTCTGCCACGAGCGGCCGCCGTTGGTCGAGTGGTAGAGGCCGCTCTCCGGGATCACGTCGTTGCGTGGATTGGTCTCGCCGGCTCCGACCCATACGTCCGCGTCGTCATTGGGCTGCACGGCGATGGCGCCCACGCTGCCCAGATGAATAAAGTCGGAGATGTTCTGCCACGAGGTGCCGCCGTCGAGGCTCTTCCACACGCCGCCGTCGGCGGTGCCTGCATAGAAGAGCAGCGCGTGCTGGTTGCTGCCCACGACGGCAGACGCGCGACCCTCCGGCAGCGCCGGACCGAGTGCGCGCCAGCGCATCTGCGCGATAGGTCCTTCGTCGGCGCGCGCAACGAGCGGAGCAGAGAGCGCAAGAATGGCGCCCGCTAGGAGAAGGAGCCTCGGGGTCATGCGCTAGTTACCTTCGTCCTGAACGACTTTACCGTCGATCTTGACCAAGACGCTGACGTCTTTGCTTTGCGTCTGCAGCCAAGTACCGCTGACGAGCTTCCACGTGTCGGACGAACTCTCGGAGACGTCGATATCGTGACTGCCGTCAGGCGCTTGAATTTGACCGGCGATCTTGCCGCTGACGACGGCGACGATCGTGCTGGGGTCCGACAGGGTCATCGAGGTGATCGTGTTGGCGCACGACGTGATGTGCAGCTGTTTGATTTGCTGCTTGCCCTGCGCGATGAACTCGTCGCGCTGCATCTGCGTGCCTTTGAAGTTGACGTGCACGAAGTCCGGCGCGAGCAGGGCATAGGCCGCCGTGAGGTTCGCGTCGGTCGGATCTTGGGAGGCCGTGCAGACCAGCGTGTAATCGGCGTTGAGGGCCTTTTGCGCGGCATCCGGTACCGGGTCGGCACTCGCGGCGAGCGGAACGGCTAGAGCCGCGCACAGCAGCGCGACTGCGATCTTGGGTAGCATGACGGGACCTTTCTTGGGTGAGATATCTCTCGGACCTACCGGAGAGAGCCCCTCCCTGTTTCGCCGTCCCCGGGTCAGTCGCTCCTCCGCCCTTCGACTGCGCTCGGGACGACAAGGGTTGTGAAGTTGTTTTGAAGGGTGTCGAAATTAGAGGCGTTCGTTCGACGGGTAAGCAGAGTAGCAAATCTATCGAAGGAGATTTTCAATGAGATTCGCGGTTTTGGTCAAGGCGAGCAAGGATAGTGAAGCGGGCGTGCTTCCGACGACCGAGCAGCTCGACGAGATGGGCAGATTCAACGAACAGTTGGCGAAAGATGGCGTGTTGCTGGCCGGCGAAGGGCTGCAGCCGACCTCCAAGGGGGCGAGGCTGCGCTTCGACGGTGGGCGGACGACCGTCACCGACGGCCCGTTCACCGAAACCAAGGAGCTGGTCGCGGGCTTCTGGATCGTCCAGGGCAAGTCGAAAGAAGAGATCGTCGAGCGCTTCATGCAGGCACCGTTCGACGGGGGCCACGTAATCGAGATCCGTCAGATCTTCGAAGTGGAAGACTTCGGCGACAACGCGACGCCCGAGATTCGCGAGCGCGCCGAGCGTACGTGGAAAAAGGCGAAATGAAGTCACCCAGGGCGTAGTGAGCGCCGGCGACCTCCAGAACACGATCGCTGCGATTTGGCGCATCGAGTCGCCCAAGTTGATCGCCGCCTTGTCGCGGATGCTGCGGGATGTCGGTCGCGCCGAAGATCTCGCGCAGGATGCCTTCGTCGTGGCCCTCTCGGAGTGGCCCGACCGAGGTATCCCGCGCAATCCGGGCGCGTGGCTGATGACGGCCGCTAAGCGCCGGGCGATCGATCAGATCCGTCGCGATGAAACGTTGAACCGCAAGGCCCAACGGTTTGCACGCGAGCTCTCCGGCGATGCGCTCGAAGCCGACGTTGCATCCACCTACGAGGAGATCGACGACGACATGCTGCGCTTGATGTTTGTCGCCTGCCACCCGGCGGTATCGAAGGAAGGCCATGTTGCGTTGACGCTCAAGCTCGCCGGCGGCCTCACGACCGCCGAGATCGCTCGAGCCTTTCTCGTCTCGGAGACGACGATCGCGCAGCGCATCGTGCGCGCAAAGCGTACGCTCGCCGAAGCGCGCGTTCCCTTCGAAGTGCCGGCCGGCGCCGAGCGCGTGCAGCGTCTAGCGTCGATCCTCGAGACGCTTTACCTGATCTTCAACGAAGGCTACGCCGCAACCGCGGGAGACGACGTCTTGCGGCCGGAGCTGGTTGAAGACGCGCTGCGACTGGGGCGGATGCTGGCCGCGCTGATCCCGAACGAGAGCGAGGTTCACGGGCTCGTCGCATTGATGGAAATTCAGGCGTCACGCATGCGAGCGCGCGTTGGCCAGACGGGCGAGGCGATTCTGCTGCTCGACCAAGATCGCGGCAAGTGGAATCGAATGCTCATCGCGCGGGGCCTCGATGCATTGGCGCGAGCGGAGAGTCTCGGTGACGCGCTCGGCCCCTACACGCTGCAAGCCGCGATCGCCGCGTGTCACGCGCGCGCCCCGACGGCGGAGCAAACCGACTGGGAGCGCATCGCCGCATTGTACGATGCGCTGGCGCAGCTGGCGCCGACGCCGGTCGTGGAGCTGAACCGAGCGGTCGCGGTCGGCATGGCCGTCGGGCCGCAAGCCGGCCTCGACATCGTCGAAAGGCTCCTCGACGAACCGGCGCTAGGAACGTATTATTTGCTGCCCAGCGTTCGCGCCGATCTGCTTTTAAAAGTCGGTCGCGCCTCCGAAGCCCGAGCCGAGTTCGAACGCGCGGCATCACTTGCACGCAACACCCGCGACCGAACGTTCTTGCTCACTCGCGCCGCAGCATGTACGATGTCATCTACCAAAGCTTAAGGATTGAGGCGCACCTATATGCCGAGGGCCAAGTCCGACCAAAAAAGCAAAGAGCAACGCGCGACCACGCTTGCCGTTCTCATGAAGCGTGCCAAGAACTTGGAAGCCGCCGCGGCTGAGTTTGCCGACGCGCCGGACGAGGGCGACGGAAAGCCGGCGAAGCGGCTGCGCCTCGAGTACGAGCGGCAAGCCGAGGCACTCCTAGACGATCTCTCGCCTCTGCTCGATATATTGGCTCGCACCGGCACCCTCGTGACCTCCTACATCCCCGACGTCTACGAAAAGCGCGGCGGCGACGAGAGCGGCGCGGACTCCGACGAAGACTGGCGCACGTATCTCGCGGTCGAGGCCGACTTCGGGCAACGGCTCGACGCAACGGCCTACGAGTTGATCGCCTCACGCATCGGCGACCTTTCGGAGCCGCCGCCGCCGCTCATTCGGGCCGGTCAAGACGAGGACTTCGGCCCGTTTCATCCCGCCGTCTTTCTGCGCGTTCCCATCGTGGGACACGTCGTGCTGGAGGAGGCGTGGCAGCACGACGGCGACGACATTCGCGTCATTCACACGCGCCCGATCCTGGCAGATCGGTCGAACGTTGAGTTCGTCAGCCAAGATTTCAACATCATCGGTTTCCAGCCAACCGGCGTCCCGATGGTGGCCGTCTATGGAACGCTCGATGCCACCGCCGATCTTCGGGAATACCCCTGGGACATCGAAACGCTCCTCGCCGAGGACGTGATCGAACTGCTTGGCTACGATTACCCGGATTCGGGAATCGATTGGCGCGCGCGCCTTTTCCAAGTCCGCGAAGAGCACGCATCGGAAGACGAACAGGAACAGGACATGGGCGTCTACCTGCGCGGCGAGTATCGAAAGCTGCCAAAGTTGGAGCTTCCGCCATCGGACGGCGGCCAGAACGAAAAGGAGTAACTGTACCGGCATGAAGATGCTCGCTACGCTCTGCGCGATCTTTGTTCTTATCGGTGTGCCGTCGCACGGTGCAGCTCAAAGCTCGCCCGCGGCGCAAACCGCGGCGCTCAAAGCGGCGCTGCAAAAGGACCTCGACGCGTATTTGAAGGATCGCGGAACGAAGGAGCACCTCTCCTCGCTGTCGCTCTCGGTGAGCTTGGCAAAGGATGCGCCGGCGATCAATGTCACCGCGGGAACGACGCGTTACAGGTCGGGGACGGCGGTGACGCCCACGAGCCTCTATCAGATCGGAAGCAACACCAAGGCCTTCACGGCGGTTGCCATCCTGCAGCTCGAGGCGCAGGGACGGCTCTCGATCGATGCCCCGATCGGCGAGTATCTCCCGCAGTACCCGGCGTACGGCAAAATAACGCTGCGGCAACTGCTCAGCATGAGCGGCGGCGTTCCAACCTACGACGACACGACCGCCTGGTATAAGAAGTTCGTGAGCGATCCGATGGCCAACGTCGCGCCGAGCACGTTGATCAAATTGGTCTATCCGAAGTTCCAGTCAACGCCCGGCACGAAGTACTCGTATTCCAATACGGGCTATCTCCTGGCGCAAGAGATCGTCGCGGCACGCAGTTCGAGCCGGAGCTTCGCCGCCGAGATCAACCGCATCATCGCCGGCGCCGGTTTGAAGAATACGTATTACACATCGAATTTGTATCCCGCAGCGATCGCCAAACGCGTCGTCGCGGGATACTACGAAAACGACGACCCCGGCTTCAAAACGCTTATCGGTAAGGACGTGACCCCGTACAGCCTATCGTGGGCGCAAGGTGCCGGTTCGATCGTCTCGACCCCGGAAGATCTCACCGTTTGGGCCCGGGCGCTTTATCAAGGAACGACGCTGCTGCCCAAAAAGCAGAAGGCCGAACTGCTGAGCCTGATCTCGACGAAAACCGCGAAGCCGCTGGCGAAACCGACGGCCGACGATCCTGCTGGCTTCGGCCTCGGCGTCGCGGCGCGCTTTATGCCGGCATTCGGCGCGTTCTGGTTCTACCAAGGTGAAACGCTCGGTTTCCGCGCCGCACATCTCTACTTCCCGGATTCCGATCTGGTCGTCGCCATCTTTGCCAACAGCCGCCCTACGGAAAAGAACAGCGACATCCCACAGCTCTTCCAGAAAATCTACGCAACGATCAAAGCGCACCGATAGGTCGAGGCTAGCAAGAAGGCGTATGCTAAGCGCCTGAGGGTTCTGGCGTCCCCAGCCCTTCAAGCACATCCGTTTATTTCGTTTTGTGAAGAAGGGCGAAAATGAGAGACTCATATCGGTTCGTCGCAGCGTTTCTTAGCGCGGCGCTTTTATCTGCATGCGGCGCTGCAAATATGGGAGTCGCTGCGCCCCAGTCCGTTAGCGCAGGCTCGGCGTCACACCGTTTGGAGCTGTTGCCGGGGCGGCAACCGCTGACGGGCTCCGGCTACAAGAACCTCTACCGGTTCACAGGCGGCGCGGACGGGGGAAAGCCGGTCGGCACGATCCTAATCGACGTAAACGGGGCGCTCTACGGCTCGACGAGCAGCGGCGGCGCGAACGGCTTTGGAACCATCTTTAAGATCACGACGGCCGGTAAAGAGACGGTGCTCTATAGTTTCAAAGGCGGTACGGATGGTTCGGGGCCACGAGGGGGCCTAATCGACGTGGACGGCACGCTTTACGGCACGACGCGCTACGGCGGCGCCTCCGGCTCGGGATGCGGCGGCACCGGATGTGGGACGGTCTTCAGCGCGAGTACGAACGGTACGGAGAGCGTCCTGCACAGTTTCGGCATCGTCAAAAACGACGGGTTGAACCCTTACGTGGGCTTGGTAGACGTGAAGGGCACTCTTTACGGTACGACACTTACCGGCGGCGGTTCGGGATGCGGCGGCAATGGGTGCGGCACGGTCTATAAAATTACCCCGTCCGGTAAGGAAGCGGTGATCTATAGCTTTACCGGCGGCAGTGACGGCGAAAATCCAAACGCGGTCCTGATCGTCGTAAACGGTGCTCTCTACGGCACGACCGACCTCGGGGGCGGCGGTGGCGGCTCGACCTGCAGCGAAAGCAGCGGCCCGGTAGGATGCGGGACGGTCTTCAGTATCAGCACATCCGGTAAGGAGCACATCCTCTATAGCTTTACCGGAGCCACCGATGGCGCACAACCGGAAGCGGGTGTGACCGACGTGAACGGCAGGTTATACGGCACCACCGCAAGCTGTGGCGCCTCGGGGTGCGGCAGCGGCGGATTCGGGACGGTCTTTAGCGTGAGCACGTCCGGTGCGTTTAAAGCGCTTTACACTTTCAAGGGATCCCCGGACGACGGCGCAGTACCGTACGCGCACCTGGTTGACGTAAACGGCGTCCTTTATGGCGCCACGAACGACGGCGGAGGAAGTACCAAATGTTCGCTCTCCGGCCTCACCGGTTGCGGTACCGTCTTTAGCGTCAGCACGTCGGGTACCGAACACGTGCTGTACGGCTTCAAAGGCGGTAAGGACGGCGCGCTCCCGCAAACGGGCCTGATGGACCTCAAGGGCACGCTGTACGGCACGACGATATTCGGCGGTACGGGTTCGTGTGCTGGCGCCAGCGGCACGACCGGCTGCGGGACGGTCTTTCACATCTCGCCGTAACATCAGAGCTGCCCCCGCACAATTACGGATGCCGGGGCTTCGCAGGCGCGTTTAGGATCCCGGCGGAACGAATGTATCCGGCGTCGTGAAGTACTTGCTGGGCCACGCGACGATCGTGTCGTGCGGGTAGTCGAAGACGATGTTGAACCGCTTCAAGATGCCCGTGCCGATACTCGCGCTATCGGCGGTACTTGCGAAGACGCCTCCAGTCTGTCTCGAGGCTCGCGTCACGACGTTCGTTAGGTGCGTCTCGAAAACGTCGATACTGGGGAGGGTGAAGACGTCGGCGTAGACGGGGCCGCCCAAGCCGTAGCCGGTCACGATGTTTTCTCTGGACGGATAACGGCCGAAGAAGCCATTGCGCTTGGCGAAGGGTCCGAATAGCGTCAACGATGAGCGATCGCCCGAGTCGACGAGTACCGTGCCGGCGATGCCGTCGATCACCGCGTGAATTTCCGGGAGAACCCCTTCGAAGTGCGTCGTCGTCGCATCGAGGGGAACGCGCGGTGCGGTGGCTGCAAGCGTGAGCGTTTGGTTGTCGACGTCGACGAAGAGAGCGAACTGCTTGATTATCGGATAGCCGATGATGCCGTCCAAGCGCGGAAAATGTAGTTTCCTTCGAATCTCCGTGAGATCGAGCACGTCGGCATTGAGGTTCTTAAACGTCAGGTTCCCGAGTGAGAGGCCGGCAATCGCCGCCCGCCCGTTCTTCGCAGCGTTGTTTCCCGCGCCGGTCACGGTTCCCGCATCGCGTACCGCGACGTGAAGCTCGGCGGCAGTTTCCGGCGTCACGGCGATCGATGGCGAACCCGTATCAAGGATCATCGTGAACGGGCCCTCCCCGTCGAGCTTGCACTCGACGACGATGCGATTGTCGACGTAGGTAAACGGGATGGTGGTTTGGCCTGCGGACGGAGCTGCGGCCGCGGCAATGAGGACGGCTAAAGCGAGCATCCACAGAGCATTAACAGTTCCCGAGCGCGTCCCTCCGAGCGGAGGGGCCGAGCCCTTGCAACCGCTGGTCCGCGGATGTATCCTAATGGCCTCACCGAGCACACCTCAGCCTAAGGAGAACAAGAGATGATCATCTCACGAGTTTTCCGTTTCAGCGTCGTTGCTACGCTTCTCGTAGCTGCCATGGCAGCAAACCCGCAACCAGCCTCGGCGATCCAACGGAATTTCCTGATTCGGCCCGATGCGGCACCGCCGGGATACACCCACCTCCTCTGCTACAACGTTAAATATGGTAAGGAAGCGCAGTATAACGTAACCCTCACCGACCAGTTTTACCCCGACGGCTTTCAGACGAGCATAGTGGGTCCTACGGAAGCCGCATGCACGCCCGCCAAGAAAAAGCTTCTGTACCGTAAGCCGCTCACCGGCTTCACGCCGAATGGCCACTTTGTCTGTTACCCGCTCCTCTATCCACCGCAGGGGGTAGACGTGACGACGAGATTCAGCAACCAGCTCCAGGCCTCGTCGCTCCTCTGGGTCCAGCCTTTCGCATTGTGCGTCCCGACCTATAAGTACTCAGGAGCGGGACTCTGGGAGGGCGCGGCACCCAAAGGATATACGCACCTGCTCGTCTATGACAACCAGGTCACGCTCGGCAGCCTTCACGGCGTCGTGTTTCAGAACGCGCTCCAAGCAACGACCGTGACCATCGCCGACCAGTTCTATCCGAACGGATTCACCACGACGTTGGGTAACCCGTACATCTTGCTCACTCCCACGAAAAAGATTTACGCGAAGCCTCGCAAGGTAGTTCCAAACGGCCACTGGATCTGGTATCAGTTTACGCCACAAACTTTCGTTGATGATTCGCGTGACTACGTCAACCAGCTCGAGAAAAACTCGCTGACCGCCTACTTTCCATACTGGCTGATGGTCCCGACATATAAGTACAAGCCGTAAACTCCGATCGCGAAGAGCGCCGACGAACGTGCAACGAGCCCGCCGAAGCGGGCCCGTTGCATGTCCTTGCGAAAGCGCGAAGCGCTAGAAGCGTTCTAGGCGTGGGTGTGGCTGAGCGTGATGCCGTTCGGCACGGTGGATGACGTGAAGGGTACGCTGCTGCGCAGCGGCGTCGTGCCGCCCGGGTAACCCCAGGAATACCACGCGGAGGGTGCCGACGAAGAGGTGCAACCGAAGTCGCCCGAAACGGCGTATTCGAAATCGCCGGCGTAGACTTTGCTACCGCTTTGGACGGCCTGATCGACGTCGCACGCCGCGGCGCCGGAGGAGTTCAGGAGCGAAGTCGAGCTGGTAACCTTTGCGGTCGTACCGGAGACGGTGACCTGGTCCAGGCAAGATGTCTCGGGGTTGTAAACGCCGCTGCAATCTTGATCGCCGACGATGAGGTAGCGCCCCGCAGAGTACCACTGGACGGATCCGGGAAGGTAGACCGTGCCGGTGAGCGTTAGCGTGAACGGCGTCTGGAAGTTGCTCGGAAGCTCGCCGAGGACAGCCGTGTCGTCTTCGCACTCGCTATAGTCCGGGCAGCCGTCGAAGAAAAGATCGCTGTTGTTGTTGTAGCCGTCGGAATAGTAATAGTATACGCCCGGGGCTTTGTATTCAGTCGGCGTACCGGTGGCCCCGAGATAGACCAAGATTCCTCCGGGCGCGGAACCATCATCGTCGATGTTTGTGACGGCGAGATTGCCCGTTTTGTGGTCCCAAGCGCACCCAACTGGGAATCCGCTCGGGTCGGACAGGGTGTTGATTAGGCTTGCGCCGTGGCTGTACTCGAAGATCTGTTGCGTGTCGGTATTCGTTAGCCAAACGTCGCCCGAGTTGTCGGAGCACATGCCCTGCGGCAAGTCGTAGCCGGTCATCGTTGCCATCAGCGTCAACGACGGGAGGCTGAAAATGTAAAGGTCGCCGAGGCCCGAGTCGGAGGCCCAGAGCGTGCGGCCCGAGGTGTTCGATCTCAGCGCGGGCGAGATCCACGACTTGTGATGGTCCGGGTGCCTAACCAGCGGCATGAGACCGGTAAAGCGAGACGGCCCCCGACCGAGGCGATGCGCGCCGGGCTGGGCCGGGTTGAAGCCCTCGTAGCCGAGCCCCGATGAGGAAGATCCGGCGCCCCTGCTGCAGGCGGCAAGCACGGAGGCGGCCGCCAGCATGGCCCAAACGGGGGAATTGAAAAACTTCATAACGCGTATCCTTTCGCGTCGGCAAGGAGGAGGGGGCCTGCTGAACCCGGCTTCTACCTCAGGCTTCCGCATGCCTGACTCCTGCAAGCGCGGTTTTTCGCGGCCGCGAGGCGGCGCCGACCGTGCGCTCCTTCCGGCGCCCAAGGACGAAGGAGGCACCGCGCCCCGGGGGTAACCTTACGAGCGGCGTCTACCTCGTATTCTCTGCACCAACTCTGCCCGCGAAGAGAGTCCGCCCCCCGTCGAGTATAGGTTGGCGCTCGCCGGCGACCAGGAAGCCTCAGCTCTAAAGGCCGACCAGTTGTTGTTGCTCTCTCGTGAGAGAGGATGGAGAGTTGGCGAATGAAGAATTTTAGTTTGGCGCTCGGAGTGGCTGCGCTCGTTGCAGTCCTAGCCGGCTGCAGCGGCGGTGGCGGTAGCACGTCACAACTCCCCACCACGGGTTCAGGTCTGAATCCAGGAGTGCGAAATGCTCGGTGGTTCACCTATTACTTCACTAGTCCGTCTTCGATCGCGAAGCACGCCGCCGTAACGGTTTACGGGCAGACGAGCTTCGCCTTTAAGCCCAGCACATATACGGCGCTCTTAGTGACCGCCGATCAGACGCTTACCGGTGACCTCACCACCAAGACGCTTACCGATGCGGTGTCCGTAAGCGGAGGGAAGAAAGCGCATTACGACTTCACTGGGTCGTACGGCTCTCCATCGAGCTACGCTTGCAACGACAACGATCTGCCGCCGAACGTACGGTTTTTCATCAATTCTGGATCGCCGATATTTAATTTCACGCGCTACTGGTGGTCCAATCCGGTGTCGTGGGACCTGGCCGGACCGAGCGGCAACGGCACTACGCTAACGCAGCTGGTTAATGACCCGGCCGACTGGTCCGACTGGGCCGGCCACCCCGGAAACTACGACCCAGGTACTATGAGGCGATTTCTCGGCGCGATTAAGCACGTGCGATATGTCGGACTCTCGTTCGGCTGCGGCTTTGGCTTCGAGAACGGCGTAACGGTCAAGACCGGACGAACGGTTTTCAACAGCACCTTCACGGAATAATAGTCGTCACTCGCTAACTCTCGGAATTTTTGTGCCGTCGCGGTCGTGCAACAGGCTGCGGCGGCGGTCGTCCGAGACTCTGCCCAAGATCGTCAACGCTCGTGCTTGGAAGCCAGGGCCGTTTTAACGAACCGCACCGGAGGTTTTAGCAAACGTGGCTTTAGTTTTGTCGCCTGCGGTCCCTATTGCATGAAGCCGAATGGCTCGCAGCGTCTTGCTGCCCTCGAACCGATGTCGCTGCAACAATCGAACCGGCCCAGACGAGTCGCGGTCGTCGGGGCAGGCTACGTCGGCTTGGTGACGGGCGCGTGTTTAGCCGAACTCGGTAATTTCGTCGTTTGCCTCGACACCGACGCGCGCAAGATAGCGGCGCTTCTGCGAGGCGAGTTGCCATTTTACGAGCCCAATCTGCACGAGATGATCGCCGGCAATCATCATGCCGGCCGACTGACCTTTTCCGAGGACGTCGAAGGGGGCGTGCGCGAGTCGGGGATAGTCTTCGTCGCGGTTGGAACGCCAAAGGACCACGATGACAACGCCGACCTTTCGGCTATCTGGAATACTGCCGCGACCATTGCGCGCGGCCTGACGGGACCAAAAATTATCGTGCTGAAATCGACCGTACCGGTCGAGACCAGCGAGATGTTCTCGGCCGTCATCGGCGAGAACGCCGTCAACCCGCACCAAGTCGACGTCGTGAGCAATCCGGAGTTTCTGCGCGAAGGCTCGGCGATCGCCGACTTCATGCACCCCGATCGCATCGTAATTGGGACCAGCAGCCCTCAAGCCGAGGCGACGATGCGAGACTTGTACGCGCCGCTCGACGCGCCGTTCGTCATCACCGACGTCCGGACGAGCGAAATGATCAAGTACGCGGCCAACGCATTCTTGGCTACGAAGATTTCGTTTATGAACGAGATCGCGAATATCTGCGAGCTCGTGGGCGTCGACGTGAAGGCCGTCGCTAAAGGCATCGGCTTCGATCGCCGAATCGGAACCCACAATATGAGCCCGGGAATCGGGTACGGCGGTTCTTGTTTCCCGAAGGACCTGCGGGCGCTCGAAAAAACGGCCCAAGGCCGGACCTACGACGCGGCGCTGTTGCGTTCGGTCGACGCCGTGAATCGGGCGCAGGTTCCGCGCGCTCTGGCAAGGCTTCAGGACGCCTTGGGCGGTTCGATCGAAGGCAAGACCGTCTGCGTTCTCGGCCTCGCGTTCAAGCCGAATACCTCCGACGTCCGAGACGCGCCCGCGCTGCATCTCATCGACTCGCTGCTTCGTTCCGGTGCCACAGTGACCGCGCACGACCCGATCGCGATCGACGGAGCCCGCGCAAAAACCGGCGCCGACGTCAGGTACTGTTCGCAGATGTACGAGGCGATCAATGGATGCGACGCTTTGGTATTGGCGACCGAGTGGGATGAGTACGCAGGCCTCAACTTCAGAATGGTCCGGAAGCTGATGCGAGGGAACGTCGTGTTCGACGGGCGCAACATCTTCGACGCCGACGAAGTCGTCAAGGAAGGCTTGCGATACGTGGGTGTCGGGCGCGCGAAAGAACCGGCGACTCCATCGCGCCCACCCCAAGGCGCTCGCGATACGGTTTCTGTTTAGCGTTCAGCCAAGACCCATCCCATCGCTCCCGCCGATCCGACGGTGGTCCCTCCACAAGTTGTTCCCGACCTTTTCCTAGCGATTTCTCACTAGGCTGGTACTCTGCCTCAAGCGCGGCAATTCTGCCCGCGAGAAAGGCCATAAATGAACGACCAGAAGAAGGACGCAGAGCTGGATAACGTCAGCGGCGGCGCCGTGACAAACCCGGTCCACCCCGTCGACCCGCCCTACCGGCCACCTACGCATCCAACTGCCCCGAACGACCCCGTCGGCGGGAAGAAGAGCAACCCGGTCGGTTAAAAAGCAGCTGCGGCATTCTCAGTTGCCGCTGTCTGCACGTTCGGCTGACGGGCCGGCGTTTCAAGCAACTTAGTTCTGCTCCATTCTAAGCGGCAGTCGACCCGTCACGCTGAGCCCCTTTTTACGGCTTAGCGTTTCCCAGCGCTTGCCGGAAGACAGTTCAGTAGCCGAAGCCGTCTCCGCTGCTCCAGCATATGGGTATTCGCCGTCTCCTGAGCGGGCGAAACTATGGAGCACGGTTTCGGTGCCGGACGTCGTGATCGAGAAGACGGTGCCGTACGCCTCCTCCACTGGTTGTGCCGTAGAGCGTGCCGTCGACGCTGATGAGGCCAGCCAAGGGGGCCGCGCCGTCGCCCGGGCCGCCTTTGAAGCTGTAGAGCGCGGTTTCCTTTCCCGACGTTGTAATCGCGAAGACCGTTCCCGCGTTGTTCGTGCCCCCTCCATTGGTCGTGCCGTAAAGAGCGCCGTTGACGTTGAGCAGGCCCGCATACGGGTATTCGCCGTCTTACGATCCGCCCGCGAAGCTGTGGAGCACGGTTTCCGTTCCAGAGAGCGCGATCGAGAAGACGGTCCCGCAGCCTTCGCCATCGACACATCCTGAGCCACCACCCTTTTCCGTGGTGCCGTAGAGCGTGCCCTTGACATTAATGAGAGCTGACTGCGGGTATTCGCCGTCGAGCGAGCCGCCTTTGAAGCTGTAGGGCAACGTTTCATTGCCGGAGGTTGAGATCGAAAAGACTGTTCCCGAGACGTTTGCGCCGCCTTGTACGGTCGTGCCGTAGAGCGTGCCATCGACGTTGATTAAGTTTCCCTCCGGCCAATAACCGTCTCCCTTGTATCCACCTTTGAAGCTGTAGAGCAAGGTCTCCGCGCCGGACGTCGTGATCGAGAAGACGGTAGCTATGCCCGTCGCTCCCCCGACATTCGTCGTGCCATACAGCGTGCCGTTGACGTTGGTGAGGCCCGAGTCCGGGTAGGCGCCATCGCCAGGGCCCAATTTCGGGCTCCGGAAACTGTACAGCAGTTCATACATAACGCTCGGCCGCGTTCGCTCCGCCGTTGTCACCGTGAGTGTAGTAACGCCATTTTGAGCCCCTCCACCATGCTCGGGATAAACTCCCGAGAAGGACGAAGGCCCGGCCGGTGATAGGATCAGCGGTTGGCCCTTCCGCCTCCGCAGCCTGCGAGCATTGCTGCTGCACAAACGCCTATAGCGTAGCGTCTGAAATGTAGGATACTCATCCAGCCGTCCCTTGCTGAAGCATGAACGCTTCAGCGAATGGGCCGTTCGGCGCCGGGCGCTCGGCCGCCTCGGGTGGCAGCAATTAGAACCTAATTACCTTGCGAATTCCGCCGTTCGCTTAGCGCTCGGTCTGACCATTGCTATGCTGTCGGGCTGCGGTAAACCGCAGTCTGGCCCTCCTTTAACAACCCAGAACGCCGTTTACTCGAAGGCCGGTGCCGGCAAGAAACCGACGGAGCCGGTGGACTGGGAGTTCGCATCGGGGACGCTTACTCTTGATAAGCAATTGACGGTGGATATCCATTGCCCCAAAACACTATGTCGTTGTGAGCGGCGGCTACAGCGAGTCTCCCGAGGGATTCAATGCTCTTTATGCATTCCAATCGCAAAAAGTAACCGGCACGATCGTGACCGACTACGCCAGGTGTTTAGCCTCGACGTAGGGCGAGTACGAGCGCTTTGCTAGGGGCATTGGAGCGGTTTTGTTTTGACACGACGACGGGACGAAGGCCAAAGCGCCAGAGCTTCGGAACGACGCGTCGATGGACGGCGGGCGCGCATCGGAGCGCTGCTACCTGTTGATACCGGTGCGCAAAAGCGACTCCCCACAGCAAATAAAAAGGCCCGCAGCGCTTTATTTGATGAGCTTCTTATGGTGGGCGGTATAAGGATTGAACTTATGACCTCTTCCGTGTCAAGGAAGCGCTCTCCCACTGAGCTAACCGCCCCAGCGCCGCGCTAGCGTTCGCAATGCAAGGTTCGCATCGCCGGGTTTCGCACCTTCCGTGAAGGGTCGTGAGGCCGGAGCGTTCGTTTGACAGAGCGCCCGCGCTCGTGATAGAGTTTCGCGTGTTACTCGCACGCCATAAAGGAGGCACGATGATTAATAACCGTCAGCTTTCCTCGACCACGCCGAACGCCGGCGTAGGCTCGCCGTGCGTTGGACCTTCGGAGAATAGACTGACTTAACACGTCGTCCGTCTCTTAGAATCTTCGAAGGCCTCCGCCGCGACCGGGGGCCTTTTTCATTTCAGTTTTATTGCACAATTACTTTAGATTACGAGGCAAAGCATGGACCATTGGATGCTCCGGGAAATCCGGACCCGCCGTGACAATGCCTTCGAGAGCGCCCGCTGCCGCCGGCTTTCGCGCCTTGCTGCAAGCGGACGAAGTAGAAGGGTTCGCATTCGCATCGCCGATGGAGCACAGGCCATCAGCGACGTGCTGGCCGCGCTCGCGCGCGGCTTGAGAAACGGCGAAATCGTATAACGCTCAAGGGAGATCGGCGCCGTCGAGCACCGTGTCGGCGCCCTCCCACTCCCGCGAAAAGCGTGCGCGGATCGTTGCAGCAGCGGCGCCGTGGGCGTCGGCCGCGAGTGCGGAGGCTAAACCATAGAGTGCGCGCGGATCGTTGGGATAGAGCGCGAGCGTTTGCGTGAACGCCGCAATCGCCGCCGAACTATCACGGCGGCGCAACTCGAGAAATCCCAGCGCTTCGTCAGCGGGCAAAAACGGAATCAGCTCGCCGCTAAAGTCGGCCTGCTGGTTGCGGGCCGCATCCGCAATCCAGGTGCGCGCTTCGGCGAACCGTCCGTTGGCTTCGGCCTCGCGGGCGAGGAAGAGCTGCGGAAGATAGCCGCCGGGCGGAGGTTTCGCGGTCAACCGCGACGCAATCGCGCCGGCTTGCTTAGCGCGTCCAAGATGGAGCGCCGCAAGTCCTCGGACGGCCGGATTGCCGTAAGCGGAGTCCGGCGCCGCATAAGCCTCGGCGTAGCGGCCGAAACGAAGCGCGGTGAGGGCATCGAAGCTCGAGTCGTAGGCGACTTCCATTCGCGTGGACCAGACCTGCGCGGTCGCGTAGTCTCCCAGCATCATCGCCGCGGAGTACCCGACGGCAACGTCGTGTTTCTGATAGCGAAGCACGTGTTCGGGGTCCTCGTTCGCGGCCTCGAGTTGCAGAAGCAGCGCGTAGGCGCGGTCGCTGGAGGTCAGCGCGGCGCGGTACTCTCCCGTTTCGATCCAGTAGTGCGCCGGCATGTGGGCGAGATGCTCGGCTTGTGCCGGGAATGCCGCGGCATCGAGACGGCGGGCGCATGGCAATGCGGGAGTGCGATCCGCCGCCAGATCGTAGAGATGAATGCACAAGTGGTTGGCCATCACGTTCGACGGGTCGTCGCGCAGCACGGCCGAGTCGAACGCCAGCGCCGTTCGCGACTCGTCACTGGAGAGGCGGCCGTTCTGCCAAGCGAGTCCGCCGTGCTCCAGCAGGGCCTCGGCAGCCAAGAGCTGCGCGTTCTCGTCGTGCGTCGATTCTGCAAATGCCGTCAAGCCCTGCCGATAGGCAGCGTCGTCGCTGTTCCAATCCTCGAACGTCCCCGCGTAGCGCAGCGCCATGATCGCGATGAACTTGCGTTCTCGGTCGGATGCGCCGGCGGAGAGCGCGATGGCACGCCCGCTGGCGCTTTGCGCCGCGTCGAACTGCGCCGCCGTCATCGGGGTGTTGAGGTCGGGCCCCGCGGCCAGGGCGATTCCCCAGAAGGCTGCCGCTAGTCCCGGCTCGCGCGACGCCGCCTCGCCGAATGATCGCGCGGCCCCGGCGCCGTCGTACGCGTAATAGAGGAAGAGGCCGCGATCGATTGCGGCCTGCACGTGCGGATCGTTGGTCGAAACCGGGAAGTGAACCGAGGTGGCCGCCGCCACCACGGCAGCGATGACGATCGTGGGAAGGGTCACGTCACGTCTTTCTCCAAAGAGCCGTGACCGGCACGGGCGCGTAGCTCAGTGGGAGAGCATCCGCTTCACACGCGGGGGGTCGTTGGTTCAATCCCAACCGTGCCCACCATCTCCGGAGTTGGCGGTCGCGTCTTGGCGCTGTAGCTCAGTTGGTTAGAGCGTCGCCCTGTCACGGCGAAGGTCGTGGGTTCGAGCCCCATCAGCGTCGCCAGCGTCGCGAGCGCATCGCGGTTCACGAATGAAATCGGAGAACACGCGGTGCGCTCGCAAATCGGTGTGCCAAGGTAGCTCAGTCGGTAGAGCACGCGCCTGAAAAGTGCGGTGTCGCGCGTTCGATTCGCGCCCTTGGCACCATCTCTCTACGAACGCAGCGTGCGATCGAAGAACTCGATCGTGCGGCGCCAGGCCGTTTCGGCATGCTCGCGATGATAATGTCCGAGGCCTCCCTTGCCGGGTTCGCCCGAGTTGTAAAAACCGTGCTTCGCGTCGTAGCGGTGAAACTCGTAGGCGACGTTGCCCGCTTCGAGTCGCTTTTCGATTGCTTCCACACCCTCGATCGTGAAGTGACCGTCGTCGAGGGCCCAGTGGCCTTGGAGCGGGATGATGATGTTTCCCGGATCGCCGGCCTCGGGGGGCGGATAGCCGTACCAGGTGCTCGCGGCGTCGAACTCGCGGCCGTGAATCGCGCCGAGCATTGCTAAGGCCCCGCCCATGCAGAATCCCATGACGCCGACGTGCTTGGCACCGTGCTCGCGCAGGAATCGCGCGGCGCCGGCGGCGTCTTGCGTGGCGGCGTCGCTAAAGTCGAGTCCTTGCATCAGATGATTTGCTTCGTCGGGGGTTGCGGCGTGACGACCGCGGTACAGATCCGGCACGACGACGTTGAAGTCGTGCGAGGCCAGCCGATCGGCCGTAGCTTTGATGCGTTCGTCGAGCCCCCACCACTCCTCAAAGAGAACGATTCCCGGCGATTCGCGCGACTTCGATGCGGGCGCAAAGTATGCGGGCGCACTCTTTCCGTCGGGGCGAACGAACTCGATCATCGAGCCCATCAGCGCCGCTCCACCGTGGCAACCTCTTCGGCATCCTGACGATCGAGGTTCTCAACGCGTTCCTTGAGCAGCCAATTGTTGGCTCGTTGTATGTCCTGCGGGGCTACGCGATCGCGCAGCCAGGCGTGGAGCAGGTCGTCGGTCGGATAGCGGACCAAAGCTTCTTCGAACTCCTTGCGCGTAACCTTCCACCGCTCCATGACCCCTTGGTCCATCGGGCATGGATAGATGTAGTCGTGAATGGTTCCGGCGAGATGCGCGCGGGCCTTATCGGAGAGCCGCAGCAGCCAGAGCGCGTCGCCCATCGGCTCTCGGCCGCGGCGCGGAAAGGTCTTTCCATCGCGAAAATCGGTAGGCATGCGCCTTACAATGCTCGCGGGAATCGGCGGGTTGCGCATGCGAGCCGAGCGAACGGTGCGACTCATGCGAGAGCGAAAGGCCACCGAGGTGCGAGCCGAGCCGCGATGGCATGCCTCGCTGGCCGTCCTGGGGGCAGTTGCGCTCTATATCACGCTTCCGCCGCGCTTGACGATCGGCCCGGTCTGGGTGGCTCCTTTGTTGGTCCTGCTGGTGCTCGTACCGCTCTCGATCCTCGCGCCACGCCGGCACGGCGATACTCGCCGCATTCGTTTCGCCAGCATCCTGCTGATCGCTATCGTGAACTTCTTCAATCTCACCTCGGTGCTGCTGCTGGTCTCGTCGCTCTTTCACCCCGAGCGAGGACCGACGCACTCGGCTGCATCGCTGTTGCGTAACGGCCTGCAAATCTGGCTCACCAACATTCTCGTCTTCGCGCTCTGGTACTGGGAGCTCGACGGCGACGGCCCCGGCAAGCGCGCGCAAGCCGATGCGGCGACGGACGTTCAGAACGCGGACTTTCTTTTTCCGCAAATGCAGATGGCCATCTCGGGCAAGGCGACGCCGCCGTGTATCGATCCAAATTGGAAGCCGCAGTTCTACGACTATCTCTACCTCTCGTTCACGGATTCCACGGCCTTTAGCCCGGCCGACGTCATGCCGTTGACCCGCTGGGCCAAAGCACTGATGACGGTGGAGGCGCTGATTTCGCTGATCACCATCGCGATCGTGTTGGCGCGCTCGATCAGCGTCATCTCTTAGGCGGTGGGTGCCGGGTCGTAGGACGCAGTGAGAGGATGCTCGAAGCGGGAGGGTCGCCCGGCACGCGGGTATGATGTAATGGCAGCCTGTGACCTTCCCAAGGTCGATGCGTGGGTTCGATTCCCACTACCCGCTCCATCACACCTCGAGGCGACGTAGCCAAGTGGTAAGGCAGGGCTCTGCAAAAGCCCCATTCGGCAGTTCGAATCTGCCCGTCGCCTTTAGCGATCCCGCGTGACGCGCATCGCGGTCGTGGGAGCCGGCGCCATCGGCGGATTCCTCGCCGCGGCGCTTGCGCGGGCCGGCATCGCGGTGGCAATCGTGGCCCGTGGCGAGCATGCCGCGGCGATTCGCCGCGACGGGTTGAGCGTCCAGAGCGACCTGGGGGCTTTCTGCGTGCCGGTCACGGTGGGCGACGACCTGCGAACGCTGGGGGCATTCGATTTTTTGTTGCTCACCTTTAAGGCGCATCAATGGCCGGCGCTGCTGGAGCAGATCGCGCCGTATGCGGGCACCGATACCCTCTTGGTGACGATGCAGAATGGAGTGCCGTTCTGGTACGTGCGAGAGCCGGCGCTGCGCAGCGTCGATCCGGGCGGAACGATCGGGGACCTCTTCCCAGACACGCAGGTGATCGGCTCGGTGGTGCATGTTTCCGGAGAGATCGTCGCGCCGGGTCGCGTTCGCCAGAGCGGCGGACTGCGCTACGTTTTCGGCGATCCCGGTGGTGGTTGCAGTGGCCGCGCCGCGGAGCTGGTGGATATCCTCAAGCACGCCGGGCTCGCGGCCGAGGCGGATTCCCAGATTCGTCAGACCGTCTGGCTAAAGCTCGCGAACAACGTCGGACTCAACACGGTCAGCGTCTTGCGCAATGTTACGATCAAGCCGATGCTTGAAGATTCGCAGTCACGTGAGGAGGTTCGGCTCCTCATGACGGAGGCGCTGCGAGTCGGGCAGGCCGCGGGCGTCGTGGGCGAGGTGGACGTTGACGCGAGAATCGCGTACGCTGCAAGGCTCGATAACGTGAAGACCTCGATGCTGCAAGACTTCGAGCTCGGCCGGCCGCTCGAGATCGATCCCATCTTGGGAGCGGTTAGCGAGTTGGGCGATCGTTACGGCGTCGAAACTCCGGAAGTGCGAAAGGCTTATGCGGTGTTGGCGCGCCTGAGCGCGACGCGGGCATGATCGCGCAGGACGCGCAACCCATGGATATTTCCGATCTCAGCGGCGTCGGGCCGAAGAGCGCGGCGCTCTTCCATGAACTCGGCGTCGGCACGGCCGAAGCGCTGCTGGATTACCTCCCGTTCCGCTACGACGACTTGCGCTTTCCCACGCCGGCCGCCCGATTGGGTGCGGCGGGGGGCGAGGAGAACGCGGTGGGGCAAGTGGTTGCCGTCAAGGAACGGCGCGTGCGCGGTTTAGAGATCGTGGACCTGCAGTTGCGCGACGACGCCGGCGATCTGTTTACGGCAAAATGGATCGGGCGCAATCGTTACGTCGTCGGACGCTTTCGTGAAGGAATGCGGCTCATGGTCCGCGGGCGCGTCGAGCGGATATTCTCCGGACCGGTCGTGAGCGTCGCGCAGCACGAAGTACTCGGCGAGAACGGAACCTACAAGGGCGAGCTGGTCCCGGTCTATCGCGCGAGCAAGGAGCTTGCCACCCGCAAGATCGCGATGGTCGTGAAGAAGAACCTCGCGCAGCTGCTCGACCTCGCTCCCGCCGACCCGTTGCCGCCGGCCCTGTCAGCGGAACGGGGATACGGCTCCATCCGGGAAGCCTATCGCGCGATGCACGCCCCGCAGACGCCGGAGGAGTCGGACCGTGCGCGCGAGCGCTTCGTCTTCGCGGAGTTTCTCGCATTAGCGACGGGTGCGCAACTGCGGCGCGCCGAGCGCGAGAGCGATCACGACGCACCGGTATTCGAGGTTCCCGCGAACTTGTTGGCGCGCATTGAGGCGACCCTGCCGTTTGCCTTGACCGGCGCGCAGCGGCGGGTGATCCAGGAAATTTGGAACGATTTAGGGCGCGACGTTCCGATGAACCGGTTGCTGCAGGGCGACGTCGGCAGCGGCAAGACGCTTGTCGCCGCAGCCGCCGTTCTGGCGGCGGCCGCAAACGGTTTACAATCGGCCTTGATGGCGCCCACCGAACTGCTGGCTTGGCAGCATGCGAGCAAGCTCGCGCCATTGCTCCAGCCCTTCGGCCTCGGCGTGGAGGCCGTCTTTGGCAGCCAGAGCGCGCGGTCGCGCCGGGGGGCGCTCGAAAAGCTCTCCAGCGGCGAGGCGGCGCTGGCGGTCGGTACGCACGCGCTGCTTACCGAAGGCGTCGACTTTGGGCGGCTCGGACTCGTCATCATTGACGAACAGCACCGATTCGGCGTCGAGCAGCGGGCCCGTTTACGCGGCAAAGGATCGTCACCGCACACCCTTCACATGACGGCGACGCCGATTCCACGAACGCTCGCGCAGTCGGTCTACGCCGACCTCGATATCTCGCTCATCGACGAGCTGCCGCCGGGCCGCACGCCGATCGAAACCTTTGCGGTTCGCACGAGCCGCTTGAGCCGGGTCTACGACTTCATTCGAAAAAACGTCGCCGAGGGGCGTCAGGCGTATATCGTCGCGCCCGCCATCGAGGAGGGGGAGAACGAGCTTACGAGCGCGATCGCCGAAGCCGAGCGGCTGCGCCGCGACGTCTTCACGGACCTGCGATTGGGATTGCTCCACGGGCGACTGCCATCACGCGAGAAGGAGCAGATCATGGCGAGCTTCGTTCGCGGCGAGCTCGACGTGCTGGTTGCGACGACGGTCGTTGAAGTCGGCGTGGACGTCGCGAATGCCACGGTGATGGTGGTTCTCGATGCACATCGCTACGGGCTGGCCCAGCTCCATCAGTTACGCGGACGCGTCGGTCGAGGCGCCGCGAAGTCGTTTTGCATCTTCGTCTATCCCGACGATACGAGCAGCGAGCGGCTCGCGATATTGACGCGCTCTACCGACGGCTTCGAGATTGCCGACGAAGATCTGCGCCTTCGAGGACCGGGGCAGCTTTCGGGGACGATCCAGTCGGGGGCTGCGGACCTGCGCCTGGGCGATTTGGTGCGCGACATTGCGGTTTATCGCTCCGCGAAGGCGGCTGCCGAGGAGATCGTGGCGGGCGATCCGCTGCTGGCGCGTCCGGAACACGCCGGGTTGCGGGCCATGCTTGCGGCCCAGCCGAGCACGCGCGCGTTGCTGGTTTCGTCGTGAGGGTTCACGAGCCGCGGCGCGAATAGCGCCGCCAATGTATAAGCCGGGCATCTTTATCGCGGTCGCGACGGCCGTGCTCTTTTCCTTGCTGGGAGCGGGCGGCCGTGCAGCATCAGCCGATGTGGCGCGCGCGACCCTCTCGAACGGCCTGCGGGTCATCGTCGTCCGCAACACGCTGGCGCCGGTGGTTACGACGGTTCTTGACTACGAAGCCGGCTCCGACGAGCAGTGGATTCCCGGGCTCGCACACGCGACCGAACATATGATGTTCCGCGGAAGCGCCACGCTCTCGTCCTCTCAGCTCATGGATGCGGTTGGAATTACCGGCGGCGACTTCGATGCGGATACGACGACGACCGTGACGCAATATTACTTTACGGTTCCGTCGGCCTATCTCGATATCGCGCTGCGGGCCGAACGGTCGCGCGCCACCGGGCTGCTGATGTCGCAGAAGCTGTGGGCCCAGGAGCGCGGGGCGATCACGCAAGAGGTGCAGCAGGATCAAAGCGACGCCTTCTACCGGCTCTTCGTAAAGATGCAGGACCGGCTCATCGGCGGCACGCCCTACGCCAAGAACACGCTGGGAACGGTCGCCGATTTCGCCAACAAGGTCAATAGCGCGCAGTTGTTGCGCTTCTACCATACCTGGTATCATCCCAACAACGCCGTCTACATTATTACCGGCGACGTCGATCCCGCGCAGACCATTGGCGAAGTGCGCCGGCTCTTCGGCGATATTCCGGCAGTCAAACTTCCCGCGCGCGAGCCGGTGCATCTGCAGCCGCTCAAAGCCGCAATCTTTCACGATAAATCGGATCAGGCGTATACCGCCGTCGCCTTGGGCTATCGCTTCCCCGGCTACGACAGCTCCGATTACGCGACCGGCCAGATATTGGGTGACGTGCTCTCGAGCGCCCGCAGCAATCTGGGCGGCATGGCCTATACGGGAGAAGCCCTGGGCGCGGGTTTTGAGGCCGAAGCCTTCCCCAAAGTAGGCCTTGGCATCGCGTTTGCCGCCGTTCCCGTCAGTGTACCGCCGGAGACCGCGGAGCGCGAACTGCGCGGGATACTCGACGGCTACAAGCGGACCGGAGTCCCACCGGAGCTCGTGGAGGCCGCCAAGCTGCGCGAGATTTCGCAGCTCGAGTTCAACGCGAACTCTATCGAAGGTCAGGCTTTGGAGTGGAGTCAAGCCGTCGCCGTACAAGGCCTTTCGTCGCCCGACGACATGGTCGAGCAGTATCAGCGAGTCAGCGTTGCCGCAGTGGACCGGGTCTTGCGCACCTATGTCGACAACCAGCGGGCCGTCGTCGTCTATGCGGTACCGCAAAACGCCGGCGCGGCGAAGCCCAGCGGGCAGATGGCCAAAGAGAACAACGAGATTCCGCCCAGCTCGCACGAGCCGCTGCCGACCTGGGCGCAGCACGTTCTCGACAACCTGCACGTGCCGCGGCAGACGATATCGCCGAGCGATACGACCCTCGCAAACGGGATTCGTTTGATCGTGCAGCCCGAGCGCATCTCTCACACCGTCGTCGTCGCGGGCGAGATTCAAAACAACGAAGATCTTCAAGTGCCGTCAGGACTGGAAGGCGTTGCCGACGTCACGGCCGGCCTGCTGCCCTACGGAACGACGACCTACGGCCGCATCGCATTCCAAACCGAGCTCGACAAGATCGCGGCGTCGACCGACGCAGGAACCAGTTTTGGGCTCGACGTGCTGTCGTCGCAGTTCGACCGCGGAATGCAGTTGCTCGCCGACGAGGAGCTCCACCCGGCCTTTCGACCCGCGGATTTTGCCGTCGTGCAACAACAGAACGAGGGTGAGCTTGCCGGAGACATGACGACGCCGCAGCATCTGGCAGAGGTCGCTTTGAATAAGGCCCTCTACCCGCCAGGCGATCCCGAGCAGCGCTTCGCGACGCCGAAGAGCGTCGGTTCACTGGGGCTTGCCGACGTCAAGAGCTGGTTCGCGACGGCCTATCGTCCCGACCTCACGACGATCGTGGTGATCGGCGATACGACGCCCGAAGCGGCAAAGGCGATCGTCGAAAAATACTTCGGAGCATGGAGTGCGACGGGGCCGAAGCCCAACGTCGATCTTCCGACCGTTCCCCTCAACGTGGCAAGCCAGATCGACGTACCCGCAACGGGACGCGTGCAATCCTCCGTGCGTCTGATGGAAACCCTCGATCTGGTTCGCAGCGATCCCGCCTGGCCCGTCCTTCAGCTGGCCAACAGCGTCTTGACGGGCGGGTTTTACTCGTCGCTGCTCTTTCACGATCTGCGCGAAGTTCATGGCTACGCGTATTCGATCGAAAGCCGGTTTGCCGCGAACAAAACGCGCGCGACATTCGCTTTGGAATACGGCTGCGACCCGCAAAACGTCGTGCCGGCCGAGTCGCAAATCCGGGCCGTCTTGGAACGGTTGCAGCGCGAGCCGATCGAGCCCGACCGGCTGCTGCGCGCCAAGGCCTTGCTGATGGGCGACGTTCCGATCCGCGAGGCCAGTTACGACGGCGTTACCGGACAGTTGCTGCGCTATGCGTCGCTCGATCTGCCGCTCGATCAGAACGTCGTCGATGCCCGCGCGCAGCTCGACGCGACCCAGGAGAGCGTTCGAGCCGCTTTGGCCAAGTACGTTCGGCCGAGCGCCTTTGTGCGCGTCGTAACGGGGCCGGGGCCGTGAATGCGATCCACGGTATCGGCTTCGATCTGGATCACACGCTGGCGATCGACAATCATCTCGAGCGCGTCTGCTTCCTGCGCCTGCTAAAGAGCACCACATCGCGAGGCGGCCGGAGTCTGGGCACGCTGGCCGACGAAATCGATGCCATCGATCGCCTGTTGCAGCGCCAGCGCAGCGGCGAGCTCACGATTGATGAAGTCGTGCGCCTTTTCGCGGCAGAGCATGGTTTGTCGAGCGGCGACTGGTTTGTCGAGTCGTTCCGGAGGATGGCGGTGGAGAGCGTCGAGGAGTTTCTGGTTCCGCTCCCGGGAGTCGAGCAGACAATGGAAGAGCTGCAAAAACGCGGAATCCAGGTTGCCGTGCTGACCAATGGCTGGGATCCCTTGCAGAAGCGTAAGGCGGAGCTGGCCGGCTTCCGCGGGCCGGTTGTGGTATGCAGCGAGCTGGACGAGCGCAAGCCGTCGACGCGCGCTTTCGAGCGTCTCTTGCACGCCCTGGGCACGCAGCCGCAAGAAACCTGCTACGTCGGAGACGACCCGCGCGACGACGTCGCCGGGGCGCAGAATGCCGGACTGCAGGCGGTGTGGATCGATTGGGAGGGGCGTGAGTACCCCGACGACCTGCGGCCGCCCGCCCATAGAATTCACGCCCTTGTGGAGCTGCTGGCGATCGTTCCGCAGTGCGTGCGCGCGTCGTGATCGGCCGCGGGATTCTCGCCTGCGTCGTCTGCCTCGTCGTTTGCACGGGTATGGCGGCGCCCGCCGACTATCAAGGGAAGCTCGTCGATCTCGAGCGACGCTATACCATGTGGGGCCTCCAAGAGAACCCGTCGGCCGCGACCGATGCCGGGATTCACACCTACGATACGCTGCTGGCAGACTATTCGCCCGAAACGCAAGCCGCGCAGATGACGAAGCTGCGCCGCTATCGCAACGAGCTGGCTGCGCTCCAGCCGCCGCCCGGCGCGACCGCGCACGAGCGAGTCGATTATTTGCTGATTCGCTCGAATATCGAGGCCGACTGGTGGGACCGGACCGTTTTGCGAGGATTGCAGCGCAATCCGAGCTTGTACGAAGGCGAGTGCAGCAACGGGATATTCTCGCTCGTCAAGCGCCAATACGCCGGCGATGAAGTTCGCGTCCGCGCGGCAATCGCGCGGCTGCGCGCGTGTCCCCGCGTGCTGGCTCAAGGGCGGGCGAATCTCACGCAGCCCGTTCGGGAGTTCGCGCAGATTGCGTCGGAGGACATTCGCGACGGCGACTCGCTTTACACGACGACGCTCGATGAAATCGCGCGAGATACGTCGCCCTCGACGCGCGCCGATCTCGCCCAGGCGCAGGAAAGCGCTCTCAAAGCCCTGCACGCCTACCGCAGCTGGCTCGACGCGCACATGAACGGCTTTGCCGCGGGCGGCTTCGCGGTGGGGCGCAAACAGTACGATTGGTTTCTCAAACGCGTCCTGCTGCTGCCGTTCGACTCCACCCAGGTTGCCGAAATCGGGCGACTGGAGCTGGCGCGAGATCGCGCGCTGGAAACCTGGGAAGCGAGCCGCGACGCCCACGAGCCGCCGTCCACTCCGCCGCCGGCATTCGCTTCCAAGGAGGCGTTCTTAGCCTACTACGAGCGCAGCCTGGCGCGGCTGATCTCGTTCATTAACTCCCACGAAATCGTGGACATCCCGTCGTATATCGGTCCGTTCCACATCGTCGAAGTTCCAAAGGCGCTGGCGGCAACCTATCCCGGCGGATTCATGAACCCGCCGCAGATGTTTTCCAGCGACTCGCAAGGCTTCTATTTCGTTCCGGATTTCAGTTCGTCGAATCAGAGCTTTTTCGTGGAGCAGGCACGCCAGTCGGTTTTGCCGTTGCTCGGCCACGAGGGCATTCCGGGGCATTTCATGCAGTTTACCTACGCCTATCACAATCCGGACTTCGTCCGCCACGTGCAAGGCGACGGCGTATTCGCGGAGGGTTGGGCCTTTTACGGTGAAGAGATGCTGATGCGCGAAGGGCTGTACGAAGACGATCCGGGCGCTCGCCGCCAAGTGATTCACCTGATGCGCCACCGCGCGACCCGCATCGGCGTCGACGTCGGCTTGGCGACCGGCGCGATGACGTTGCCGCAAGCGATTGCGTACTTCGAAAAGAACGCCGGCATCGACGCGGAGACGGCACGCGGCGAGGCGACCCGCTTCGCGATGGATCCCGGACAAGCCATCGATTATCTCGTCGGAAAAACGCAGATCGAAACCCTGTTGGGGCTCGTGCGCGACCGCGAGGGCGACGGCTTTTCGCTGCGGCAGTTTCACGACCGGCTGCTCTCGTACGGCACCGTGCCCTATTCGACGATTCGCTACGAATGGTTGGGCGACGATTCGTGGCTCCGCCCATCCTTGCTGCCGCTCGCGCCGCAGGAGTTCTAGGTTAGCATGCCGCGGATTACCGGTGGATCGCTGGGTAGCCGAAAGCTTCGTTCGCCGAAGGGTACGAACGTGCGTCCCACGCCGGGGCGGGTCAAGGAGTCGCTCTTTTCGATCTTGATGAATCGCCTCGACGGCGCCGCGGTTTTGGATCTTTTCGCCGGCACCGGCGCGATCGGTTTTGAAGCGGCGTCACGCGGAGCCGCCCGCGTCGTCGCGGTGGAAGGCCAGCGCGACGTCGCCAATGCGATCGAAGAAGCGGTCAAGCAGCTGGGAATCCAGGATGTGGTCACGGTCTTTCCGGCGCCCGCGGAGCGCGCGCTCTACCGCCTCGAAGGCCCGTTCGACATCGTCTATCTCGACCCGCCCTATGCCGATCCGGTGCCGCTGCAGCTCTTTCACCTCTTGCTAGAGCGCAAATTGCTCGCTCCCGAAGCGATCGTCGTGTACGAGCACGCCGCCAAGCGAATCCTGCCACAGATACCCGGGTATCGTTCGGTGCGCGAAGAAGTCTACGGCGATGTCGGCCTCGCCTTCCTGACGCCGGAATCTTGACGAACGGCAAGCTCGAGCGCGTGACGCGCGCCGTGTACCCGGGATCGTTCGATCCGCCTACGAACGGTCACTTGGACGTGATCGAGCGCGCCGCGGGATGTTTCGGCGAGCTCATCGTCGCCATCGTCGTCAACCCCCAGAAGCGCGCGCCGATGTTCTCCTTGGAAGAACGGGAAGATATGCTCAAGGCCAGCGTTGCAGGCATCGGCGGCGTGCGCGTCGAGCATTTTCGCGGCCTGCTCGCCGACTACGTGAAAGCTGCCGAAGCCGACGTTATCGTGAAGGGCCTTCGGGTCGTCTCCGATTTCGAGAGCGAAATGTCGGCCGCGATGATGAACCGCTCGCTTTCCGACGTCGATACGCTCTTTCTGATGGCGGATCACGAGTACTCGTTCGTCAGCTCCAGCCTCGTCAAAGAGGTGTTCTTTCTCGGCGGCGACGTCGCCGCGCTCGTCCCCGAACCCGTTCTTCGCGTGATGGCGGAGAAACGCAACAGCTTGCAACGGAGGTAGTAATGTCGGTTTATCGCGTGCTTGACAAACTCGAGGCTTACGTTCACGAAGGGACGTGGTTGCCGGCCGGTTATCGCATCCTCTCGGAGGAGCGGCTGATCGAGTTGCTCGAGAAGATCAGAGCCTCGTTGCCTGAGGAAGTCGGGCGGGCCAAAGCGATTGCCAGATCTCACGACAGCATGATGCGAGCCGCGCAAGAGAAGGCGCAGGCGATCGTCGACGAAGCGGCGAGCAAGCACGACGAGTTGGTCGAGGACAATGAAATCGTCAAGCGCGCTCGCACGACCGCGGATGTTTTACTTCGCGAGGCCGAGGAAAAGGCACGCAAAGTTCGCGAGGGAGCCGACCGCTATGCCGCTGACGTGCTAGTCGAGATGGAGACGCGCCTGTTCGGTGCGCTCGGCGCAGTCCGTAAAGGGCGCCAAGTGCTCGACGGTCAGCGGCAAAGTGCGGAGCGCCCGCTCGATGAAGCCGCAGCGAAGAGCAAGCGCGCGGCCTTCGACTTACAAACCGCTGCCGACGAGACCGCCGCTTTAGAGACGGTGTAGCCGTCTGAGAGGGCCGGGTTGCGGGCATAAGTCAAAGCATGAAACAGCTTGCAACCATGCTCGCGCTCGCCGGGATGCTGACTGCGCCGGCGCTAAGCGATCAGCTCGGCGGCATCTCCGGCACGGTCGTCGATGCGAAGACCGGCCAGCCGATGGCGCACGCGACGCTCTATTATTATCGAAGCCCGTATCTCGAGAACGGACCGAATCACATCGCCACGCTTACGACGAACAGCCGCGGCTCGTTCAGCGACATTACGTTGAACCCAGGGCGCTACATCGTCATGGCGAGATTCCCCGGTAAGGTCGAAGGGTGTGCGGTCGATGACGTGATGGGCGGCGAGGTTACTCGCATGCGCATCGAAATCGGTCACGACGCCATCATGTGCACGGGACCGCGCGTCCACTCCGCGCTCGTGGATCCAAACGCTACGGCGGACGTCTACCGGATCTAAACTGGGGGCGCCGCGACGTTCGCGGCAAAGGCTTCCAGTTTCGGGCGGTCAATGGCGCGCACGCGTCCGCGGTCGAGTTCGAGGGCGCCCGCGTTCTTGAGACGTAGCAGCGCGCGCGCCGCCATGTCGCGAACGGTGCCGGCCGCGGCCGCGATCTGGGCCTGAGAGAGGTTCTCGACTCCCGGAAGCCCAGGTGCCATCGCGACCGACGCGCGCGCGTATCCCAGCAAGAACTTTGCGACACGCTGCAACACGTGGGCGAAGGCCAGGTCGGCGATCGTGTCGATCGAGCGCCGCCGAGCTTGCGACGACGCGATCAAAAATCCCAGCGCGAGCTCGGCGTCGCTGCGGGCAGCGTGAACCACGGCTTCGCTGGGAAGCGTCACGATCGTCGCGTCCATCAACGCTTCGGCACGCGTCGTGGCGCCGCCGCCGTCGAAGGTTCCGCTCTCGTTAAGCGTGTCGTGCGTCAAGCGTTCGCCGATGGTGTGCGTCTTGCCGTCGGGCGAGAGTAGGGTGTAGATTACCTTGCCGCTCTTGACGATCCCGAGATACGGCCACACCTCGCCTTCGTCGAAGATCGTCTCGCCGGCTTTGTAGGTGCGCTCGCTCATCTGAGCGGCCAACTCCTTGATCGTGCTCGCCTTGGCAGAGGTAAAGGCCGCGACATAGGTTAGGAAGGCTTCGCCGTCAGCGTTTTCATCGATTCGTTCGAGGCGGACGGTCCACCGGCTGGCGCCGAGGTTTCGCGCGTCCCACGAAAACCGCGCCGGGCGCAGCTGCGCCATCTCGTTCCGAAGTGCGCGTGGGTCGGTCTCTTCGGTAATCTCCAAGGCGCTTCCGATCGGAAGCTTGTCGAAGGACTCGAGTATCAGCGCCGTCCTGGTCGCAGGAACGAGCGACCGGGCATCGAGCGTGATCGCGGCGGGTCGGTTCATGGGCATACGCCGCCGGTCTTAGGGACGGTCCGCGACGGCGCCTGCCGGGACGCGGGCAACCGTTGCGGAATAGTCGCGGTCGATATGAGCAATTCGATGCAGGACAGCGATATCGTCATTCTTGCCGGAGCCCGCACGCCGTTCGGCAACCTCGGCGGCGAACTGGCGAGCCTGACGGCCACCGACCTCGCCGTCGCGGCCGCAGAAGCGGCGATCGGGCGCAGCGGCGTCCCTAAGGAAGCCATCGACGAGGTGGTCTTCGGCAACGTCATTCAGAGCAGCGCCGATGCGATCTATCTCGCGCGACACGTAGGGCTGCGGGCGGGGCTGCCGGTCGGCGTGCCGGCCCTTACGCTCAACCGGCTGTGCGGCTCGGGGCTGCAAGCGATTCTATCGGCCGCGCAGTCGCTGGCGTTGGGCACCGCCGGCTACGCGCTGGCTGGCGGGACCGAAAATATGAGTCAGGCACCGCACGTAGTTCGGGGGGCGCGCCAAGGCTTTCGTTTGGGGCAGGACGTGGCGTTCGAAGATTCGCTCTGGACCGCGCTGATCGATTCGTACGGCAATACGCCGATGGCGATTACCGCCGAAAATCTGGCCAAGAAGTACGGCATATCGCGCGCGGAGTGCGACGAGTTTGCGCTGGCCAGTCAGGAGCGCGCACTGGTCGCGCAGAGCAGCGGCTACTTTGCCGACGAGATCGTCGCGGTTGAGGTTCCGGGGCCGAAGGGCTCGACCGTACGCGTTGAAAAAGACGAAGGCCCGCGTGCGGGCTTGACGATGGAGAAACTCGGCAAACTGCCCGCGCGCTTCGTGAAAGACGGCGTCGTGACGCCCGGAAACGCCAGCGGAATTACCGACGGTGCCGCGGCCGTGGTCCTGACGACGGTAAAACGCGCGCGCGAAGACGGCCTGCAGTGGATGGGGCGCCTCGTCTCCGCCGGCGTCGTCGGCGTGGACCCGTCGATCATGGGAATCGGTCCCGCGTTTGCGATTCCGAAAGCACTGGAGCGCGGCGGCGTCGCTGCTGGCGACATAGCCGTCATGGAAATCAACGAGGCCTTTGCCCCGCAGGTCATCGCCTGTCTGCGCGAGATGGGAGCTTCGACAGACTCAGCACGGGCTGAGACGTTGAACCCCCACGGCGGCGCGATTGCCCTCGGCCATCCGCTGGGCGCCTCGGGTGCGCGGCTCGCGCTCACGGCGCTTCACGAACTGCGCCGGCGCGGCGGCGGTTACGCGATCGCGTCGGCATGCATCGGAGGCGGCCAGGGCATCGCAGCCCTTTTCCGTGCGGAGTAGCGCTTCGACGCGCAAGCTCTTTACCGCCGGTCGATTCTGGGACGCGCTTGCGGCGCTCGTAATCGGCTTTGCGATCTGGAAAATCTTCGTCGCCCCGCGCTCGTTTGAAAGGCCCGGCGCGCATCCCGCGCCTGCGGCGATTTACCAACGGCTAAACGGCGGCGCTTTTCGGATTGCCGACGAGCGCGGCCAGGTGCTGTTCCTCGATTTTTTCGCGAGCTGGTGCGAGCCGTGCAAACTGGAGCTGCCGCTCGTCGAAACATGGTCGCGAGAGCATCCCGCCGCGACCGTCGTGCCGGTCGACATCGGCGAAGATCGACCGATTGCCGTTGCATTTGCGCGACGATACCATTTGCAAAACGTCGCACTCGATCCGGAGAGTAACGCGCGAGCACTGTTTGCAGTGCAAGGCCTTCCGACGGTCGTGGTGATCGATCGGAGCGGATTCGTCCGAGCAAAATGGGAGGGGCTCAACCCCGCGATCGCATTAGCAATGAGCAACGCGCTCTCAACCTTCGAGCGTTAACGGCCTTTCCAGGCGGGCTTGCGTTTTTCCAAGAAGGCGCTCGTGCCTTCTTGGATGTCTTCGGTATCGACGAGCGTGCCGAACTCGAGCGCCTCGAGTTCTAGTCCGTCGTCGATCGAAAGATGAGCGCCGTTGTTGATGACGCGCTTGCAGGCGGCGATGGCTAAGGGAGCCTTGGACGCGATGAGCGTCGCAATCCGTCTTGCCTCGTTCAAGAGTTCGGCGGCGGGTACGACGCGAGTGACGAGGCCGATCCGCAGCGCCTCCGGCGCGTCGATGATTTCGCCCGTCAGGCAGAGATGGGTCGCCACGCCTTTGCCGGCGAGCCTCGTCAAACGTTGCGATCCCCCGTAACCCGGGATCAGTCCGAGGTTGACCTCTGGCTGACCGAACTTCGCGTTCTCGCTCGCAACGCGGATGTCGCCGGCCATGGCGATCTCGCAGCCGCCGCCAAGCGCGAATCCGTTGATCGCCATCACGACGGGCTTGCTGAGGCGCTCGATCTGACGGGTGAGAGCCTGACCCGTGCGAGCTTTGTCGGCACCGGAGCCGGCCGACGCCAACGCGTTGAGCTCGGAGATGTCGGCGCCCGCGGCGAAGGCTTTCTCTCCCGCGCCGGTAACGACGATCGCGCGGACTTTATCGTTGTGCTCCATTTCGCGCAGCGCGGTTGAAAGCTCGTCCAAAAGCTGCGAACGCAACGCGTTGAGAACGGTCGGACGGTTGAGCGTAATGATGCCGAGCGGCTCTTCGATCGCGACCAGGATGTCTTCAAATGCCATGTTCAACCTTATGATTTGATAAAGGATGCAGGTTCCTTCGTTGGATTGCGCGGAAGTGCCCCCTGCTATACTAGCGGCATACGTTCATGGGAGGTGAGGGTGGCGGTGCGCACGGCGTATCATGAGGCATTGGAAGGAACCAGGCTCGATGTCGTTCGCCTCGGCGCGTTGGTGAGCGATGCGATTCGCGTTGCGGTCGATGCACTCGACAATCGCGATGCCGCCGCGGGAGCCCGCGTCGTCGCCGGGGACGATACGATCGACGATCTTCGCCGGCGCATCGAGGCGCACTGCATCGAGCTTATCTGGAGGCAGCAGCCGGTGGCGGGCGAGCTGCGCGAGATTGCGGCGATGTTGGAAATCGCCACCGATCTCGAGCGAGTCGGCGACTATGCCGTCGACATTTCGAAGAACGCCATCAAGCTCTCCGATCAGCCGATGCGGCCACAAAAGGTCGAAATCGATCGCATCGCCAGCGTCGCGCACGGACTCTTGCTCGATGCAATGCGCGCCTATACGGAGCGAGATCCAAACCTCGCGAGCACCGTGATCGATCGCGACGACGAGGTGGATAAACTCTACAAGCGCAGCATCAAACTGCTGCAGGCCGAGATGCGCGCCGACCCGGAGATCATACGCCCCGGAACGCGGTATCTCTTCGTTCTGGCATCGTTGGAACGCGTGGGCGATCGTGCGGGCAATATCGCTTGGCACACAAAGGACATGATCGGCGCGGAGTGAGCACGCCGCTTAGCCGCAGCGAGTTTGGAGTTACCCGGCAGTACGTCTATTTGAATCACGCCGCCGCGGGTGTGCTCCCCGCTTCGACGGTTGCGGCGATTGAGGAGTTCGTCCGCGCGCACGCCGATGGCGGCGTTCTCGGCACGTTTCCGTACGATCTCAAGATGGCCGAATATCGCGCGAAGATCGGCGGTTTCATCGGAGCCGGTGGAGCGGAGATTGCGACGCTGGCCAATACCGGCGCCGGCGCGAACACCGTGGCGCTCGGAATCGATTGGAAACCGGGCGACGAGGTCGTGCTCTGCGACAACGAGTTCCCCGCCAATGTGATTCCATGGCTTGGCCTGCGCCGTCGTGGGGTCGACGTGCGGTTGATCCCGACGCGAGAAGAGCGACTGACACCGGAGCGCTTGCAGCGGGAGCTTTCGCCGCGAACGCGCGTCGTGACGGTCTCCTGGGTTTCGTATGCCGACGGCTACCGCCACGACCTCGCCGGCTTGGCCGCCGTGGCCCACGAAGCGGGCGCGCTGCTCTGTGTGGACGCGATCCAAGGGTTGGGCGTTTTCCCGCTCGACGTGCGCGCCCTCGGTATTGATGCTTTATACGCCGGCGCGGGAAAGTGGATGCTCGGCTTGCACGGCGCCGCATTTCTTTACGTGAGCCCCGGCCTGGGCGAGCGCTTGGCGGTTGCGATGCCCGGATGGCGATCGCTGGCGGATATGTGGGACTTTCACAACTACGAGCAGCCCTTCTCACCGGAAGCGTCGCGCTTTGAGAGCGGGACGCCGAATTTGCTCGGAGCCCTCTCGCTCGTCTGCGCCATCGATCTCTTCGAGCGTACCGGACCGCAGGCCATCGCGGAGCACGTTCTGGCTTTGACCGACCGGCTGTGTGAAGGACTTGCGGCTCTGGATGCGGAGTTCTCCACCTTGCGAGGACGGAGTTGCTCTTCCGGCATCGTAACCTTTAACATCCCCGGCATCGACAGCATGGCGCTCGGACGAGCGCTGGAGAACCAAAAAATCGTGACGACCTATCGCACCGGCGGCATTCGAGTCTCGCCGCATGGCTATAATACGGCGCAAGAGATTGACGTTATGCTAAACGCGGTCGCGCATCATGCGCGAACAAAGGTAACGGTTTAAACGTTGATACCGGCATTCGTGCTCGCGGCCGTTGCGACGACCGTTACTTTTCCCGCAGCCGGCGCGTACAACTATACTGCGTCGATGAGCGGACAACCGATCGGGCAGTGGAACGTGACCGTCAAGCGCAGCGATTCCGCCACCGAGATCGACGAAAACTCGTGGGCATCGCTGATGGGGATGACGCTTTCGGCGAAGGCAACGCTCGCGCTAGCGGTGGACCTTTCGCCGACGAGATATACCGGGAACTATCGCGCGGCGGGCCAGAACGTCGGCGTTACGGTCGCGCTAACTCCTGCTTCGGCGACGATCACCGGTACGCAGAGCACCTCCGCCCGTACGGTAGCGCTGGTGGCGGATACGCATCATTTCGTCGTGATCGAACCGGGATTACTTGCCGGTCTCTTCGCGCTTCCGGCGCAACTGGCGTCATGGAACGAGTCGACGGTGACGTGGCTTTCGCCGGTGACCGGTGCGGCGCAACCGCTGATGAAGGGCGCGGAATCTGCTGGAGCGCGACCTTCCGGCATTCCCACCCAAGACGTCGAGCTTGCGCTAACGGGTCAGACTGCGGCCACGATCTGGTACGACCCGGCGAGCCTCGTACCGGATCGGATCGAGGTTCCCTCGCAGAACGCGGTCCTCACCCGCGTGCACTAAGTATCCCAGTTATTGCGAGCCGATGGCCGCGCTCGCTGAACGCCAACATCGCTAGAGAGCAAGTGCGGCGCGGCGAACCTTCTTAGGTGCCAATTTGGCCTAATACGGAGGTCAGCACATGAAGATTTTGGCTGAGTATGCGCTGGCCATCGTCGCTTCAGCGGCATTGCTGGTCGGATGCGGGGCATCGCAAGCGACGAACGGCACGCCGGGTTCTTTGCCGCTTTCCAATTACCACGCGCAAAAGAGGTCGCAAGGCGCAAGCCGCCTTACCTCCATCGTTCACTACGTCTACGTGACCAACGGTCGCTCCGGCAAAGTTTCTGCCTTCGTCATGAACGCGAAGAGTGGTGCCCTGAAGCCGGTGCGGGGATCGCCCTTTGCCGCGGGCACCAATCCGATCGGCGTAGCGATCGATCCGGCGGGAACGTTCGTCTACGTCACCAATCACGGTTCCAACAACGTTTCCGCTTATGCCGTGAACACGAGCAGTGGTGCCTTGATGCAGGTGCAAGGATCGCCCTTTGCAACGGGTCGTCCTCGCACAAACGCAGTGGCGATCGATCCGACGGGCGAGTTCGCCTACGTGGCAAATACTGGCAGTCATCGGGGACGTGTTTCTGCCTTCGCCATCAACGCAAGCAGCGGTGCCTTGACCCCGGTGAACGGGTCGCCATTCAGGGCTGGCGACAGACCGATGGACGTGGTGGCCTTGAGCGGAATCCTCGAGTCGTAGGCTGGCGAGCCACTTGCGATCTCGGACCGACGGCTTGCGAGCACCTGGGCGGTGGATTGATCCCGAGCCGCAGGAAAGACTTCGGGCGCGCCCGACAGACGAATCCTAGGTAACGATTCGAAACTGCGCCGGCTCGAGCGACTTTACCGTTTGGGATCCGAGCGGTAATCCGCGCAGGAGCCTTTCGAGCACGCTGAGCGTGCCGCGATGTCCGACGACGAGCCAGCGCAGCGGCTGACGCAGCTTTGCGACGACGGGCTGCAGCCGGCGTGCCACGTCCGCAAAGCTCTCGCCCTGCGGTGGACGGAAATGCACCGGATCGTGCCGCCGCTGCACGAGGCCGGACGGATCGTTGGCCTGCGCCCATTCCAGCGTCTGGCCCTCCCACGTACCAAAATCGACTTCGCGAAGCGCGGATTCGATTTCGAACGGAAGCTGCGGCGCGGCGATCTCGCGCGTCTCTAGGCAGCGCCGCATGGGACTGACCAAGCACCGGTCAAACTGAAAGGCTTGCAACTCGGTTTGAAGTTGCCGGCATTGCTCGCGTCCCAGGGGGCTCAACGGCACGTCGGTTCTGGAGAGAAAGTGACCGGCGAGATTGCTTTCCGTCACGCCGTGCCGGCAGAGAACGATCGCGCGCAAGCGCGTCTTATGAGGCGGTGCGCAAAATCGACGAGGTCATGACGGCGTCGGTCATGCCGTGGATCAGCTTCTTGTCCGCGGGCGCAATCGTCGCTAGAACGCCTCCGAGCACCACGCTCTCCTCACCGGTTACGAAGTAGTAGGGGCACAGGCGCACCCGGCCTTCGTACTCACGTATCTCATCGCGTTCCCGATCGAAATAGTTCTGTCGAATCAGTTTACCCTTATGAAATCGCTGGAGAATGTAGGGCGTCCGCTCGTACGAGGTCAGCGCGATCTCAATCGCCGAGTTCCATTCCTCGCGCGTCAGATCGTCACCGATCTTTACGCCGCGCGAGCCCCAGGCCAGCTGCGAGAAGCCCGACGGTTTAATGACGTAGGCGCGCTCGCTCTTCGGCAGCGTGCTCAACTGCCGGAAGTCCGAGACCGGCGCGCCGCCGGCCTCCAATCCCGCGACGACGCCTTGCGGCGGCATCTGGCGCGGATCGATCACCCAGGTCTTCGGAAAGAGGCGCAGGAGCCGCTCGAAGACGTCCTTGCCAAGCTCGTTGTGCCACAACGTCGCGAGTGCGTGGTGGTGAAGCAGCGCGAATGCCAGTTTTTCCTCGAGCGAGGCCTTCGGCGCCGGCACGATGCGGACGCGATTGTGGCGCGCGGCGTAAAGCATCAGCTCTTGTTTAGGCACGTTGAATAAGTCGAAGAGTTCGAAGTTGCGATAGATGGCGTCGAGCCGAGCCTCGCGGCCGTCTTCGTGGCGAATGAAGAGGCCGTCTTCGCTGAACGTAATCTCCTGCGGAGCGCGCACCCACGCATCGGCAAGGCCGAAGCGGCGCAACGCATCGGCAAGCCAGGACATCTCGTTGCGGTAGTCGGCAGACTCCTCCGATACCACGATCGCGACGGTCGGATGCTCGACCCCGGTTACGTGGCGCAGCATCGCGGCAAAGCCGGCCGGAATCCCGTGGTCGCCGCCGGCGCTCTCGTGACCGAGCTGGCAATACGCCTCCGTCATGGCGCCGAGGAATCCCATTCCGCCGGGAATGCTGTCGAGTTCGGTCGCGGCAAAACCGTCGGCGGTGATGATCAGATCGGGGCGGATGACGCCGGGGACGTCTTGCTTGAAACGGTTTTGGCGCCCTAACTTGACGACTTGCTCGGGCTTCCCTTGATCGAGATACTCCGCGATGAAGCCGGGCGCGGTCCCGCGTACGCTGCGATTATAGAGATTGTTGAGCGACCGATAGAAGCGAAGGAGATCGGTACCGAGGCCCTCGATGGTGTCGAGCTGCTGCTGGGACAATGCAAACGGCTCGGGGCTGACGCGCCACGCGATACGGTCGGCTTCGTCTTGAACTCGGAAGAGGCCGGGCGGTATCGCTTCGTAGAGGTAGTGCGCTTGCTCTCGAGCCGTGAGATTGGGAATGGTTGCCGTACAAGGCATAGGGAAAATGAACTCTCCTCTAACGACAGCCGTCGGGGATCTTGGAGCTGCTGAAGGCAATGTAGCGGCGGCGCATACCTTGCTCTAGAGCGGGGGGAGCGCCCTCGCGGTTGCAGTTGGGTGCGCCCGACCCCAGGCGAGGCTCACTTAATCGTGATCGCGCCCGGCGTGAGCAGCGCCCCCTCGACGTGCACCAGGCCTTGGACGTAGGCCAGCGTGAGATGCAGCGTGCCGCTGAGGCCAAGCTTTGAAAGGTCGAGGCTCTCCAAGACTCGAGAGACGCCTTCGCCGGCAAGAAAGTGCAGGTCGTTCGCGCGACGCAGCGAGCGGCCCGACGCCGAATAGGTGGCGACAACCGGAACGATCATCTCCGCAGTCCCCGTGGAACGCGGCGCGGCTGTAACGCAGTAGGAGACGGTTACCGGGGTTCCTTGCACGGTTAGAACCTCCACCGTGCACTGGGCGGCATTTGCGCTGCCGGCGGTCAGAGCCGCCAGGGCAATCAAGAGCGCCAACACTCGGGCGATCGTCGGGTTTCTCATCATTTATAAAAGTCCGGTACGGGTCGACCGTATTCCCGTCGAAGAAGGTATTTATGCAAATTCGCCTGCTTGCCTTTGCAAGCCTGCGCGAGATCCTTGAGGCGCCCGAACGGAGCCTCAGCCTGTCTGAGGGCGCCACCGTCGGCGATGCTCAAAAACTTCTAGAGGAGCAGTTTCCGGCTCTGGTACCACATCGCTCGTCCATGCGAATCGCGTGTAACGGGCGGCTCGTCGACTCCGACGGCATGCTGCGCGACGGCGACGAGATCGCGCTGTTCCCCCCGGTGGGCGGTGGATAGCGAGCGCTTTAGCATCGTGCGCGGGCCCGTCGACCCGCGCCGTTTCGAAAGTGTCGCGGGCGCCGGCGAGGGTGCGCTCGTGACCTTTTCGGGCATCGTGCGCGGCACCGCGCACGACGGACGCGCCGTCGTCGGCCTCTCGTACGAAGCTTACGAGACGATGGCTCGCATTGAGTTCGAAGCGATCGATGCACAAGCGCGCGAGCGTTTCGGCGACGTGCGCCTTTGGATCGCCCACGCGGTCGGCGACCTCGCCGTCGGCGACGTCGCAGTCGTTGTGACGGCTGCCGCCCGACATCGCGCCGCGGCATTCGAGGCATGCCGCTTTGCGATCGATCGGCTAAAAGCGCGCGCGCCGATTTGGAAGAAGGAACGGTACGCCGACGGGGCCGCGCAATGGAGAGCTAACGAAACCGATGAGTAAGGTCGAGCTCCTCCACCTTGACGCGCAACGCAATCCGCTCGCCGTCCTGGCATACGAACCGCGGCGGCCGCGCCGCGTCTGCGTGGTCGCCGGTCATGGCTACTCTTCGAGCAAACAGAACCTCGATTTTCTCTGCTCGTTTCTCGCAAGCCACGGTTTGGGAGTCTATAGCCTCGATTTTCCCGGACATAAACTCGGTGCGAGCGGCGGCGAACTTCGCGGCGTCGACGATTGCATCGAAGCGATGTTTCGCGTCATCGCGTTTGCCCGCGAACGCTCCGACGACGTCGTCTACACGCTGGGGCACAGCATGGGAGGGATGACGGCGATTTTCACCGCCGCGCTCGACACGAACGTTCGGGGCACCGTCGCCATCGCTACCGGCTACGGCCGGCCCACGTCGTTGGAGGCCTTGCGAAAGGTGGGCGTAACGGACTTTCGCTCGTCGTACGTCGTCGGCGTAACGCTGCCGGAGTTGGTGGCCGGTGTAGAAGCCCGGTATGACGAGCTCTTGCCGCGGCTTGCCGGCAGGCCGGCGCTCTATGTCGCGGCAAGTCGGGATGCGATGGTGAGCCCGCGAAGCGTTCGCGAGTTGTACGGTCGCGCCCCGGAGCCCAAGACGCTGGCAACGATCGACAGCGATCATACCTATGCGGCGGAGCATTCGCGCGCCGCGGTTTTGGAATGGTTCGACCAGCGGCATCCCGCGCTCCAACGCTCGGAGAGCGCTTCGGAGTGAACGGCGCGAAGCGGCGGCGCTACAGCCGCCATTTGCTGATCCCCGAAGTAGGGCTACGCGGTCAAGAGCGGCTCGCCGCTGCACGCGTGCTGGTGGTGGGCGCCGGGGGACTGGGCTCGCCGGCGTTGCAGTATTTGGCCGCCGCCGGAATCGGGCGTATCGGCGTCGTCGACGACGACGCCGTCGACGAGACCAACCTGCAGCGGCAGACCATCTTTACCACGGCCGACGTCGGCGTCAACAAGGCAGTCGTGGCGGCAGCGCGGTTGCACGCGCTCAATCCGCACGTCCTCGTCGATGCTTTCCCGTTTCGCCTCGATGAGGAGAACGCCCGGCAGCTCGTGCGCGAGAACGACGTCGTGCTCGATTGCACGGATCGTTTCCCAACGCGTTACTTGATCAACGATGCGTGTTACTTGGAGAAAAAGATCGATGTCTACGCCTCGATCTTTCGATTCGACGGACAGCTCAGCGTGCTCTGCGCGCCGGGCGGTCCGTGCTACCGGTGTCTCTATCCACAAGCACCGCCGGCGGAGCTGACACCGACGTGCGCCGACGGCGGCGTCCTCGGCGCGCTCGCCGGACTCATGGGGGCATGGCAAGCCGGGGAGGCGCTCAAGGTTGTTCTCGGGATCGGAGAGCCGCTGGTCGGGCGGCTGCTGCTCGTCGACAGCCTTCAGGCCCGCGTGCGGGAGCTGCGCTTCGAGCGCGAGGCCGAGTGCGAGCTTTGCGGCGCGCGTCCGACGCGTACCGCCATCGACGAGCGCGCGTACGAGCCGGCTGCAGTGGAAAGCGACGTCGCGGAGATCGAGGCGGACGGGCTCGACGAAGCGTTGCGCGATGCAACGTTGCTCGACGTTCGCGAGCCGCACGAAGCCGTGCTCGGCTCGATCGCAGGCGCGGTGCAAATCCCCGCATCGCAGCTCGAGGAGCGGATGTCCGAGCTCGATAGCGCCGTTCGTTACGTCGTCGCCTGCCGGGTCGGCATGAAGTCGCTCTGGGCCGTGCGCCGTTTGCGAGAGGCCGGATTCGAACGTTTGCTGCATTTGCGCGGAGGCTTGCTCGCGTACGCGGCGAGCCGGGAAGAGTTCGAGTTTTTCTAGATGTTGATGAAGCATAAGCCTTTTGGGACGACCGGGGTGGATCTTCCGGTGATCGGACAGGGCACATGGAATATGCCGGAGAGCGGTTCCGCGCGCAGAGAAGCGCAACGCGCGATCGTTCGTGGAATCGAGTTGGGAATGACCCATCTCGATACGGCGGAGATGTACGGCGCCGGCGCCGTCGAGCGCTTTTTGGGGGAGACTATCCACGAGATTCCGCGCGCGAAGCTCTTTATCACTACGAAAGTACTACCAAGCAACGCGAGCTACCAGGGAACGTTGGAGGCGGCGCAGCGCAGCCTGGAGCGGCTACGCTGCGGCTACTTGGACCTGTACTTGCTGCATTGGCCCGGTTCGTATCCGCTGCAAGAGACGATGCAAGCTCTTGAAGCGCTAGTCGAACGGGGAACGACGCGTTTCGTCGGCGTCAGCAACTTCGAGACCGGCGCTATGCTCGAGGCGGCATCCTACCTGCGCGCCGTTCCGCTGGCGTGTAATCAGGTGCTGTACCATCTGGGCGAACGGGGCATCGAACACGAGCTGATTCCGGCCGCGCGTCAACGCGGAATCGCGATCGTGGCGTACACACCCTTTGGCCGGGGAGGATTCTTGCGCATGGCAAACGGGCGCGGCGTCCTCGAAAACGTCGCGCGCAAGCACGGCGCGACGCCGCGGCAGGTCGTGCTTGCCTTTCTCACCCGGGAGCCGAACGTCTTTGCGATTCCGAAGGCTGCGCAGCCGGCGCACGTCCAGGAGAATGCCGCAGCGGGATCGCTCACGCTCGACGCCGGCGACATCGCCGCGATCGACGAAGCATTTCCGCGAGGAAGACCGGGCCCACTGGCGACGTTGTGAGCGAAGCGATAAAGCAACTGGCAGTCCGCACCGCGCTCGAGCTGGGCGCCGGCGCGGTTCGCGTTACCAGCGCACGCGCGGATGAAGAGTCTCGCCGCAGAATGCAAGCGGCCTTCGCTCGCCGGGACTTTCTTTGCTGGAGCTTCGACGACGAGTACGCCCGCCGCGCGACCGACCCCGGCGAGCTATGCGCCGGAGCGCGCAGCGTTCTCTGTATCGCGCTTCCATATAACACTCCCGCGCCACGAACCGCACCGCTGCGCGGCCGCGTTTCGAACTACGCATGGTCGGCCGATTACCATCGGCGATTGCGCGCGCTGCTCGATGCGGTGGCGCACGCGATCGACGAGGCCGTCGGCAGGCGGGTCACGACGGTTGCCTGCGACACACGGCCGTTAGCCGAACGGGCGCTCGCGGCGCGCGCCGGCTTGGGATGGATCGGCAAGCACACGAACCTGATCTCGCCGGGATTGGGCTCGTTCGTCTTTCTTGGCGAAGTCGTTACGACGCTGGAACTACCGCCGGACGAACCAATTGCCAAGAGCTGCGGCAGCTGCGCGCGCTGCGTTGAAGCCTGTCCAACACAGGCGTTGCGCGGCGACTATACGATTGACGCGAACCGCTGCATCTCCGATCTAACGCAGCGCACCAGCGCGATTCCGGCGGCGATGCGGCCGCTGATCGGCGACTGGGTTTGGGGCTGCGATATTTGCCAGATCGTCTGCCCGCCGACGCGCGACGCCGGTCCCCTCGGCGCCGCTCGATGGGGCCCCGTCGATCTCGAAGCGGGCCGCCCGGCGCTGGTCGATCTGCTGCGGCTGCGGAGCAGCGGGTTCAAGAGGACCTTCAGGCCTACGGCGATGGGGTGGCGCGGCGCAGCAGTATTGCGGCGCAACGCCGCAGTGGCGCTGGGAAACGCTCTCGACCGCTCGACGGTCGCCCCCTTGGTCGAGAGCCTCTGCCGCGACCCGCACCCGATGGTGCGCGGTCATGCGGCCTGGGCGCTGGGCCGAATCGGCTCGCCTGCTGCGCTGGCGGCACTGCGCCGCCAGGCGAACGAGGAACCAAGCGATGAGGTCCGCGCCGAGATTTCAATGGCGCTTCAACCCTTTCAAAGCAACGCTGGTGTATGCTCGACGGGATGAACCGGTTCACCATGCCAGCCGCGTGCCTCTTGGCTGCCCTCTTGTGTGGGGCGACGCCGAGTCCACCAGCCTCCTCCGGCGGACTGCTCGACCGCATGGCCTCGCTCAACCCCAACCTTCGTGCGTTCACGGCGACGCTGCGCGCCCACGTGGCGATGAAGTCGTTTCCGTTCCTGTCGGCGGATCTCACCGGGACGTATTACTACAAGCAGCCGGATAAGTACAAAGTCGTTTTCACCAGCGGCGTTCCCGTGGTCGCCCAGCAGTTCGACAAGCTGTACGCTCATATCGAGCCGCCGTCGAGGTGGCGCGATCTCTATACCGTCACGATCGTCGCCGATGACGGCGTCACGACGAAATTCCGGCTCGTTCCGCGCAAGCGTGGAAACGTCGAGCATGTCGACGCAACGGCGGACGATCGCACGGCAACCGTTACAACGCTGCGGTGGAACTACTACAACGGCGGTTACGCGGAGATGACCAATCACTACGGCCACGAGGGCGGCAACCTCGTCGTTGCCTCGCAAACGGGCCACGTCACCGAGCCGGGCTACGTCGCCGACATCAGCTCGACGATCGACGGCTATAAGCTGAATCCCGACTTATCTGATGACATCTTCGCAGGCGACTAGGCCGACGATTTCGCTGGTTGACGGCTTCAGCCGGCCGATCACGTATCTGCGCGTGTCCGTCACGGATAAGTGCAACTTGCGCTGCGTCTATTGCATGCCGGAAGCGGGGCTGCCGTGGCTTCGTCGCGACGAGATTCTGAGCTATGAGGAGATCGCCGAGATCGTCCGCGCCGCGGCGGCGGTAGGCGTGCGAAGCATTCGCTTAACCGGCGGAGAGCCGCTGGTTAGGCGAGGTTTGAGCGAACTGGTCGCCGCGCTGGCGGAGATCCCCGGAATCGAGGACATCGCCCTCTCTACCAACGGACTGCTCTTGGACGAGCAGATTGGTGAGCTGGCGGCGGCGGGGTTGCGGCGCGTCAATCTTTCGCTCGACACGTTGCGGGCCGACCGGTTTGAAACGATCGCCCGACGCCCCGGCTTGGATTCCGTATTGCGAGGCCTCGACGCGGCAATCCGTGCCGGTCTGGCACCGGTGAAGTTGAACTGCGTCATCATGCGCGGGCAGAACGACGACGAGGTCGTCGAGTTCGCGATGCTAACGAAGCACCGCCCGGTCTTCGTGCGCTTCATCGAAGTGATGCCGGTGCACGAGAATCTCGAACTGCAGCGCGATGCCTACGTTTCGTCCGACGAAATCTTGGAACGCATCGCGGCCGTTGCGCAACTGCATGCGGTACCGGGGCCGCGCGGCAATGGCCCGGCGCGATATTTTGCCTTTCCCGGCGCGATGGGCGCGGTCGGGGTTATTAGTCCGCTCTCGCACGACTATTGCGATAGCTGCAACCGCGTGCGCTTGACGGCCGACGGCCGCCTGCGGCTCTGTCTTTTCGGCGATCACGCACTCGATCTGCGAAGCCCGCTGCGGGCGGGCGCGAGTACCGACGAGCTTGCCGGGCTGCTGCGTTCGGCCATGCTGATCAAGCCCGCGCGCCATCATCTACGCCTTGGCGAGACCGCTTCGCGAATGCGGGCCTTCTCGGAGGTCGGCGGTTGAGATGGCTAAGGACTACAGTCACAAGGGGCGTGCTCCCGCCGTTCTCCAGGGTAGAGGAGGCCTGGCGAGCTCCGGAATGAGAAGCACTTTAGAGACCTGTGTTGCGATGGATCGAACCGCGATCGCGCAAAGGCGAACGGAAGTCTTAGTGACCGAGCACCAAACCAAGCTCGCGCGCTACCTTCGCCGTATGGTTGGTGACGCGGAGGTCGCCCTCGACCTTACGCAGGACGTTTTTCTTTCGGCGTATCGCACGTTGCAGGCCGATCCAGCGCGGGAACTGCGGGTGGGCTGGCTCTACCGTGCGGCGACCAACGCCGCGATCTCGTTCATGCGTCGCCGAAAGATACTGCACGTGCTTCCGCTCGATCGCGACCTGGATCGCAGTGCGTGGCGGGTCGACGAGCACAGCGCCGAGTCGGTCGACTTGCAGGCAGCGCTGGCGCGTTTGCCGGCAGAACAGACGGCGGCGCTCCTCATGACGAGCTATGCCGGGTACTCGTCGTCGGAGGCCGCGCAGATACTCGGCACCAGCGCCGATGCCGTTCGGCAGCGAGTCTGCCGCGCGATGAAAACGTTACGACACGTAATGAATGAGGATTCGAACTCGTGAAAGCTGCTTCAAACTGCGCCGCCGCCGAGATTCTGGCCGGCGCGATCGCTCTGGGAGAGGCGGGCGACGAGCAACGCCATGCCTATAGAGAACACCTCTCCACCTGCCGTCCCTGCCTTACGGCAATCGGCGGCGAGCGCGAGATCGAGCGAGTGATGAACGTTGTCGCACAAGCTCGCGATCAGGAGCGGTGGCAGCCCGACGTGCGCAGAGCCCTCGCGCACGCTCCCGGTCGGCGGCAAGCTTGGAAATGGGGCGCGGGCCTGGCCGTGGCGGCCGCTTTCGCCGTGACAATCCTCGTGACGCAGCGGCATGCTCCCGTCGTCGTCCATAGCGTGGCGGTGCAAAATCTGGGAGATGTCGCGGCGCTGGGCACGCAGACGATGCCGCAACGCGAGCACCGCGCGGAATCGATCGCGTTCACCAGCCCGCAAGCGGCTCGGGCAACGATCACCTTCGAGGTACGCCTCGACGGACGGGGCAAGCCGGCGCAATGCACGGTCATCAAGCACTCCGGCCGGGCGGCGCTCGATGCAGCCCTCTGCCACGCGGTACTGCGAGCGCGCTAGGAGCCTAGATTACGGCGTGAGGTGAAAGACTCGGCAGCGTTCCGGGGGAAGCCGACGGCGCGACCGAAGTCGGGCTCATGGCGGAAAGGCCGTTCATCTATCGCTTTTCAACAGACCTGCGCCTGGAAGATCATGCCGGCTTAGCCGCGGCGGCCTCGCGCGGCGGGGTGCTTCCTATCATCGTGATCGACGATGCGCTCGCGTCGCGCTTAAGCGCCTCGCCGCGCCGGGCCGCGTTCTTTTGCTCCGCCGTTTGCGCGCTGGCCGCCGAGTTGCAAGAGATGGGAAGCCGGCTCGTGGTTCGGCGCGGACCGCCGGGAAAGATCGTCGCCGAAATCGCTCGAGCGACCGGCGCGGACGGGGCGGCGTGGATGGCCTCGTATCACGCGCAGGGTATTGCGGACGATCGCCGGCTGCAGTCGGAGCTGGAGGAGGCCGGCCTGGCTGCGCTGGTCGTGCACGACGCGCCGGTCATTCCGCCCGAGGAGAGTGCCGCGGCACGCGGTGCCGATGGCGCTGGCTACCGTGCCTTCGCGCCATACTTCGAGCGTTGGTGGAAGCTCGGTATCGCTTCATTCGAGAACCCGCTCTTGCTGCGCTTCACGTCGAGCGAGGCGGACGGCGAGGCGTTGCCGCAACCGAGCGAGTTTGGCTCCGGCGACGAGTGCCCGGTGGCGGGTGCGCCGGTTGCACGCGTGCTCCTGGAGCGTTTTTTGGAGGATCGCGCGGCGCAGTACGGGGCCGCCGGTGCGATTCCGTCGGAGAACGGAACGTCGCAACTCTCGGCGCACATATCGTTTGGAACGATTTCGGCGCGAACGATTGCACGCAGAGTTCGCGAGCGGCTCGGCGATCCGTTTTCGTTGGGCGAGGAGCGCGTTTCGTTGAGACTTTTCCTGCGTGCGCTAGCGCGCCGGGATTTCTTCTTGCAGCTTTCGTGGTTTTACCCTGACGCAATCGAGGCGCTGCAAGAGAAGATGCAGGGATTTGCGCTGGAGCAGGATCATCCGGCGCTCGACGCGTGGCGCGCCGGCAAGACCGGCTACCCGCTCGTCGATGCCGGAATTCGCCAGCTGCATCAAACGGGGTGGATGCACCCGCACGTACGAGCGGTGGCGGCGTCGCTCTTGTGTTTCGATCTATCGGTAGACTGGCGCGTGGGCCGCGAGGAATGGAATCGCTGGCTCGTCGAGGACGATCCGGCAGTCGCTACGGGCAACTGGCAGTGGATCGCGGGCGTCGGCGCCGACATGGCGCAGTTTCCAAGAATTTATAATCCGGAACGGCAGCGGCGACGCTACGATCCCGACGGCACGTACGTGCGACGCTGGATTCCCGAGCTGCGCCACATTCCGCGCGAAGCCTGGCACGGCCGCGCGGACGACTCACCGCAGCTTTCGCTATCGCTCTTCGAGCGGGAGGCCTATCCGCAACCGGTCGTCGACCACGCCGTTGCCGCGCGCGCGTTTCTAACGCGCTATCGCGCGTTCGTATCGCCCTGAGGCATCCGTTCGTCGAGCCAACTGGTAACGATCGGAATGCGGACGTCGTCGCCGTTCCACGTCTTGATGCCGTAATAGACGCTCGCAATCAGAAAGGCCGGAACCAGCAGCGCTAACAGAACGCCGGCAGATATTCCGAGGAAGGGAACCTGTGCCACGACGCTGAGCAGGGCAGCGAAACCAAAGAAGCCGACGTTAAATCCTAGTGCCTGAAATGCTTGGCGGCGCAGACTTCGGGACTGCTTGCGATCCAGGAGCGAAATGAGCGCCAGCGGCCAGAGCGGGTAACCGAGCGCGACCAAGGCACGCGATTCCGCGGGGTCCGAGACGGCGAGGATGGTAGCCGTACCGCGCACGGTCGGAGGCGCCGGGCGCGGCGGAACCTGCCCGGGGATCTGTTGGCGAGTCGCGGTAGCCGCCTCGACTTTCGCGGCGAGCCGACAACTGGGGCAGCCGCCGCGTTCGTCGCGGCAGGTCGCGCAGATCGACTTCCCGCACTCGATGCACGGCGCAACCGACGGGACGTTGGAGTGGAAGTAGCAGTCCATGTAAGCCATGCAATCCTCCTAGGTCATGCACACCCACGTACCGTCTCGCACGGCGGGAGGTTTCACTGCGCGGCGACGGCAAGCCCCTACTGCGGATGAATTCCCGCTCGATTCTCTACCGACTCGCTCGCGAGGCCCGCCCGTACTACGGACGCCTTTCCGTTGCGATGGGCATGGGAGTATTGGCGGGCGTTCTCTCGATCGTTCCTCCGCTCTCCTTTCGCATCATCATCAACGACGTGCTGGTTCCCGCGCGCGGCCATGCCCCAGACTTAGGAGCGCTCTACCTGGCCTTGGGTCTGACGTCGGTCGCGCTGGTGCTGGCGAATGCCGCGATCTACGGCCAAACGTATATGACGGCCTGGAGCGGCCAGAACTTGGTGGCCCGCCTGCGCGTCCGCCTGTTCGCGCGCTTGCTGAACTTACCGCTCGGCGAGTTTGCAAAGTGGCGTCCCGGAGAACTCATCGCACGCTTCTCCACCGATCTTCAGATGATGATCGACGCGGTGAGCGTCTCGGTTCCGCAACTCGTCGTCGCGCTGGCGACCTTCATCTCGTCGTTCGCGACGATGATCTATCTCGATTGGCTCTTGACGCTCTCGCTCGTGCTCGTCGCTCCGATCGTCTCGTTTGCGGTCTCCAACTTTCAGCGGCTGATCTCGGCGAGCACCCACCTGGCGCAGCGGCGGATCGCGGATCTCACGGCAAACCTCTCCGAGGTTCTGCAAGGCCAGCGCGTCGTCAAATCGTTCGGGCGCGAGGAGTTCGAAGTCGACCGCTTTCGCAGGCGAAATGACGATTTCTTCGGCGCGTACATGAAGCTGACGCAGTTCATTCAGACGCAGCCTTTGGTCGTTTCGACGATTATGGTCGCGGCGGTCGTAGCGATCATGTGGCTCTCCGTCCGCGAGGTCTTGGTCGGCCGGCTCGATACCGGCCGGGTCTTCATGTTTTGGGGGCTGCTCGTCAACCTAATGAATCCGATGAATCGCGTCGCGGCCTTCTTCGGAGATATCAGCAAGGCGATCGTCGGCGCGGGGCGCGTCTTCGAGCTGCTCGACCTTCCCGTCGAGGTGCGCGATCCTCCAAATGCGATCGCCATGCCCAGCGTTCGAGGGCAACTCGACTACGTTGACGTGACCTTCCGCTACGGCGCGGACGATTCGCCGGCGCTCAATCACGTCAACGCCTCGATCGCGGCGGGCGAGATCGTTGCGTTGGTCGGTCCTTCGGGCGCGGGCAAGACCACGATCGTAAACCTGGTTCCGCGCTTTTACCAGCCGCAAGAGGGCAGCGTCCGGCTCGACGGCGTCGACATCGCGGACGTGCGGCTGTCCGACCTGCGCCGCGCAATCGCAATCGTGCCGCAAGACGTGCAGCTCTTCCGCGGCTCGATTCTGGAAAACATTCGTTATGGACGTCTCGAGGCAAGCAATGAAGAGGTCTACGCCGCGGCTCGCGACGCGAACGTCGAAGAGTACGTGCGTGCATTTCCCGACGGCTATGCAACCGAGGTCGGCGAGCGGGGCATGCGGCTCTCCGGAGGCGAGCGCCAGCGGATCGCCATTGCACGCGCCGTGCTGCGCAATCCGCGGATACTTATCCTCGACGAGGCCACGAGCTCGCTCGACACTCACTCCGAGGCACTGATCGAGGAGGCCCTCGATCGCTTACTGCCGGGACGCACGACGTTGATGATCGCTCACCGGCTCTCGACGGTCCGGCGAGCGCACAAGGTCCTCTACATCGAAGGCGGCCGCGTCGTTGAAGTCGGAACGCACGACGAACTGCTCGCGAAGGGTGGGGCCTACGCTCGGCTGCATGCCGCGCAGTTCTCGCTTCGAGCCCCCTAGACGAAGGTTCCGAGCCCGAGGACCCCAAACTATGGATTCGAAAAAAGCAACTGAGGTTAATATAGTTAACCTCCCACGAAAGGAACTCCAGTTGAACCAGGGATTCACCGTATGGCTCACCGGGCTCTCCGGCGCCGGTAAGAGCACTATTGCCGAACGCCTCGGGCCCGAGCTGACGGCTCGCGGCCGTAACGTCGAAGTGCTCGACGGCGACGAAGTTCGAACTCATCTTTCCAAAGGGCTCGGATTTAGCCGAGAAGACCGCGATATCAACATCGGGCGAATCTCGTTCGTGGCCTCGCTGCTCGTCAAGCACGGCGCCGCCGTAATCACCGCGGCTATTTCGCCGTATGCGCGCGCAAGGGCCGAGGCGCGTCAGCGCATCGGCAGCGACCAGTTCGTTGAAGTGTACGTGCGCTGTTCTTTGAACGAGCTCACACGCCGCGACGTCAAGGGGCTCTATGCCAAGGCGATCGCCGGCGAACTGCAGCACTTCACCGGCGTCTCCGATCCGTACGAGGCTCCCGAGAATCCCGACGTGGTGGTCGACAGCGAGGTCGAAGCGGTCGAAGAGAGCGTCTCGAAAATCCTGGCGGAACTCGAGCGACGCGGCTACGTAGCCGCCGCCGCAAAGGTGGCGTCATGATCGCTCCTCATGGCGGCAAGCTCGTCAATCGAACCGTCGATTCTCCCGAGTCCGAGCGCGCGTTGCGCGAGGAAAGCAAAGGATTACGCAGCCTTACGCTCACGGGTCGAGAGGTCAACGATCTGAACCTGATCGCCAACGGCGCGCTCAGTCCGCTGGAAGGCTTCATGTCTCGCAAGGACTACGAGGGCGTCGTCGAGCGCATGCGATTGGCAAACGGATTACCCTGGACCATCCCGGTCGTTTTAGGAGTCACGCGCGAAGAGGCGCCCAGCCCCGGCACGCGGGCGGCACTCTATGACGGCGAAGGCGTTTTGCTCGGCGTCATCGATGTCGAAGAAGTCTTCGACCATGACAAGCGCCGCGAAGCGCGCAACGTCTACTTGACCGAAGAGGAGAAGCATCCAGGCGTCGCCGCGCTCTACCAGCGCAAAGACGTGCTGGTCGCCGGGCCGGTCACGGTGTTGCCTCGCGAGCGCGATCCCGAGAACCTCTCTCCCAGCGAGTGCCGAGCCGAGTTTGAGCGTCGCGGGTGGAAGACCATCGTCGGCTTCCAGACGCGCAACCCGGTGCACCGCGCTCATGAGTACATTCAAAAATGCGCGCTGGAGATCGTCGACGGATTGCTGCTCCACCCGCTCGTCGGCGAGACCAAGAGCGACGATATTCCGGCAGACGTCCGCATGCGGTGTTATCGCACGCTGCTCGAGAACTACTATCCGCCCGCCCGCATCCAGCTAAGCACGCTGGAGGCGGCGATGCGTTATGCGGGGCCGCGCGAGGTGATCTTTCATGCGATTATGCGTAAGAACCACGGTTGCACTCACTTCATCGTGGGCCGGGATCACGCCGGCGTCGGAAGTTATTACGGAACGTACGACGCGCAGAAGATGTTCGACAACTTTGCCCCGGAAGAGTTAGGCATCACGCCCCTCAAGTTCGAAAACAGTTTCTACTGCCGGCGCTGCGAAGGCATGGCTTCGCAGAAGACGTGCGGCCACGACCCCGCGCACCACGTCATACTCAGCGGTACGCAAGTTCGCGAGATGCTGCGCGCCGGGCAGCTTCCCCCGCCGGAGTTTTCGCGGCCGGAGGTTGCGCAGATCCTGATCGAAGCCTCCCGCGAAACCGCTAGGGCTTAGCGTTAAGCCGTATTCTGAGGCGCGGGTGCACGGCGCTGGTGAAGCGCAAAACGATTACCTTCGGGATCGCTCGCAAAGCACGTCACGCATGCGGGAAACTCGTGCACCTCGCTCACCTCGACGCCGCTGTCTTTGAGACGTTCGCGCATGACAGCCACGTCGTCGACTTCGAACGCCGCGCCCGTCGAAGCGCCCGGTTTAAATCCAAGACCTTCGCCGTTGCCGATTCCGAAGGTCGTGTTCCCGACGTTGAACTCGATCCAATGGTCGCCGAAGGAGTCGCCGGGTTGCAGTCCGAGTACGTCACGATAAAAATCGCGCGCCCGCGGCACGTCCTTTACGGAATAGGCAAAGAACGCAATGTCTTTGATCATGTGGGCCCTCCCGAAGTGCTACCGAATTCCGTATGCCCCATGCGGCTACCTTTTGGCGCAGGCACGGGAAACGCGCCGCGCGAAGCACGGCGCGAAGCCAAGGAGGGCAGCGATGCTGGTTCTCAGCCGTAAAACCAATCAATCGATTATGATCGGCGACGCGATTCGCGTAATCGTCGTTGGGTTTGACGGCGACCAAGTGAAGCTCGGCATCGAGGCGCCGCGCGACGTTCCGGTGCACCGTTTTGAGATTTTCCAGGAGATCCACCACACCGGTTCTTCCGAGAGCGCGCCGAGCGGCTCGGGGGACGGGGACAGGCTCCGGAGCTCGTAGAATGTTAACCCAGGTCTCTGGTAAAGGCCTTACTTACGGGAGTTTTGCTTGAACTTTAGCTACGTCGTCGTTGGGTTCGTCGTCGGCGCCTGTACGGCGTACAGCGGCGTCGGCGCCGGCGCAATCACGACGCCGCTCCTGATCTTCCTCGGTGTCACGACCTCGAAGGCGATCGGATCCGACCTGCTCTTCGCTTTAGGCACCAGGCTCGTTGCAATGATCGCGCACGTTCAGAAACGGACGGTGCAGGTCTCGGTGCTCTGGCGTCTCTCCCTTGGCGGATTCCCGGCGGCAATCATCGGCGTGATCCTCAGCGCGCAGCTGCACAAAATGCTCGACATCCGTCAGCTCGAAAGCATTCTGCGGTTGGCGGTCGCCGCAGCCTTGGTGGTCTCTGCCGCGGGCATCATCTTTAATCGGCGGCTCGCGCGCGATCAGTCCGAACAGGAGGCCAACGGACTGCCGACCTGGCGCCTTGCCGCGATCGGGTTTTTCGTGGGACTCACGGTCAGCATCACCTCGATTGGTGCCGGCTCGCTGACGCTTCCGCTGCTGCTGCTGGTTGCGCCGGTCGTGGCGTTGCGGCGTTTGGTCGGAACCGACCTCGCGTTTGCGGTCGTCGTGCTCGTGCCGTCGTTGCTTGGCCACTGGCAGCTCGGCGACGTCAATCCCGCAATTGCCGGGTCGCTGCTATTGGGATCGATTCCCGGCGTTTTCGTCGGATCGCACTTCGTCACTCGGTTGCCGGAACGCTGGTTCCGCGGCGCCCTAGCCAGCGTGCTGGTCGTCGTCGCGTTGGCCTTATCTATCCCTATTCATCACGCCTAGGAGCCTCTAGCTTCCCCGCAATCGGCGCTCCCGTGCAACGAGCTGGTTGGCGCGGAAGAGGCTTTCGAACGTGCCCGCGTCGCTCCACCAGCCTTTCATAATGTCGTAGCGGAGCTCGCCGTCTTGCAGATAGCGGTTGTTGACGTCGGTGATCTCGAACTCGCCGCGCGCCGAGGGCGACAGCAAGCGAATGTAATCGAAGACGCGGGCGTCGTACATATAGACGCCGGTCACCGCATAAGAGCTCTTCGGTTGCGCTGGTTTTTCTTCGATCGCGATGATGCGCTCGCCCTCGAAGGCCGGTACGCCGAAGCGGCACGCATCGTCGACTTCTTTGAGGAGGATGCGAGCGCCGTCGCCTTGCTCGCGAAACTTGGCAACGTAGGGCGCGATGTTCTCTTGGACGATATTGTCACCCAGCACGACGACGACCGGGCCGCCTTCGGCAAAATGTTCGCAAAGGCGCAGCGCGTCGGCGATGCCGCCTTCGCCTTCCTGATAGGTATAGTAAATATCGCGCAGCCCAAACTCCGCACCGTTGCCGAGAAGCCGGAGAAACTCGCCCGCCGAGTTTCCACCGGTAACGATCATGATCTCCACGATGCCGGCCGAGCAGAGCGTCTCGAGCGGATAGTAGATCATCGGCTTGTCGTAAACCGGCAGCAAATGTTTGTTGGTCACCTTCGTTAGCGGCCGTAACCGCGTGCCGAGCCCGCCGGCCAAGATGATCCCCTTGGGTGCGTCAGGCCGGCGCATGCGCGCCTTTCAATGGGCGCCACCACGCTTCGTTGGCGCGGTACCACGCAATCGTGCCGGTAAGACCGTCCTGGAAGCGCACTCGCGGTTTCCAGCCGAGCGAATGCAGCCGCGAGCTATCCAGTGCGTACCGGCGGTCGTGCCCGAGCCGGTCGGTGACGTGTTCGACGTGGCGCTCCATCGAACGCCCGCACGCGCCGACCAGCATTCGCGTCAGCTCGAGGTTGGTCAGCGACGATCCACCGCCGGCGTTGTAGACGGTGCCCGGCGCGCCGTGTTCGAGGACGTGGAGAACCGCGCGCGCGTGATCCTCGACGTAGAGCCAGTTGCGAATTTGTAACCCGTCGCCGTAAACCGGGACCGGCCGGTCGTCGAGCAAGTTCGTAATGAAGAGCGGGACGATCTTTTCGGGATACTGATTTGGGCCGTAGGTGTTGCTGCCGCGAGTGATCACTACCGGCACTCCGTAGGTCGCATGATAGGCAAGCGCCAGCAAGTCCGCTGCGGCCTTGCTGGCGGCGTACGGGCTTCGCGGCCGCAGGGGGTCGTTCTCGGCGGACTCGCCCTGGGCGACCTCGCCGTAGACTTCGTCGGTCGAGACCTGCACGAGGCGCGACACCCCGCCCCGGCGGACCGCTTCGAGGAGGACCTGCGTGCCCAAGGCATCGGTGCGCAGGAAGACCTCGGGATTGTCGATCGAGCGGTCGACGTGGGTCTCGGCCGCAAAGTTGACGACGGCGTCGGCCCCCTCACCAATCGCGTCGCGCACGGCTGCCGGATCGCAGATGTCGCCCTTCAGAAAGCGGTAACGGGACCCTTGCTCGAGGTCGGAGAGGTTCGCCGGGTTGCCGGCGTAGGTCATCGCATCGAGGTTGACAACCTCGAGGCTGGGGCGCTCTTGCAGCGCGAGGCGAATGAAGTGCGAGCCGATAAAGCCCAGACCCCCCGTAACCACCCAGCGCATCCCGCGCGGCTTTCGGTATCCTGCCGAAAAGTCTTATTGCGACGCGGAATCAGGGACGAGCGCGGCAAGCTGGCGGCGCGAGGTGAAATCGAAGCGATCGAAGATGGCAGCAATGTGAGTCTCTACCGTGCGTTCGCTGATAAAGAGTGCGGTCGCGATTTCGCGATTGGTCATTCCATCGGCGGCCAGCCGGACCACCTCTATCTCGCGCTGCGTCAAGCGGCCGGAGCCCGCCCGATGGCGCGCCCGGCGGCGCTTCACTTCGAGCTCTTTCTGCTGGCGAGTATAGCCATGACGTTCGTAGATCGCGGCGGCCTCGGCATAGCGGCCGGCGACCTCCAGTGCAGCGGCGCGTTCCCAAGGCCAGCCGATTGCCTCGAAACGCGTTGCGGCCTCCAGGGCTAGGCGCTTTGCCGTCTCGGTTTTGCGTTCGCGCCGCGCGATGCGAGCATCGAAGAGAACGAGATGAGCGCCTGCGGCGAGATAGTCCGCGTCGGCGGCCGCTTCGGCCAACAGCGTACGCGCTCTGCGACGCTCGCCGATATCGTCGCTCGACGCGATCTGATCGAGCAACCAAAGCGAGAGATCGACGGAGGTTAGCGTGGCCAACGCTCGCGAGCGAAGCGCGGTTGCATCATTTTGTCGCCCGGCGGCATCGTATTGCGCCGCTAGGCAGCCGGCGAGCAGGCCAATCTCTTGCGTCTCACCGGAGCTGAAGGCCGTTGCGAGGGCCGCGGCGCTTCCCGGAGGATCCGGCACGAGCGGCTCGCCTTCGAGATAGGCTAAGCGCAGCCCGGTTACGAGCGCGCCGATCTGCGCGTGCGCAGTTGACGATGTAGATTGGCGTCCGCGCTCGTGTGCGGTGCGGGCTTCGCCGAGATCCCCAGCGAGCAGGTACGAGTATGCTAAACCCTGGGCCGCTATCGCGCCGACCTTGCCGAACTCGGTGGGGGGAGCCTTTTCGACGGCTTCGCGGTAGGCGTCAAGCGCGCGCGCCGTGTATCCTGCGGCAATCGCCCGGCTGCCGTAGTTACTCAATGCCCAGGCTACTTGTTCGGGGTCGGCGAGCTCGCGAGAGATGGCGATGGCGTGCTCGTAATCCTCGAATGCTGCGCGCAGCTGACCCGATGCCGCCCGCGTGACGGCGCGAACGACATAAAAGTTGCGGCGTTCGTTTTCTGGATGGTCCCCTGCAACCAGTTCGGCCGAAGCGAGCTGCTCGGCGGATTCGCCGAACTTCCCCTGAAGCGCGGCGAAGTGGGCAAGCGTAACGCGTGTGTCGTAGGCGATCGCGCCCTGCTCTTCGCAGAGGCGCAGCGCGAGATGCGCGGCGTCGTTTGCATCGGCCGGACGGCCCGCTTCGAAGTAACGGCGGGCGAGGCGTATCGAAAGCGCGGCCGCTCGTTGCGGATCACCCGCAGCAGCGTATCCATCGACGGCCCGCTGGGCCATCGCGCACGCCTCGGTCAGGTTGCCGCTAATGGAGAGCGCGCGGTGGAGCTTCTCGCATAACTCCGGATAGGTCGCGTCGGTCTCGGCGCGCGCGGCTGCGGCGCCGCGGTAGGCCGCCTCCGCGTCGGCATGCGCGTGACGCGCGAACGCGCGATCGCCGACGAGCTCGAGGGCTTGCGTCGCCCGAGAGCGATCGCCCGCCGCACTCCAATGGTGCGCCACGTCGGCGGCATCCGTTGGGAACTCGCCGCTTTCGAGCAGACCGGCTAGCTCGCGGTGAATTGCGCGGGCTGAAAACGCCGGCAGCTCGCGGTAAAGAATCTCGCGCGTGATCGCGTGGCGGAACGAGAACGCGCCCGCTCCGCCGACTTCGCGCACCAGGTGCAGCTCGCGCGCCCGCACCAGCGCTACCATTACGCCCTCGTTAGAGGCATTCGCCAGGCGTTGAAGCAGCAGGGGATCGAAGTTTCGGCCGATGACCGACGCGCGCAGCAGAATGGCGCGAGCCTCCGTGGAAAGCTGCTCGAATCGCGCGAGCACGCCCGCGCGGATGCTCAGAGGCACCGCTTCGAATGGCGGCGCGTCGGCGGCCACGACCGCGCTGTTCACGAGCTCTTCCGCGAAATAGGGTTTGCCTTCGGCGAGGGCACAGACGCGCTCGATCGCCGAGCGTGACGGGGCATCGCCCGGCCAAAGCGTCGATACGAGCAAACGCATCGCGTCATCGCCCAGAGGCCGTACGTCTAACCGTCGCGCGCCGTGCTGGTGGATCTTGTCGAGGGCTTCGAGCCGCACGTGATCGACCTCGAGGTGCTCGGAACGAACGCCGGCGAGAACCACAACGCGCGCGTCCTGGAGCCGGTGGGCAAGAAATGCCAGAAACTCGAGCGTAGCAAAATCGGCCCACTGCAAGTCGTCGATGCCGAGTATCGTCGGCACCTCTGACGCTGCCAGTGCCCCGGCCGCCGCGAGAAAATCCCGATATCGCTTGACCTGGGCTTCGCTTGGCGAAACTCGGCCAGTTCCCGTCTCGAACGGCGTGGGCAGCGAGAGCTCCGCGAAGGCCTCGCGCAAGGGTGCAAATGGCGGGCAGAGGTCTTGGAAGCAGGCCGCCGACCCGGCCCGCGCGCCGGCCGCGGTCGCTAAGGCGCGAAACTCGTCGAGCAAACGCGTCTTTCCGACACCCGCCTCACCCCAAAGGAGAGCGATGGTGCCGGCTCCGGCGCAGGCGTGGTCGTAGAATCCGCGCAGTTCGGCGATCGTCCCCTCACGTCCGATGAGCGGGCTGCGGAGCCGTTGGGCGGTTCCTCCGTACAGTTCCCGATGCACGACCCCCCTGTTTTCAGTATGCTCGTCCGGAAATGCTCTCTCAAAGGAGGACCACCAGTGACTACGACGACCCCATCTTTGGATAGCGACAAACTCCATGCGGCGATCGGCCTCTTTCTGCGGGACGTCGGCAGCGTGATAACGGCGGCCTCGGTTATCACCGGCGACAAGCTGGGACTCTACAAGGCTTTGGCCGGCGGCGGCGCGCAGACTTCGCAAGAGCTTGCCGCGGCGACTACGACGCACGAGCGGTACGTCCGCGAATGGCTTGCAAATCAGGCGGCAGCGGGCTACGTTCTCTACGACGCGGACTCGCGGCGTTTCTCTCTGCCCGCCGAACACGTACCCTTGCTTGCCGACGATGCCAGCGAAGTGAACATGTGCGGTCTCTTTGGAATGGGTCAGCCGCTCTTCGCCGACGAACCGAAGGTAACGGAAGCGTTTAAGACCGGGCGCGGTGTCGGTTGGCACGAGCACGACGCGCGTCTTTACGGCGCGACCGATCGTATCTTCCGCAACGGTTATGCAACGCATCTGGTGGCGGATTGGCTTCCCGCGCTCGATGGCGTCGATGCGAAACTCCGCACCGGAGCCAAGGTTGCCGACGTTGGCTGCGGCTACGGCAGCTCGACGATTCTGATGGCTAAAGCCTATCCGATGTCGCAGTTCGCCGGCTACGACTACCACGAGGCGTCGATCGCCGCGGCACGCGAGGCTGCACGCCAGGCCGGCCTAACCGACCGCGTCAAGTTCGAGGTCGTCTACGGCGACGCCGTGCCCGCCGGCGACTTCGACCTGGTCTGCTGCTTCGATTGCGTTCACGACATGGGCGATCCGGTCGGCGTGCTCTCGCGGCTGCGCGGCGCTTTGAAACCCAACGGAACGCTGATGATCGTCGAGCCCTTTGCGGGCGACGCGCTCGAGGAGAACCTCACCCTGGTGGGACGGATCTTTTACGGTGCCTCGACGATGCTCTGCACTCCCGCCTCGCTCTCCCAAGAGGGCGGTCTGGCGCTCGGTGCCCAGGCAGGCGAGGCTCGGATCCGCGAGGTGGCGATGCAGGCCGGCTTCTCGGAGTTCCGGCGGGCGGCCGAGACGCCGTTCAACCTGGTCTACGAAGCACGGCCGTAGGGGCTGCCCGGCGACGGGCCGGGTCTTGAGGTAGGAGGCTAGACGGCCGCGTGATATAATCGCGCGGCTGTCCCTTACTTCACCTCGCAGGGAGGCGGGGTGTTCATGGCCCCATCGAGGTCCGCCAGCGCAGGATGTGCGGCGGGCGGGAGCCAGAAAGGCTAACCTATGACCGTCGTTACCATGCGCGAGCTCTTGGAGGCAGGCGTCCACTTCGGCCACCAAACCCGTCGCTGGAATCCGAAGATGAAGCCGTTCATTTTTCAAGAGCGCAACGGCATCTACATCATCGACCTCGCGCTCACCGTACAGAAGCTTCGAGAGACCTACGAAGCCGTCAGGCAAATGTCTCGGGCGGGGCGCGTGATCCTCTTCGTTGGAACCAAGAAGCAGGCCGCCGACGTCGTGCGCGAAGAGGCCGAGCGCGCCGGAACGTTCTTCGTCAACCAGCGCTGGCTCGGCGGTACGCTGACCAACTTTGCGACGATCCAGAAACGGATCGCGCGGCTGCGCGAGCTCGAGAACATGAAGCTTCAGGGCGACTTCGAGCGGTTGCCGAAAAAAGAAGTTGCCACTCTCCAAGACGAGATGAACCGGCTCGAGCGCTTTCTCGGCGGCATCAAGGATATGCACCGGCTTCCCGACGCACTCTTCATCGTCGACCCGAAGAAGGAACGGATCGCCGTTTTGGAAGCGCGCAAGCTGAAGATTCCGATTATCGCGGTGATCGATACCAACTGTGATCCCGACGAGATCGATTATCCAATCCCCGGCAACGACGACGCCATCCGCGCCGTGAAGCTGATGGTAGGCAAGATCGCCGATGCGATCATCGAGGGGAAGACCGAGAGCGAGAGCGCGTACGATCAAGTCGAGTACGAGGCGTCGCCCGAGGCGTACGCCGACGAGGCTCCCGTAACGATGGCGGAGGCGGGGCTTTGATTTCCTATCAACCCAAAGCCGAAGAGATCAAGGCGCTGCGGGAAGCGACCAGCGCGCCGATGATGGACTGCCGCAAAGCGCTGCTCGACGCCGGCGGCGACCCGGACCGGGCCAAAGCTCTACTGCTCGAGCGCGGCGCGGCGCAGGCCGCCAAGAAGGCCGAACGGGTGGCCGACGAAGGCCTCGTCACGAGCTACGTGCATGCCGGCGGGAAGATCGGCGTCTTAGTCGAGGTCAACAGCGAGACCGATTTCGTGGCTCGCAATCCGCGGTTTTCGGAGCTTTCCCGCGACATCGCCATGCATATTGCCGCGATGTCGCCGGAGTACCTCGATCGCGAGAGCGTCCCGAGCGAGATCGTCGATCGTCTGCGCGACGAGTTCGCGGCCGGCGTGCCGCCGGGAAAGTCCGCCGAGGTCGCCGAGAAGATCGTTGCCGGGAAGCTGAATAAATGGTTCGAAGAGCACTGCCTGCTCGACCAAACATTCGTGAAGGACGATAGCGTGACCGTCGGAGACTTGATCCATCGTTCGATCGGAGCGCTCGGCGAGCGAATTCGGGTCCGGCGTTTCGCCAGATACGCCCTCGGTGATTGAACGCGACCGGCCGCGATACTCTCGCGTGCTGCTGAAGATTTCAGGTGAAGCATTCGCCGGCGGCTCCAACAGCGTGGACGTCAACACGACGCACGTGATGGCCGCGCAGATCGCCGACGTAAGCCGCGACGGCGTCTCGGTGGCGATCGTCGTCGGCGGCGGCAATATCTGGCGTGGAAAGGTGCACGAAGAGGCGGGCATGGATCGGCCGACCGCCGACTACATGGGCATGCTGGCGACCGTGATCAACGCGCTGGCGTTGCAAGACGCGCTCGAGCGCATGGGGGTCGCGTCGCGCGTGCAAACCGCGATCGCCATGCACCAAATCGCCGAGCCGTATATTCGGCGGCGCGCGATTCGGCATCTGGAGAAGGGGCGCGTGGTAATTTTCGCCGGCGGAACCGGCAACCCGTACTTCACCACCGATACCACGGCCGCGCTGCGGGCGGTGGAAGTCGATGCCGAAGCGATCCTGAAGGCGACGAAGGTCGACGGCATCTACTCGGCCGATCCGAAGAAAGACCCGCTCGCCACGCGCTTCGAACGCCTCGACTACATGGACGTGTTACAACTCGGATTGGAAGTGATGGATTCGACCTCCATGGCCCTTTGCATGGACAACTCACTTCCCGTCATCGTCTTCGACATGGCGGTTCCGGGGAACATTCGCCGCGTCATCTGGGGCGATGCGATCGGAACCTACGTGGGGCGGCAGACCGCGCCGGTAGGCGCAAGGAGTGTGTGAGTAATGGTGAGCGCCGATTTTAAAGAGATCGAATCGAAGATGCACAAGTGCGTGGAGGCAACCCGCGGCGAGTTCGCGGCGATTCGCACCGGCCGCGCGTCGCCGGCGCTGCTCGATCGCATCGTCGTCGAGGCGTACGGTCAGCCCGCGCCGCTCAAACAGGTCGCCGGAGTCTCGGTCCCGGATTCGCGCACGCTGATGATCACCGCGTGGGACAAGGGCGTCGTTGCGGAGATTCGCAAAGCGATCGAGAAAAGCGACCTTGGCCTGACGCCCAACATCGACGGCACCGCGATTCGGCTGGTGATCCCTCCGTTGAACGAAGAGCGCCGTCGCGACCTCGCGAAGCTGGTCAAGAAGAAGGGCGAGGACGGCCGAATCGCCGTTCGCAACGTGCGGCATCACGCCCACGACGAACTCAAGAACGAGCTGAAGTCGCATGCGATCACCGAAGACGACAACAAGCGGATGCAAGATACGCTTCAGAAGCTTACGGATAGATACGTCAAAGAGATCGACGGCCTCGTCGCGACCAAAGAAAAAGAGATCATGGAAGTGTGAACGAGGAGCTGATACTCGTTCCGGAGGTGCAAGCGCGGCGCGCGCTGCGCGACTACGCTCTACGGCTGCACGTGCTCGCCCCCTACGGGCCTTGGCTCGGCTGTGGGGCTCTGCGCGTCCTTCGCTTGAAAATACATGAGGACCGGTCGGCAGACATCGTAGCCGGCTACGAGTCCTATCGGCCCGCATGACGACGTCGTTGGCCGAGGGCTGCACGGCGGCGCTGGGTGCGGGTTCGGTGCCGCGCCACGTGGCCATCATCATGGACGGCAATCGCCGGTGGGCCAAAGAGCGCGGCCTCCCTGCGATCGAAGGGCATCGCCGCGGCATGGTCGCGCTGCGCCACGTGACGCGCGCTGCCAGCGATTTCGGCATTCGCGTGCTGACGGTTTACGGCTTTTCGACGGAAAACTGGAACCGTTCGGCCGGCGAGATCTCACTGCTCTTCGAGCTGTGCGTGGCATTCGCGCGCAACGAGCTGATCGAGCTGCAGCGCAACGGCGTGCGGGTGCGCGTTATCGGCGAGTGGGAGTCGCTCCCCTCGGCCCCGCGCGGCGCGCTTGCCGATCTGCAAGCGAAGACGGCGAGGAACACCGGGCTGCTGCTCAATCTGGCGGTGAACTATAGCTCTCATGCCGAGCTTCAGCGGGCCGTGCGCGCCATTGCGCAAGACGTTGCCGGCGGAAGCCTGGCGCCCGACGCGATCGACGAGAACGTCATTCGGCGCTACCTTTATACGGCGGATCTCCCCGAACTCGATTTGCTGATCCGGGCCGGCGGCGAGCGGCGGCTTTCGAACTTTCTTCTGTACCAGGCGGCATACGCCGAGCTCGTGATGTGTGACGTGTACTGGCCGGCCTTCTCGAAAGACGATCTCGCGCGAGCGCTCGTGGAGTTTGCGCAGCGGGAGCGGCGGTTCGGCGGGACTTGAACCGGCGACGGGTCGTGGTGGGCCTGATCGTCGCGGCGATCGGGCTTTTGTGTGTATTATTCCCCCCGGCGTTCTACGGCCTCTTGCTGGTCATCGGACTTGCGAGCATCTACGAGTTCAACTATCTCTGCTCGATCAAGGGGCAGCCGCTGGAGTATCCGGTTGCGGTACTTGGCATCGTTGCATACATCGCGATGGCCGTCTTCGGGGTGCTCCACAACTGGGAAGGCGTGCTGCTTGCGGGGATCGTGATCGCGGCCTTCTCGATCGGAATGTACGGCGAGCAGAACGGCTACTTTGCGCGTACGGCCTACACGCTGCTCGCCGTCCTTTACATCGGCAAGCTTCTAACGTACTTCGTCTTCATCCGTCAGATCCCCGAAAACGGGATGTGGTTGACGCTGTACGTCATCGTCATCATCGTCCTGACCGATACGTTTGGGATGGTCGTTGGGTCGACGATCGGCCGTCATTCGCTCACGCGAATCTCGCCGAGCAAGACCGTTGAAGGGTCGGTCGGGTCGCTGCTGGTCGCCACCGCGTTTGCCATCGGCGCGACGTGGTTTGCGCCGCTGCACTTACAATGGTGGCAGGGGGCCGCACTCGGCGTGGCGACCTGCGTCGCGGCTCAGATCGGAGATCTAGTGGAATCGGCCTTTAAGCGCGACGCGGGCGTAAAGGACGCCGGCGCGATGATCGTGGGCCACGGCGGCGTACTGGACCGCTTCGACTCCTATCTCCTGGGCGGAGTCGTCTTCTTTGCCACGCTGCACCTCCTCGGGATCCTGGCGCTTCCATGACGCTTTCGCGTAAACGAGTCGCGATTCTGGGATCGACGGGTTCGATTGGGACGCAAGCGCTCGACGTGATCGCCTCGCATCCGGAGCGATTCGAAGTCGTCGGATTAGCCGCGGGGCGCAACGAAGAGCTGCTTCGCGAGCAGGCGCGGCGATTCGGGGCGCGAGTCGCGACGACGATCGCCGACGGCGCCGAGGGACTGCTGCGTGTTGCCGTGGCGAGCGAGCCCCAGATCCTGCTTGCCGCGACCGATGGGTCCGTGGCGTTTGAGGCCGTCTTCGCAGCTGTCGAGCGCGGCATCGACGTGGCCGTTGCCAACAAAGAACTGATCGTTTCGGCGGGCGAGTTGCTCGTCGAGTCGGCGCAGCGCAGCGGCGCGCGGCTTCTGCCGGTCGACAGCGAGCACAGCGCGATCTTTCAATGTTTGGCCGGCGAAGCGCGCGAGAGCATCGCGGCCATTGTTCTCACGGCCTCCGGAGGCCCATTCTGGCGCACGTCTCGCGAAGCGATGGAGCGAGCCGACCTCAACGCCGCGCTGGCACACCCTACGTGGCGAATGGGAACGAAGAATACGATCGATTCGGCGACGATGATGAACAAAGGCTTGGAAGTCATCGAAGCCAGCCGGCTCTTCGGCTTCCCGGGCGACCAAATACGCATCGTCGTCCATCCGCAGTCGATCGCGCACGGCTTCGTGCTCTTTACCGACGGAAGCGTAAAGTCGCAGCTCGCCGCTCCGGACATGCGGCTGCCGATCGGCTATGCGCTGGCTTACCCCAACCGGCTGCCGTCGGTTGGGGAGCCCGTGGGGTCGCCCGTTTTTGAAAATAGCGTGCTGCAAATGCTGGGGGCGAAGCAAGGGGAGGTTACCTTGCGTTACGATTTCGAGGCGCCCGATCCGGTCCGCTTCCCGTGCGTCGCCTTAGCATACGAGGCGCTGGCTCGGGGCGGTACGGCGCCGGCCGTGCTCTCGGCCGCAAACGAGGTCGCCGTGGACGCGTTCGTTCGGGGTAAGATTGGTTTCGGGAGAATCTCGATGGTTATCGAACAAACGATGGAGCAAGCGCGTCCGGCGCCGGCCAGCCTCCAAGGGGTTCGCTCGGCCGACCGGGAGGCCCGGGCAAACGCGCAGGCAATCGTGGAAGAAGTTGAAAGGTCGTCGAATCGTTGAATCTCCTCGCCGTCGTCACCCTGATCGGATTCGAGAAGGTCGCCACATTCGTGGTGATGCTCTCGGTGCTGATCGTCCTCCACGAGCTCGGCCACTTCGTGCTGGCACGCCGAAACGGCGTGCGGGTCAACGAGTTCGCGGTTGGGTTCGGCCCGCGCCTAGCCTCTTGGACCAGTCCGCGCAGTGGAACGCAGTATTCCTTGCGCGCCTTTCCGATCGGTGGTTTCTGCGCGATGGAGGGCGAGGACGGCAAGGCCTCTGAGGCCGAGCAGCAACGCAGCTTTCGCGCGCACCCGACCGACACGCAAACCAACTTTCAGGCGAAGTCGCCCTGGCGGCGCCTTGCGATCATCCTGGCCGGGCCGGCCGCCAACTTTCTGCTGTGCTACGCGATCTTGTTGGTCGGGGCGTTAGTCTTCGGCGTAGCGAGCGACACGACGAACCAGCCGGTGGTCCGCGAAGTGATTTCGGGATCGCCCGCGGACAAAGGCGGCGTTCGCCCCGGCGATCGCATCGTTGCGATCGACGGCGTTGCGATGACCACCGGAAAGAAGCTGGTCGATACGATTCATGGTGCGCTGGGCAAGAGGCTGCATCTGGTCTATCTACGCAACGGTATTCGAACGGATATCTACGTTTCGCCACGCCCCTGCCCACCGCAAGTGGGCCGGAACTTCGGCTGCATCGGCTTTTCGCCGGTACCGGCGTTCGAGCGCGTCGGGTTCGTCGCCGCAGTGCGCCAGAGTGCCGACCAGTTTGCCGTAATCGCCGACGAGACGGTCGAAGGCATCGTGCTGCTCGTGACGCAGTTTGCGAAGTATTCGCCGCAGATCGCCGGACCGATCGGCATGGGTCAGGCGGCAGCAACGGTCCAGGATTGGGGCTGGGGACCGTATCTTTCTTTCGCTGCGACGATCTCGTTTGCGCTTGGGCTCTTCAATCTGCTTCCCATTCCGGCGCTCGACGGTGGGCGCGCGGCGTTTATCATCGCCGAGCTGATTCGCGGGCGCCCCGTCGATCCGGAGAAAGAGGCGATGGTTCACCTGGCGGGCTTTGCGGCGCTGATTGCATTGGTCATGCTTGTCGCGTTCCACGACATCACGCGCATCGTCAAAGGCCAGGGAGTGCTGTAATGCTTCGACTCCGCCGCAAGAGCAAGCCGATCTTTCTCCAAAATAAGACGGGCAAGGCCGACGCCAAGAGCGTCTGGATCGGCGGCGATCACCCCGTCGTGGTGCAGTCGATGACGACGACCGACACGGCCGATGCCGACAAGACGCTCGAACAGATTTACGGCCTCGCGATGGAAGGCTGCGAGGTCGTGCGCGTCACGGTCAAGGATCCGCCCGATGCGGCGGGTTTACCGGCGATCGTCTACCGTTCGCCCGTTCCGATCGTGGCGGATATCCATTTCGACCACAAGATGGCGCTGGCGGCGATCGAAGCCGGCGTTGCGAAGCTGCGCTTAAACCCCGGTAATATTCGTGATCCGAAGAAGGTAGCGGAGGTGGTGACCGCGGCGAAGGCGCGGGGCATCCCGATCCGCGTCGGCGTCAATATGGGTTCGCTCGCGCCGGACCTGGAGAAATCGCTCGGCCATACCGCCGAAGCGATGGTGCTCTCGGCCTTGCGTCACGTCGAAATGCTCGAGGAGCACGGGCATACCGAGATTGCTATTTCGCTCAAAGCCCACGACGTTGCCACGACGGTCGGCGCGTATCGCTTGATGGACCAGCGGTTGCGCGAGCGCGGCACGCCCTATGCGTTGCATCTCGGCATTACCGAAGCCGGCCTGCTGCGCGACGGCACGATCAAGTCATCGATCGGCCTGGGGATTCTGCTGTGGGAAGGCATCGGCGATACGATCCGCGTCTCGCTGGCCGACGATCCGATCGAAGAGGTTCCCGTCTGCTGGGGAATTCTCAAATCGCTTGGTTTGCGCGAGAAGGGCTTTGAAATCACCGCGTGCCCGTCGTGCGGGCGCGCCGAGATATCGGTGCTCGAGCTGGGTCGAGCCGTCGAAGCGATCGCAAAATCGTATAGCGCGCCGGTCAAAGTCGCCGTGATGGGCTGCGTCGTCAACGGTCCGGGTGAATCGAAGATGGCCGACGTCGGCGTTGCGGGCGGCAAAGGCAAGGGCGCGATCTATCGCGCCGGCGAGCTGGTCGGCACCTATCCGGAGAGCGACCTGCTCGGAATGCTGCGGCTGGAAATCGAAAAGGTCATCGCAGAGAAGTATCCCGCATATCTCGACGAGATCGGCGGCGCTCCGGCCGTAGCGCAACCGGCCGTATGAAACGGCGAGTCGCCGAGCTGTACGGCGGAGTGGGTTGGCAGAGCCTTGCGCTGGTTGCGATCTGCGCACTCTTCGCGGCGTCGGTGTTGGCCTTTTCCAGGCCGATCGTAATGCTCGTCGACGGCGAGCGGGTCGATACCGACGTGCCGCCCGTGACGACCGCAAACGCGAAAGCGTTCGTTCCGTTGCGGTCGATCGCCGACGCCCTGGGTGCCGAAACCGAGGTCGACGGGAAGACGGGTAAAATTAGCGTGGTCCTAGGAAGTCAAACGCTTACGCTGCACGTCGGCGACGCGCATGCGACGGTGAACGGCATGCCGCTTACGCTCAAGCATGCGCCGTTTCGCGTGCGCGGGCGGGTGCTTATTTCCTTGGACGCCGTTGCACGCGCGCTCGGCGTTCGCGCGCGATACAACCCTCGCGAAGCTCGCATCGAAGTAATAACGCCCGGCATCGGCCAAGCGCCGAATCCAGTTACCGCCGAGCCGCACTAACGGAGCGTCAGCCAGAAGGCCCCCGGCTCCGACGGGTCTCGTAGGAAGGGCGGCGCGCCGCTTTCCTCCAGGGGGAGCCGGCCACGCGCCCGGGTCGCCGATCCCTTGACTTTATGTTTTACATAAACTAAACTCTGTTTTAGATAAATAACTTTATCTTTTAACGGGAGTTTCTAGTGTCGAAGCCGACTTTACCCGCAGCCAAGCGCGGCTTTCCGATCTCAGCCCTTCTGACCCGGATCCTGGCCGTGGGGTTAGGGCTCGCGTTGTTTACCGAGACGGGCGCACGCGCGCTGCTCCACCTCGACGGATCGAAGGGCCCGGTCATGATGACGCAAGTCTATTGGTTCAGCCTGCTAGCCCCGGCTTTCTTCCTGTGGGCGTTGTGGTCGGCGTCGGAGGCCTTCGTTCGCATGGACCGCGGCGACGCCTTCGGTCCTGCCGCGGTCCGAGCGCTGCGGGAAATAGGGTTCAATCTGATGCTCGGAGCGTTTGCCGCCATTCTGGTGCAACCCAGCCTGATCTTTCTCATCGGAAATGGGTTCAACTCCATGCGCGGCTTCGCGATAAATCTCGACGTCGAGAATGTGACGCTGTTCCTGGTCGGGATCATCCTCATCTTGCTGGCGCGCCAAGGACAGCAGCTGCAATCGAAGCTGGACGAGTTCGTCTGATGCCGGTGCGCGTTACCCTGGACGTCATGCTGGCGCGGCGCAAGATGCGCGCCCGCGACGTTGCCGAGCAGATCGGCCTCTCGGAAACCCAACTTAGCCTGCTGCGCACGGGGAAGGTCCGGGGCATGCGCTTCGACACCCTCTCGAAACTCTGTTTCGTCCTCGAGTGCTCGCCGGGAGATATCCTCGACTACGATCGCGACGAGGCGGATCTTTTTCCCCCAGGATGTTGAGACCTCGCCGTCCGGTCCTTTACGAGGTCGCGTTCATTAAAGGTCTGACGGTCAGCACATCATCAAACACGAATGGTCACATTGCGATTTAGGCAAGCTCGCTGATGCCCTCGGGCTCTTCGACCGGAACGACCGCATCGGGATTGGATTTGCGGAAACCGTAGCAGAAGAAGAAGATCAAGCCGCAGATCAGCGCGATGACGAACCACGTCCAGGTCGCGCGCGAAAGGCCGAAGACCGCTAAGAAGAGCGAACAGACGATCCCCAGGATCGGGAAGAGCGGGACGAACGGCACGCGGAAGCTCCGCGGAAGGTCCGGTTTGCGGTGTCGCAGATAGAGCACGCCGGCGCAGACGACGGTGAAGGCGATCAGCGTGCCGATGTTGACCAAGTTGAGCAGGTTGTTGAGCGGCACGATCAGCGCGAGAATCGCCACCGCGACGCCGGTGATCATCGTGGTAACCAGCGGCGTCTTGAAGCGTGTGTTGACCTTCGCGACGATGGGCGGCAGCATGCCGTCGCGCGCCATCACGTAGAAGATGCGCGACTGGCCGAGCAGCGACGCGAGCGCGACGCTCGTCGTGCCGGCTAGAACGCCGATGGTGATCACCCAGGTAAGCGCCGGAATATGTAACGGCGCGAGCGCATAGACCAGAGGATTCTTGATCGGAACCTGATTCCACGGCACGGCAGCCACGAGGACGATTGCCGTGGCGCAGTAGATGAGCGTTCCGATTGCCAGCGCGCCGATGACGCCGACTGGGACGTCGAACTGCGGGTTCTTGCACTCTTCGGCCGTCGTCGTCGCCGTGTCGAAGCCGATGTAGCTAAAGAAAACGTAGGCGCCGATGGCGACGATTCCATAGGGCTGGGCGGACGACGAGTAGTCGGCCATTCCCCCAAAGGGCTTCAGCGAGCCCCACCCCACCGGATTGAAGTTGTGCAGGTTAGCGCCATGAAATAGAAAGAGCCCGGCGATGATAAACACGATGAGCGCGGAGATCTTCAACACGACGAAGGTGTTGTTGACCGTAGCCGTTTCGCGAATGCCGACGGAGAGCAGAACGCTCAAGCCTATAACGAAGAACGCGGCCACGAAGTCGTACTGCGAATGGAGTATATCCCAGTTGGACGGCATCCACCACGCGCCGTGAATGATGAGGTTCGATTCTTGCGCCCAGGCCGGTAACGCGAAGCCGACGCTTTTAAAAACGTCTTGGATCGCCGCGGAGAACTGCTGGGCGACCGGGGCGGCGCTGATTCCGTATTCGAAGATCAGCGCAAAGCCGATGATCCACGCGAAGAGCTTGCCCATCGTCGCGTAGGCGTACGTGTAAGCGCTGCCGGCAACCGGAACCATCGCGCCCAGCTCCGCATAGCAGAGGGCCGCGAAGAACGAGGTCAGGCCGGCGAGCAAATAGGAGATGATCACGGCTGGGCCGGCGCCCTTGACGCCGGTTCCGATCGTCGTGAAGATGCCGCCACCGATCATCGTTCCCAGGCCGATCGCCACGAGATCCTTGGCGGTCAAGGCGCGGCGAAGAATCTTGCGCTTCCCGAGCTCGCGCAGCTTGTCGACGTTGGTCGTTGCGAAAAGCGTAGAGAAGAACGACATTCCGCGCTCGGTTCGCACTAGCAGGCGACCACCCTTTTATTCGGGGGGCGGGCTCGCGGGGTTCCAGAGATGCTCGGTGTCGCGTAGCGCCTCGTTGATCCAACGAGCCCAGACGAAGAGCGCGTCGGAGAGGCGATTCAAATAGCGGAGCGCTTCGGGCGAAACGTCGCTATCTTCATCGAGCAGCGCCACCACGAGGCGTTCCGCTCGCCGGCAAATAGTGCGCGCGAAGTGAAGCTGAGCGCCGGGAAGCGAGCCGCCCGGATGAATAAAGTTCGCGAGCGGAGGAAGCTCGCTTTGCGCCCGGTCGATTGCGCGTTCTAGTGCCAGCGTGTCGGCCGGTTCGATCCGCGGCAGACCTTCGCGGCGGTCCGGGGCCAAGGTCGCCAGATCGGTGCCGAGATTGAAGAGGCGGTCCTGCGTCCACGCGAGCCAAGCGTCGAGGCGAGCCGCGCGCGCATGGCTCTCCAGAATCGGTCGCAACGCCGCGCGCGCGACCCCGATTGCGCTGGAAAGCTCGTCAACCGTGCCGTACGTCGCGATGCGCGGGGCGCTTTTCTTCACGCGGCGGCCGCCGACCAGACCCGTCGTCCCTCCGTCGCCCGCGCGCGTGTAGATCCGGGTGAGTTTCGGCATCGTTCTGCTATTGCGAGTTCCGCCTCCGATATCCCCGGCGCGAAGGCGCTTCGAGCGCCGCAGCGAAACGGCCCCGGTCATGTCGGAAGCGCTCGCCGGAGGCGCCGTCAAGGAGATCCCTCCAAAATCGGCCGACCTTTCCGCTTGGTATACTGCCGTGTGTCTACGGGCCGAACTCGTCTCGTATTCACCCGTCCGCGGTTGCGTGGTTCTGCGCCCGCACGGCTTCGGTCTTTGGGAGAACCTGCAGCGAGAACTCGACGCACGGTTCAAGGCGACCGGCCACGAGAACGCATACTTTCCGCTGCTCATCCCCGAGAGTCTGTTGATCCGAGAGGCCGAGCACGTCGAGGGTTTCGCTCCCGAGGTCGCGTGGGTGACGCAAGGCGGCAGCGAGGTATTGACGGAGCGCCTGGCGATTCGGCCGACCTCGGAGGCGATCATCGGAACGATGTACGCCCAATGGATCGAGTCGTACCGAGATTTGCCGATTCTGATCAATCAATGGGCGAACGTCGTGCGGTGGGAGAAGGCCACGCGCCCCTTCCTTCGCACCATGGAGTTTCTCTGGCAGGAGGGCCACACCGCTCACGCGAGCGCGCAAGAAGCGCGCGAAGAGACGTTGAGTATCCTCGGCCTCTATCAAGATTTCGCGGAGAACGTTGCGGCGCTGCCGGTCTACTCGGGCGCAAAGAGCGCCAGCGAACGCTTTCCCGGCGCCGTCGAGACCTTTTCGATCGAGGCCTTGATGCCCGATGGTAAGGCGCTGCAGTCGGGGACCTCGCACGACCTAGGTCAAAACTTTGCCAAAGCCTACGAGATCAAGTTTGCCGACGCGGATCAGGCGGTCAAGTACGTGTATACGACCTCGTGGGGCGTCTCGTGGCGAATGCTCGGAGCCCTCATCATGGCCCACGGCGACGATCGCGGGCTGCGCATTCCTCCGAAGCTGGCTCCCATCCAAGCGGTTCTCGTGCCGATCGTTCGTTCCGGCGATGCCCGGGCAATCGAAGTCTGCAACGGGTTGGCGCGGCAGTTGGCCGGCGCGGGCTTGCGCGTGCGCGTGGACGCTCGCGACGAACAGCCGGGCTGGAAGTACAGCGAATGGGATCTGCGAGGAGTTCCGGTTCGGATCGAGATCGGCCCGCGCGACGTCGATGCGGGCACCGCGGTGCTCGCGCGCAGAGATCGGAACAGAGACGAGAGCGGACAGCGGCAAAGCGTCGCGCTTACCGAGATCGAACCCACGCTACGCAATCTGCTCGACGAAATTCAGGCCTCCCTCTACGCGCAGGCGAAGTCGTTTTTGCTGGATCACACGATTGCCACGACGGATCGAAACGAGTTTTTGGAGCTCTGCCGCGCGCGGGCCGGCATGGTCGATATTGCCTGGTGCGAGCGCGCGGAGTGTGAAGCTGAGGTCAAACGCGCCACGACCGCGACGACGCGCGTCCTCAAGGCGCTCCAGGAAGGCGACGTTCTTTGCGTGGCCTGCGGGGAACCCGCAAAGGTTCGGGCCTATTTTGCGCAATCGTATTAAAGTCGCCCTGATGGCGGTGCTCGCCTGTGCGGCGGCGAGTTCGATCGCGCGTGCGAATGCGCCGAGCATCGCGGACCTCGACGCAACGGCACGCGCCGTCGGTAACCGGCGCGACATCGCGCAGAGCATCGGCCGCGCAATCTTTCGGACGCAGTGGCCCGCGGAGGTCAATCAGGTCTCGGCCAACGAGCTGGATAAGCACTTGATCGTGGGAATTCGCATTTGGGGGGTGAAGTTTCACCACCCGCTGACGCGCGCGGAGTTCGTCGACGAAATCGTCGCGCTGACCGGAAGCATCTTCTCGGCCGCTCCGGACGCCGAAGAGATCGATTTCTGGGCCGCGATTCCGCTCGACGTGACCAAAGGCGAGATCGTGAGCGGCGACCTGGCGAGGCCGACATCGCGCACGGTATTCAGTTTGACCGTTCTGCGCGCCGAAGGCACGCAGGCGCTGCGCGAGCGCGCCATGGACGAGAGCGACGGCGTTTACTGGGACGGCGAGTGGGCACGCGACGCCTTCAGGCCGGCAGCATGAGCTTCGCAGGTGTATAAGAAGACGACGCTTCCCAGCGGCCTTCGCGTTCTGACCGAAGCGATGCCGGGGGTGCGTTCGGCGACCGTGGGCATCTGGGCGGACGTGGGCTCGGCGGTCGAGCCTCACGAGCGGCGCGGAATCTCTCACTTGGTCGAGCACATGCTTTTTAAGGGGACGTCACGGCGCAGCGCGCGCGAGATCGCCGAAACCATGGACGGAGTCGGCGGCAACATGAACGCCTTTACGGATAAAGAGGCGACGTGTTACTACGCGAAGGTGATCGATCGTCACGTCCCGCTGGCGCTCGACGTGCTCTCCGATATGTTTCTGCACTCGCTCTTCGACCCGCAGGAGTTCGCCAAGGAGCAGCAGGTCATACTGGAAGAGATCAAGATGTACGAAGACTCGCCGGAGGACCTGATCCACGATCTCTTCTTGCAGACGATGTGGAGCGGTTCGAGTTTGGGCGAGCCGACGATTGGATTCGAGGAGACCGTGCTGGCGGTGAGCCCGCAGGACTTGCACTCGCACATGCGGGCGCACTACGCGCCGAACTGCGTCCTGGTCGCAGCCGCCGGCAACGTCGAGCACGACCGGTTTGTCGAGCTGGTCTGCGAACGCTTTGCCGAGTTCGAAGGATCGTGCGTTTTGCCCGAGCCCGATTCGCCGGCAACCACGCCGGCGGGCCACGTGCGGTTCAAGGACGGCGAACAAGCTCACCTCGTTCTCGGCAGCCGCGGCTTGGACGTTGCCGATGAGCGCAGGTACGCGCTCTCGCTGCTGGACACGGTCTTAGGCGGGGGCATGTCGAGCCGCGTTTTCCAAGAGATTCGTGAGAAGCGGGGGCTGGTCTATACGGTCTACTCGTTCCAAGCGGCGTATCGGCGCGCCGGCCTCTTTGGCATCTATGCCGGCGCGTCTCCGAAAAACGTCCAGTCCTGCATCAATCTGATCGTCGAGCAGGTCGCTGCGCTGCGATCGATGCCGATTGGCAACGACGAGTTTCGGCTTGCCCAAGAGCATATCAAGGGGAGCCTCACGCTGCAGTTGGAATCCACCTCGAGCCGGATGATTCGCCTGGGGCGTAACGAGTTTGCGCTCGGGCGGCACGTCGACTCCGAGGAAGTCGAGCAGCGCATCGACGCCGTCACGGCCGATGAGGTGCAAGAGCTGGCGCGGGAGCTGCTGCTCGAAGAGAATCTTGGGCTGTGCATTATCGGCCCGGTCGACGAATCCGCCATCGATTGGAGCCGCACCGCCGCATAATGCTGGCCTCGGCGGCGCCGCATCTGTGGTCGGGGAAGCTTATCGGCGCGATGGCGATCACGTTTATCGTCCAGGGTGTGACGATTGGAGCCTATGCGGCGCGGCTCGCCGGGGTGCAAACCAAACGGATCGCGACGTCGATCTCGCTTTTCAATCTCTTCGTCACGACGGGGCGGCTTGCCAATCTCTTTATGGCCTTTTTCGTCGGGCCGCTCTCCGACGTGGCCGGCAACGCGGTTGTGAACGTCGCGGGCTGGCACCACGTCTTCGAGCTCCAGCTGCGCCTTATCGTCTTCGCCGGAACCTGCGGCATGATCGCCTTCTCGCTATTTCTGCCGATGTTCACGTATCTTTTTCGTCGCGGCGTTTACTCGTTTGAGGCTCGGGGATCCGTGCCGCACTCGCTGCTGCGGCTCGGCGCGCCGTCGGTTATCCGCGACGTCTTTCGCTCGGAGCATCTGCCCGGGCTTGCGCAGCTGCGCTCCTTTGATTGGCGAGCCGTTCCCAAGCGGTTGCTGATCTTCAACACGCTCGTCATGTGCGTCTACGCAATCGGCGTTCAGGCGTCATATCTTGCGTCGGTTCTCGACGGCGGTGTCGCTCGCACCGCGATCGGTCTTTCCGGAGTGATCAATGGGGTCGGCACCATTGCCTTCACGCTCTTCGTCGACCCGACGTCGTCGATGATCACGGACCAGGCCATCCACGGTAAGCGCACCATCCAGGAGGTTCGCTCCATGGTGTTCTATCTTTCGTTGACGGCCATCATCGGATCGCTGCTCTCGCAGGCGATCCTCTATCCGGCCGCCGTCGTCATCGAGGTGGTTGCCCGATTTGCGGGTCAGATTCATTTTTAAAGCAGTAGCCGCGCTCTGCGCGGCCTTAGTGCTGGGCGGTTGTGCCGGTTCGATCGAACGTTGGATCGTGAATACGCGCGTGCACCAAGGCGACGTCGCATTGCTTCAAGGAAGCGTCCGCGACGCGGCAACGTCGTACCGGTTAGCGCTGCGCGTCGACCCGAACGACGCTCGGGCCCGCGCCGGATTCGTCACGGCCGCGGCGGACCTGGCGAGGCTCGAGTTTAGCCGGGGCAGCTTCGACGATGCGCTGGCCACCGTGGACGGCGGGCTCGCGGTCGACCCGCAAAGCGCGGCGCTCGCGGCGCTCAAAGCCACGATCGACCAGGCGAAGCTCAAGCGCGAAATCGTGGTGTCGAACTACCCGACCTACCGCGCCACGGGGCTGGAGATCGCGCGCGCGTACCAGCAGTTCGACGCGACCAATGCGCTGCTGCGACGCGATTTGCGGCGCTTCAGCTACACGTTCGACACCGACGACCTCACGTCGGCCATCAAGCGCAGTTACGAACTCGAGTTAGAGGTTGCGAAGGATACCAATCGGTTGATCGTTTACCGCCAGCTCGTCTCGTCGGGTGTGCCGGAAGTACCGTCGCAATCGACGACCTTCGGCGCCGCGTCGCTGCTGCCGCTGCCATAAGCGATGACGAATCAATGATCGCTTGGCTCGAATCCTTGCCCACGTTGGCTGCAGGCTTGCTGATCGTCGGAGGGTTCGTCATTTCTACGCTCGCGATGGGGTATTTGGTCGCCATCACCGCATCCAGAGAGATTCTTCTGACGCACAACGACCGCGCCGGGTTCATTCTTGCGGTCATCGGGGTCGTCTACGCCGTTTTGCTGGCCTTCGTGGCAATCGGTACCTGGGAACGATTCAACCAAGCTGAGGCGCGAAGTTACGAAGAAGCGGAGGCCGTTGCAACGGTCTATCGCGATGCCGAGTCCTTTCCACATGGCGACCGGCTGCAGGCGATGCTGCAAGCCTACGTGCACTCTATAATTGACGAAGAGTGGCCTCGAATGCGCCACGGCGAACGCGCGGCGGCGTCGAATGCGTTGCTGGAGGAGTCCGACCGGTACGTGCGTCACTTACCCGTAACTTCCGCCGGAGCTGCGGACGTTCACGCGCAGATGCTCTCGGCGATGGACACGGCCCTGGCGGATAGGGAGACGCGCCTCACGATCGACTTCATTGGGATCAACGGCATCATGTGGGTCGTGCTGGTCGCCGGCGCGTACATTACCGTCGCCTTCACCTATCTTTTCGGCTTCGAGCGCGTCCTGATGCAGCAGCTGATGATCGGCGGGCTGAGCTTGACGATCGGCCTGGTGTTATTCCTCGTCGTCGGCCTGGACTATCCGTTCCGCGGAAGCATCGCCGTCGGGCCCGATGCGTTTCGAACTCTGCTCGAGTCCTGGCAGATCAAACCCGGCTAATTTTGCAGACGCCGCGCGAGTCGAGGAAGGCTCTGCCGGACCCGTTACGCTCGGCCGTGCGGAAGTCTCGCCAGAAGCGTGTCGCGCTCGCCGACGGCGCGCCCGGCGAGGTCTGGTAGACCGGCCATCCGCCCGGTGTGGTCGTCACCGGAAAGCGTTGCAGCCACGCGCACAGCTCGAGATTGTGCCGCAAGCGATGGTCCTCGACCGCGATGAAGTAGCGCGCGCCTTTGGCAATCGCGCTCTCTTCGTCGAACGGAGTCCAGAGCAACGGATCCTCTTCCCAACCGAAGCGATCGATGTAGTACTGCAGGTCGGCGCCGTAATGAGCGATCACCACGAGCGCTCCCGGCGGCAGCGTGCGATCGAGTTCGACCGCGTCGCGATACGCCTGCCCGTTGTACGCGTAGTAGGCCGCAACCGGAGCGCGGCTGGTCAGAAGCGCGGCGAGAGCTGCCAGGGGAACGAGCGCGACGAGCGCGTAGCGGGCCGCCGGCGCCGCGTCTACACCGCGCACCAACGCCAAAAAGCGCGCGAGCAGACCGCCGATGGCCAAGGCGCAGAGCGGCAAAAGGGGATAGAGGTAGTAGTCAACGCGCTCGACGGTCACGACGACGAAGACGTAGGCGAGGCCACCCGCGAGCCAGGCCCAGAGAAGCGTCTTGCTGCGCGTGGTTATCCAGGGCAGCGCAACGAAGGCCGCAATGGCGAGCAAGAACGAGATGCGGCCGAGCATCGTCTCTCGCAGCATTCCCAGCGCCATCCGGAACTGCGTGCACTTGGCGCCGAACGCCGCCAGGCTGCCAAACGCGCCTTGGAGCGAGGGAAGGACGTGGAGCTTGGTGATGCCGCTGGCCCAATGCCACTCGGCATAGGAGGCGACGCGCCGGTCGTAGAGCCATACCAACAGAACGGGAAGTAAAACGAGAATAGCGGTGGCTATGGGAACCATCGCTTTGCGCGCGCGAACGCGGTCCCAGAGTAGGCCGCAGAGCGGTGCCAGCCCCAAAAGTGCGACGGGCTTTGCGAGGTACGCGAGGGTAAGAAGGGCGGTCACCCCGGCCACGGCGCGCGCCGCGAGCCGCTCGCGGTCCAAAAGCAATCGCGCGGCGGCGTAGAGCGCGGCGGTCAGGAAGAAAACCATCGCGCAATCGGGCATGAACGTTCGCCCGTAGTAGACGCTCCCGGGAAAGATTGCGTAGAAGAAGCTCGCGATCAAACCGGCTAAGGCGCTGCCGAAAAGCCAGCGCGCGAAAACGGCGAGCACGCCGACGGTACCCAGGCTGAACGCCACGGCGATCAGGCGCCCGAAGATCTCGTGAACGCCGAAGACTTTATCGAGCGATGCGGCCAGGAAGGGCACGATTTGCAGTTCGAGCTCGACGTAGTTCGGCGGCGGCCCGTTGTACGTCGTTTGCGGGTATAAGATGTCGAACTTGCGTTCCGCGAAGTTCCGAGCGATGGCGGCGGTGTCGCCTTGCCGCCAACCCGGATGGTCCACGATCGGGTTGCCGATGGCGTACAATCGCAAGGCCAGCGCGATCGTTAGAACTCCGAGCAGGCCGGCGATCCAAGCCTTGTTCAATTGAGGTGCCGAAACGTCCAATACTTGTTCATGAAGAAGTTCACGAACGTGCCGGAGAGCGTCGCGACGAACCAGGTGGCAGTGAAATGATGAATATCGTAATGCTGCGCGACTGCGAAGACGATGCGGCCGGCGATCAGCGCGATCGCGGACACCGCGAGAAACTGTAAGCCCTCGACGAATGGGTTGCGGCGGGAGCCGAACGTCCAGATTCTATTGAAGATGTAGTTCGACACGCCGCCGACCATGAAGCCGATCGCGAAGTCGGTGAACCAAGAGAGCGTGGTCGTTTTCTCGAGCGCGTGGGCTACGAGAAAGTTGACGACCGTACCGGAAGTGCCGACGATTGCGAACTTTATGAATTGGCGAACCCCCCGCCTACGCAACCCAGTACCAATCGGCGAAGAGCACGGTGAAGAGCCCGAGCAGCGGCAACGAAAAGGCGAGGATCACGTTGTTTACCCACGGACGCTCGCCCCAGCGCGCCAGAATGGCGAACATCGGAAAGAGCACGAGCGCGAAACGCGGCATGGACATCAGGTTTGACGTCGACATCGGAACGAGGATCGAGAGCGCCATATACGCGATGTAGGAGGGGCGCAGACTGTGCCAGCCGGCCAGCAAGACGCCGATCATCAGGAGCGTGAAGGCAACTTCGAGCGACTCGTGCGCGACCGCTGCGCCGCCGCTATGCACCAGCTTTCCGAAGGCATTGACCAGACTGACCCACGGCGGGGCGAGATGCCGGTTCCAATGGATTTGGACGTGCGAAAAGTAGAGCGGGTCGGCGCGGAGTACCCAGAGGTAGGCCATATAGGTGGCCAGGCCAAGCGGAACGAGCGCGGCGGCGTAGACCCCGTAGCGATCGCTCTTTTTGGGGGATTTCCGCACGGCCGACCATTCCATCAGGAAGGGTACGAGCAATAGGACGCCCTCGACGCGGGTGAGCGCGGCCAAGAATCCGACGAAGCCGGCGATCCACCACTTGTGCTCGCGCATGTAGTAAAACGACGCAACCGTCAGCATGAAGAAGAGTGACTCGGTATAGACGGCGGTAAAGTAGACCGCGGTCGGAAAGATGGAGACGTAAAAGATCGCCCGGCGAGCGACGGCGCGATCGTACTCGTGCTCGAGCAGCTTATAGAGATACAGCAGTCCGAGGAAAAAGCTGGCGCTGGAGATGAGCAGGCCGGCAATCAAGTGGTTCCCGGCCAGCGCGCCGACGAGGCGGATGAGCAGCGGGTAGAGCGGGAAAAAGGCCATGTCGGTGCCTTGGTAGCCCTGCGTCGCGATGTCGAGATAGTGCACGGCATCCCAGCGTCCCCAAACGGCCAGCAATGCGTGCGACGATTCTTGAACGTGCGTGCCCGCGCGCTGTCCGATAATTACCGCCGCGAGCTCCGCAATGACGATGATCGCAATGCGGGTGGCGGCGAAGTCGATCAAAACCTCCCGCACGGTTTGGTTGAAGCGCGCGGCGATCAGGACCTTGCCGATGCAGAAAAGCGCGCCCGCGATCAGAAAGAGGCGCGCGCCGTGCGTGAACTGCGAAGACGAAACGAACGTGAGCCACAGCAGCAGAAACGGCGGCCAGGTCAGGGCATCGTACCGCAGGGAACGCGCCAGGGTTATCGCCGCGCGCTGGGAGAGATAGTGCGAGTAGGCCAACCAAATGGCGATTGCAAACGCCGTGCCGGCGAGCATCGAGCCGATCAGGCCGATTTCGCTTGCCGCGCCGCGCAGGCCGGGAACGAGAAACGCATACCAGGCGAAAAAGCCGAGCGTCAATCCGGCAAGCGTAACTGCGACCGGCGCCGGCCAGCCCGCAATCAAGAGATCGCCAAGCCGTAAAGGGCGCGGATTCACTGAAGCAGAGAGATTGGTTCCCGCCGACACGCCCGAACGTCTTTAACAGGAAATGAGCCGCTTCCCTTTGTAGGGCACCATGAAGATGAGAAAGTCTCTGATGCGCGCGGTATACGGGACGCGCACCGGGCGCTGATGGCGGGACGGAGTAAGCGTCACGATCTCATCGTGGTTGGGGCGGGGTCGGGCGGCTACGCCGCAGCTCGCACGGCGCACGATTTCGGCTGCGACGTTGCGCTGGTAGACACGGGGCCGCTGGGCGGTCTGTGCATTCTACGCGGCTGCATGCCCAGCAAAGCGCTCCTCGCCTCGAGCGACGCACTCCAGGACGCGCGCGACGCGGACGCGCTCGGCATCGACGTGGGACTGGTTAAGATCGACCTGCCGTTCATAGCCGCTCGCAAGCGCGTCCTCGTCAAGGAGTTCGCCGACTATCGCATCGAGGGGATCAACTCGTTCCCGCTCTATCTGGGCGCGGCACGTTTTCTCTCGCCAACGCAGCTTCTCGTCGGCGAGAGCACGGAGCTCGAGGCCAACCGCTTTGTGATCGCCACGGGGAGCAGCGTGAGTGAAAACGCGCTGCCGGGCTTGAGCGCGGCAGGCTACGTCGACAGCGATGCGGTGCTGGAGTTCGAGCGAATTCCGAGATCCGTCGTCGTGTTGGGCGGCGGCTACACGGCCTGCGAGCTGGGACAGTTTCTCGCGCGAATGGGGGCGCGTACGACCCTCTTGATTCGCAGCGGTCATCTGCTGACGCCCAGCGACGACGATGTTGGAAACGCGCTCACGCAGTACTTCGTCGAGGAGGGGATCGAGGTTGTCAAGCACGCGACGCTGACCGAAGTGCTGCGCCGCGGAGCGGAAAAGATCGTGCGCTACACTCGCGATGGCAGCGATTCCGAGGCGGCGGGTGAAGAGATATTTTACGCACTCGGCCGCGTGCCCAACGTGGCAGGCTTGGGCTTGGAGGCAGCCGGAATCGAGTACCACGCCGCTGCGGGAATCGCGGTGGACGCAACGATGCGCACGAGCAACCCGAGCGTCTTTGCCGTCGGCGACGTTACCGGCGAGTATATGCTGGTTCACGTCGCAATCTATCAAGGCGAGGTCGCCGCGCGAAACGCATGTCTCGACGGGGCGGAGCGTGCCGACTACCGGCTCGTCGGTGCGCACACGATCTTTACCGATCCGCAGATCGCCGCCGTGGGGCTAACCGAAAAAGAGCTGCAACGCGAGGGCACCGCCTACGTCAGCGGACGGTACGACTTTGCCGAGCACGGTAAAGCGCAGTGCCTGGCCAAGACGAAAGGCTTCGTGAAGATGATGGCCGACCGCGAAAGCGGACGCATCCTGGGTGCGGCGATCGTCGGGCCTCAGGCCTCCGAGCTGATTCATGAGATAATCGTGGCGATGAACTTCGAAGCGACCGTCGATCAATTCATGCGCATTCCGCACCTGCATCCGACGCTTGCGGAGATCTGGACCTATCCGGCCGAGATGTGCGCGGCGCAACTCGGCAGGAGGGTGCCGGGCGACGAACAGGTCGAGACGGCGACGAGCGTCCCCGGTGCCTGAAGCGGTTTCGCTGCGGGTGGCGATCGTGCAAACGAAGCCCGGCAAAGGGCAGTATCACGCCAATCTCCGCGCCGCGGGCGTTGCCTTTGGCCAGCTCGCGGCCGATGCACCGAACTTGCTCGTGCTGCCGGAAGCCGCGATGACCGGATACTTTCTCGAAGGCGCCGTCTACGAGCTGGCCGTCACGGCTCAGCGGTTTGCGCGGGATATTGGGGCGACTTGGCGTGAGGCGAGCGGCGGGCAAACGGCCGATATCGTTGCGGGCTTTTTTGAGAACGACGAGGGGACCTTTTACAACAGCGCCGCTTACGTGCACGTGGAGCCGCGCGACGAGCGAATCGTGCACGTTCATCGCAAGATGTTCTTGCCGACGTACGGCGTCTTCGACGAAGAGCGCTTTCTGTCGCGCGGGCGCCGCCTCGAGGCATTCGAGACGGAGTTCGGGAGAATGGCACTGCTGGTCTGCGAAGACGCCTGCCACGCAATTTCCGCGACGTTGGCGGCAATCAAGGGCGCGCGAGTTCTCATCGTGCCCAGTGCGTCGCCGGGACGCGGAATCGAAGGGGAGGGCGAACTGGCGAGCATCACGCAATGGCGCGACACGCTGCGCTTGGCCGCAATCGAACACGGCATCTTCGTCGTCTACGCGGGGCTGACGGGATTCGAGGGCGGCAAAGGGATGACGGGCTCGTCGTTCATCGCCGATCCGCGCGGAAGCATTCTCGTCCAGGCGCCGGCAACGGAGCCCTGCATAGTACGAGCGGATCTCGATTTGCGCGAGATCGACCGCGCGCGGGCAACGTTGCCGCTGCTGGGAGATCTCGCTGCGGTTTTGCCGGACCTCTTACTCGATCCCGAGCTCCCTTTGCCGCGAGGCGGACGTGACGCTGCCGATCCTTGAGCCAAGCGCCGCGCCCTTGGAACCGCCGGGCCTCAATCCGGCCGTCACGGCGGACTGGCTGGTCGCATTTTTGCGCGACGAGCTAATTCTGCGCAGAAAAATCCCCAGGGCCGTGATCGGGCTTTCCGGCGGTGTGGATTCCGCGGTGACGGCCTTTCTTTGTGCGCGAGCTTTGGGACCCGAGAACGTCTACGCCATCCGGATGCCGTATCGGTCCTCGAACCGGTCAAGCCTAACCGATGCGGCGCTCGTCGTGGAGGCGACGGGGGTCCGTTGCGAGACCCTCGATATCAGCGCGGCCGTCGACGGATATCTGCAGTCCCAGCCGGATGCCGATGCGCGCCGCCGCGGCAACGTCATGGCGCGTACGCGGATGGTCGTGCTGTTCGATCAATCCGCGAAGTTCGACGCGCTGCCGATCGGTACGGGAAATAAAACCGAGCGCCTCTTGGGATATTTCACGTGGCATGCGGACGACGCGCCGCCGGTCAATCCCATTGGCGATCTCTTCAAAAGTCAGGTCTGGGCGCTGGCGCGGTATCTCGGCGTGCCGAAGCCGTTGATTGAGAAGGCGCCCAGCGCCGATCTCGAGGCCAATCAAACCGACGAAGCCGACCTCGGCATCAGCTATGCGCGCGCCGATGCGATTCTCGCCTGTATCTTGCAGGGTTATTCCGATGCCGCCATGATACAGCGCGGTTTCAAACAAGAGGACGTGCGGCTCGTGCGCCGGCGCGTCGACTCGACGCATTGGAAACGGCATCTTCCGACGACGGCCCTCCTGAGCAACACGGCAATCAACGAGTTCTACCTCCGTCCGGTGGACTATTGATGTCTCGCAAGCCGTTCTTTCCGGTTAGCCTCAACCTGGAAGGCCGCGCGTGCGTCGTGATCGGCGCCGCGGACGACCCGGAGGCGATCGCCAAAGCCGCCGCGCTGGAGGAGTCGGGCGCGCGCGTGCGCCGCATCTGCGACGTTGCGGAGCTGCGCGACCCGGACGTTATCGACGCGTTCTTCGTGATTTCGACTCCTGGGGACGCGGCGCTTTCTGCGCGTTTGCGCGAGCTTGCAGATCGCCATCGCTTCTTGCTCTGCTGCATCGATCAGCCGCGCTTCGGATTCGTTGCAATGGCCGCCATCGCGAAAGCGGGCCCGGTCCGCATTGCCATCTCTACGGCGGGTCTCGCGCCGCGCGTCGGCAAGGTCCTCAAAAATGCACTGCAGCGGGCGCTGGACGAGCGATTCGCGCAATTCATCGAGATCTTGGCGCAGCGGCGAGAGCGCGTGCGAGCCGAGCATCCCGCTCCCGAAAGCTCGCAGGTGCGGCGTACCGCGATGATCGAAGCGGCTCGCGGTTTTCGCGTCGACGTGCGTTTCGAATATCCCGCCTGGTTCGAGCAGCGTGATGGCGAGCGTTGAGATAGTTGCCGTCGGCACCGAGTTGCTGCTCGGCCAGCTCGTCGACACCAACACGCCCTTCATCGCCCGCGAACTGGCACGCGCCGGCATCGACGTTCACTCGACGCAATGCGTCGGGGATAATTGCGAGCGGATCGCCGCCGCGATTCGAACGTCTCTCGCCCGGGCCGACGGCGTCGTGATGACGGGCGGTCTCGGCCCGACCGTCGACGATCTCACGCGGGATGCGGTCTGCAGCGCGCTCGGCATTGGAACGGAGCCGTACGAACCCGCGCTGCGGCAGATGGAGACGATCTTCGCGAAGTTCGGGCGTCCGATGCGCGCGAACAATCTCAAGCAGGCGGAGTTGCCCGCAGGGAGCCGGCCGCTCGACAACCCACGCGGCACCGCGCCCGGGTTCATTGCGTTTGCGAGCGGGGAGCAGTTCGTCACGTGCATGCCGGGCGTCCCGCGTGAGATGAAACCGATGCTTGTCGAGCAGGTGGTGCCGTTTCTGCGCGAACGCTTCGGCGCTCGCGAAACGATCGTCACGCGCGTCATTCATACGATCGGTCTGGGCGAGTCCGAAATCGATCACCGCATCGGCGATCTCTTCCGCTCGTGTGAGAATCCAAAGATCGCGGTGCTCGCTCACGAATTCCGCGCGGACGTGAAGATCATGGCCAAAGCGCCGGGCGCCGCCGAGGCCGAGGCAATGATCGCCCCGCTGCAGCGCGAGATCGTTGCGCGGCTCGGAGACGGCGTCTTCGGTTACGACGCGGAGACGCCGGCAAGCGCGGTCCTAGCGCTGCTTGCGTCGCGCCGGCAGCGTCTGGCGATAGCGGAATCGTGCACGGGCGGTCGCATCGCCGCGGCGCTTACCAGCGTGCCGGGCTCGTCCAAGACGTTCGTAGGCGCCGTCGTCGCGTACGACGACTCGGTGAAGCGCTCGCAACTCGACGTGGAAGCTGCGACGCTCGAGCGTAGCGGCGCCGTGAGTCAGGAGGTCGCGCGCCAGATGGCGCGCGGCGCGCGCGCGCGCTTGGGTGCCGACGTTGCGCTCGCGACGACGGGGATTGCCGGGCCGGACGGCGGCACGCCCGAGAAACCGGTTGGCCTCGTGATCTTTGCGTTAGACGACGGCACGGACGGCTCGCGCGTCTGGGACTTTCGCCTCGAGGGCGATCGCGAAACCGTTCAACGACGCGCGACGACCATTGGACTCAATCTCTTATGGCGATATGCGAAAGGTCAGGAGCCGTAGCCGACGGCCGCCAGCGCCTTCTGCGTGGCCAGGGCTTCCTCGAAGGACGGAAGCGCGTTTGCCTTACCTTCGATGCTTTTCACTAGCTCGTCGTAGAGTTCCATCAGAAGCGGCACGTTGGCACCGAGCGTCTCGAACGCGCTATAAGGTGACGGCTTGCACGTCAGCTCGTCGGTTTGGCCGGCGTCGACCGTGTAGAGTGCCAGCTCCGTCAGCGTAGGCCCACTGGCAACGGCGGTGCGCTGCTCGCCGTGAAGGGCGCAGGTGTAGCTGTCGACGGCGGTCGTGCCGTCGGCGGTGAGACGCGCGACGAAGCCGTTACCGTAGTCCACCAGCGCGAAGGCGCCGTCGTCCACCGTCGATTGAAAGGGCCCGCGATCGTCTTCGCGCTGCGCGTTCGCGGTTCGGCGGAGCCCCTGCGTTGCTTCCGGCACGTAGTTACCGAGCCAGCTCGCCTGATCGATCAGGTGTGAGAGCACCGCGCCGGCCAAGCCGCCGCCGCGCTTTGCATCGAACCACCAACTGCGCGGACGGTGGTCGCGGCGCCGCAGCGTGGAGCGCAGCAGGGTGATCTCGAGATTGCGAAGGTCCCCCAGGTGCCGGTTCGCTGCGAGTTCTTTGATCGCTTGAATTTGAGGAATGAAGCGAAACTCGTGTGCTACGCCACACGCCGTGCCGGCCGCGGCCGATGCCTCGAGCATGGCCTGCGCGTCGGCGACGCCGAGGGCGAACGGCTTTTCGCAGAGGACGTGTTTGCCGGCCGCAAGCGCCGCCAGGACGTTCTCGGCGTGAACGAATGGAGGTGAGGCGACGGTGACGACGTCGAGCGAACAACCGGCCAGCATCTCATCGCACGAGGTAAATGCGAACGGAAGATTGGCTTCACGCGCAATCGCGGCGGCAGTCGACGGCGAGGCGATCGCCACGACCTCGAACCGTGGATGGTTACGCAGCGCCGGCAGGTGTGCGATGGCGCCGAATCCCGCGCCGACGATTCCGATTCGTAAGCGTTTCACGATTGCGTGTTATGCTGTTTCTTCGATGGCGACCTTGAGGATTTCAAGCGCTCGCGCGAGCTGCTCTTCACCCATGACCAGCGGCGGCGAAATCGCGATAACCTCGCCCGCCGACCCGGATTGCAGGAAGATCGCGCCCGCGCGGAGCGCCCGTTTGACGACGGCCGCCGCCACGGCCGCGTCGCGAAAGGCAATGCCCCACAGGAATCCGCGGCCGCGCACCTCGACGATGCCGTGGCTCGGTCCGAGGTCACGGAGACGGGAGCCGAGCTCGCCGCCGAGCCGGCGCGCCCGCGCGGGAAGCTGCAAGCGCTCGATCTCGTCGATCGTGGCCACTGCGGCGGCGCAACCGAGCGGATGACCCAGATATGTCGAGGTGTGAAGGGCCTCGCCGCTGGAGAGGGGCCAGGCGTCCATGACCTGCGATCGCCCGGCTGCGGCGCTGATGGGAAAGCCGGAGCCCATCGCCTTGCCGATGCAGAGGATATCCGGAACGACGCCTTCGCATTCGACGGCAAACCACGTCCCGGTGCGCCCGAACCCCGTGTAGATTTCGTCGACGATCATCACGATTTGCCGTTCGTCGCAGACCGCTCGCAGCTCGCGAAGGTATCCGGGAGGAGGCAGAATGATGCCGGCACGTCCTTGGATCGGCTCGACCACGAGCGCGGCGATGTCGTCTCGTTCCGATAGCCGGCGATGCGTCTCCGCGGCGGCCTCGCGCGGGTTGACCGCACCGTCGGCTTTGGGAAAGTCGAGCAGCAGCGGTTCGTTGCCGAGGGCGGCGGCAAACGGCGCGCGGAAGCGGTCGATGCCGCCGACGGCGAGTGCGCCGAAGGAGAGACCGTGATAGCCGCCTCGGTACGCTGCAAACCGCGCCTTGCCGGTGTAGAGCATCGCGGTCTTCAGTGCCGCCTCGATCGCTTCGGAGCCGGTGGTTGCCAGAAAAACCCTATCGAGATCTCCCGGCAGAATTTGCGACAGGCGCTCGAAAAGCCGCACGCGGACCGCCGACGGGTGAACGTCGCCCATGCCGTGCACGAGGCGCTCGACTTGCTCGAGGACCGCGGCGGTGACTCGCGGATTGCAATGCCCGGCATTCGCAACGCCGAATGCCGCGGTGCAATCGATGTAGCGGTTGCCGTCAACGTCGGTTACCGTTGCGCCGTTGGCCGACTCCCAGAAGACCGGGAAATCGTCGCTCAAGTAGGTGACGTTGCGCGACTCGTACGCGCGCAGCTGCGAAGCCAGGCGCTTGCTGCGCGGGCCGGGCACGCTTTCGACGAGCCGTTCCAAGTCGCGCAGGCTCACGTTTCGTCCGAAATCCAGCGAACGAACTCGGCGACACGGGGCCGGCCGCCGTGAAAGGCAGCTAGCGGCGGGTTCTGAAGCGAGCCAAACGCGGTGATCCGCGACGCGCCCAAGCTGGCGGCAACGCTGCAAAGCGCGGCGTCGGCGGGTTGCGCAACGGCGAGTGCTTCGAGAGCAATTCCGTGTCGTCTCAGGTAGGCGGCGGCTTCGTGCGGATCGGCTACGGAATAAACGCTCAGCGCGCGCGGAGTTAAGAGCGGCGGCCCGTCGAGCGGAGGATCGAAGAGCAGTAAATAACTCGACTGAGCGTTGGTGAAAATGTGTTCTCCCGGGGCCATCCGGAAGCTCGCGGTATCGCGCGCCATTGCAAGTTGGGCCGACGATCGTGCCGACGCCGTTGCGGGAAACTCCGTCGCGGTGAGTTCGACCGCGTCGCGCAGCATTTCGCAGAACTGCAGCGGGGAAACGTTTGCCCCGCGCTCGATGAAGAGGGCGCGCAGCGATAGACATCCCTCGCCGTCGTAGAGCAGCATGTCGCGGGCGGCTCCGCGCGTAACGGTTTCGGCGGCGCCTCTGGTTGCGAGCGCTTGCGACGAAAGATAGCCGGCACTCAGCTTCGACGGGTACGAAATCAAGCGCGCCGGAAACCGCAGCGCGCCGGAGATTGCGGCCAGCGTGCGATCGCTGCCGAAGGCAACGATCGAATCGAAAGCATCGAGGTTTACGTCGTCGCTCTCCCCCAGCCACGGCCGCGCCGCAACGGCGTCGCCCAGCTGCGCGAGGATCTCGGTAAGCGTTGCAAAGAACGCCGCCACCAGATGGTCGTCGCGATCTTTGACGAGCACGTCGCATTTCGCACAAAGGGCGAAAATCGCCGGTACGATGGCAACGCCGATCGTCGTGCGGCTCGAGATGACGCAGACTCGGCCGATCGGCAGAGCTCGCGTCATGCCGCGCGCGCCCAAATCCACGAAACCGTCCAGGACTTCCAGCGAACCGAGCTCGGCGGCGATGACCGCGGCGATGGCGTCGCCTCCTAGGGAACGAAAAAGCCGGTCGAACGCAAACTCCACCACAGGCGGCGAGTACCCGGTACGGTTGCTGACCGCGTCTACGGCACGACGGCGAGGCGCGTAGCGCACGTCGCACCAGGCGGCAGAGGCGCCGGCAACGGCGTCGATGACGGAACGAACCGGTATGGACTTAACCATCATTTCATCTCTTCATGGGTGCGAGGGGCGACTCCCCGAGGTCCCGGCACAGGCCGCGGCAAAGGGATGTAAAAATGTATCGTGCCTGGGCTTCGCGCTTCTTTTTCTCAGTCGTCGCCGTTATGGCCCTGGCGGCGCTCGTCAGCGGTACCGCCTGCACGCGGTGGGGCAAGCCCTCCGCGATTCCTGCGACGCTGCAACCTCTCTCAATGCTCTACGTCAATCCAACTACAGGTAGCGACAGCAGCGGCAACGGAACTCAGAGCAAGCCATATCGGACGTTGACGAAAGCCGTCGACGTTCTCGAAACGGCGAAGCTCGCCTCGGGCGTAACGATTAGTCTGGCCCCCGGCGACTATACGGCGGCCAACGGTGAAAAGTTCCCAATCGTAATTCCTAAGGCCGTCACGCTTACCGGGATGAACTTCGGTAACGGTCCGCGCGGCGGTACGTTTATCGACGGTTTCGGACAAGATACGCTCTTCGAACAAACGGTGCACGCTCCGGCGAAAAGCGCGTACACCACGCTCGAAATTGCGCCGGGTATCACCGTCACGATGAGCGAGGTCTACCTCGGCGCGTCGAAACTGAAGCTTCCAAACTCGCACGCGGGGTATTGGTCGCTCGACGTTCTCGGAAACTTGATGGCCGAGCTCTCCAACTTTGGGGGCGCCACCGTCTCCACGGAGCCTTCGGTGAGCGGCGCGCTGCTAGCCGGCGGCACTTTGAACTGCACCTCCTGTGAAATTCGAGGCAACGATTTCGGCATCGGGGCACTCTCGGTAACCGTGCCCGTTTCGACTGCGTACCCCACGACGTCGCCCTCCACATCGCCCTCCTCGACACCCACGAGCGTGCCCTCGGCACCCTCGGTGACGTTGACTCATTTGACCGGCGACAGCACGGTCGCGGCGAAGGTCGTGGACCTGATCACGGATGGCAGCATCGACGTTACCGTTTCGGGTGAAAGGTTCGAGCGGGGTCAGTATGCGTTCGAAGACTCGTTGCAGCCGATCGTCGGGGTTCCCGTGCCCGGAGCCGTCGACTTTGGCGGCGGATTCGGAGGATCGACCGGCGGCAATATCTTCCTTGGCGCGCGTGTTTCCGAGATATCCATCGTTCGCCGCAACGAGACGATCACCGCGTTGGACGATACTTGGAATCCGTTGCAGCAGGGTGCCGGTCGAAGCGGCGGATACAAGAAGACGATCACCTTCAGACCGGGTGCTCGCGGAAAGAACGTCTCGATTCTGCACAACGCTCGCGGATCGACGGTGACGGTCGGACCGGCAGTCGTGCCGACGCCCTCGGCAAGCCCTTCGACGTCCCCGAGCCCCACGTAACCCTAAGCCCCGCCGGAAGCCCATCGTTTCGATGCCCGACATGCTTCAAAAAATTTACAACGCGAAGGCCGCGTTGCTCGAGTTGGAGCAGGCACGCGAACCCTACGAGAACCTTCGCGCTCGCGCATCGGCCCGGATGGGCGAGCGGCGCGACTTTTTGGGCGCGCTCCAACGGGCGCCGGGCGGCGCGATCATCGCAGAGATCAAGCGCGCGTCGCCTTCGGCCGGCTTGATTGCGCGAAGCTTCGATCCCGTCGCCATCGCTCGGGCCTATGACGAAGCCGGCAGCGATGCGATCAGCGTTCTCACCGAGCGCGACCATTTTCTCGGCGAGCTGTCGTACCTCGACGACGTGAGGGGGGCGACGGCGCGCCCGCTTTTACGCAAGGATTTCATTTGGACGCGCTATCACGTGGCGCAATCGGCCGCCTATGGCGCCGACTGCGTGCTCTTGATCGTCGCCGGCATGGAGGACGGGGCGCTCCTCGAGTGCATCGGCGAAGCTCGGGAGTATGCGCTGGACGTTCTGGTGGAGGTGCACGATTCGCGCGATCTGCAGCGCGCGCTCGCGGCGGACGCGCGGCTGCTCGGTATCAACAACCGAAACCTGCGGACCTTGGAAACCGACCTGGCCGTTAGCGAGCACCTGCTCCCCAAAGTTCCGCCAACGATCTTTGCCATCAGCGAGAGCGGGATGCGCGACGCTTCCGACGTCGCCCGCCTCCGCGCCGCCGGCGCCCGTGGATTCCTCATCGGCGAGGCGCTCATGCATTCGGCGAATCCGAAGGCGCTGATCGCCACGCTGCGAGAGGGCAGCCGCGCAAGGCCTGAGGTTGACGGGCTGGTAGTATAGAGGGATGACGACGACAACCGAAAAGCCGCGCACCGAGATCTCGCCCTTCAAGAACGAGGTCGTCAAGGATTTCAAAGACCCCGCCGACATTGCTGCAATGGAGGCGGCGCTCGCCAGGCTTGCGCAGCGGCTTGGGACGCACTACCCGCTGGTGATCGGCGGTCGCCGGATCGAGACGAGCAAACGCATTCGTTCGCTCAATCCAGCCGACCCTCAACAGGTGGTCGGCAGCGTTAGCTCCGCATCGAAGGCCGAGGCGGTTGAAGCCATCGAGTCGGCCGCTCAGGCCTTCGAATCTTGGAAATACCTGTCGCTGCCGCAGCGCGCCGAGTATATCTTTCGCGCGGCGGAGCTATTGCGCCGGCGGCGCTTCGACTACGATGCCCTCTTGGTCTACGAAGTGGGAAAGAGCTGGGTCGAAGCCGACGGCGACATCGCCGAGGCGATCGACTTTCTTGAGTTCTATGCCCGCGAGGCGCTTCGGTACGCAGGCGAACAGCCCGTCGTTCCCATCGCCGGCGAACGCAACGAACTGGTCTATATTCCGCTCGGTGTCGGTGCCGTGATTCCACCGTGGAACTTCGCCGGCGCCATCATGATGGGCATGACGGCGGCCGCCATCGTCGCCGGCAACACCGTCGTCCTCAAGCCGTCGAGCGACTCGGCAATCATCGCGGCCTGGTTCGTCGACCTGTTGGAGGAAGCCGGCGTACCCGCCGGCGTCGTCAACTTCATTCCAGGCTCGGGAAGCGAAATCGGCGACCTCATCGTCACGCATCCAAAGATTCGGTTCATCTCGTTTACCGGGTCGAAGGAGATCGGGCTGCGCATCAACGAGCTCGCTGCCAAACCGCAAGCGGGTCAAAAGTGGATCAAGCGAGTCGTCGCCGAGATGGGCGGTAAGGATTCGATTATCGTCGCCGCCGATGCGGACCTCGACGCTGCGGTCGAAGGCGTCGCCGTTTCGGCCTTTGGATTTCAGGGTCAGAAGTGTTCGGCATGTTCCCGCGCCATCGTCGAAGAGTCCATTTACGACGAGTTCTTAGAGCGACTGAAGCACCGAGTCGATCAGATCGCCGTCGGTGACCCGCGGGATCGCGCGAACTACATGGGCCCCGTCGTCAACGAGGCCGCGCTCGAGTCGATCCTGAGTTACATCCGGAAGGGCCAAACCGAAGGCCGGCTTATTACCGGCGGAGAGCGCGTCGGCTCGGGCGGCTACTACGTGGCGCCGACGGTAATTGCCGACGTCGCCCCCGACGCAACGATCGCCCAGGAGGAGATATTCGGACCGGTCCTCGCGGTGATCAAAGCCAAAGATTTTGACGACGCCATGACGATTGCCAACAACACGGAGTTCGGTCTGACCGGCTCGCTATACACGACCGACGAGGCGAAGATCAAACGCGCTCGCGATGACTTCTTCGTTGGAAACCTCTACTTCAACCGAAAGAGCACCGGCGCATTCGTCGGAGTACATCCCTTCGGCGGCTTCAACATGTCGGGCACCGACAGCAAGGCGGGGGGCCGCGACTACCTGCTGCTCTTCATGCAAGCCAAGACTATTTCCAGGAAACTATAGGGGCCTCTCGATAGCAGATTTCTAGCTTGTTGCCGTCGGCATCCTCAAAAAAGGTCGCATAGTAGAACGGCGTGTACTCCACGCAAACGTGCGGCGGCTCGAACGCCTTAGCTCCAGCCGAGCGAGCGACCTCGGCGAGACGGTCGACTTCGGGGCGATCGAGCGCCCGGAGCGCGATGCGCGTCCCGTTCGGCCGGTGGCGAGGGTCGAGAACCAGGCCCAGGAAGGGATTCGACCGGTCGCCTCCAGGCCGGTAGTAGCAGACGGACTCCGAGTCGGCAACGATCTCCGCGAAACCCATCGCCGGCAGCAGGGCGTCATAGAGAGGGCGGGCTTTGCTTAGATCGGCGACGCGAAGGTCGATATGGTCGTAAAGCATGAGCTCTTTTCGGATTTGCGCCGCCTTTGGCCGAAGTCTTCCTTGACACGCCACTAGGGCGGCGCTATGATAGCCGTCGTGCCCCGACTGACGCAAGTCGTTTGGGGAACCCCGTAGCGTTCACAGGCGGTCGCCGCCCAGCGCGGTCGGTCCGCTCTTGGCTCGCTTCGGGTTTACGTTCGTTCCTTGAAAACTGAACAGTGCAGCAAGCGTGTAAGTCTGTGGGTCTCCGACCTCGCAAGACAACGTCTTCATCGGACAATGTCTTCGAGTCGCGAGATTTCGTACAATTACAAGAGATTAGAGCCTGTATCGAAGGCTCCATAGGTTTTATATGGAGAGTTTGATCCTGGCTCAGGACTAACGCTGGCGGCGTGCCTAACACATGCAAGTCGAACGGGGTAGCAATACCCAGTGGCAGACGGGTGAGTAACACGTGGTCAACCTACCTCTGTGTGGGGGATAACTAGCCGAAAGGTTAGCTAATACCGCATACGATCGTTTTGAGGCATCTCGAGACGATGAAAGGAGCAATCCGCACGGAGAGGGGACTGCGTCCCATTAGTTAGTTGGTGGGGTAACGGCCTACCAAGACTCCGATGGGTAGCTGGCTTGAGAGAGCGACCAGCCACACTGGAACTGAGACACGGTCCAGACTCCTACGGGAGGCAGCAGTGAGGAATTTTCCGCAATGGGGGAAACCCTGACGGAGCGACGCCGCGTGTGGGAAGAAGGCCTTCGGGTCGTAAACCACTGTCGAGGGGGACGATATTGACGGTACCCCTGGAGGAAGCCCCGGCTAACTACGTGCCAGCAGCCGCGGTAAGACGTAGGGGGCAAGCGTTGTCCGGAATTATTGGGCGTAAAGCGCTCGTAGGTGGATTTGCAAGTCCGCAAGGAAAGACCCGGGCTCAACTCGGGAACCCGTGTGGAAACTGCAAACCTTGAGGTAGTCAGAGGATGATGGAATTCCCGGTGTAGCGGTGAAATGCGTAGATATCGGGAGGAACACCAGTGGCGAAGGCGATCATCTGGGGCTAACCTGACACTGAGGAGCGAAAGCTAGGGGAGCAAACGGGATTAGATACCCCGGTAGTCCTAGCCGTAAACGATGGACACTAGGTGTAGGTGGTATCGACTCCATCTGTGCCGCAGTTAACACAATAAGTGTCCCGCCTG
>DATGGV010000013.1:0-36321 GCA_035308305.1 Candidatus Cybelea sp. | reverse complement strand
GCGGACAGCTTCGATCTTGTATTCGCGGCTGAACTTCTGCCGAACCGGCCTCTTCCGGGGTCGTTTAGTAGCCATTGGACACATCCTTTCCCCTGGGTTAGGGGCTTATCTTTGTGTCCACGAAACCGGGTCAAGTCCACCCATCTCTCGCAAAAGCGATGACAAAAACCGAGCGAACGGCATTCGACTCCCTGTCATACAGTCATCGCAAAGAGTACGTCGACTGGGTAGCGGCGGCAAAACGACCCGAAACGCGCGATCGCCGCATCGAGAAGATGCGCGAGAAACTGCGGGAGCGAAAGCAGCTCTAAGCTCCTGCGGTGCTCGTAAGCGAACAAGCATAAGAACGGTCAATATGAGCGCTGCGGTGATGTAAGGGTAAGTTCTCGCCGAAGACCTAAGGGTGGGCCGACATTCGGCCGGAAGGAGACTGGATGCGCGCTCTACAGTGCGGCTCTTTATTTGTGTTATTCGCGTGCTTAGCGATTGCGGGGTGCTCGGGGACGGCGTCGACGGTGCCGCCTGGCCGGGTTCCCAACGCCGCGCCTACGCGCTGCCCGGCCGCCAATTACACGTGCATCGAACACGTCGTCATCATCATCCAGGAAAACCGCAGCCTCAACAATCTCTTCATGGGATTTCCGGGAGCTGCGACGCGCAGGTCCGGCATGGCCGGTTCGGTCGAGGTTCCGCTTCAATCGCGGACCCTCGAACGTTCGGTCGGCGACATTTCGCACTGCTTCGAGGACGCGCAAGTCGCATACGATGGCGGAAAAATGGATGGGTTCGACAAGGAGCATGCTGAGAGTTTTCCTATCGCAAACTGCCCGAGCCTCGATAACCACGGCAAGCCCATCGGAACCTCCGGAGTGCATTCCCCGTACGTCTACGTCCCCAACGACGCGCCGAGCTACGTCAACGAGGCCGGTCCGTACTGGAAGATGGCCATGCAGTACGTCCTGGCCGACCACTACTTCCCGACCGATTTCGGCCCCAGCTTCACTGCGCATCAGTACTTGGTCGCCGGCACGACCGACATTGCGAAAGACTTAGCTATCGTCGACTATCCCGGATGGCGCAACAACCAAGGCGGCATGAACTTAGCCGCCGGCACATCTTGGAGCTGCAACTCTCCCGCGCGCTTAACGACCGCAACGCTCGACGCGCAACGGGTAATCTCGTATAACACCGGCCCGTTTCCGTGTTTCACGCAGTACCGGACCATCGTCGATTCGTTGGATGCCCGCGGCGTTTCGTGGCAGTACTACACGCCGACGACGAGCAGCCCCCTGTGCCCCGGCTGCGAGTCCGGCGACTACATTTGGTCGCCATTCTCTTCGATCCGCTCCATCCGTTTCGGCCAAGACTGGGCAAACGTGATCGAGCCGCAGACGAAGGTGCTCGACGCTGCGGCAAACGGGCAGCTCAAGGGTGTCACCTGGGTCGTGCCCGACGGCACGTATTCCGACCACTCCGGCCCCTACGTCACCAATGAAGGACCATCGTGGGTGTCAGCCGTCGTGAATGCGGTCGGAACGGGGCCGCAATGGTCCTCGACCGCCGTCATCGTGCTTTGGGACGACTGGGGCGGATTCTACGACGGCGAGGCGCCGCCGCAAATGGATTTCCGAGGATTGGGGATCCGCACCCCGCTCATCATCATTTCTCCTTACGCGCAACGCGGCAAAGTCTCGAAGACGGTCTACGAACCCGGCAGCATTTTGAAGTTCCTGGAGACGGTCTTCCACGTACGGCCTGTTGGTGGAAGATGTCCGGCCCCACCGGCAAACGGATTCGGTTACACGGACTGCCGCGCGAATAATCTCGGCGGCTTCAACTTCCGGCAAATGCCTCGCGCGTTCACGCCGTTTAAGTCGACGTACCCGCCGTCGACGTTCACCAACGCAAAATCCTCCGGCGTACCGCCCGACTCGGAATAATTACTCAGGCGATCCCGGGCCCAGCTCTAGGTTCCTGCGGAACTCGTTAACGAGCGTTGATTTGCCGTACAAGTCGACGAGCGAAGGTTCTCGGGTGATTGCTGAAGCTGTTTCATCGTGACCCAATAGAGCGTCTTTGCCTCATTTTCAGTCAACGCGTGGTCGTAAAGCCGCACCTCGGCAATAAAGCCGCTGAAGAGCTCTCCAACCGTTGTGCCAGACTTCGCGGCTCCGATCATGATCGGCCCGGACGACCTAAATGTCTTATTAACCGATGCCTTGCCTCTGCACACGCCATCCACGAAAATCATTGCCTCGCCGGCGCGTGCATCGTAGACTCCGAGCACGTTATGCCACGCTCCCGAGAGCCGCTCGGAGTCATTGACGGTGTTTTCGTCCGGTTCGATCGTGTCGGATGAATTGATGATCAACTCAGCCGAACTAGCTTCGTTAAGTCTCAAGTCGAACGAGCCGACTTGCCCTCCAGACTGGGAAACTATCGTGGCGTTCCGAGGAGCACCGCTAAATGACTCTGGTAATACGGCTGCCGACACGGAGTAGCTCCCGGCGGTGTTAAGGCGTCCCGGTACGGTCACGAAATTGCGCATTTGTCTCTGGAGATGCGTGGGCTGATCGCTAAAGTCTAGTAAGATGTTGTCGTGCCCGTATTGACGCTTCCACTCTTCATCAAGGTAGTCTTGTACGGTGCCGTCGTGTCCATGCCCGGACCTGTCCTGAGCGACTGGCATAAAGGTGGATTCCGGGCTCGGCTTTGAGCCCGAAGGGAGAGTTGCAGCGTTCAGTGGCCAGTAGCCGTAGAGACCTTGAGACAGCGCATGAACCTCGCGCTCGGATGGCTGCCTTGGCGTGGGACTAGCGGTTGGCTTATGGAAAAATGAGACGTAAATTATAGCGCAAAGCGCGGCGAAAATAAGGACGTAAGGCACCAGCCTTTTGGGCGAAGCGGGGACGGCAGCCTCGCCAACGTCCGTTGCCGCCGCGACTTGGGGTACCTCGAGGAGCTTGCGCATGAGTGCGGCAAGCTCCTCGAGGCGTTTTGCCATCGGTGGCGTCATCGCGTCTAGCCAATGCACGCGCGTGATGTAATAGCGTAAATCACCGGAAGGTACGATGTCCTCGATCCGAAACGGCACGATGATCTTTCCGGAGTCCGATGCAATCTCAAGTTCGCGCAGGACGTGCTCCGAGCGACTCGCATGGCCGGAGAAAATGAGAAGCACGATTTGCGCGTCGGTGATGGCCTTGATGATCTGACCCGTATAGGGGATTCCCGGAGTTGGATCGCGAGGCGCTATCCAACATCGAACACCGGTACTCTCTAGCTTCGCGCAGGCGGCATCGGCGGTGGTTTTGTCTTCCGAAGAATAGCATACGAAAACGTCGTGGGCCATCGCTATCGCGCCACGTCCTGGTCGGCCGAAAGCTCGTCGGCGGCCGCGTAAAGCTCGGCGGCAAGACGGCGAAGGTCGCTCTCGACGTTGGCAGCATTGGCCGAAAAGATCTCGCGCCACATCGCCGGACTCATGCTCGCGATCCGCAAGAGTTCGCGCGCCACCGGCCCGCGGAGCCGTTCCGCGTTACCTTCCTTCTCCCGCAAAATGCGCGCGTAACGATAGGCGAAGACCTGGGGCACGTGCGAGGTAATCGCCACGATCCGATCGTGCTCCTCCGCGGAGATCGCAAACGGCGTGCCGCCGAGCGACGTGATAAACTCGCAAGCGCGCATATCGAGCTGCGCGTCGCCGGGCGGCACATACGCCCACGGCCGCCCCTCGAAGAGATCGGCGCGCGCGCTGCTCGCGCCGCTGCGCTCGCCCCCGGCCATCGGATGCGTCGCGACCAAGTTCTTCAACCCGCGCGCCGCCGAAACTACGGGGGTTTTCACCGACGCCACGTCGAGAATCAGCGCGCACGCTGCGTCGCCTCGCTCGCGCAGACGTTCGATTTCACGCAACGTCGCGCCCAGATGCGCCGCGATCACCAGAACGTCCACTTGGAGCGATATTTCGTCGCGAGGAACGACGGTGTCGATGGCCCCGGCCGCTTGCGCTTCCTCCAGTGCGGCCGGATCGGAGTCGTAGCCGAGCACCTCGAGGCCGTTGCGACGGGCTCGGAGGCCGATCGAGCCGCCGATCAACCCAACGCCGAAGATTCCGAGAACCTTCGGGGTCAAGGCTTGGTGCGTACCAAGTCCGGGCGCAACACTGCGGCGCCGTCGAGGTAGACGTGCTCGATCTCGGCCGCCGTTCGCGTGGTGTTCACGTGCATCAGCACGCGGATGCATTTGCCGAGCGCGCCGGGAACCGCAATCTCCACGGCGTGAAGCATCGGCACCGTCACCCACCCCATGTCGCGCGCGGCCAGCGCCGGGAAACAAGCGTGCAAGTCGGGCGTTAGGGTGAAAAGCACCGAAGCGATGTCGTCCAGCTCGATCTCGTTGCGACCGATGATCTCCCGAAGAAGGCGGTCCGTCGCACGGGTTATCGCGCCGTTATCGTCGGCATCGACGGTGATCGCCCCGCGGATTCCTCGGAAAACGCGAACCCCCGCCGAATCGACGGGGGCTTGCGTAACACGTTCCCTCATCAATCTCGATTATGACGAGAACAGAACGAGAGATAGCACCTCCACATGATGTTCAATCATGCAACCATAACGTCTCTTAATTGTCAAGGTCCGTGCCCGTTCGGGTGTAATATATTTGACTAACACGCCGCGAGGTGGTAGACTAACAGAGTGGACAATCAAGCGCTCCCCAAGACGTTATTGCAAGCGGTTCGAAAGTTCTCCGACCCGCAGGTCGCTCACGACTTCTTCGTGGCGATTCGGTTCCCCAATGGCGTGGCCTGTCCGCGCCCCGGTTGCGGCTCCGCCGATCTCAACTACCTCGCCAAGCATTTCCGCTGGTACTGCCGCGAGTGTAAGCGGCAGTTCTCCGCGAAGGTTGGGACCGCGCTTGAGGATTCCCCGATTCCGCTGACCAAGTGGCTCCCCGCGTTTTGGTTAATCTCCAGCAACCGTAACGGCATCTCGTCCTATGAGATAGCTCGCGGCCTTGGCGTCACCCAAAAGACCGCGTGGTTTATGCTCCACCGCATCCGCTTGGCAATGCAGGACGAACCGAACGATCAACTCATTGGAACCGTAGAGGCAGACGAGGCTTACATCGGCGGACGTTGGGAGAGCATGAACCGCAAGCGTCGCCGCGCTATCGAAAAGACCGGGAAAGGTCCGATGACCTCAAAGGCTACCGTTGTGGGTATGGTTGAGCGTTCTCAAGGCGGCCGTAAAGGCCGCGTCCGCGCCTATTCCGTGCCCGATACGGCGCATAAGACGATGCTCCCGATACTGACCAAGAGCATAGACCGGGACGCGACCCTCTACACGGACGCCGCCGATCTATACCGCCATATTAACGAATTCTTCTTGACGCATTCGACCGTGAACCATAAGCTAAAGAGTACGTTCGCGGGAACGTCCACACGAACAATATTGAATGCTTTTGGGCGGTCCTGAAGCGCACTATCGGCGGAACCTATACGCACGTTCACCCGCGCCACCTTGACCGATATCTCGCGGAACAAGTCTATCGGTTCAATGAACGCGAGGAAGAGGATGGCCCGCGCTTCGCTAAGGCTACCAAGGGAGCAGACGGGAAGCGGTTGACCTATAAGGCGCTAACCGCCAAGGGGGCCTAGCGTTGGGGCGGGGTTGCCACTTACACCTAGCGGGTGATAGAGCAAGCGACCGGGAAGTGATACCGCGCCGGTAGCGCTTATGGTAGAATGGCGGTCCAAATGTTAGAGAAAGAAATTGAGGCGTTCAACGCGCAACGGGTTGACCTTGAAAGCCTGTACGACGGGAAGTGGGTGGTTTTTCACGACGCCGCGTTCTTCGGCGCTTACGATTCATTTGACGTCGCCGCTGAGGCTGCCGTTCAGAAGTTCGGTCGTGGGCCCTACCTTATTCGCCAGGTAGGTGCGCCCGATATGATTCTTCCGGCGTCAATAATGTACCGCATCGCAAGCTAAATGCCGCGCACCAACGCCGGTTTCCAGAGCGCGCCAGCACCAAGTGGCGCGCTTACGCTTATTGGGCCTACGCTCTATGTGGACATCGGTTTTGACCCCAAGTACAAACCACAGGGAGCAACCGCACCGCCCGCCCCTGGAATTCGCCAGGTTTGGGCGCTTGTAGATACGGGAGCCAGTGAGTGTTGCATCGATTCCGAGTTGGCGGCGACATTAGGACTTCCAGTGGTAGATCAAAGGCAGATCGGTGGAGCCGGAGGAGCAACCACAGTATCGTACTTCCTGGCGCAGATACATATTCCGGCACTTCATTTCACTATGTGGGGCGAGTTTGCTGGAGTTCATCTCGCTGCAGGTGGCCAACGTCATCAGGCTCTTGTCGGGCGTACGTTTCTTCAACGTTTCACGATGGCATACGACGGAAGAACCGGCGAGGTCATAATTGCAGGCCCCGACGATCACATCACCTAGGTTGTCGCAAGCGACTGCCTTATAAGGCCCTCAATTGCCAAGCGGTAAAAGGCGAAAGCCCAAAGCTCCAGATGCGAGGCAGGCCCGCATAGATCGCGCGTACATCGTCATGCTGCTTTGGCAATGCGAGGCTTGCCTAGCGGCGCTCCAGCGCGGACGTGCTGAATCTCTGGCAGCACGTCGAAGATATGATGTTCGCGGTACCGCCGTGTTTATAGACCATCAGGACACTTTCAGTGAATTCCAAAGCGCCCTTACCTTTGCCGCAAACGCCTCCAAGATGTTATGGCCTCGTTTTTTGCGAACGTCGGAGCGCGTGCCGGCAATGCGGCGCGGAAGGCGGCTTCGCTACATTCTCGGAATAAAGAAGCGCAATCCGGCTCTCTACTCTGTGCCAACGATCCGAAATAACTTTGAGCATTTGGATACGCGGCTTGATGCCTGGGCAGAGAGAACCAAGGTAGGAGCTATCGGCATTCACGCTTTGGCTAGCGATAAGGTTCTGCAAGGCGAGAGGGGCGACAGGTTTACACGGTACGATCAGGCGCGGGATTCGTTTCTAATGCTGGAAGACAAAATTGACCTTAAGAAGCTAGAAACAAGCATCACCCAATTGTGGCGCGTTTGCGCAGTACGGTTTCACGATATTCGACGTTATTTAGAGCAGCTTGAATCTCCCCAAGAATCCAAGTAGCTCCTGCGTGGGTTCCTTCGTCCATCTCCTCGCGATGACGGGCAACCCAACGCTTGATCCGCGTTAGTTTTTCTTTTACTCTTTCGTGGCCTTGCGCTTCTGCAGCTCGGCCTCGCGCCGATCGATCTCGCTTTTTGGAACCGCCAGCACCTTGCCTATGAAGGCCTTCAGTTCGCTCAACGGAACGAGCGGGTTGAGAGGCTTTAGCTTGCGGTCCATCCGGTTGTTCTTTCGGCGCACGCGCCACTTAAACTCCCACCTTTCCTCGGAGGCCGCGGTTCGGTTCCCGGCCTGGAGGGGGTGCAACAGATTTTTCACCTTTCGTGCGTGGTGTTAGTCAAGTATGTTACACCCGCCCGTTCTCGTTGAAGGCGAGTAAGCATGCTGCACGAGCGGTTAATCGCGGCACTTGGATCGGATGCCGTAAAGACCGAGCCCGAAGACCTTGCGGTGTACGCCTTCGACGCCTATACCGAGGGCGGACGGCCCGCGGCCGTTGTCTTGCCGAAATCGACGCAGGAGGTCAGCGCCATCGTCAAGATCGCGCGCGACTGCGGCGAGCCGATCGTCGCGCGCGGCGCCGGCACCGGCCTCTGCGGGGGCGCCGTCCCCACGGCCGGCGGCATAATCGTTTCGCTGATGCGAATGAACCGGATTCTGGAGCTCGACCTGCCGAACAGGCGCGTTCGAGTCCAGCCCGGCCTTATGAATCTGGACCTCTCCCGGCAGGTCGGGCCTGAGGGCCTTTTCTATGCCCCCGATCCCTCATCGCAGCAGATTTCGACGATCGGCGGCAATATCGCGACCAACGCGGGCGGCCCGCACTGCCTCTCCTACGGCACGACGGTCAATCACGTCCTCGGCCTGGAGGTCGTCGACGACGCGGGTGAGGTCTTCGCGACCAGCATCGAGGACGCCGGTTACGACCTGACGGCGGCGTTGGTGGGCAGCGAAGGAACGCTGGGCCTCGTGACGTCAGCCTGGCTTCGACTGCTCGCCCTGCCGGAAGCGGTACGCGTTTGGGTTGCGGCCTTCGACGGAATGGATGCCGCGTCGGAGGCCGTATCGGCAATCATCGCTGCGGGAATTGTGCCGACCGCCCTCGAGATGATGGACGCCGTCATCATCGGAGCCGTCGAAGCCGCCTTTCACGCCGGATATCCGACCGACGCGGCCGCATTGCTCCTCGTCGAAAGCGCGGGCTTTGAGGAAGACGTCGCAGCGAGCGACGCCGCAATTCACGCAATCGTCAAAGCACACGGGGCGCACTATTGGAAAAGCGCCCGAACGCTCGCCGAGCGCAATGCGCTTTGGGCGGGGCGCAAAGGCGCCGCGGGCGCGACCGGACGGATCGCGCCGAACTACTATACGCAAGACGTCTGCGTCCCGCGCAGCAAGCTCCCGCAAGCGCTTCGCGCGGTGGAAGCGGCGGCGCGCACGAACCGGATCACCGTGGGCAACGTCTTTCACGCGGGCGACGGAAACTTGCACCCGCTGTTGATGTACGATAAGAGCGATGCGCGTCAAGTTGCCGCCGTCGTCGAAACGGGTAACGTCATCTTGCAGTCGGCAATCGAGCTGGGCGGCACGATCAGCGGCGAACACGGCATCGGCTGGGAGAAGCGCGAGGCCATGACGCGCGTCTATTCGACCGCCGACCTGGCGGCGATGGGGCGGGTGCGCGACGTCTTCGATCCTCGCCGGATGCTCAATCCGGAAAAAATCTTCCCTAACGCTGCGCGCTGTCCCGAGGTCGCGCCGCCGTGAGAACGGCAAGCCCGCCCGTCGCGCCGAAGACGGCCGCGGAAACTGCCGAGATTCTCGCCCGGTGCGATCGAGCCGGCGATAAAGTCTCGATCGTCGGCGGCGGGACGCTGCGCGGCATGGGCTTTCCGGCGGAACGCGCGGACATTACTCTTTCGACGAAGCGGCTATCCGGCGTCGTTGCAAACGAGCGCGCCGATCTCACCGTCGCCGCGCGCGCGGGCACGGCGATTCAAAGTCTCACGGCACTGTTGAGCACGCAAGGGCAGTTCGTCCCGTTCGACGCGCCGCGACCGCAGTACGCCACCGTTGGCGGCACGCTGGCCGCGGGATGGCTCGGTCCGCGCCGGCATTTGTACGGCCGTCTGCGCGACTACGTTATCGGTTCGACGATCGTCCTCGCCGACGGAACGATCGCGCGCGCCGGCGGCATGGTCGTGAAGAACGTTTCGGGCTACGACATGAGCCGCTTATACGTCGGCTCGTTCGGAACGCTCGGCATCATCGTGCAAGCAAACTTCAAGACCGCACCGTTACCGAAGCACGCCCGCCTCTTTCTGGCGCCGCTTCCGGAGCGGACGCGCGCCAGAGCTTGCGCGCAGCTCGAATCGCTGTCGATGCGTCCCGCCGCGGCTTTTTGGATCGATGGATTCCACCACGCGGTGGATGGCGACGAGGGACCGGAGGGACGCGTCGTCGTCCTGCTCGAGGGTAGCGAGGCGCTGCTCGAGCGCGCGACGCGCGAAGTGCGTTCGGCGCTCGGCCGCGCCGGGGTGCCGGAGACGCGCGTGCTCGACGCCGGCGCGCGTGAATCGTTTCAGCGCGTGGTCGACGCGTACGTCGCGTGCCTGGGGGAACGCTCGGTAACCTATCGTTTGGCTTCGCCGCCGCAAGCCTCCGAGCCAAACGTGCTCCGCGCAAACGAACTCGCACGCAAATTTGAGATGCGCGCAGAGGCAATCGTCGACGTCCTCAACGGCGATATCATTCTGCGCGTGAACGACCTCGACGCTCGCGCGCTGGGAGCAAAGATCGAAGCTTTCGACGATGCGCTACACGAAATCGAGCCGCGCGCGCAAGTTATTGCCGGCGACCATCCAAACCGCATCTACCTGCGAGTATGGGGCGAATCACCGCCGGCAATTGCGCAAATGCAAGCGCTCAAGGCGCGCTTCGATCCGAACCGTACGCTCAATCCGGGCCGTTTCGTCGGCGGAATTTAAAAAGGGGCCGGCTCCGTGCCGGCCCCTTTGCAGATTTACTGGTTTCTACGTGCGCCCGACGGGATTGCTCGGCCGCTGAATCGGATCGGGAACGCGCCCTTGGGCCGGATTAGTGGGCGGATGAATCGGGGGATCGATCGGAATCACGCCGCCGCTGAGATTCTCGACTTGGTCGTCGCGAATTGGTTTCTCTTGGTCGCTCATGAGGGGCTCCTGTGGAACCGCGGCAAAGGCACCGCGTTAAGGAGCGTTCGTCCTTCGCGCGCACGCTTCCTTTGCTTAGCGGTGCGTCAGCGAATCGACCTTGAACTCGAGCGCCTCCAGATACTTCTCCGCGTCCATTGCGGCTCGGCAACCGGCGCCCGCAGCCGTCACCGCCTGACGGTACCGATGGTCGTTGACGTCGCCCGCTACGAAAACGCCTTCGACATTCGTTAGCGAGCCGTCGGGCGAGGCGATGTAACCGCGCTCGTCGAGATCGAGGTGCCCCGCAAAGACGCCGGTGTTCGGCGTGTGGCCGATTGCGACGAAGAGCGCGTCGGCATCGTACTCGTAGGTGCGGCCATCGACCAGGTTATGCAGGCGAAGCCCCGTTACGCGATCTTTTCCCTGGACTTCCTGGACGACCGTATTCCAAATGAAATCGATCTTTTCGTGGGAGCGCGCGCGGTCGGACATGATCTTGCTGGCGCGCAGCCGGTCGCGGCGATGGATCAGTGTGACGCGCCGGCCGAAGCGGGTGAGAAACAGCGCTTCTTCGAGCGCCGAATCGCCGCCGCCGACGACGACGATGTGCTTGTCGCGAAAGAACGCGCCGTCGCAGGTCGCGCAGGTCGAAACGCCGCGGCCGCGCAAACGTTCCTCGCCCGGAATATCGAGCCAAAGCGCGCTCGCACCCGTCGCAACGACGACGCTCTCGGCTTCGTATTGCGCGTCGTCCGTGCGCACCAAAAGGGGGCGTCGGGCAAAGTCGACGGCGATAACGTCGACGTTTTCGATGCGGGCGCCGAAGCGCTCGGCCTGTTCGCGAAACCGGATCATCAAATCCGGGCCCATGATGCCTTCGGGAAAGCCGGGATAGTTTTCGACGTCGGTCGTCAGCATGAGCTGGCCGCCATAGAGCCCGCCGGCGAGAACGAGCGGCCGGAGATTTGCTCGCGCCGCATAGACGGCCGCGGTTAGCCCAGCCGGCCCCGAACCAATGATGATCACGCGTTCCATTACGGGCTCCTTCGACTCTTCCGGGTGCATGCCCGGTTGCAGCCGGTTAGGCGCAAAGCGTCGAAGGGTGCGGTCATGCCCAATACGTTGCCCTTAGAAGACACGTTCGGCGACATCGTCAAAAAGGCGATGCGCGGCACGGGCGTCGGCATCTCGCAACTCGCCGGCGCGACCGGCATCGGCGAGGAAATGATCCAGCAGTGGCTCAAGGACCAGGGCGCTCCAACCGGCGAGGAGGCACGCGCCGTCGCGGCCATCTTGGAGCTCGACGGCGGAAAGCTCGCCGATAGCGCGGCCCAGCGATGGTACCCGCCGGCAATCGAGCGCCCCGACGTGCGCCGCCATCCCCAAGATCCGCAGCCCAGCAACGGCTACGTCTTCTTTCTGGAAGAGGGGCGGCGCGCCGCGCTCGTCGATCCGGCGGGCACTCCGCAGAACCTGCTGCGGGTGCTGCGTGACGGCGACTATCATCTGCAGTACGTGCTGATCACGCACAAGCACGCCGACCACTGCGATGCGACGGGCGACGTTGCTCGAGCCTTTCCGCAAGCCCAGATCGTGATGCATGCGCTCGACGTCCACGCGATCGGGCCGCTGGCGAAGAGCGCGCTGCTGCTGCGCGACGGCGAAACCCTACCATTCGGCGCCGGCGCGTCGATTCGCATGCTGCACACGCCCGGCCATACCGACGGCTCGTCCTCGTTCCTCTTTCAAGGGGCGCTCTTTTCGGGGGATACGCTGTTCGCCGCCAGCGTCGGCGGGGCGTACGGCGACAAGAGCACCTACCGCGACATCCTCAACAGCGTACGCAGTAAGTTCTTTACGCTCCCCGACGATACGGTCGTCATGCCCGGCCACGGTCCGCCGAGCACCGTTGCGCTGGAGAAGCAACACAATCCGTTCTTCTAAACGGCAGGCGTGGTATTTGCTCCTTTTGCTTCCCGTCGTGGGAACGCTCTGGGTGCCGTTCTATGCCAGGCTCGAGCCTAGGCTTTTCGGGATTCCGTTCTTCTACTGGTACCAGATCGTGTGGATCGTGCTAGGCTCGCTGCTCATTGGGGCGGTGCTGCTGCTCACGCGAAACCGGAGCGATGTCTAGGAGCCCTAGCGCGTTCGTCGTTTTCGCGATCATCTTCGCCGGCGTGAGCGTGCTTGGATTTGCGGCATCGCGATGGGGTTCGGGCGATCGAAAGTCGCTCGAGGAGTGGGGCCTCGCAGGGCGCGGATTCGGCACGATCGTGAGCTGGTTTCTGCTCGGCGGCGATCTCTACACCGCCTACACGTTCGTGGCGCTTCCCGCCTTTCTCTACGGCGCGGGAGCGATCGGATTCTTCGCCGTGCCATACACGACGCTCGCCTATATCTTCTTCTTCGTCGTCGTCACGCGCTTTTGGGTCGTGGCGCGAAACCGCGGCTACATAACGTTGGCGGATTTCATTCGCGATCGCTACGGCGATCGTCGCCTCGAGGTCGCCGTGGCACTGACGTGTGTTGCCGCCGCACTGCCGTACGTCGCCTTGCAACTCGTCGGCATGCAAGCGGTGCTGACGCAGTTTGGCGCGGGCTCGCAGCTCGTCGGCGGCTCCGCGCTCTTCGTCGCCTTCGCGATCGTCGCCGCCTATACGTACATCTGCGGCTTGCGCGGACCCGCGCTGGTCGCCTTCGTCAAAGACTCGCTGATGTACGTGACGATCGTCGCCGCAGTGCTGATCATTCCCGCGAAGCTCGGCGGCTGGGGACACATTTTCAGCGCCGCGGGCGTCGCCCTCGCGCGGCACGTGCCGCCCGGTGCGCTGCTCGTCCCCCCGAACATGTACTTCGCGTACGGCACCCTGGCGCTCGGTTCGGCGTCCACGCTCTTCATGTATCCGCATTCGATCACGAGCGCGCTCAGCGCAAAGAGCAGGCAGGTCATCGCGCGTAACGCCGTTTTCTTACCGCTCTATTCGATCATGCTGGCGATGCTCGCGCTGATGGGCTACTGCGCGCTGGCCGCTGGCATCCATCTCGACGCCAAGCACACCAGCCTCGCCGTCCCGCTCCTGCTCGAGTCGCTCTTCCCGGGTTGGCTCACCGGCGTGGCCTTCGCCGCAATCGTTACGGGCGCACTGGTTCCAGCCGCCGTGATGGCGATCGGCTCGGCAAATCTCTTTGCCAGCAACGTGCTCGCCGAGTTCACCCAAGAGCGCCCTCCCGGCGAAACGCACCACGCGAAACTCCTCTGCCTCGCGGTGCTCGCGGCGGCGCTGGTTCTCGTGCTTACGGTCCCCGTGCCGTTTGCGATCAACTTTCAACTGCTCGGCGGCGCGTGGATGATGCAGATCTTCCCCGTGGCGGCGATGGGTCTCTACACCCGCTGGTTCAACCCGCACGCGTTGCTGGCCGGTTGGGCCTGCGGGATCGCCGCCACGACGGCCATGGCGGTCGCGAGCGGCTTCAAAGCGACGTTTGCACTCGGCGGAAGCGGTTTGGTCGGATACATCGGTTTCTACGGTTTCGTGCTCAACCTCGCCGTCGCTACGGGCTTGACGCTCCTCCTGCGCGCGACCGGCAGCCCGCACGGAGTGGATCGAACCGTCCCGGCGGACTACGCCTAGGCTCCTGGGGGACGTTTTCGTACGCCGCCTCCAGTACGATGAGCGGCGTAGACCCGATCGGAACGACCCTCGCTCGGGTGCCTGGGCAGGAGAAGCCGGGGAATCTCCCCTATAGCCTGGTACCTCGCGGTTGCCCGCCGGTCGGGTCTTTTGAGCCCCCCCGTTACTTAAGGAGAGTCGGAATGCGTTTTTTCAAGATGTCGCTCGTCCTCGTTGCCGCAGCGTTCGCGATAACGGCCTGCGCGAGCAAGTCCTCATCGAGCGATCAGAGTCAATCCAATGCGGAGGCTACAACCGCCGCCTCATCCGCCGCCGCGACCACTGACAACACCGCCGCGACCACGGCGCCCGCAGGTGAGACGCCCGCCTATCCCGGCGCGGTCACACAAGCGTCCGGAAGCAACTCCAGCATGGGCCAGACCGCCGCGGGAACGGTGATGACGACCGATGACTCGTTCGACAAAGTCTACGCCTGGTACCAGAAAAACATGCCTGCCGGTTCCGAGAAATCCCACACGACGGCGCCCGTAGAGAGCGCGGTTTTTATGGTCGGCGATCCAGGCTCGGGTCAAACCTCGGTAACGATCACCGTATCGAATGGCAAGACGATGATCACGAGCGCCAAAGTAAAGATGTAAACCAGCTCGTCGCTACGGCATAAATTCGTAGACGGTTCCTTGGCCGAAAGCACCACCGGCCACGGTCGCGCCGTAGAGGTTGCCGCTCGCGTCGAGGGTCAACCCGTAGTAGGGATACGCGCCATCGCTGCCGCTGCCAAAGGCATGCAGCGCTGATTCGCGCCCGGATCTCGCGCCGACTTTGAAGAGCGTCCCGCAGCCACAGCTCCCCCCGCCCGCGGACGTCGTTCCATACAGCTCCCCGTTCTCAAGGGTCAGCGTGGCCGTCGGGGAGCTTCCGTCGCCGCCTCCCCGGAAACTGTAGAGCACGCGCTCGCGATACCGTCCATGAGTACCGCGAGCCAGCTCGAAGACGCTTCCCAGGCCGCCGGCACCGCCGTAGTACGTGGTCCCGTAGAGATCGCCGTTTGCGGCGGCGACCAAGCCTCCGTACGGGGAGCCGCCATCGGGCTCACCCTTGAAGGCATAGAGCGTCGTCAGGTTCCACCGCCTCTTTGACGTCGCATGCAGTTTGAACACCGTACCGGCGCCGTGAGCCCCGCCGGTCTCCGTGACGCCGTACAGATCGCCCGCGGCGTCGCGCAGCAAAAGACCGAGTGACCCGACGCCGCCGTCGGCACCTCCGGTAAATGCGTGAATGACCTTCTCGCGCCATTGTCGCCCGGCGCGCCAAACCTCGTAGATGGTGCCCTGCGAATGCGCGCCGCCGTCGGGGGTCATTCCGTACACGTTGCCTGCCGGATCGAAAACGACGCCGTCGCCCGGTCCGAACCCGTCGCGGCCGCCGGTGAAATTATGCAACACGTTCTCGGTCTTCGAGGTCAGTTGAAAGAGTATTCCGCAGCCGTCGCTGCCGCACGATCCCCCGGAACCGCCGGCGACGGTCGTGCCGTCGAGGTTCCCACCCCGGTCGAAGGTCACGCCACCGTGCGGATTCTTCCCGTCGGCGTAGCAGCCGAAGTTGTGCAGCACGGTCTCCGGCCACGGCGGACTCGCTTGCGGCTCCAACTCGAAGATCGTGCCGCACTGCGCCGTTCCGCCAATGACCGTCGTGCCATAGAGATTTCCGTTACCGTCGAGAGCCAGCCCGGTTGCGGCGTTGCCGCCGTCACTGCCACCGGTGAAACTATAGAGAACGCGTTCGGAGCCTTGCGCAGAGCGCCGGACCGCAGCGAGCGCGTGACTCGGGCCGTACGTGCTTCCACTCTCTCCGCAGCCGGAAAGGACGATCGCAAGAGCGATGCCTGCGAGAGCGCGCACTACTGGCGGTAGGCGGGCGGAACGCTGACGCTGGCGGCGCCGTCGTCGCTGATCGTCGCGCCGCTCTGCTGGGGGGCGCTCTCCGATTCGCGGATCAGCTCGAACTGGAGAACGGCTTGCCCCGAAGCGGGCATCGCGACGTCGACGCGCTCCGGCGAGCATAGCGTCGCGGTGCAAAAGGCCGCAAGCCAGCCGCTCGCAACGCCGGACGCCTTCAAATGGACCACGGTTTGCGCTTTGCCGCTCACTTCGAGCCGATACTTTGCGGCGGCGCTGGTCGTCGCCTGAAGGTCGTTACCCGTCCACGGCCGGATCGATAGCTGCGTCGCCGGCGAAACCGCGAGCATCATTGCGAGGCCGGCGAGGGCGGCGTTCATGTTCGCAGCTTATAACCGATCGCCATCAGGCGCAAGATGATGCCGAGCGAAATCGCCGTGAGGAGCACGACCATCCCAATCGAAAACGCCGGTTCCAGGTAGCTCTGCCCGGTATAACTGCGGCGAAAGGCGTCGATCGTATAAAAGATCGGGTTGAAAAGTTCTAGCGTCTGCAAGGGTCGCGGCAGCATTTTTGCCGAGGTGAAGACGCCGCCGACAAACGTAAGCGGGGTGATGACGAATGTCGTGAGAATCGCGATGTGGTCGAACTTGTCGGCGAGCAGCCCGAAGATGAGTCCGAGTGCCGAAAACAAGATCGAGACGAGCGCAATCACCACGAAATAGATCAGCCAATCGTGGGGAACGCTGTGCACGAGCGCGACGCCGAGCACGGTAATGAGCCCGGCGATGAGCATCGAGCGGGCCAAACTGCCGATGATATATCCGCCGACGAGCTCGTAGGCCGACATCGGCGCGATCAACAGCTCCTGGATCGAGTTCATGAACCTTCCCTGGAAGAGTGAGCTGGAGCACTCGCCGTACGACGAGTCGATTACTTGCAGCATGATGAGGCCAGGGATCAAGAACTGCGCGTAGCTGACGCCGTCGACGACCGGGATGCGACTGCCGAGCGCCAGGCCGAAGACGAAGACGTAGAGCAGCGTCGTGATGATCGGCGGCCAGATCACTTGGTTGATGATCTTGAGGCTGCGCACGATCTCACGCTTTACCAGCGTCCACAAGCCGACGGAGTTAATTGCGGGTCAGCTCCAAGAAGACGTCTTGCAAGGATGCGCCCAGCGCGACCAGCTCTTCGGTCGGCTTTTCGGCAACGATGCGGCCGGCGCGCACGATCGCGATGCGACGGCAGAGCTCTTCGGCCTCTTCCAAGTAGTGCGTCGTCAAGAACACCGTCAGGCCTTCGGCATTGAGCTTTTGCAGCCACTCCCAGAGTTCGAGGCGAAGCTCGACGTCGACGCCGGCGGTCGGTTCGTCGAGAATCAAGAGCCTCGGTTCGTGAATCAAGGCACGCGCCAACGAGAGCCGGCGCTTCTGGCCGCCGGAAATCTTGGTGTACTCGAGATGCGCGTGCGAGGTCAGGCCGAAGCGCTCCAGCAGCATGTCGGCGCGGTCGGCTACGCCTTTTCCGCGCAGGCCGTAATACCCGGCGGCATAGATCAACACGTCGCGCAGCGAGAGATACCGGTCGAAGTTGAACTCTTGCGGCGAAAGGCCGATGAGGCGGCGAGCCTCGCGCCACTGCCGCTGGGTGTCGTAGCCGAAAATTCGGATACTCCCGCCGCTGGTGCGGGCCAGACCGACGATCGCGTTGATCGTCGTCGTTTTGCCGGCGCCGTTAGGCCCGAGAAAGCCGAAGAACTCTCCCGATTTCACGCTCAGCGAGATTCCGTCGACGGCCGTGAAACTGCCATACCGTTTCACGAGGCCATTCACTTCGATGGCTGCAGCGGCGGCGGGAACTATGGAATCGCGGTCTTTAATCGTTTGTACCGATGGCGGCGGAGGGTGGCGATGAGTTCGCTACTCTCCGGAATCCCACAGTCGCTCAATTGGGTTGCGACCTTCTTGACGTCGAACGCGACGCGCCGGTGCTTCACCTGCCAGCCGCCGTCACGCTCGGTGAAGATCGCGTAGCAGGCCCGCGGGTCGCCGTCCTTCGGCAAGCCGACCGACGCCACGTTGACCAGCAGGCGGCCGCGCCACATTCGAACGTACGGCAAGTGAAGGTGCCCGAAGGCAATTGCCGTCGCGCGTTCGTCGCCGACGAGGCGTTCGAGCACTACTTCGTCGGCGTCCGGCCAGATGTGCTCGTCGTCGTTCTTCGGATTCGCGTGCACGATCAGCAACTGGTTATCGTCTTCACCGATGCGCATCGCAAAGGGTAAGTCTCGCAGCCACGCCAGCCAACGTTCGCCGATATCCCGGCGAGTCCACGCAATTTGCGCCTTTTCGGCCGCCGTCAACGTCTCGGCGACCGCTTCGTCGAAGACGTAGCGGTCTTTGTTCCCGCGAATGCACGCGGCACCGATCTCTTCCAGACGCAGCAGCACCTTCTTGGGTTTCGGCCCGTCGAGACAGAGATCGCCCGCGACGGCAACGCCGTCGGCACCCCCTTGCGATTCGAGATCCGCCAGGCACGCGTCGAGCGCTAAAAGGTTTCCATGCACGTCAGAAAAGACGGCAAATCGCATCGGCCCTCCAACTCACTCGCGTTTGAGAGGCAGCGCCAGCATCGACGGGGCAATTCCGAGCTTGGTAAACTCGTAGAGGTCGATCGCTTCAACGGTGATGCCCGCGCCCCGCAATCGTGCCAACGCCGTGCGGTAGCGAAGGTCGGCGAGCACATGCCGTTCGCCTAGGCAAAGCACGCCGGCGGCCAGTTCTTCTCCTCGCTCCAGCACGATCGTCCGAAAACCGGAAAACGCGGCAATGTCGGCTTTGTCGCCTCCCACGACGATCGCGTCCTTTGCGACGGCGCCCGCGACGCTGCGCAGCGAAAGCACGTCGGGGGCAAGCCGGACTTCGACGACGCGATAACCGCGCGCACTCGCCAGTTTCGCGAAGCCGTCGCGGCCAAGCTCGTTTCCGCGCCACCCGACGCCGACAAAGGCGGTCTCGCCCGCCAGAATGACGTCGGTGCCATCGAGCAATCCCGGGCTCGCGATATGTCCGGCCAGCGGCACGTCGAGCTGCGCGAACTCCGCTTGCATGCGATCGGCTTCCGCGCGTCGCGACATGGGGGTCGGACGCATCATGACGGCACCGGCCTCAAAGACAACCGCGGAGTCGGCCGCGCTCACTTCGTACGGGTCGCCCGCGTGGGAGCCGAGCACGATCGTTTCAACCCCGAAGTATTCGAGCGTCGAACGCAGGACTTCGTGCTGCTCGCACGCGCGGACGTAGATCGCGCCGGGCTCGCCAATTCGCGCACCGAGGCGCTCGAGGCCGGCGTTCGGCCGCACCAAGACGGCGCTGCGCAGGCGTCCCGTTGCGGTCGCAACCAAGCTCGGACCAAAACCAACCGCCGCGTGCGTCATTGCGCTTGATAGGTTTCGGGAGCCGGGGCCTGCGTGAAAAAGCTCGCCATATCGCTGGCCAGCAGATCGTTGAGCGCCAGAGGCGGCAGTCCGAATATTTCTTCTTCGGTCTTTACGATGCTGGCGATGCTAAGATTCTGGTCGCCGACGTATCCGCGCCGTGCGAGCGGCGAGACGACCAGCGCGTAGCTGCGCATCGCGCTGACGTGATCGTCGGGCGATTCGACGCCCTCGGGCACGACGAAGATCACCGTCGAGCTCCAGTGTGGCGTGTGCGAGATAAAATCCACGATTTGACCGAGCGCGGCGTCGGCATCGCTCACGCCGGTGCGGCCGCCATCGGTCGGAATCCAGACGTAGGTAAAGCTTGGCACCCGATCGCCTGCGACGAACTGCTGCATGTCGCGAACGAACTCGTCGGCTCGAGCCATATCACCGACTTTCGGATTGTAGCCCGCGTAATCGAGATCCACGTTCCCCGCCAGCGCAGCAAGCGCGGGAACGTCGAGGTGATACAAAGACCCGTCGTATCCGGAAAGACGCAAAAGGCCCCCGTAGTCGCGGTAGGTGAGACCCGCTCGCGCAAAGGCATTGAAAAGATAGCCGCCGCGACCGTAATCCTCGGGATCGTCACCATGGTCGTTCCTCGGAGAACGCGCGGCGTTTGCAGCATCCACGAGTTGTTGGTAGAGCGTCGCGCCCGACGCCGTTGCGAGCTGCTTGGCAACGTTGAGATCCGCATCGGACGCGTAGAAGTTGTCGGCTAGCGCGTAAGTGCGCGCGAGCGCGTGCAAATTGGGAGTCGAACTTTGCGGATAGAGGCTCAGCGCCGGGTCGCCGTTGCCGTGCGGAGCGCCCGCATCGTCCTTGAGGTCGCCGAGCATGGCGTCGTAGCCGTGCTTGCCAACGGCGATGTACACGACGTGATCGATGACGTCGCTACGCTTGTTCGAGCGCAACGGCGGAACCACGGGGTCGAACTTTGCCAGTCCCGGCGTCCGGTTGTAGCGCAGCGCCGCCAGCGTCGCCTTAACCAGCGACGTGTGCTTGAGATCCACGCGCTGCAAGATCGCCTGATCGCCGGCGCCCTTCGCATTGGCCACGTAAAGATAGCGCCCGTTGGCGGAGAGTTCGATTGCCGTCGGATACCACGCAGTGGGAATCAGCCCGAAACGATAGCGCGTGCTGCGCCGCGCGTCGAGCACCGCCACGGCATTGAGCCCGGCCAGCGCAACGTAGAGCCGCTTGCCATCGGGACTCAGCGCCTCGGCGCTCGGCGCCGCGCCGTACGGAGCGCCAGGATACAAGCGAAGGTCGAGTCCGCGAACGACTCGAGGTGCTCCGGCAAGGCTGACGACGGCCACGCGATCCACGTTGGAGAGTGCCACGTAGGCAACCCGGTCGTCCTTACTCAGTACCACCGCGCCCGGCGCAGCTCCGCCGACGACTTGGGCGCCATCGGGCGCCGGATCCATCGGAACCGTCACGGGATCGACGGTCGCGCTCCCCGGCGAGAACTCGAAGACCGAGAGCGCCGACGACTTGCTCGGATCGAAGGCGGGTGCGGCAAAGTTTGGTTCGCGCGTGGGTTGCGCGAGCGCGGCATAGGTGGAGAGGCCACTGCCGGTTGCAAGCACCCGGTCGCGTGCCGCGGCAAGATAGAGCGGGAAATCGCCCGCAGGAATCGCTTGCGTGACGGTTCGGGTCGACAGATCGACTTGAATTACTGCGTTGCCGAGGTTATCGGCAACATACGCGGTTCGATCGTCGGGCGAAAGGGCGATCTGCGCTGGGAAGGCGCGGCTTTGAGCCTCCGCGGGGAGCTTCAGCGCAGTTTGCGCGGAGAGCGCGCCGCTAGCATCGAGGTCGAAGACGTCGACCGCGCCGGCCGCCGGGTCCGAGGCAAGCACGATCGTTCGAGCGGGGTCCTGCGGGTCGCGCGTTGCCGCGACGCCCATGAAGAACGATGCCGGGCTCTGATAGGTGCTCGCGAGCTTCATCGTCTCCACGTTCACGACGCTGAGCGACGAGGTTCCCGACAGGATGGCGAATCGGCCGTCCGGCGAAAGCGCCATTCCCAGCGCGCCCGTGCCGACGAGAAGGCTCGTGCCCGCTGGAGCGACGATTCTTCCGTTGGGAAGAATGCCGTCGGCGGGGTCTATCCGGTCGGCTCCGGCTGGACGGAGGCCTGCGGGTGCGGAGTACGTGATGAGAGGAGCCGGACGACTCCCCGCACCCAACAAGGCGGCGGCCAAAAACGCCGCTGCAATTTGTCGAAACGACACGGGAGGATGCCATTACCATCGCGGGTCGCGGGGACCCTGCCGTCTTAGCGGTAGCCACGGCCGTTCCGCCATTCGTGCTCGGCCAGGCTGAGGTGATCCGGCGGATCGACTTGGCGCTCGGCCCACGCTCGCGCGAAATCGTCCGGCTGCTTCCGATGTTCGGCAACACGGGCGTCGAGCGGCGCTACTCCTGCGTCCCGATCGAGTGGTACGAGGACACGCACGACTGGCCGGACCGCAATGCCGTCTATCTCGATTCGGCCGTCGGCCTTCTCGAGAAAGCGACGAGCACCGCCGTCGAGCGCGCGGGGCGCCGAGCCGAGGAAATCGAGGCTATCGTCGCCGTTTCCACGACCGGAATTGCGACGCCCAGCCTGGACGCGCTCCTCATGGAGCGCATGCGGTTACGTCCAACCGTGCGCCGTTTGCCGATCTTCGGACTTGGCTGCGCCGGCGGCGTCATCGGGCTGGAGCGCGCCGCCATGGTGGCGCGCGCGAACCCCGGGGCGCTGGTGCTCTTCCTGGTCGTGGAACTCTGCGCGCTCTGCTTTCGCCGAGACGATTTCTCCAAAAGCAACATCGTGGCAACCGCCCTCTTCGGCGACGGAGCCGCGGCGGCGCTGCTCTCCTGCGACGGCGAAGGTCCGGTCGTTCGCGGCGGCGGGGAGTTCACGTGGCCGGAGTCGCTCGACGTGATGGGCTGGGAGGTCACCGGCGACGGGCTCAAGGCCATCTTTTCGCGCGATATCCCCGAACTCGTGACGACGAGGCTGCACGACGTGACGGCCGGCTTTCTCTCCGAGCGGGGTCTGACGTTACGCGACATAGATCGCTTCGTCTGCCATCCGGGCGGCGCGAAAGTGCTCGACGCTTTGGCAGTTGCATTCGAAATCGAACCGCAGCAGTTGAACGAGGCGCGCGACGTCTTGCGCGATTACGGCAACATGTCGGCGGCCACCGTGATGTTCGTGCTCGAGCGCACGCTCGCATCGTCGACGCCGTGGAAACGCGCGCTGCTCAGCGCGCTAGGCCCCGGCTTCACCGCCGGCTTCACCCTCCTCGAAAACCCAACGCCGGTGTCATCCTGAGCCCTTCGACTTCGCTCGGGACAGGCTCCGTCGAAGGATGAGCATTCTCTACATAGTCCTCGCACTCGTCGTGTTGCAACGCATCGCCGAATTGGTCTACTCTGCGCGAAACACGCGCCGGCTTCTCGCGCGCGGCGGCGTTGAGATGGCGGCCTATCAGTACCCGTTCTTCGTGCTGCTGCATGGAGCGTGGCTTGCGAGCATGGCCCTTTACATCCCGCCCGCGACGCCGCCGAACTGGTCGCTGCTGGCGCTGTACGTGCTGGTGCAGCCGCTGCGGATTTGGAGCATCGCCAGCCTCGGACCCTATTGGACCACGCGCATCATAACCGTTCCCGGAGAACCGCTCGTCCGGCGCGGACCGTATCGCTTCTTCCGCCATCCGAACTACATCGTGGTGTGCACCGAGATCGGAGTTCTGCCGCTCGCGTTCGGCGCCGTCGAAATCGCGCTCGTATTCTCGATTCTCAACGCAGCGCTGCTTTCGTGGCGCATTCGCGTCGAGGAACGCGCGTTGCTCGCTCGCCGCTCCGTCGATTGACGAAGTGACGGCGCGGATGAGATTGCTTCGTTTCCTGTGTTCCGTCCTTGCGGGGATGGTCGCATTGCCGGGGGAGAGTAGTGCAGCGGCGAGCGATCCGTTCGTAAAGTGGTTCGGCTCGCAGACGTGCCCCGCACTCGACGGCCTTTATAGCAAGCGAGAACCGCCGTACGTGAAGACCGGCACGGAAACCCTCGTGGCAGACGTGCCAACCGCCGTGCTTTGGAAGCAAAAAGTCAGCATGACCGTCCCGTGGTACGTCTACGATCCAAAAATCAAGGTCGCGCTCAGTCACGTCGGCGGAGACTCCGGCGTCGTCTGGACGTTGCGGGTCGTCAAAGGCGCACCGCCGACGTCGCTCCCCAAGATCGATCTGAGCAACGCGCACACGACATCCGGCCTAAAGATCGGCGCGAGCGCCGAGTCGGTCGTCCGGACGCTTGGGAGGCCGCTCGTCATTTACGCCTGCGGTATGGAGCGCTACGAATATAGCGACGGCAAGGACCCTCACGCGGAACAAAACGATCTGGATTTTACGATTAGGAACGGTCGCGTCATCGAGATCACCCACACGTCCTGGGGCTAGATGTCTGCGGCACGGATGAGCATCGTTGCGCTAGTTCTGTTCGCCGCCTATCATCTCGGCTTGACGCCGACTTTGGGCGCAGCACAACGGCGAGGTCATTCCCGGCCTCCCGCCGTAGTCGCTCGAGCGACGAAAGATCGTCGCGACATCGTAAAGGCCGCATGCCGATCCGGGCGGATCAGGAGGCAGGTATGGAGGTTTCCGGTTTTGGTCGCCGTGCGCTTACGAGCTGCTTGATTGCGGCGATTCTCGCCGGGTGCGGCGGATCGCAGCGGCCGATCGGCGCGCCCGGCACGATGACCCCGGCTGTCTCGTCAACGCAACAGCCGACGGTGCGCCTGGGAACGTCAATCGGCGGCCTCTCGCACAGTTCGCGCGAAACCGTCGTGTACGCGTTCCGTGGCGGAGACGACGGTGCGGGCCCCGGAGGAGCGCTCTTCATGGATGCGCGCGGGGCGATCTACGGCATCACAGGCGGAGGCGGCTACGTTGCGTGCTACCACGGGTGCGGCACCGTGTTCAAACTCACGCCGTCCGGCTCGGCCTATAAAGAGAGAATTCTCTACAAATTCACGGGTGGAGCTGACGGCGAATCCCCCGACGGGGGCCTGATCATGGACGGTGCGGGCACGCTGTACGGAACGACGCTCGGCGGGAGTTCCGGCTGTCCACCGGGTTGCGGCACTATTTACGCGCTGACGCCCACGAAGTCGGGATACGTTCACAACGTTCTTTACAGCTTCAAGGGCGGCTCCGACGGTTACGGCTCGTATGGCGGGCTAAGCATTGACTCGAGCGGCGCGCTTTATGGCACGACCGCTGAAGGTGGCGCGCACAATGCCGGGACCGCGTATAAACTGACGCCAACGAAATCGGGCTACGAGAAGTCTACGCTTTTCAGCTTTTCACCGCGCCACGACGCGGAACCGCTGGCGAGCTTGCTCCTCGGCAAACGCGGTGTGCTCTACGGCACGGCGCTTTTTAGCAGCGTCTTCGAGCTGACGCCCAAGTCGTCGCATTATGTCGTGCGAACTCTCCACGAATTGAGCGGTCCTCCCGACGGCTCTCTACCGTACGCTAACGTCATTACCGGCCCCGGCGGAGCGTTCTACGGTACGACCTACGAAGGCGGCACGTCGCACTGCAAGTATCATGATGGTTGCGGAACCGCGTACGAGCTCAGCCCGACGAAGTCCGGCTACGGCGAGAGGGTCTTTAGCTTCGCGAACGGCGACGGTGCGTATCCGCTCACGGCTCTCCTGCTCGCTAAAGACGGCGCGCTGTACGGCACGACAACCGGCGGCGGTCTCAAATGCCCCGGCCGCGAACCGACATATGGTTGCGGCGTGGCTTTTAAGCTCGGACCCGCCGGCTCGGGCTTCAAGGAAACGGTGCTCCACAAATTTACCGGCGGCAGCGACGGCGATGACCCGTCGTCACCTCTGGTTGCCGACGCGAGCGGGGCGCTATACGGCGCGGCAGGCGCCGGAGGTGGAGGCCTCCGGAAGTGTCAAGGCGGCTGCGGCATCATCTTCAAACTCGCGCCGTAGCGTAGCGCAGCGACTTTACCGCGAGACGCGGTCGATGTCGTCCTCTCCTTCGATCTTGGCCGGCGTGCGGCGCGCGACGCCCTCTTCTTGCGCGGCGTTCGCGACGGCTTTGGCGACCGCATCGACGACCCGAACGTCAAAGACGCTGGGAATTACGTATTCGGGGCTGCGCTCGTCCTCGCCGACGATCTCGGCGATCGCATAGGCGGCGGCGAGTTTCATCCGCTCGGTGATGCGCGAGGCGCGGACATCCAAAGCGCCCCGAAAGATTCCCGGGAACGCCAGCAGGTTGTTCACCTGATTGGGAAAATCGGAGCGCCCGGTTGCAATGACGGCCGCCACCGGAGCCGCGACGTCGGGCATGATCTCCGGGTTCGGATTGGCCATCGCAAAGACGATTGGATCGCGTCCCATGCTTGCGATATGCTCGGGCTGCAAGATGCCGGGGGCGGAGACTCCGATAAAGACGTCGACGCCGGCCAATACTTCACGCAGCGACCCGCGGCGGTTCTCCAGGTTGCAATGCTCGGCCAGCCAGCGCCAGTGCGGGTTCTCGTACCGGTCGGTGCGATTGAGCGCGCCGCCGCGATCGACCGGGATCACGTCGCGCACTCCCGCGCCCAGCAGCATCTTGATCGTCGCGGTCCCCGCGGCGCCGCTTCCCGAAACGACGACCTGCAGATCCTCCAGCGGCTTGCCGACGACGCGCGCGGCGTTGATGAGCGCCGCGAGAATAACGACCGCGGTACCGTGCTGGTCGTCGTGCATTACCGGAATGTCGAGCGCCGCGATCAAGCGGTCTTCGATCTCAAAACAGCGGGGGGCGCTGATGTCTTCGAGATTGATTCCCCCGAACACGGGCGCAATGCGCTCGACGGTTTCGACGATCTCGTCGACGTTCTTGGTGTCGAGGCAGATCGGGAACGCGTCGATGTCGGCGAACTGCTTGAAGAGCATCGCCTTGCCTTCCATCACCGGAAGCGCGCCGAGCGGCCCGATGTCGCCCAAGCCGAGCACGGCCGTCCCGTCGGTAACGATTGCTACGGTGTTGCGCTTGATCGTGAGCTGAAAGGCTTTACCCGGATCGGCGGCGATCGCCATCGAGACGCGCGCGACGCCGGGCGTATAGACCGTCGACAGGTCCTGGCGCGTCTTGATCGCGATCTTCGGCTCGATGCGAATCTTTCCGCCGATATGCGCGAGGAAGGTCGAGTCGGCCGCGAAAATGATTCGCGCGCCGTCGATGGTCTCGACCGCCTTGCGGACGTCGTCGGCAACCGCGTCGGAGGCGACGCTGATCGTGACGTCGCGAACGACGCGCGTCCGGGCGACGGTGTGCATGTCGACGGCACCGATCGCTCCGCCGGCATCGCCGATCGCATTGGCGAGCACGCCGAACGCGCCGGGTTCGTTCGGCGTCTCGATCCGAAGTACGAGCGTTAAGCTAATTGCAGGCTGCGTCATGCTTTCTAGTTACCGCTGACCATCAACTCGGAGATGCGAAACGACGGCGAAACGACCGCGGCATCGAACTGCAGGTCGTTGGCGACCGCATCGATATTCGCAAGCATGTCCACATACTGTCCCGCGACGGTAAACTCGTCGATGGGATAGGCCAGTTCGCCGTTCTCGATGAAGAAGCCGCGGGCGCCGCGACTATACGTCCCCGAGGCATGTTCGGTCGCGAAGCCGATCGTATCGAGCACCAGGACGCCAAGCGGCGTCGAAGCGATCAGTTCGGCGAGCGACATCGCTCCCGGTTCGAGGTAAAAGTTGTTCGGCCCGATCCCGCCGCCGGTCGAGTTGCCCGTGCTGGCGGCACCGAGTTTGCGCGCATAGTACGTGTCGTAAAGAAACGTTTGCAGCGTTCCGCGCTCGAAGACCGCGTTACGCTGCGTCGGGACGCCTTCACCGTCGAAAGGCGAGCTTCCGAGCTTGCCGACCAGCCGGCCGTCGTCCACAATCGTCACCAACTCGCTGCCGACGCGGCTCCCGGTTCGCTCCGTCAGCCACGAGTTGTCGACCGCAACGTTGGCGGCAGAAGCTGCCGAGAAGACGTCGTCGAGAAACGTCGCGGCGACGTCGCGCTCGAAGATCACCGGCACGCGCATCGTCGGAGGCTTTCGCGCGCCAAACAGATCGACCGCTCGGCGCACGGCCGTCGTCGCCACTGCCGACGGCGCCTCCAAGTCGCCGAGATACCGTCCGGCGGTTCCGTAGTGTGCGATTCGTTTGACGCCGCCGTCGAGAGCGACGGGCCCGGTCGAGCGTCCCGCGCGCGTCCACTTATAGACAGCCGAAAAGCCCGACGTATTCGCGATCGCCGAGACGGCAATGGCGTCGGTGTAGTTGGAGCCGCTGGAGTTGACGACGCGCGCGTCGGCTTCGCGGATCAAACGTTCGAGTTTGATCGCGTCGTCGAGCTTATCGGCGCCGTCCCGGTCGGCGATGCGAGAATCGAAGAGGGCCAGGTCGACGTCGTCGGTCGCGACCACGTCGGGGAGGCCCGCAAACTCATCTACCGCGACCTGGTCCGCCTGCGCGACCGCTAGACCAATTGCCTCGTTCATTCCGTCGGGCGAAAAATCGGAGGTCGTCAGCGTTGCCTTGCGCCCGCCCCGGAAGATCCGCATGAAGAGGCCCTTGCCGGTCGAGGCTTCGAGCTTGGAAATCGCATTGTCTCGCGCCTCGGCGTGGAACCGCCGCGCGATCGAGACGGAAGCCTCGGCGCTCTCGGCGCCGGCGGCCCTCGCGAGCTCGAGCGCCTTGGAGGCTAACTCGATTGCGCTGGCATCATCCATGTTGCGTTCCGCCGACGGTAATGGACGAGATCTTCACCGTCGGCATGCCGACGCCGACGGGCACGCTCTGGCCACCCTTACCGCAGGTGTAATGGCCGCGCGCGAGGCGGCTGTCGTTGCCGACGGCGACTACCTTCCTCATCGCGTCCGGGCCATTCCCGACGATCGTCGCGTTTCGAAGAGGTGCCGTGATCTTTCCATTTTCAACCAGGTAGCCTTCGCCAACCATGAAAACGAAGTCTCCCTTGGCGATCTCCACTTGGCCGCCTGCGAAGGACTTTGCGTAGATTCCGCGCTGAGTCGAAGCGACGATCTCCTCCACGGTCGAGGCGCCGTTGGGCATGTACGTGTTGCACATGCGCGGCTGCGGAGCGAACCGGAACGATTGTCGCCGCCCGCTACCAGTCGAATGCGTGCCCATCAAGCGCGCGTTGAGCGTGTCTTGCATGTACCCGCGAAGGACGCCGTTTTCCACCAACACCTTATGCTGCCCCGGAATGCCTTCGTCGTCGACGTTGATGCTGCCCCGCTCCTCGTTCAAGTTTCCATCGTCGTAGATCGTCACGAGCTCGCTCGCCACGCGTTCGCCCACTCGCCCGCTGTAGAGTGAGGTGCCGCGCCGGTTGAAGTCGCTCTCGAGGCCGTGGCCCACGGCCTCGTGGAGGAGGACGCCGCCGCCCCCGGCTCCGACGATCATCTCCATCTCGCCCGCGGGGGCCGGCGCCGCCGAGAGGTTGACCGTGGCGATGCGCGCGGCGTCTTCGGCGAGCATCTCGGGCGTTTGGCGATCGAAATACGCGATGGATGTGCGCCCCCCGTCGCCGACATATCCGGAGCTGCGCTCTTTCTTGTCAATCGCCACGGCTTGGATGCCGAGCGTCACGAGGGGACGGCAATCCCGCACGATCCGTCCTTCACTCGTGGCAATCCACACCTCTTGTATCTCGTCGACGACCTGCGCATTCACGGCGACGATGCGCGGATCGTAACGACGCGCGGTGCCGTCGGCCCTTTCCAACAGAGCGGTATAGCGCGTGCCGTCGATCGCCGTCATGAGATCGCAATCGTAGAGCTTCGGCACGCTCTCACTGCGAAGCTGCGCGGCACCCGCCTTGCCTGCGGGCGCCGTCCGGGCGATCAAGGAAGCCGAGTCGGCCGCCTCCATCAATGCCTCGGTGCTCAGATCGTCGGAGCTTGCGAAGCCGGCCGATTCGCCGACGACCACGCGCACGCCCACGCCGAGGGTGACGCCATACGTGGCGTCGTGGATCCGGCCGTCTTGCAGCCGGTAGCTCACCGTTCGGCGCCGCTCGCAGAAAACGTCGGCGTATTCGCCGCCGCGCTGCAATGCGCGATCGAGCAATCGTGAAAGCAGAGACTCGTCGAACACTTTTATTCGAACCCTTCCTAATACTCGACCAGACGGTCGACGGCGCGTACGATTGAGGCATCGGGATCGGCGGGAGATCCGTCGATCAGAAACGCGAATGCAACGCGGCCGTGGTGCAGGGTCGAGGCGTAACCGGCGAGCGACGAGACATTCGAAAGGTGGCCGCTCTTGGCCCGAACCCGGCCAAGCGCGGTCGTAAAATCGTAATCGGCAATCGTTCCGTCGCGGCCGCCGCGCGGGAGTAAGCCATAGAGCGACGGCTCTTCTGCAACGAGGAGTCGCGCTACCGTGATGGCCGCGACGCGATTGTTGCGCGAGAGGCCGCTGCCGTCCACGAGCGTCAAATGAGGAGACGGAACGCCGAGCCGCGCCAAAAAGAGACGTTCGGCGTCAACTCCGCCGTCGTCGTTGGATTCGCCGGTCACTTCCTCGCCGACGGTTCGCAAGAGCTGCTCGGCGTAGTGGTTGTCCGACACGTAGAGCATGTGCGCTTCGAGGTCGCGCAGCGGCGCAGATTTATGATTCCACAGGACCACCGTCCCCAGGGGTGCGGCACCCAGGCCAGGCGAGGTCGAAACCAGGATTCCGCGGGCCCGAAACATCCTCTCAGTCTGATCGGCGACATAGCGTTCGACGTCTTGCATCGGCGTCCAGACCGGTTGCCCGTCGTCGGCAGACTCGACGGTGTCACCGTCCAGCGAGATCGCGCTCGTCGGAGCGGCATAATCCTGACCGGCATCGTCCGGGCCCCAGTGCGGGTTGTACGCGGGTCCGCTTATTGCGGTCGCATCGACCACGACGCTGCCGTCGATTCGGCGCAATCCCGACCGCGATAAGACGGCGATGCCGTTGCGAAGATCCGACGACTGCAACGAAGGATCCCCGGATCCGGCCAGCCAAAGATTTCCCTCGAGGACTCCGTCGCCGGCCGGTTCCGCAGCGGCGAAAATCGTATGATAGCGGTAGTTCGGACCGAGCGCATCGAGAGCGCTCGCCGCAACGATCAGCTTCTGTACCGAGGCCGGGGCCACGGCATCGCCGGCGCGATCGTCGTAAATCGTCTGACCGCCGGGGTCGACGACGGCGAGGCTCCAGCTTTCGGCGCCGTTGAGCGCCGGCGCGAACGCCCCTTGTAAAGCCGCGCCGAGCGCGAGCCGTTGCGAGTCGGTCCAGCGCGGCGCTTGGGTCGATTTTGGCAGGCTCGTCGTCGGGGACGTTGCCGCGACGCCGTGACCGAGTGCGCCGCCTCGGCCGTCGTTCCACAGCCAAGCCGCCAGCGTCGCCAGCGTGACGATAAGGACGAAAGCGAAGACCCGGCGCTTATGCACGCGCGAGCGCTTCGATCTTCTCCTGTAACCTACGCTGGTCTTCACGTAACTCATCAATGTCCTCGCGCATGCCTTTGACCTGCGCCGGTATCTTCGCCGCCGCACGGATTCGGATTGCCGCCTCCATCGCGTCGCGGCGCATGCGTCCATCGACGGCCTGTTGAGAGATACGGTCGAGTCCCGGCAAAAGGCGTACGTCCGAGAGGGATTCGGCGGCAATGATCGCGTCGAGCGCTACCATGAAACTGGGGTCGCCGAATCGCTCTTCGAGTTCGTCGACGACGCGCGTGCGGTCCTCTTCGACCAGCGCGCCGATTCGGCCCAACGCCATCGTAGCCGCCCGCCGGAGGCCTTCGCTGCGCTCAGGACGCAATGCATCGACGATTGGCGCCATCGCTCGCGCGTCGGCCAACTCGGCGAGTCCCAGAACTGCGCCGGCCTCCACGGTTCCGTTCCACGTCGCGCGCTCGACGGCCGCCGAAAGCACGTCGAAGGCTCGCGCATCGCGCGTCTTACCCAGTGCGGCAAGCGCGGCGGCGCGCACGAAGTACGAGGCGTGGTTCGCCGCGGTCTCGATGAGCGCGGTCGCCGCATCCGGCTCGCGGAACCCACCGAGTGCCCCCGCCACGGCGCGGACGACTTTTGGATGGCGATGTGAGAGCGCCGAAATAAGAATCTCGCGAGCCCACGGCGCGCGCGTCGCGCCGATGGCGAAAGCCGTTTCCACGAGAACGCCCCAGAACGGCTCCTGCGCGAATGCCGTCGCGATGGCCTCGCGTGCAACGCGGCCGCCGTCTTTAGCAAGTTCGCGCACGGCTCGGATGCGGGCAACGACGTCGGGATCGGCCCGCAGCGCCGCCGCAGCCAGATCGACGCCCAAACGGTAGCGCACGTCGGCCAAAAGAAAAGAGCCCGGGCCGAACCGCACCAGTTTTGGCTCGAAGTCGAGCGGCACGGTGATTGTCTCGTGGCGTCGTTCGATGCTGGCGCGCACGCGACGCTCGCCGCTCACCGGATCCCGCGCCGCTTGCACCGGCAATGCCGCCGCCTCAGGCGCAAAACCGACCTCGAGATCGAAGAAATAAGCGGGATGGTCGGCATCGACGGTTTGGCTCTGGTCGACCGTCAGTGTGGCGACGCGACGCTCGGCGTCCCACGCCATGGTGACTTGGAGCTGCGGATGGCCTTCGCGGAAGAGCCACTGACTGAAGAATCGCCGCATGTTCCGCCCCGTGGCGACTTCGATCGCACGAATCAAATCGATCGTCTCAACGGAGCGCTGCGCGTTATCCTGGACGTACCGCGCCATCGAGCGCCAGAAGCGGTCCTCACCCAACTCGCCACGCAACATGTGTAGGACGGTGGCGCCTTTTTGATAAAGGTGGCGATCGAAAATTTCGATCGGGTCGCGATAGACGTTGCAGACGATCGCGCGCCGATAACGATGCGCGTCCTCTCGAAGGTACGCGGTCAAGCATTGGTAGATATCGTAGAGGTACTCGTCGGAACCGAGATCGGCTTCGCGCCAGATGGCCTCCATAAACGTCGCGAAGCCCTCGTTGAGCCACGCATGCGCCCAGTCGCGGCAGGTCAAGAGGTCGCCAAACCACTGATGCGCGAGCTCGTGAGAGACTAATGGGTCGCTGGAAAAATCGAGATGCGCGATCTCGTCGTGAAGGGTTCGATCGGTCTGCGTGGTCGCCGCGGTATTTTCCATGCCGCCGAAAATGAAATCGGAGACCGCAATTTGCGAGTAGCGAGTGTAGGGATAGGGCAGGCCGATCCGCTCTTCAAAGCGTTCGATCATCTGCGGCGTCTTGCCGAAGGCTCGTTCCCCGTCGGCTTCGCGGCCGGGCAGCACGTAATAAAAGACGGGGACGCCGTTACTCCCCGCCTTTCCTTGCTCGACCTCAACGAACGGGCCGGCGACCATCGTCATCAGATACGTGCTGTGCGGGACGTCCTGCCGGTAGCAAAAGACGGTGCGCTCGCCCTCGTCTCTGCGCTCCACCAGCTCGCCGTTGCCCAGTGCGAACATGCCTTTGGGCACGACGATCGTCGTGGTGGTGCGCTGCTTCTCGGTCGGATAGTCGAAGCACGGAAACCAATAACGAGCGTATTGGTCTTGGCTCTGCGTCCAAACGTGAGTTATTTTCTCGGGATGCTCCGGCGTGGGTTTGATAAAAAACAACCCAGCACGGGGTTTGGACGCGCGATAGTTGATGGCGATTGCGGTGCTCTCGCCCGGCGCAATCGGCGACGGCAAGTCGATTTCGAGTTTGCCGTCGCGCGCCACAAACTTGGCGGCCGGCTCGACCCGGAGGATTTCGAGATCGACGGCGTCGAGCGTCAGCCGCGAAACAGGTTCGTCCAGCGCGCGCACCGTCAGCGTGCAGATGCCGTCGAGCGACTCGTTTTCGAAGTCCGGCGTCAGGTGCAGATCGATGTGTTCGACTGCGACGATCTTATCGGGCCCGTAATGCGGACGCGCGCCGGGCAAGGCAAATGCCTGATGTTCCTCTTTATCGTCGCGCAGCATCCAGCCGGGCTTACGAGCCGAGCGTACCTTTGTCCTGTGCGGTTTGCAGGCCGCCGCCCACTTCAATCACCGCACCGGTGATGAAATCGCGTTCTGCAGCGACGAAGAAACGGACCGCATCGGCAACGTCTTCATAACTGCCCGGCCGGCCGCGCGGATTGTTGGCGCTGCGCTCGAAGGCCTGCCGCCGCGCGAGCGCCTTCTCTCGAATATCGCCGGGAGAGACGACGTTGACGGTGATGCCGTGAGCCGCCTCTTCGAGGGCGAGGCAGCGCGCAAATGCAACCAGCGCGCTCTTTGCGGACTGATAGAGCGAGAAGCCGCGGAAGGGACGCGTCTGTTCGGAACCCAGCATTCCGAAGAAGACGAGGCGGCCGAACTTTGCCTCGCGCATCGCGGGCAGCGTCGCGCGCGCCGCCAGCACCGCGCTCCGCACGTTACCGTCGAACATTTCCGCGTAGTCTTGCAGCGTCGAGCGAGCGAAGCGTTTGACGACGAGCGGGCCGACGGCATGTACGAGCGTGTCGAACGGACCGTGCTGCTGCACGAGCTCGTCGAGGCTCTTTTCCACACGAACCGGGTCTTCGAGGAAGTCGACCTTCCAGGCCGAGGCGGTCGCCCCGGCCGCTTCGATTGCAGCGACCGTCGCGCCCGGGGGAGTGTTGCGATAGGTGATGGCGACGCTGCCGAAGCCGTCGTGCGCCAATGCCGAGGCGATGCCGGCCGCGAGGCCGGCTGCCGCTCCGGTTACAAGGGCACGCCTATTAGGCAGGCGCCCTCTCCATCGACGGCTGCGACATCTCCGCTTCAATGGCGCGGCGATCGGCGCGGCGCTCGAAATAACCGATCCACGTCTCGTAGATCATCGGCACGAGAAAGAGCGTCAGGATCAGCGAGCTCAAGAGTCCGCCGATGATTACCGTTCCCATCGCTTGGCGCCACTCGCCGCCCTCGGCGTACCCGAGCGCGAGCGGCAGCATGCCGAAGATCATCGCCGCGGTCGTCATGATGATCGGGCGGAAGCGCGTAGCCGAGGCTTGCAGCACGGCGTCGTGCACGCGCATGCCTCGTTTGACCAGCGTGTTGGAATAATCGACGAGCAGAATTCCGTTCTTCGCAACGAGTCCGAAGAGCATGATGACGCCGAGCATCGAGATGATGTTGAGCGACTGGCCTTGGTCGGGCTGCAAGCGTCCCATCAGCGCGAGCAGGATCAGCGCTCCGATGATTGCCAGCGGCACCGAGAACATGACGATCAGCGGCTCGAGGAACGACCCGTAGAGGATCACCATCAAAATGTAGACGAGCATGAACGAGGTAATCAGCGCGATACCCATGTTTGCAAAGGTCTCTTCCATGAACTGCGAGTTCCCTTGCGACTTGAGGCCGACGCCCTGGGGTAGAAAGCCCGGCGCTTGCATCTTCTTCTGCAACGGTCCTACGACTTGACCCAACGAATAGCCCGGAAGGATGTCGCCGTACACGTTGACGACACGCTCGCGATTCAGGCGCTCGATCTTCGTCGGCGCAGTCGTCCAGCTGAAGCTGGCCACGTCTCCGATCGGCACCAACGAGCCGTCGTTCGTGCGAACCTTCACGTATTTCAATGCGTCTTCGGTATTGCGGTCGGCCGCCGGAAACTGCACGCGCACGTCGACCAGACCGGTCGGCGTCCGCACTTTGGTCGCGACCGCGCCGTCCACGGCGATGCGGGCGACCGTCGCGACGTCGGACGGATTGATTCCGAGAAGCTCGCACTTCGCGCGGTCCACGTCCACGTTCATTCGCGGCGCGCCGTTTTCCGCGCTGGTCTGCACGTTAACGGCACCCGGCACCGTGCGCAGGAACTGCGCGACCTTTTCGGCTGCAGGCCCGAGCGATTCGTCGGGGCCGGTCAAGGAATAGTAGATCGCCGGGCCGTTTTCATTATCACCGGCCACGTCGAACTCCGCGCCGGGCACCAAGTAGCCGAGCTTGCGAACCGATTTGATCGCGTTGTTGGTATCCTTGATGCGGTTGTCTTGCATCTGCGCGTTGAGTTGCGCGTAGTTGCCGCCGGTCACGCTGCTCCAGCCCGCGGGTTTGCGCCCCGTGGTGGCGCTGACGGATTTGATCCCGTCGATCTTCAAGATCGCATCTTCTAAGTGGGATACGTAGCCATTGGTAACCGCGATCGGCGTTCCGGGCGGATAGGTGACCGTCATGCTGATCTCGCCGGTCTGCTGCGCAGGCATGAAGTCGAAGCTCACGGCCCCGAGCGGCACCATCAGCAGCGCCAGCGCGACCGGAAGCGCAAACGTAGCCACCGTCGTGGATTTCGTCGTGCCGATCGAACGAAGGAAACGCAACGGTCCGAGCCGTTCGACCCGGCGCGAGGCACGCGGCCGGCGCAAGAGCATCCCGGCTCCGTGCGCGAGCGCACAGAGGGCCAACAAGAAGACGTCGGCGCCAACCGTAGCCATGCCGCCGCCTGCAACCAGCGTGATCGAATTAAGCAGGAGCGCAACGCAGACGAAGACCACGAAGGCACCGTGCCGCAGTGCGAACGGTAAGAACTTCGAGCGATAGAGCTGCAGTATTGCCTCATACCGGTGGACGAACGCATTGAGCAGGAGCAGCGCCGCGATGAATATCCCGATCGCGTTGAGCAGGAACCAGCCCGTGAACGTTCCGATGGCGAACATTGCCGCCGCGAGCAGGAGCAGCCCGATGTCGACGCTCCGGTGGTCGAGCAACCGCAACCAGGCCGGGGGCGCTTCGGACCGACTGAGAACGCTCCACTTTGCGGCCAGCAACGGCGTCAGCGTAAACGAGACGAAGAGCGAGAAGAGCGTTGCGGTTACGACGACGGCGCCGTACTCGCGCAAGTACGCGCCGACGATTCCGGACATGAAGGCGATCGGAAGAAAGACGACGA
>DATGGV010000012.1:0-6468 GCA_035308305.1 Candidatus Cybelea sp. | reverse complement strand
CGGCGATCAGTTTGAGCGAGAGCGGCACGCGGACGTCGCGCACCAGCGGTATCGTTCGGAGAATGGCCGTCTTTGCCACCAGGAATAAGTGCATGAGCCTCATGATGCCATAGTACCCGGGGCGGGGCCGTCTGTTTCACGAACCGGCCGCATCGGGGGTAAGGGCAGGAAAAATGCAACGGGGTAAGTTTTTGAGCGCGGTCGCCGCCTTGGCCGGCGCGCCGGCCGTAGTGCGAGCCGGGGACGCGGGCAAGTCGCCCGCGGACCTGATCGTTACCGGCGCAACGATCCGTACCGTCGGCGACGCGTTTCCGACGCCGCAAGCGTTTTCCGTGCGCGGCGGGAGGTTTGCCTACGTGGGCTCGCGTGACGGCGCGATGGCGCTCCGCGGGCCGCAAACGCAAGTGCTCGACCTCACTGGGTACACGGTGCTGCCCGGGTTGATCGACGCGCATCTTCATCTCACTGGGGTTGGCCTCGATCTCGCGGAGGTCGATCTGTTTAAGCTGCACTCGTTCGGGGAAGTCGTCGCGAAGACCGCGGCGTTCGCTCGCACCTCGCCGGATGCGTGGATTCTCGGCGACGGCTGGGATCAGAACCTGTGGCCTGGGAAAACATTTCCGACGCACGAGCCGTTGAGCGTCGCGATCCCGGATCGGCCCGTTGCGCTTTCGCGTCTCGATGGACACGCGGTTCTCGCCAATGCGAAAGCCATGCAGCTTGCCGGCGTGAATAAGGCGACGCCGGATCCCGCCGGCGGCCGCATCGTACGCGACGCACAAGGAAATCCAACTGGCGTCTTCGTCGACAACGCACAGGAGCTGATCTACAACAAAGTCCCGGATCCGACGCATCAACAGCTCGTCCGGGCCACGCGTGCTGCGATCGCGGAATGCAATCGCTGGGGGCTGACGACCGTTGCCGAACCGGGCACGGACGACGAGCGCCTCGCCGCACACGTCGAACTGATCGAAGCCGGCAGCTACACGATCCGCAACTATGCGATGCTGTGGGACGACGCGGCCCTCATCGACAAGCATCTGCACTCCGGTATCGTCGAGAACGCCTACGACGGGCACCTGTGGATTCGCACGATCAAAATGTTCGCCGACGGCGCGCTCGGATCGCGCGGCGCCGCGCTGCTCGCGCCGTACTCCGACGATCCGGGCAACACCGGTCTCGTGGTCACCCCGCAAGCGCACATGCAGGCGGTGACCGAGAAGGCGCTGCGCGCGGGATTTCAGGTGTGCGTGCACGCAATCGGCGATCGCGGGAACCGGATGGTTCTCGACGCCTACGAGGCGGCGCTGCAGTCGGTGCCGTCACACGACCCGCGACTGCGCGTCGAACACGCGCAGGTGCTCAGTCCCCAAGACATCGGCCGTTTTGCCAAGTTGGGGATCATCCCGTCGATGCAGACGACCCACCAGATCAGCGACATGGGATGGGCGCAGGCGCGCCTCGGACCCCAGCGCGTGCTCGGCGCGTATGCGTGGCGATCGCTGCTCGATACCGGCGTGATCATCGCCAACGGCACCGACGCACCGGTGGAAGCGGTGAGCACGCTGCGCACCTTCCACGCCGCGATCTCGCGCCAGAACGAACGCAACGAACCGCCGGGCGGCTGGTATCCCGATCAGCGCATGACCCGCGACGAGGCGCTGAAGTCGATGACGATCTGGGCCGCGCATGCCAACTTCCAGGAAAAGCTCCTCGGCTCGATCACGCCCGGGAAGTATGCCGATTTCGTTGTGATGGATCGCGACTGGATGACCGCGCCCGTCGAGACGATCATGGAGACGCGCATCGCTGCGACGTATCTCGCCGGCGCCCGCGTCTACGATGGTTCGAGCAACACAGCGTTCGAGCGGCGCCCAAGGGCGCGCAGGAGCGACTGCTGCGGCCGCGCCGCGTAGCAGCTATTTTGCCATGGAGTCGGAGGTCAGCGTTAGCGTGGTCTGATAGATCGTCGTCGACACGCCGCCGATTCCCGCGTGGCGGTCCTCCGTTTTGTATTCCTCGATCGAGACCGGCACAAGGCGCGTGCCGCTGTAGTCGATTTTCGTCTCGGAATCCGACGTGACGAAGCCCTGCGACTTGTCCTTGACGTGGCGCTGCTCGTCGATCCTCAACTCGCCGCTGTCGTTCGAGTTGATCGTATAGTCGGCCGTTAGCGACGTGGGGCCGCGGTTGATCGAGATCGTCCAGTGGCCTTTCTCGTCGACTCTCGCTGGGTCGACGAAGTTCGCACCGAGAAAGCGCAGGAGCGTATACTCTTCGATGTTGACCGTCTTGCTCAGGTCGCAGATCACGTCGGTGTTGCCGTAGACCGCGCAGGTCGCGGGAGCCGCCTTTCGCGTGTCGATTCCCTCCTCGCTGACCACGACGAGAAGCCCCCGATCCGCTGCTTCCCGCAGGACGTCGACGGTCATCGTGCCCTTGTCGTCGAGCGTCCCGCTGTACGTGCGATTTCCGGTAGAGCCGGCCTCGTTCGGAACGTTGCCGTTTTCACGCATTTCGAAGGTAAACGAGTAGACGAGGCGCCGGAGAGGCGCCGGCGTGCCGGCTCCGACCGCAGCCGGGGCGAGGGCCGCGCACAGGATGGCCATTGCGGCTAGATGACGCATAAGTGCTACGACATTTCTCTCGCCCGCATGCGACCTCCCGCCCTTCGACTCGACCCTTCGCGCCTCACTCAGGATGACACGGGGGGAATGGCGAAAGTGCGTAGCCATGAAGATATTTTCGATTATTGCCGTGTTGCTCGCGGTCGTTGCCTACACCGGCGCTCCGAACGCCTTCGCGGCGCAAAGTACGGCTCCCGCGACGTTTCGCGTTTTGCTCGATACCAGTAAAGGACCAGTGGTTATCGTGGTGGAGCGCCGTCTGGCGCCTCACGGGGCCGATCGCTTCTACCAACTGGTCAAGGCGAAGTATTTCGACGGCGCTCGCTTCTACCGCGTGGTGCCGGGGTTCGTGGTGCAGTGGGGTGGCGCAGCCAATCCCGCGATGACTAAAAAGTGGAGCACCACGATTCCCGACGATCCGCCCAAAGCGTCGAATACGCGCGGAGCGGTAACCTTTGCGGCATCGTCGGAGCCCAATAGCCGCTCGACGCATCTCTTCATCAACCTGGGTAACAACGCCCGGCTCGATGGGATGGGGTTTGCTCCGATCGGCCGGGTCACCAGCGGAATGTCGAACGTCGACCACATCTACTCGGGCTACGGAGAGCAGCCGGATCAAGATATGATCGCGGAGCAGGGCAACGTCTACCTCAAGAAAGAGTTTCCGAAACTGGACTACATCAAGACGGCCCGCATCGTCTCCCCGTAGCCCAAGATGGCCGAGACGTTTTCGTCGGTCGATGAGTATATCGCCGCGCAGGCCGCAACCGCGCAGTCCGCGCTCCGGCGCGTCCGCGCGGCGATTCGCGAAGCCCTCCCGCAGGCGCAGGAAACGATCGCCTACAACATGCCGGCGTACAAGCTCGGGAGCGCTTCGGTGCTGCAGTTTGCTGCCGCAAAAGACCACTACGCTCTCTATCTCGCCACCAAGCCGATCGTGGAAGCGTTCGGAGACGACCTTCGGAACTGCAAGGTCGATAAGGGTACGATCCGCTTTTCGTACGGAGATCCCGTACCTGAGAGCCTAATCCAACGCATCGCGCGATTTCGCGCCGAGCGGGAGGCACCACTATGATACTCGCTTTGGGCGCCGTCTTTGCCGCGCTGCTCGCGGTCGTGCAGCCCCCGCAAACGGCGACCGGTATTCCGCTGGACGCCGCTTGGAAGGTGACGATCTACGATCTCGCTCGCTCGAAGTTCCACCATCCGGCGTGGGGATGGCAGCATTCGGAGCGCAACTATCGCATCGCGCTCGAGCTGGCGCGAGGCGACGGCTTGCGCGTTGATACCGACGTTCTCTTCGCCGCCGCGTTCCTGCACGATATGGCGGCCTTCATGCCGTGCGTCGACACCAAGCTCGAGCACGGCGAGTGCGCGGCCCAGCAGACCGGCGCGATCCTCCGCGCTGCCGGGTTTCCGATGGAGAAGCTCCCTGCCGTCGAAGCCGCCGAGCGCGGCCACATGTATTACAGCAATCCGGGAAAGCAGCCGGAGGCGATCGTTCTTCACGACGCGGATTCGCTGGATTTTTTGGGTGACATCGGCGCCGCGCGGATGATTTCGTTGACGGGGGCGAGTGCGGAGAGCTTCGCTCGCGAGGTAAAGACGCTGCGCGCGTTCGTGCACGATATCCCGCCGCGGCTCATCACAAAGACGGCGCAAGCCATGGGCGCCGTGCGGGCCGCCGAACTCGAGCGCTTTCTCGACGCGCTAAACGCCGAGACGTTCGACGGTCAGGCGATGTAGTGCTTGCGCGGGCCGTTTTAGCCTGCTAATGTAGTCATAAAATATGACTACACAAAAAAGGTCCGGAAGACCGAGGCGCTCCCGCGTCTCGTTGCTGATGGCTGCGCCGCGCGAGATCGGAGCTGCCGATTTTAAGGCGCGTTGTCTTGAAATTATCGACGAAGTCGAGCGCTTGGGGACCGAGGTTGTGATTACGAGGCATCGCAAGCCCGTCGCGCGGCTGGTTCCCGTGCAGGACGGTAGTACATCGTTCTGCGGCTCGCTCAGAGGCATGATATTGGAAGAAGGCGACCTTATCAGCCCCATCGACGTAAGCTGGGAATTCGATGAATCCAATCTTACTTGACACGCACGCCGCCCTGTGGGCCGCCAACGGCACGCTGCCTGACGCGGCGACGAGAACGGTCGCCTCCGCCGTCGAGCGCGGCGACCTCCTATTGTCGCCGATAACGGCGTGGGAGATCGCCATGCTGGTCAATAAAGGCCGACTATCTCTTGCGCAGACCGTGCAGGACTTTGTACGCGCCTTGTTCGGACAACCTGGCGTAGTGACCGCGACGCTTACGCCGGCTATCGGAGTTGCCGCTGCCGGCTTGCCGGGCACGTTTCATGCTGATCCCGTTGACCGATTGCTCGTTGCAACCGCCGCGGCCTATGGAGCACGATTCGTGACTCGCGACAAGAGAATCCACGACTTTGCGAAGGCGACGCGCTACATCCGTTGCGTAGCCTGCTGAGCCCAACTTAACGGCAACTAGCGTCAGGTCATTAGGATGTTCTGCATCATGCCGGTGTCCTCGTGCGGCGTGACGTGGCAATGGAACACCGTTTTCCCATGCCATTGTACAAAGCGAACGCGAAACGTCAGGCTGCCGTTGACGCCGTCGACTTTTGGCGGAATGGCAAAGGTGTCCCACACCTGCATCGGATCGTTGGGTTTATCGTTGATCGCGATTAGCTGAAACGAGTTCTCGTGGAGATGGAATGGGTGCAAGTCGGCGGTCTCGTTTTCGATGCGCCACTCTTCGCAGGTCCCCACCTTGGGTCGCGTCGGACACTCCATCTCCCGATACAGGGCGCCGTTGACGAAAAACCCAAAGCCCGTCAGCAGATCCTTTCGCGCTCCCTGACCGAAGACGAACTTGCGGTGGGCGACGATATCCTTCTCCTCGATGACGGGATACTCGCGGGTCGGCTTGGGCAGACTCTTGGGAATGCCCATCTTCACCGGGCTGCCGCGGACGACGAACTGCGCGATGTCGAACTTCTCGCCCGCCGACGGGATGATGCGGTCGGTTGCCAGCGACGAAAGCGAGTACGTTCCCGGCGCGCTCGGCGCTCGCAGCAGCAGCTCGATCCGATTGGCCTGCGCGGCCAGCCGAATCGGCGAGCTGAACAGATTCTCGGGGGTAATCTTCGTCACGCCGTTTCCGCTCATGTCGATATACAGCGGCTCGAGCGTATTGATGCCGTCGAACCCGATCTGCCATGCCTCGAAGCCGGGCAACGCGAGCATCAGCGGGATCGAGTTGGTTCCGTTGAGGAGCCGCAGGCGGACGACCTCGCCCGGCTTGACGTCGTATCGCGGCACGCCCAGCGGTGTAAACGTAGCCGGCTCGCTACCCGTTTTGTTGCGAATCCAGTACGCGCCTTCGCCGTTGACCGTCAGCATCGTGTACTGCGTGCCGAAGGAGTAGCCGCCTTCCGCCGGAGTTTTATACGCAACGTACTCGCGGTCGTAGACGCCCGGATGCTTCGTGCTCGGGTTGACGTTGAGCGACTGCACGACCATGAAGATCTCGCGCGCCGCGGCAATCTCCGGCACCTGGTCGATCGGGCCGCGCACCACGATGAGGCCCGCCATTCCGCCGCTGACTTGGACGTCGGTTGACCCATGCTTGTGCGGGTGGTACCAATGCAGCCCGCTGGGATGGTCGCTCGGGATCGGAAAGTTGAAGAGAAAACTCGCGCCCGGCAAAATCTCGAGCATCATCGCGGCGGGATCGCTCGTTCCCAGCGGCATGAAAATGTGGGGAATCGTCTGGATGCCGTGCACGTGTAAGTTGGTCGTATTGAACCCGTGCGGGTTGTTCAT
>DATGGV010000011.1:0-33343 GCA_035308305.1 Candidatus Cybelea sp. | reverse complement strand
ACCGAGCCCGCGTTTTCCAGCCCGCTAATCGGAGAGAAACGGCCAGGCACGTATGCGTGCGCGGGTTGCGAGTTAGTGATCTTTTCGTCGAAGAAAAAATACGATAGCGGCGACGGCTGGCCGTCCTTCTGGGACGTGCTGCCCAACACGACAAAAACGCAGAACGACTACGCGCTCATGGAGATGCGCACCGAAGTGCACTGCCGCCGCTGCGGCAGCCATCTGGGTCACATCTTCGACGACGGGCCGCCACCCACGCACCTGCGCTATTGCATCGACGGGCTCGCGCTGCGTTTCGTTCCGGCATAAAACGCCTGCGGATACTGATCACTAACGACGACGGCATCGACTCGCCCGGTATTGAAGCACTGGTGGACGTGCTGGCCGGCGAGCACGAGGTCGTCGTCGTTGCGCCGTCGGGCGATCGAAGCGGCGTCTCGCACGCAATCACGGCCGACGAAGCGATTACGGTCGAGCGGCGTCACGCCGCCAAGGTTGTCGCGTACGCGTGTTCCGGGACTCCGGCGGATTGCGTCTTCCTCGGCTCCACGGAGCTGGGGCCGCGTCCGGAGCTAGTCGTCAGCGGCATCAATCACGGTCCGAATCTGGCCGACGACGTCAACTATTCGGGGACCGTTGCCGGCGCGGTCGAGGCCTGTCTCTTGGGAATCCCCGCGCTGGCGGTATCGCTGGCATCCGACCATGAACTGCCATTTGACCGGCGGTACTGGGAGAGCGCGGCAGCAATCGTGCGCCAATGCGTCGCTAACGAATTCGAACGGCTCGCAGACGCAGCGTGTTACTGGAACTTAAACGTTCCCAACCTCCCGCTGCAATCGATCCGCGGAATCTCCGTCACGCGTTTGGGACGCAAGCGCATCTGCGGACGAATGATCGGCGAAGAGCGCGGAGGAGCGACGCGCTATTACCGCGCCTGGGAGTCGCCCTTTGAAACCGACCGCGACACGCTGGGCACCGACATCGGCGCCGTGCACGCGGGCTACGCGAGCCTTACGCCGCTCTTGCTCGATCGTACGGCGCCGTCGGCCTTGCGCTGACCGTTCGCCCGCGCGGCGGAAGGCTTGACGCGCTGCGGCAGACGGCGTCCGACAAACTCGGCGACGAGAGCCAGCCGCCGCATCAGTTCCGCGAACTGCTCGCAATCCAACGATTGGGCGCCGTCCGAGAGCGCGTTGGCCGGGTCGGGATGAACTTCGATCAGCAGGCCGTGGGCCCCGGCGGCGATGCTGGCGACGGCAGTCGGCGGAACGAGCCGCGCAATTCCCATTGCATGCGACGGATCGACGATGACCGGAAGATGCGTCATCCCCTCGAGCAAGGGCACGACGGCGATGTCGAGCAGATTGCGGGTCGCAGGGTCGAATGAGCGAACCCCGCGTTCGCACAACACGACGCTCTCGTTGCCGCCGAGCATGACGTATTCGGCGGCCAGCAGCCACTCTTGCACCGTCGCCGAGAGACCGCGCTTGAGCAGCACGGGCACGCGCGCGGCGCCGACCTCCCGCAGTAAGGGAAAGTTCTGCATGTTGCGGGTGCCGATCTGCAGCATGTCGGCGTAGCGGCTGACCTTCTCGACGTCGCGCGGATCGAGCACCTCGGTAACGACGCCCAGGCCGTGCCGGTCGCCGGATTCGCGCAGCATCTTGAGCCCCTCTTCACCGAGACCTTGAAACGAGTACGGCGAGCTGCGCGGTTTGTAGGCCCCGCCGCGAAGGACGTTCGCCCCCGCGGCAGCCACGGCCGCCGCGGCCTGATCGAGCTGTTCGCGCGACTCGACACCGCAAGGTCCGGCACATATGGCGATCTCGTCGCCTCCAAAAGTAGCACCGCTACTGAGGCGCACGATCGTACGCTCGGCCCGCGCATCGCGGCGGACCAGCCGGTACGACTGCGGTACGTTAACTCCTCGCTCCACCATTCTCGCTTCGACGGATGCTGCGTCCCTCATGCCGTGACCGGCAGGCGCCTACCGTATCGCTCCCGCAATCAGACCGCCGTGGAGAGCGTCGCCGTGACCGGAATGGGGATCGTATCGCCAATTGGCGAGGCGACGGAGGTCTTTTGGCGGCACTTGCTCGAGGGCAAGCGCGGAATCGCTCCCATAAAGTCTTCCGGGTCGCAGGATTCCGGAGACGGTTTGTGGGCGGCGGTCGCGGACGACTTTTTGGATCGCAGCCCGGTCCCCCAGGCCGCCTTGCGCAACACCGACCGCTTTACGCAGTTCGCCGTGGCAGCCACTACCCAAGCGCTCGCCCAAGCGCAACTCGATCCGCCGGATGAGCGCACGGCGGTCATCGTTGGCAATACGATGGGCGGTTTTCCCCTCGTCGCCCAAGCGCAGACGCGTCTGCTCGAATCCGGCGGGCGAAACGTAACGCCGAAACTGATGGCGCTGGTAATTCCGAACATGCCGAGCGCTTTGATCGCCATGCACTGGAAGCTGCACGGCCCGCAACTGGCGATCAGCACGGCCTGCGCTTCATCGCTCGACGCGATCGGCCTGGCATCGGGCATGATCGAGCGCGGCGAGATCGACGCCGCAATCGTAGGAGGCAGCGAAACACTCCTGAGTCCGCTGGTGTACGAAAGCCTCGTTCGCGCCGGCGCGCTCTCGCGCAACCCCGATGCGACGCGCGCGTCGCGACCGTTCGACGTCGACCGTGACGGCTTCGTGATGGGCGAGGGTGCCGCGATCCTGGTCTTGGAGCGGATCGAACGCGCTCGCGAGCGCGGAGCGCGCGTGCTGGCGCGCGTTCGCGGTTATGGTTCGCTGGCCGATGCCTATCATATTACGTCACCCGACCCGTCGGCACGCTACGAAGTTCGCGCTATGCAAGACGCAATCGAACGCGCGGGCGACGCCGGTGCGGAGTGCGCGGTCGTCTACGCGCACGCGACCGGGACGATCGTCGGCGACGCTGCGGAGGCCAAAGCAATCGACGCCGTGTACGCCGATCGCCCGGCAGTCGTTACCTCGATCAAAGGGCACGTCGGGCATAGCATGGCCAGCGCCGGCGCGATGTGCGCGATCGCCGGTATCGCCGGAATGCACGAAGAGTGCATCCCGCCCACGCTGGGAACCCAGCGACTCGATCCGGCAACGCGTTTTGACTTGGTGATGGAGCGTCCGCGCGCGCATCGCTACGGCGCTTTTCAAGTCAACGCCTTCGGCTTCGGCGGACAGAACGCGTCGCTCGTTATCTCGCGATGACGCGCGAGCAGGGCGCTCCGATTCTAACTCGGAAAGTTTGCGTCAGCCGCCTTGAGGTAGGACGCCGATGAATCTTCTCGTTAAAGGAACGAGCGGACCGTTGACCGGCGAGGTCGAGGTTCCGAACTCGAAGTATCACGCGCATCGAGCGCTCATTCTGGCGTCGCTGGCGCCGGGAACGAGCCGAATTCTCGGTCTTTCCGATGCTCGCCACGTGCAGTTTACCATGGACGTCTTGCGCGCGCTCGGGACGAAAATCGAGGTCGAGGGCCGGACGCTGCTCGTTGGCGGCGGCCCCTACCACGTCAAGCGCAAGGTCGTCTCGGTCGGCAGTTCGGGTTCGACGCTCTATTTCATGATCGGCTTGGCATCGCTCGCCGATTCGCCGGTCACGCTCACGGCGCAAAAGTATTTCCAGCGGCGTCCCGTCGGTCCACTGCTCGAAGCGCTCGCCGAGATGGGCGTTCGCTTCGAATCGAACGACGGCTGTCCGCCGATTAGCGTCTTTCCGGGTCAGCCGCGAGGCGGAAAGATCGTGATTCCCGGGACGCTGTCGCAGTGGATTTCAGGGCTGCTTCTGCTGGCCCCCTTTGCGAAAGAACCGACGATTATCGAGGTCGAAGGCGAGCTGAACGAGCGCCCGTACATCGCGCTGACGGCCGAGATGATGCGCGCCTTCGATCTGCACGTGAAGATCGCGCCGGATTGGCGGCGCTTCGAAGTCGAACCGGGGCAGGCGCCGCGCCCGGCGACGGTCCAGCTTCCGCCCGACATCGGCTCGGCAGCGTTCGGGCTCGCCGCGACGGCCCTTCACCCCTCCGACGTGCTCTTTCGCGGTCTGCAAGCGCTGCCGGGAGAACTTCCGGACCATCCCGAGGGCGTGTTTATGGAGATCGTTCGGGAGATGGGGCTCCCGATGGCGTATGATGCGCAGGCGCATGCCGTCCGCGTACGGCACGCCGGCATCGAGCTGCGCGGAGTTCGAGTCGATTGCCGCGACATTCCCGACATGCTGCCCATCCTGTCGACGCTGGGCACGTTCGCAAAAGGTGAAACCGTATTGGAAAACATCGCCCACGTGCGTCTCAAAGAGTCCGATCGCGTCGCCGCAATGCTGCAGCTCAATCGCATGGGCGGACACTTGGAGCTGCACGACGATCGACTCGTCGCGCACGGCGTGTCGCAGCTTCACGGCGCACACCTCTCTTCCTTCAACGATCACCGCATCCTGATGTCGTTGGCGGTGGCCGCATCCCGAGCGCAGGGGCAGAGCACGCTGACCTATCCGAATGCCTATAGGATATCGTATCCCCGCTTTCTCGACGCGATGCGCAGCATTGGCGTCCCGATGTCGATCTCCGAGGGGCCGCACAACGGCCGGCATTCCGGCGCGCGAGCGGCCGCGATGCCAAAACCCGATCGCGCCGCGCACATGACGATCGACCGGCTTCTCGCACACCACGCGCGCGAAGCTCCGCTCGGCCTTGCCGTCGTGGAAACGCGCGAAGGAAGCGACCTGGCGCTCACGTGGCAAGAGTTGCTCGAACGCGTGGAACGCACGTCGATGCTGCTCTTGAGCCTGGGCGTACGCCCCGGCGAACGTGTCGCGTACCAACTCCCCAACACGCTGGAGTTCGTCGTCATCACCCTCGCGACGCTCCGCGTCGGCGCCGTCTGCTGCCCGTTGATGCCGATCTTCCGCGAACGGGAAGTCGCCTTCTGTCTGCGGCGCTCGCGAGCGCGCGTTCTCTTCGTCGCCGATGAAGCGCGCGGCCGCAATCACGCCGGTGAGATCGCGTCGATTCTGCAAGAGGCCTCCGTTTTTAGCGGCGATCTTCCGCTGAAGCTGGAGCACGTGGTCGTATGTGCGGGCGCTCGCAACGCCTACGCCCTTCCGACGCCCGGATACGACGACACCGTGCGCTGGCTGCGCTACCAAGACGCGTTGCGCACGATCGCGGTCGACGCAAAAGTGCTCGACGCGCAGCCGAGCGATCCCGAGGCGATCGCGCAGTTGCTCTTTACCTCTGGAACGTCGGGCGAACCGAAAGGCGTGCTGCATCGTAACGACGTGCTGATGCGCGCGGCCGCAATGGAAATCGAGCATCTCGATCTCGGCGCGGAGGACCGGATCTTCGTTCCGTCGCCGCTCGCCCATCAAACCGGATTCCTCTACGGGATGTGGCTTGCGCTGCTGATGGGAGTTCCTCAAATCGTGCAGCCGGTCTGGAACGCATCGCGCGCGCTGCGCGCGCTCAACGATTGGGACGGCACGTTCGTGCAAGCCGCAACGCCCTTCTTAGCGGACCTCGTTGCCGCGGTCGAAGCCGGTGAACGCGCTCCGGCTGCGCTGCGCATCTTCGTGGCAACGGGGGCTGCCGTGCCGCGCGGTTTAGCCGAGCGCGCGACGCGCATTCTGGGCACGGCGGTCTGCGGTGCGTGGGGCACGACCGAGTCGTGTTTGGGAACGCTCGCCGCGCCGACCGACGAACCGGCGAAGGTGTGGGGAACCGATGGCCGCGCACTGCGCGGCATTGCGCTGCGCATTACCGACTCCGAGGGCCGCGCGTTGCCGGCCGGACAAGAAGGGAACTTCGAAGTCCAGTCGCCGACGATGTTCGTGGGCTACGCCGACCATCCTAACTGGACGGCGGCCGCGTTTACGCCCGACGGCTGGTTTCGCACCGGCGATTTGGGCGTGATGGACGAATCGGGATACGTTCGTATCACCGGGCGGGTGCGCGACGTCATCAATCGCGGCGGTGAGAAAATTCCCGTCGCGGAGGTGGAGCAGCTGCTGAGCGACCATCCGGCCGTCGCCGAGATCGCGATCGTTGCCATGCCGGATCCGCGCTTGGGCGAACGCGCCTGCGCCTTCGTCGTGCTGCGCGCCGGTGCGCTGCTCGATTTCGACCGGATGCAGCACTACCTTTACGCGTGCCAGGCCGCCAAACACTACTGGCCCGAACGACTGGAGATCGTCACCGAGCTGCCGCGCACGCCGTCGGGGAAGGTCCAGAAATATCTGCTGCGCGAGCGGGCGAGAGAGCTGCGGCCGCACGAACGCGGTAAGGCCAGCGTCTCTTGACTTTTGCGGCCCTCGAAAGCGAGATCGCGGCATACATTGCCGGACCCGCCGAGGAGTGGGCACGGCGCATCGAGCGCGAGCGCCGAGTCCCGCTCGACCTTTGGGACGAGCTTCGCGATCGCGGCTATCTCTCGCTGGCCGCCCCCGTGGAGTACGGCGGCCGCGGAATTCCCTTCGCCCAGTACCTGCGCCTGATCGAACTCTTCTCTATGTCGCACGCGTCGATCCGCATGATCGTGCACGTCGTCAACGGCACGTGGCGCGCCATGGACCGCTTTGCGACGCCGCAACAGCGCCAAGCCTTCGTCATTCCGTCGATCAAAGGCGAGCTGAAGATTGCCTTTACGCTGACGGAGCCGACCGCCGGCACTGGCGCCGATCTTCGCTGCAGCGTCGTTCGCGAAGGCGACACGTACTATTTGAGCGGTGAGAAGCACCTCATCACCTTTGGAACGATCTGCGATTACTGGCTGCTCTTCGCGCGGCTCGCCGGAACGCGCGGCGCCGACGGAACGGTCGCGCTGCTCGTCGATCGCCACGCGTCCGGAGCAACCGTAACACCGATGGACGAGTCGATGGGCGTGCGCGGAACCGACCACGGACGCCTGACCTTCGACCGCACGCCCGTGCCGGTTGAAAATCGGCTCGGCGACGAAGGGCAGGGGCTCGAGATCGCGCTCGGCGGATTCTTGACCCCGAGCCGGATCTCGGTTGCGATGACGTGCGTCGGCCTCGCGCGACGAGCGCAGGAGTTGGCGATCGAGTACGCCGGCAAACGCGAGACGTTCGGTAAGCGGCTCGTGCAGCGACAAGCAATTCGGTTCATGATCGCGGAGAACGCCACCGATATCGAGGCGGCGCGTCAGCTGGTCCTTCACGCAGCAACGCAATGGGAAGCGGGCAGCCCGCAGGCGGCGATGCTTTCGTCGATGTCAAAGCTGCAGGCGGTCGAGATGCTGACGCGCGTTACCGACAAGGCCCTCCAGATTCACGGCGGCACGGGATACTGGCAGCCAAACGCCATCGAGCGAGTCTATCGCGACGCGCGAGCTCAACGCTTTGAAGAAGGAACCAACGAAATTCAAAAGACCGTCATCGCTCGCGCGCTGCTCGGAGGAGCCGGCACGTGAGGCGCCGCTTCGAAGATAAGATCGCGCTCATCACCGGCAGCTCTCGCGGGATTGGGCGCGCGCTTGCGCTCACGCTGGCGCGCGAAGGCGCCTCGATCGTCATCAACTTCAATCGCAACGCCGACCTTGCCGAACAGGCCGTGCGTGAGATCGAAGCGCTGGGCACGCGGGCGATCGCCGTTCAAGCCAACGTGGAGGAGCCCGAGCAGATCGACCGACTCTTCGATCGCGTCGAGAGCGAGTTTGGCCGCCTCGACCACTTCGTCTCCAATGCCGCGGCCAGCTCGTTCAAGAAAGTGGCGGATTTAAAGGCGCACAATCTCGACCGCTCCTACGCGCTCAACGTCCGAGCCTTCGTTCTCGGGGCGCAGCGCGCGGTGAAGCTGATGACCCAAGGCGGTCGCATCGCCGTGCTCTCGAGCTACGGCAGCATTCGAGCCTATCCCACCTACGCGAATCTCGGCTCGAATAAAGCGGCGATCGAAGCCTGGGTGCGTTACATGGCCGTCGAGTTCGCGCCGCGCGGCATCAACGTCAACGCCGTCAACGGCGGCTTGATCGACACCGAGTCGTGCGCCTATTTCTATCAGAACGTACCGGGAATGGCGCCGATTGAAAGCGTCCTCGCCAAGCTGCCGAAAGCGCGCATGGGGACCGTTCAAGAAGTTGCCGACACGATCGCCTTCCTGCTCGCGCCGGAATCGGAGTACATCACCGGTCAAACGCTTTGCGTCGACGGCGGTTTGAGCGTCATCGCGCCGCCGTTTTACTCCGACACCGCGCCGCCGCTCTCGCTGTAACTCCGTTGTTCGAACGCAGCCTGCAAGCCGGAGTCATCGGCACGCTGCGCCTTGCCAATCGCATCGTGATGGGTTCGATGCATTTGGGGATCGAGTCCGACGGCGCCGCACTGGCCGCGTTCTACGCGGAGCGCGCACGCGGCGGAGCGGGATTGATCGTCACCGGGGGTTCGTGCGTCAATCGGGCGGGCGCCGGCGGCCGCAACTACAGCTTCATCAACGAACCGGAGTCGAGCGCGCCGCTGCGGGCAGCCGTGGAGGCCGTGCACGCCGCCGGCGGGCGGATTGCGCTGCAGCTTTTCCACGCCGGACGCTACGCGTATCTTGCATCGTTTGGGATTCAACCGGTCGCGCCGTCGGCAATCGCGTCGCGCTTTTCGCCCGATCCTCCGCGCGCGCTGCGCGAAGACGAAATTCTAGATACGATCGGTGATTTCGCTCGCGGTGCGGCCCGCGCGTGCGATCTGGGTTTTGATGCGGTCGAGGTGATGGCTTCCGAAGGCTATCTGCTCAACCAGTTTCTTTCGCCGCTGACGAACCGGCGTGAGGACGCCTGGGGCGGCGATCTCGAACGGCGTATGCGCCTTCCTCGCGCGGTGTTGCGCGAGATCCGCGCGCTTGCCGGCGCCGAGTTTCCCGTGATCTTTCGCATCTCCGGCGCCGATCTGATGAAGGACTCGACGACGGCCGATGAGGCCCTCACGTTCGCGCGAGCGCTGGCCGGCGACGGGGTCGACGCGCTCAACGTCGGCATCGGCTGGCACGAGTCCTCGATTCCGACGGTGCAGCAAGTCGTTCCCAGCGGCGTTTGGGTTCGGTTTGCCGGCGCGGTCAAAGCTGCCGTTGGCGAACTGCCGGTCATCGCAAGCAATCGCATCAACTCGCTCGCCGGCGCCGAGTCCGTCCTCGCAGCCGGAAGCGTCGATTTTATTTCGATGGCGCGTCCCTTTCTCTCCGACGCGAACATCGTCGCCAAGGCGACCCGCAACGAGGCGGAATTGGTCAACACCTGCATTGCGTGCAATCAGGCCTGCATCGACCGGTCGTTGGTCGACGCGCCGGTCTCGTGCATGGTCAACCCGCGTGCGGCCCGCGAGCTCGAGTTCCACGAGGAGGCGCAACCCAGAGCGTCACGTCGCCGCTTTGCCGTGGTCGGCGGCGGGCCCGCTGGAATGGAGAGCGCGCGCGCGTTCGCCGCGCTCGGACACGCAGTCGAACTCTTTGAAGCAGAGGACGAGCTAGGCGGTCAATTCCGCATGGCGCGCCGCATTCCGGGCAAAAGTGACTTTCACGAAACGATCCGCTATTTTACCAACGAGCTGGCTCGGCTCGGCGTCGTCGTGCGGCTGCGCAGCCGATGCACCGACGCTGCGGCGTTGCGGGGTTTCGACGGGATCGTGCTGGCAACGGGCGTGCTGCCGCGGCGACCATTCTTGATTGGAAGCGAGCTTCCTCACGTGCTCACCTACGCCGAGCTGCTGCTCGGCGATCCGGGGGTCGGCGAGCACGTCGTCATCGTGGGTGCCGGCGGAATTGGCGTCGACGTCGCGCACTACTTGAGCTTTGGCGAAGCGAACGTCGATGAAGCGACGCGGTTTCTTTACGAGCAGGGACTAGCCGCGCCGGGCGACGGCGCGTTGCTCGTGACCGGAAGAAAAGAGGTTGCGCTCATGCGCCGCGGTGCGACCATCGGCAAGGGCATCGGCAAAACGACGCGCTGGACCGTGATCGCCGCCTTACGCGCAGCCGGCGTTGTGACGCTACCGAACGTCAGCTACGAAGCCATCGTGCCGGGCGGCATTCGCATTCGCGACGCAGAGGGCACGGCACGTTTGATCGGAGCTGATACAGTCGTGATCGCCGCGGGGCAAGAACCCAACGATTCGTTGTTGGCGCCGATTGCAAAACTTGGCGTTCCGTATCGCGTGGTCGGCGGCGCTAAAGATGCCGCCGAGCTCAACGCCGTTCGCGCCTTCGACGAAGGCCTGCGGGCAGCGCATTCTTTGTCCGTGTCGTCCTGAGCGAAGGACGAAGGGTTACATGGGTCACAACGCCCCGCAACCTCGCTCCGTAGGCGTAGTCCTTGCCGCCTTCATTATAGGGTTTCTTTGCGGATCGGCGTTCAACTACTACGTTGGAGCCTTTCTCGGCACGCACACGCAGCTCGGGTACTATTCCTGGAACATTCCCAGCAGGCAACGCGTTTTTGTCGCCACGTTTTGGTTCTATGTTCTCGTTGCGGCGTTGTTAAATATTCTCGCGATCCGCCGAGTTGTCCGGCGAGAGGTTGGCATCAAGGATGGCCTGTTCTTGGGTTTTGCATTCTCATTTCCCGCCTACTTGCTACTCCTGGTTTTTTTGTTCCTAAACGGCTAGGAGCGCTGCGCTCGGGTCATGGAATAAATCCTACGCATATCGCTTGCGTTCGTCGCGGCGGTATCCCACGGCGGCGAGCAGCCCAAAGATCGCACTATACAGGACCAGTCCCATGACCGCGCGCAACGCGTTGCCCTGCCCCACGACGCTCCACAGGAGATCGCCGAACTGTCGCGTCGGGAGATAGGGCGAGATCGTCGCCACGAAGCTCGGGAGATACAGCGGGGGCATCCATAAGCCGCCCGCATAAGCCAGCAAAAGATTGACGGCCGTCGCCGTCGGCACCGAGGCGCGCGCCGAGACCCAATAGCCGATGGTTATTCCGATAAGCACGAATGGGATACCGCCGGCAATCGCATAGACCAGCACGCGCAGCCACTGCGCAACCGTGAGATCGATCGGGGTAAAGGCGCGTGCAACCAGGGCGACGACGGCTGCGGTAATCACTCCAAAGAGGAGCGCCGTCGCAATGCGCCCGCCGAAGCGCACCCACACCGAGGCCGGCAGCGTGCGCACGTAACGCTCCCATGGGCGGCCCCGCTCCTGCGCGATGCCGACGCCGAACTGATAGAGTGTGACGCCGATGACCGCCCAAGCAATAAAGGCGAGGGCCAAGGTATCGGCATTCTGTGGGTGCGTTCTCGCGGCCGGCAGATCGAAGATCGAATAAAACATTGCCGGAAAGACTACCGTTGGAACGACGTAGCCGGGCCAACGTATCAGATCGAGAAACTGGACCTTCGTGTGGGCTCGCACGAGCAAGAACGCGTTCATGCCGGGCCTTTCGTGAGCAAGAGAAACGCTTCTTCAAGCGACGGCTTCGATATCTCCAAGTTGGAAAACGGCGCGCCGGAGTTCACCAGCGCGCGAACGTAGGCGTCGGTGTCGCCGGGCATTGCGACGACCGGGCCGTGCTGCCCGAGATACGTTACGCGGCGTGCGCCCACGCGTTCGCGCAAGGTCTGGGCGTCGCCGTCGAAAAGCAGCCGCCCGTGATCGACCACCAGGATGCGCGTTGCGTTTGCCTGCGCTTCCTCGAGATAGTGCGTGGTGAAGAGAATCGAACGGTCGCCGGACGCCTCGCGCACGACTTCCCACAAGCGCCGCCTCGACTGCACGTCTAATCCGGTCGTCGGCTCGTCGAGAACGAAAAACTCCGGATTCGCGATAAACGCTAGCGTAAGCGCCAGCCGCCGCGACTCGCCGCCGGAGAGCGTTCCGGCGCGGCGCTTCTTCATCGCTTCCAACCCGAAGGCGCTCAGCGTCTGCGCGATCGGCGCCGGCGCGGGATAATGCTGCGCGACGAACACGACGATCTCGGCGACGGTCAGCATATCGGGAAAACCGCTCTCCTGCGGCGTCACGCCGAGGCGGCGGCGCGCGGCGATGCTGCGCGACGACTCGCCGAAGAGGCGCACGGTCCCGAAATCGCAACTACGCAGGCCCAGCGCAATCTCGAGCGCCGTGGTCTTCCCCGCGCCGTTGGGACCGAGCAGCGCGACGATCTCATTACGCCCCACCGCGAACGAAAGCCCGTCGAGCGCACGAACCTCGCCATAGGATTTGACGACGTCTTCAAACGCGAGGATCATGGCGCAGCCTTCAGGAGCGACTGCAACTGCGCCACGTGGTCTGCGAATGCTGCACGTCCACGCGGCGTGAGCCGATAGCGCGTCAGCGGCCGGCGATTCACGAAGCTCTTTTCTTCGTCAACGTAGCCCGCCTCGACGAGCTTGACGATGTGCGCGCCGAGATTGCCGTTGGTCGTGTCCAGCGACCGTACGAGCTCGGAGAAAGTAACCCAGTCATAGTTGAGAAGCTCGGCGACCACGCCGAGGCGCACTTTCGAGAGCAACAGCTCGTCCATTGAATCCGGCTACTCGCGCGCGAGCAGCTCGCTCGCGCCGAATCCGGCATAGCCAACCAGCATGCCGGCCCCCAAAACGTAACCGGCAATCCCGGGCGACGCGAAGTTTGCGACGACCAGCGAAACGATGACGAGCACGCCGGCGATCTGCGCGCGGCGGTTGCCATGCATGCCGATATAGAGCAGCACGATCGCCTCTGCGACGCTCCAGATTGCCGCGGACGCCAAACCCGGGAAAATGTTGAAGACGGCGACGTCGACGACGAAGGCCAAGCCGAGCGTCAACCAGAGCACGTTGAAGAATTCGCGCTGCAACAAGGAGCTGCGCTGCAGCACTCGGCGGGTTTGCCTGCCGCGAACGATCGAGAACACGGCGCAGGCGGCGATGACGATCGGAACCGACCACGCCGCAGCGGGCGGAAGCAATCCGCCGTGCACCAGTTGGAAGAGCACCGTGATGTAGGCCGACCCGATGCCCCATACCACGAAATGCTCGCCGCCCGAGCAGAGCCGCTGCTGCGACTCAGCCAGGATGCGATTGACCATTTCGAGATGTTCTTGTGCCGCGGCGGCGTCGAGGGGTTCCACGCTCATAGCTCCCGCATCCCCAGGAGCAGCCCGGCTGCGGCAACCAGGCCGACCGCCCAAATGGCCGCGTCGGCGACGGGATTTCCGTGGGCCACGTCCCAGACCGCCGCCAGCCCCAAGCCAAAAGCTCCCCAGACCAAGAACAGCTTGCCGGCGCAGGGCGCATCCTTCCGAATTACCGAGTACATAGTGGGCCTCCAGAGTAGTCTATTTTTTAGATTATTCTATGTTTATCACACCGCACGACCGCCGTCAACCCTTCGGAGAGCATGCGGCTTCGTTGACGGCGAGGCTCGCGGCTGGTATCGTACCGAGGTTATGTACGCGATCATTGAGGCCGACGGCAAGCAATACCGAGTCGCCGAGGGCGACGTCATCCGCTGCGATCTGGTTTCCAGCGAGGTCGGTTCCGACGTTACCTTCGATCGCGTCGTGCTCGCCGCAAACGACGATAACGTCGCCATCGGCAGTCCGACGCTGAGCGGCGCTTCGGTCACCGGAACCGTGGTGCGCCAAGCCAAGGACAAGAAGATTTTGGTCTTCCGCTATAAGTCGAAGAAGCGCGTCCGCAAACTCAACGGCCACCGCCAACCCTTCGCCGAAGTCAAAATTACCAAGATTACGCTGCCCTAGCGGCGTAGCCAAAGAGGCCCCGTGCTCGAGGTCACTTTCTATCGCGACGAGCACAATCGGTTCGCCGGGATTTCCGCTTACGGTCATGTCGATTTTGCCGCACACGGCCAGGACATCGTGTGCGCTGCGGTTTCGGGCATTCTTCAGGCGGCGCGACTCGGGCTCGAACACTATGCCGGTGGAGACCTCACCGCATTCCAGGAGGCGGGCGAGTTCGACGTGATGCTCGACGCCAGCCGCCGCGACGTTGAAAGCATCCAAGCGATTCTAATGACCGCCGAACTTGCGATCACGCAGGTCGCCCGTCGTTTCCCGGAGCACGTCAGCCTGGCACACGAGAGAGTCTGAGAACTCGGGTAACAAACTCGACGGGTCACGGGTAAGTAGCTCGACAGGTCAAAGGAGGCCGCAGGATGTCTGAAAGTTTTCGAACCACCCCGTCCGACCAGCCGTGGTCGAGTTCAGCAAGCCCCGGAAACGGGTACCAAAGCGCTTTCGGCGAGAAGCATTCGAGCGATGGCGACGAGGCCGGCGAAGCCGGGAAGGTCGTACTCGCCGGCATTCTTGGGGGGCTGCTCTCAGCGGCCGGCTATCTGATCTACCGGCGCCTTCCCGAGGAACAGCGGGAACGGCTTCACTCTCAGGTGCGCTCGATGGTTCAGGAGCGCATAACCGACCTGCGGCGCAACTTCAACATCTAGAGCCCCCTAGGCTTCCTTTTCCGAAGCTTCCGCCATTTGGGTGTCGGCTTTCAAGTTCAGGGAGAGCGGCTCGGGAACCGGCGGCGGCGGGGGCGGCACATCGGTCGTGTCGGCGGCCCGTTCCATTTCAGCAATGAACGAGTGGGACGTGTTTTGCAAGTCCCGCATCAGGCGTCCGGCTTGGCGCATGACCTTTGGGAGCCTGTCGGGCCCAAAGAGCAGGAGCGCCAGTACGGAGACCACCAGGACGTCGGGTACGGATAGCATCGGCGAGCAATAGCTTCCCCAGCGGCGCGGGACTTCCGCCGCCGCGGAAGGGCTGGCCTGGGGGGCCGTGCAAGCATGAGTGCCCCTGGTGAAGATCGTCTACACTCGCGGCAATCGCACCGAAACGCTGGCCTCACTAGCGACCTTGCGAAAAATCCTAAACCGGTTCGTGGCGCACCGGGTCTTCTACGAAATTGCCAGCCGCAACAAACACGGGCACGAGTTCTTCTCAGCCAAGAACGTTTTCGTGGTCGGCCTGGTCGAAGTCACGCATTTCGAGTACTTAAAAATCTTGATCTTCGACGCAAACAACTCGGCGCACTCGATCGAGATTCTCGATCCCGAGACGATGCGGATCTACGACGAGGTTCCGGGCCGCGGCTTCGGCGTTTCCTTTGCGAGCAGCCGCGACGGCGTTGAGACGCGGTGTTATCTTCGCGACGAGGGAGAGGACGCCGAAACGATCCACGAACGGACCGCGCTCGAGAAGATCACGCTGCCGCAGCTCTTCCAGTATCTCGAAGGGATCACCGCGCCCGAAACGGCCGCAAATAACGTCGACCGGTAGTGCCCGAGCGCTGTTCCAGCCTTTGCGCCTGGCGTAGCGCTCGCACTGCTTCGGCGATGCGCCCGGCCCGCTTATACGCGACGCCCAAATTGAGGTAGGCGATGGCGTACTCGCCGTCGCTGGCGATCGCGCGCTGGTAATGATCGATCGCGTCTTCTAACCGGCCGCTTTCGAGCAGCAAATTCCCCAGGTTGGTCAGCGCCGGCGCATAATGCGCCTGCGCCTCCAGAGCCGCATCGAAGTCGGCCCTGGCGAGATCGTGCAGCGCGAGCCCGATGCGAGCCACGCCTCGCTTATTGAGAAGAAAGGCGCGCTCCGCTCCGCGGGGCGACTCGCGCTCGAGCAGCGAATCGAGCTCGTTCTGCGCGCGCGCGAAATCGCGGCGATCGAGCGCCTCGAGCGCGCAAGCAAATTCCTCCCGGTCACGGAACACTCCGGGCTCATGTTCGAGATCGACGTCATCACGCTCTTTCCCGAAGTCTTTGCGCCGTTCGTCGGCCTGTCGATCGTCGGACGCGCCGTCGAGGGGGGAATCGCGAGGGTCCGCTACCACCATCTTCTCGATCACCTCCAGGACGGCGAACGCGCCGACGACGCGCCCTTCGGCGGGGGAGCCGGAATGGTGCTGCGCATCGAGCCGATCGCGCGAGTCCTCGATACCATCGCGGCTGCCGGGCCGCCCGGCGAGCGCCGGCTCATCGTCGTTCCGAGCCCCAGCGGCGAGCGGTTCGACCAGCGCGCCGCCGAGCGCCTCGCACGGCTCGATCGCTTGATCCTGGTCTGCGGCCACTACGAGGGCATCGACGATCGCCTTGCCGCCATCTATCCGGTGCAGGAGTACTCGCTCGGCGACTTCGTCCTGACGGGCGGCGAGATTCCGGCCCTGGCCTTCATGGACGCGACGATTCGTTTGCTCGAGGGCACGATTGCCGCGGGCTCGCTGGAGCAGGAGTCGTTCTCGGCGGGAATGCTCGACTATCCCAGTTTCACGCGACCGGCTACCTTCCGCGGCGTGGACGTCCCAGCGGTCCTGCTTTCGGGCGATCACGCCAAGATCGCGCAGTGGAGGCGCGAGCAGTCCCGCCTGCGCACGGCCGGCCGCCGCCGCGACCTGCTCGATGACGCCTTGCCTCCGCGGGAAAGCCCGTGATAGGATACGGTGGTTCTGCCGGGCTCCGCGCCCGGCTATTCCTTGCGCCGCCCAATCCTTCGGCCAGCCCCTGCTGGGCGAAGTCGAAGTATCAGGATGACAGATTATGAACGTAATTGACGCACTCAAACGAGATCAGATCAAGGACGGCGTTCCGCAATTCCGGCCGGGCGACACCGTAAAAGTCTTTTCCAAAGTCACCGAAGGCGGCAAGGAACGGACGCAAATGTTCGAGGGCGTCGTGATCGTCCGCAAGGGCGGCAGCTCGGACGAGTCCATCACGGTCCGCCGCATCGCCCACGGCGTCGGCGTGGAGAAAACATTTCTCCTCCACAGCCCGCGCGTCGAGCGGATCGAGGTCGGAAAGCGCGGCGTCGTTTCGCGCAGCCGGCTCTATTACCTCAGCGAAAAGGTCGGCAAAGCGGCTCGAATCAAGGAAAAGAAAGCCAAAGGAACCTGACCCGCCGCTCTGACACCGCTGCAGCTCGTAGGGCTTCTCGGCCTCTTAACGATTGCTCGGTTTGCGCTATCGGCAAAAACGGTCGCGCGGGAAGTGCTGGACGCGCTCATCGTCGCGGGCCTCGTCGCGCTCTTTTTGATAACGTTCGTCATCCGCACGTTCTACATTCCGTCGGTTTCGATGGTGCCGACGCTGCAAGTCCGCGACGTGCTCCTGGTCAACGAAATCGCCTATCGCCTCCACCGGCCCAACGATGGTGACATCGCCGTCTTTCAACCACCGGTGGATTCGGGCGGCAGCGATTTCGTCAAACGCGTGATCGGCGTGCCTGGCGATACGATTGCGATCCGTGACGGCGTCGTCTACCGGAACGGCGACGCGCTGCGGGAGCCGTACGAAAACCAAACGCCCAACTACAACCTCACGATTCGAGACTACGCCATCTACGTCGACGGACGTCCGCTCGATCCGCGAGCCGCAAACGTTCCGCCGCGCGCGTCATGGCAGGCGCCCGACCGCATTCCCGCCGGCTTTTATTTCGTCCTCGGCGATAATCGAAACTATTCCGACGATTCGCACGTCTGGGGATTCGCGCAAGCGCACGGCGATTTCGCCGCCGGACCGCTGAGGGGACGCAAGCTCCGCGCCGGCTTTACGGGCCGCGCCTTCGCGATCATCTGGCCGCTCAACCGGCTGCAAGTCTTGGAGAAATAAACCGCAATGACGCCGTACGAGCTCCTTGTAATCGTCGCGGTCATCGCGGCCGCGCGGGTGGTCCTTTCGCTTCGGCCCGTGGTCGCCGGCTCGTCCGGGCGCAGCACCGCCATCGCCCGGGAGTTCCTCGATCCGTTCATCATAGCCGGGCTTGCCGCGTGGGTTCTCATCACGTTCGTCGCGCGCACGTATTACATCCCGTCCGGCTCGATGCTGCCGACCTTGCAGATTCACGACGTTCTCCTCGTCGACAAGTTCGAATACCGCTTTCATCGCCCGAGCGAAGGGGACGTGGTCGTTTTTCCGCCGCCCGTCCCGACTCCCGACGACTTCATCAAGCGCGTGATCGGCCGTCCGGGCGATCGACTGCGCATCGCCGACGGCACGGTCTACATCAATGGCGCGCCGCTGCACGAGCCGTACGTAGCGGAAAAGCCGTCGTATAATCTCCAGGTCCGAGACTACGGGGTCTACGTCAACTACGGCACCGGCTGGGAGCGCATCGATCCAAACGCGGGGAACGTGCCGCCGAAGTCGTCGTGGAGCGCGCCGGATCGAATTCCGCCGCACTGCTACATCATGCTCGGCGATAATCGCAACGATTCCGAAGACTCCCATATTTGGGGCTTCGCGCAGGATGGCGGACGTTTTGCAACGGGGCAACGCAGCGGCGCGCCGGCCGGCTTTACCGGACGAGCGTTTCTGATCTTCTGGCCGCCCTCGCAAGCCAAGATTCTCTAGCGCGCGGCGCGAAGTCGGGCGCGTGGGCCGCTTCTTGCGATGGCGCTCGGTCGCGAGCCTGATGTTGCAGCTCGCCGTGCTCTCCCTTCTCATCGCGGCTTTCTTCATGCGCCTGCCGCAGGTCTCGGGCCGCTCGATGGAGCCGCTGATCCACTCCGGCGAATACGTTTTGATCAACACGTTCGCGTTTCGCTTCGGTGCGCCGCGGCGTGGCGAGGTCGTGGCCTTTCGCCACGAAGGCGACGCGCGCGAGGTCTTCATCAAGCGCGTGATTGGGCTGCCGGGAGACCGCATTCGCATCGATCGCGGGCGGGTTTACGTCAACGGCGCGAAACAAGACGAACCCTACGTGCAAGACCCCGACGATCGCAGCCTCCCCGGAGTTGTCGTCCCGCCGTTCTCGGTCTACGTTTTGGGAGACAACCGCGCCACCAGCGAGGATTCTCGCGCCTTCGGCCCGGTGAGCGACGACCGTTTGATCGGCCGGGCCGTCGCCGGCGTTTGGCCTCCGAACATGCTGGGTGCGCTTTGACTCGATTGAGAACGTGCGGGGAACTATGAATTCGAAGTTGGAGCGTCCGGTTCATTGGTATCCCGGTCACATGGCCAAGGCCATGCGGCGAATTCGCGAGTACTTGCGCTCGATCGATATCGTCGTCGAGGTGGTCGACGCCCGCATCGCGCGAAGCGGGCGAAATCCGCTGCTCGACGAGCTGGCCGGCGCGCGCACGCGCCTGGTCGCGCTCGACCGCAACGATCTCGCCGATCCGGCCACGACGCAGCGTTGGGTGCATTACTTGTCGCAGCACGGCTGGGCCGCCGTTGCGGTGGACGGGCGAAATGCCCGCAGTGTCGCGCGGATCGCTGCCGCCATCCACCGCTCGCGTGGAGCGAAGACCACCGGGATCGCGCGCGCCATGATCGTCGGAATTCCCAACTCCGGCAAGTCCTCCATCGTCAACGCGCTCCTGCGAAGAGCCGCTGCCAAAACGGAAGCTCGTGCGGGCGTCACCAAACACGTTTCGTGGTTTCGTCTCGCGGCAAACGTCGAGCTGATGGATACGCCCGGGATCTTGCCGACACGAATTCCCAGCGCTGGCGCGCAGTGGAAACTGGCGATCTGCGGCGCGGTCCCGGCCGAGCGCTACGACGCCCAGGAGGTGGCAGCCGCCTTTCATCGCTGGCTGCTCGCTCGTACCCCCCGGACGGCGGTACCGGACCTGCAGGCGTTCGCGGCAGCGCGCGGTTTCGTGCGGCGCGGCGGCGAAGTCGATTATCACAACGCGGCGCATTCGTATATCCGCGCGTTCAACGAAGGCGCCTTCGGGCGCATATCATTGGAGGCTCCCGATGACACCGAAGCAGCGTAAGGTAAAAACCGCGTACGAACGCGAGCGGCGGCGCCTGCATCGCTTGCACCGCTTCGAGGAGGCGGCCCGCGCGAAAGGTTTTCGGCTCGTCGGCGGCATCGACGAGGTGGGACGCGGCCCGCTGGCCGGGCCGGTCGTCGCAGCCTGCGTGGTCGCCACGCAACCGCTGTTCATCCGAGGCCTCAACGACTCTAAGCTGGTGCGGGCGGAATTGAGAGCCGAGATCGCGGAGATCGTCAAGCTGCGAGCCGTAGCTTGGGCCATCGGGAGCGCCTGCGTCGCCGAGATCGACCGGCTCAACATCTATTGGGCCAGCGTGCTGGCGATGGAACGTGCCATCGCATCGCTGGCGGCCGCGCCCGAGTACCTGATTACCGACGCCGTTCGCATCCGGTCGTTTACCGGACCGCAAGAACCGCTGATTCACGGCGACGCGCGCTGCGCGCTGGTGGCGGCCGCGTCGATTATCGCCAAAGTACATCGCGACGCCTTGATGGTCGAGCTAGACGCGGTTGACGCCCGCTACGGATATGCGCTGCATAAGGGGTATGCGACGCCCCATCATTTGGAGGCGCTGCGAGTGCACGGCCCCAGCATTCACCACCGCGCAAACTGGGCGCGCGTTCGCGACGCGCAGCTCTCGCTGGACCCAAGCTGGCTTGAAGAATAACGGCGAAAAGGGACGACAGGGGGAGGACCGGGCGAGCAACTATCTTGCCGCTTGCGGTTACCGGGTCCTGGCCCGCAACGTGCGCCTTCCCGGCGGAGAAATCGACGCCGTTTGCCTCGACGGGCCGACGCTCGTAATCGTCGAAGTAAAGCGCCGTGATTCCAGGAAGTTCGGTCCGGCATTGCAAGCCGTGGACGCGCGAAAACGCGCCACGCTCCGGCGCATCGCCGCGGACTACGCGCAGATCGTCGCGCCGTCGGCAAAGATTCGGTTCGACGTCGTTACGCTGGACGGACAACTCTTGAGCCTGCATCGAAACGCCTTTTAGTGGCTGCCGGGTCCAAAACCGCCGAACCGGAACTGCGACGCAGCGTTACGCCCTGGGGCTCCTTTTCTTGGGGCTATTCCGACGTCGGCGCCGACATCTTCGTCGGCTTGGGTCTGGTGCTGGCCTGGGCGGCCGGAGCTTCGAACGTCGCCTTCCTGTTCGCCGGCGTCGTATACGTCTGCATCGGACTGGCTTACACCGAGCTCGCAGCCACCTATCCGGTGGCCGGCGGCGGTCAGTATTTCGTCATGCGCGGTCTCGGCGACATCTTCGGCTTCGTCGCCGGATGGGCGGTGCTGCTCGACTTCACCATCGACGTAACGCTCTTTGCGTGGACCTCCGTCGACTATACCAGCCAGCTCGTGCCATCGCTGGTAAACTCCGTTCACCCCTGGCTGCACTTCGGCGTCGTGCTCGGGCTGGTCGTCGGGCTCTGCCTTTTGAACGTGATCGGCGTGCGCGAGAGCACGACGTTCAACGGCGTAGTGTCGGCGCTCGACGTGATCAGCGAAACCTGCATCCTGTGCTTTGGCTTCCTCTTCGCGTTTCGCCCGCAGCTGCTCGTTCACACGATGCAGATGCACTGGCCGTCCTCCTACGATCTGATGCTGGGAACCTCGCTTGCGATCATCTCGTTCGTCGGTCTCGAGTCGATCTCGCAGGCCGCACAAGAGACCCAACGCCCCGCTTCGATCATTCCACGCACGTCGGTCTCCTTGATTCTTACGATTTTGATCTTTGCGCTGGCCTACTCGAACCTTGCCTTGGGTTTGCATCCGTGGCACCCGATCACCGATGCCGCCGGCCACCCGCAGCAGTTTTGGCAGATCTTTCCGAACAACCCCGACAATCAAGGCAAGGCGGTCGCGCTGCTGGCGGCCCAGGTTCCATATTATGGCGCTTTTGCCGCGCTCTACGTCCCCGTGCTGGGCGCCGTCTTGCTGCTCATATCTTCGAACTCGGGCGTATTTGGAAGTTCCCGGATCGCCTACGCAATGAGCACCAGCAATCTGTTGCCCTCACTCTTTGCACGCGTTGACCGGAAGTTCCGTACGCCGGTAATCTCGATCGTCTTCTTCTCGGCTATTGCCGTCGTGGAGTTGATCTTTGCCGCCGCGCCCGCGCTCTTTCCGGCGGTCTCTTCACTCTACACGCGCTTCTTTCACGGCGAGAATGGCCTCGACTTCCTAGCGGACCTCTACGCATTCGGCGCGGCTACCAGTTATTCGTTCGTCTTTCTCGGCTTGATCGGACTGCGCCTGACCGACCCGCTCAGTCCTCGTAAGTTTAGGATTCCGCTGAACGTACCGATGCGCTTTCGCGGAGAGCGCGTCGAGTTTCCCCTGATTGCCGTCGTCGGTTTCATCGGCATTTTCTCGATCCTGATGTTTACGCTCTTCACGCACCCGCTCGGGCGCATCTTCGGGCCGAGCTGGCTGCTGTTGGGACTGCTCTTCTATCTCGCCTATCGCCGATACCGGCGTCTGCCGGTTCTGCGCTCGCAACCGCGCGACTGGCGCAACGCCCAAACGGAGATTCTCCGTCGAGCCGGAGAGCTCGAGTTGATGGATGAGTACGTTGCCAACGTCAAGGCCAGCGATGCGCGGCGAGCGGGGCAAGGCACCTAAGCGATGCTCTTCTTTCGCGCGCTGCTGGCCGTCGCGATGGTGCTCTGCGGGCTCGTGATTCTCGTGCGCATGGCCCAAGCGCTGCCCGCGGGCGGCTTTGCCGTTCTTCCGGGGATCGTGCTGGGCGCGGCGATGATTGCGCTGGGCGTTCATCGCCTCTCACTCATCGCGCGCGTGCGTGGAATGATGTGATCTCGGTCTCCAGCGAAGTACACGTCACGCTCGCCGGAGCGCTGATCGCGCTGCTGATCGCCGGCCTCGTCGGAGCGACGCTCTGGTGGATGCTCCATCCGCCCGAGTCCTACGTCATGCGCATTGCCGCGGCCGCCGAGCGCAACCTGGAACGAATCGTCGGCAGCTTGATCGTCGCCTTTTCGCCGGAGATCGACTCGGCCCACGTAATGGCGCTCGCCGCGAAGCTGGCGCGAGGAGAGCGCTCCGAACTGCTCGCGCTCTACGTGATCGAGGTGCCGTACACGCTGCCGCCCGATGCCGAAATGACGCTCGAGGAGCGAGCGGCCCTCGACGCGCTCGGCGCCGCCGAAACGATCGCGAACAAGAACAACGTCGCGATCCGCACCGAGACCATCAAGGCGCGTTCGACCAAACAAGCGGTTCTCGACGTCGCCAAACGGGAAAAGGCGAATTTGATCATATTGGGCTCGTATCGCGAAGGCAAATATAGCGGCGCACCGCTCGGCCGCGTGATCGAAGAGATCGCAGCCGATGCAAAATGCGATGTGCTGATCGGCGTCGAAGGCAAGCACGGTACGCTGCTGATCGACGAGAGCGTTCAGTCAACGTAGCAAGAATCTTAAAGTTCGAGGAGAGACCCGTGAATTTAAAACGTTCGTTGCCGTTTTTCGCCGTGCTGGTCGGCGTGAGCTGTATCGCGGCGCGTGCCGCGAACGAGGCGCCCGCAATTACCGCGTTCGACAAAGCGTTTGCCGGGATCAACGACTACACGTGCGTCTTGCACGTTCACGAGGCGAAAGGCACGGCGACCCAGGATCGCGTCTACCAGTACGAGTTCATGAAACCGCATTTCGTCAAGACGCTGATCCTCGATGGCGACGGCAAGGGTTCGGGCGGCGTTTGGACCGGCGGCGATCAGGTCAGCGGCCATCAAGGCGGCTTTCTTTCCGGAATCCACCTGAAGATCAGCGTGCACGATCCCCGCGCCGTTTCGCTGCGCGGCGTCACGATCCCCGACGGCCTGCTGCAGCGCATCGTCGATAATTACGGAACGATTCCCGGCAAACTGACGCAAGTCGACGGCGGAAAAGTCCAAGGCGTCGACACCGATCGCCTCGAGCTGAAGGTCGCCGACCCGGCCTCCAACGCCGGCGTCTCCGATCAAATTCTCTACTTGTCGAAAGAGACGCACTGGCCGGTACGCCAGATCATGTACTCCGGCTCGCAGATCGTCCTCGACGAAAACGTCACCGACCTGAAGACCAACGTCGGGTTAACGCAATCAGACTTCCCGTTCTAACCCTTCGACGGAGTCTATGGGGTGCGGCCTTCCTCGGGTTCTTGCTGCTAAATTGCTTTCCACTCTCGGCGAGCACGGCACCGCTCAAGACGGCGCCGTGCCGGATCGCCCAGACTCGCGCGGCGGCCATCTGCGGAACGCTCACGGTCTTCGAAAATCGCGCGGCCGGCGCAGGACGCACGATCGACATTCACTTCATCGTCATCGAGGCCAAGCACCGAACGCATCGCGCGATCGCTTTTAATCCCGGCGGCCCCGGCGCCTCTGCGACGGCAATCGCGGCCGATTTTGCCGACGCGACGACCGGGGCATTTGCAACGCTTCACGAGCGCTATGATTTGCTGCTCGTCGACAATCGCGGTACGGGAGAGTCGGCTCCGCAGCAGTGCAACTTCGCGGCTGCGGGTCACCCGGAACTCTATTTCCGCCAGCTATGGCCCGATACGATCGTTCGCTCTTGCCACGACCGCCTCGCGGCGCAGGCGAATCTCAGCCTGTACTCCACCAGCGCGGCGTCCGACGACTTAGACGACGTGCGGGCCGCCCTGGGCTATCCGAAACTCGTGTTGTTCGGCGGATCGTACGGTACGCGATTCTACTTGGACTACGCTCGCCGCCATCCCGGCAGCGTCGAAAGCATCGTCCTCGAAGGCGTGGCGCCCCCGCACTTCTACATCATACCGCTGCCGATGGCCCGCGGCGCGCAAACGGCGATCGATCATCTCGAGACGGCTTGCCGCAACGATCCAACTTGTTCGGCGCACTTTCCGCACTTCGCCGAACACTTTGCGGCGGTCGTGCAGCGTTTCGATTCCGGCCCCGTCACGCTTGCGGTGCGAAACTCCGTGACACACCGCTCGCAGAGCGTGCAGCTCACCAAGGAGGTCTTTGTCGAGACGATCCGCCACGCGATGTACTTCCCGCCGGGGGCCGCGTATATTCCCGTCGTGATCGAGCGCGCGTATCGCGGCGATTATACGCCGCTCGGCGAGATGGTCGGCCAGATGTCGCTCTTCTTCTCGAACATTCAGGCCGACGGGCTCAATCTTTCGGTTACGTGTGTGGAGGACATTCCGTTCATTACCGAAGCGGATGCTGTGCGAGACGGCGCCGGCACGTTCGAAGGCGACGCTCGCGTGCGAGCGCAGCAGCGTGCGTGCAAGCTCTGGAACGTCGATCCGGTGCCGGCGGCCTTCGTGGACCCGGTCCGCAGCGACGCGCCGATCCTGATGATTTCGGGGAGCGACGACCCCGCTACGCCGCCGGAGTACGCCCGCGAAGCGCTCGCGTACTTGCCGCACGGGCAGGTGATGCTCGTTCCGGGTGCATCGCACGATAGCGACTTGCCGCCCTGCGTGGACGCAGCCATCGTGGCATTCGTCCGAGCCCCTTCCGCTGCGACTGTCGATCTGAGCCGCTGCGCTGCGGCCTACCGGAGGCCTTCGTTTGTCGCGCTTGCGTACGACGAGCCTGCAGCCGGCGAAAATCAGGCGCTGACCGAACGATTCAAGAAGATTCTCGAATCGATACTGCAAGGCCGGATCGATCGATCGCAACTGACGCCCGCGCTTTCAAAACAGTATTCGGAGCCGGTCCTCAAAGGGCTGGCATCGGATATTCAAGGCCTGGGAGAGCTGCAAGCCATCGTCTTCAAGGGAGAGAGTGGGTCGCCGAAGGCCCGGGTCTACAAATACCTCCTGCGCTTCGCGCGAGGCAACGTGCTTGCGACGTTTACGCTCGACTCGTCAGGCCGCATCAACGGCCTCGATCTTTCAGAATCGTAACTAGTTCGGGGGGAGCTTAGGTGACCGGCACGACCTCGCCCGTGTCGAGGCGATAGATCGCGCCGACGACGAGCACGCGCCCGGCGGCGGACTCCTCCTCGATCACCGGCGGGCTCGATTTGAGCCGCGCCACGGCCGCGCGCACGTTCGCCTCGACGGCCTGATGGACCGTGCCGCGCGCCCGCACGACGTCTTCGATGCCGGGCCGGATCAGCGCTTCGATCCTCGAAAGATGCGACGGCAGCGGCGAATTCTTCTGGATGGCCTTGTACACCGCTTCGACGGCGCCGCAGTTCTCGTGACCGAGCACCATGACGAGCCGCGACCCCAAGTGCTCGATGGCGTACTCGATCGAGCCGGTCACCAAGTCGTCGGGATAGTTGCCCGCGACGCGCGTAACGAACAGGTCGCCCACGCCCTGCACGAAGACAAAGTTAGGCACGACGCGCGAGTCGGCACAACTCAGAATTACCGCATAGGGCTCCTGGTGCTCCGTGAGCATCTCACGCTTCTCGGCAATTTTGGTGAGCGGCGGAAAATCGTTGTTGAGAAAACGCCGATTTCCGGCCATCAGTCTCCCCAGCAGCTGCTCGGGCGAGACCTTCGCCGCCGATGCCGGAGCGCTCGCGGCCCGCAGCGGAAGCCCCATGCTCATCGTGACCAACGTGCCGGTGACAAACGCGGCGCGGTTCAATCGAAAGCGTTCGTTTGGTTCACTCATGATGAGCCTCCTGTTCGCGTCGCGGCCGGTCGATTCCGGCGGGCCGGACCGGCTACCTTGCCAAGTAGCGTTTCCGAAGCTCGTCCAAAACGACGGCGAGCAGGATCACCGCGCCGAGCAAGACTTTCTGCAAGTATGAATCGACGTTGAGCAGGTTCATCGCGTTGTAGAGCACGCCGATGAGGAGCGCCCCGAAGAACGTGCCGATGATGCTGCCGCGCCCTCCCATGAGGCTCGTGCCGCCCACCACGACGGCGGCAATCGACTCCAGCAGCTCGTCGCCGGTTCCCGTCTGCGGCGAACCCGACGAGAAGAGCGCCATGTATAAGAAGCCCACGATTGCTGCGCAACCGCCGCTGATCATATAGACGATCGTCTTGACGCGCGCGACGTTGATCCCGGCCAGGCGCGCCGCCTCTTCGTTGCCGCCGATGGCGAAGACGTAGCGCCCGAAGCGCGTCCGGTTCAAAAGCACCGAGGCCGCGACGATAACGACGAGCATCCAAACGACCGGGACGGGAATGCTGGGCAGATGCAGCGCATTCGTGACCCCGCCCATGAACGCGCCGATTCCGGTATTCTCGAAGTCCGAGCTTTGGAGTGCGACCGGCCGCCCGTGCGACAGAATGAATGAGGCTCCAAGCGCCATCTCGAGCATCGCCAGCGTCGTTATGAACGGCGGCAGATTGAGCTTGACGACCGGCAACGCGTTGACCCAGCCGGCCGCGCAGCCGACCGCTACGGCCACGAGCAGGGTCGCGGCGATCAGTGGAAAGCCGCTCAAATGCACCGAGTTGGCGAAGAGCGCCGCGACGACACCCGTCAACGCCACCAGCGACCCCACCGAGAGATCGATGCCGGAGGTGATGATGACGAACGTTTGGCCGATGCCCAGCACGCAGTTGTATGTGATCTGACGCAGTACGCGCACGATGTTGCTCGGCTCGAGGAACGAACCGTGCGATGCGGCGTCGACGATCGCAATCATCGCGATCAAGAACCCCAGCGCCGCTGCGATGCGCAGCCAGTACCACCCGCGGTCGCGTTGCGTCACGCCGCCGCTCCCGTAGCCACGGCGATCACGTTTTCGGGGGTCGCGTCGTCGCGAAGGAACTCGGCCGCGATTCGGCCCTCGCGAACGACGAGGACGCGATGGGCCATCCCCAAGACTTCCGGAAGATCGCTCGACACGATGACGATCGCCGCGCCGCGGGCGAGCAGCTCGACCATGAGTTTGTAGATTTCGGTCTTCGCTCCGATGTCGATTCCGCGCGTAGGCTCGTCGAAGAGAAAGACGCCGGCGTTGCCCAGCAGCCACTTGGCGAGCACGACTTTCTGCTGCGTTCCGCCCGAGAGATTTCGTACCAGCTGCTCGGTGCTCGGCGTCCGGATCTGCAGCTCCGCAATCATCCGCGTCGCGGCATCGCGCTCGCACGCGACGTCGATCAGCATATCCCGATCGACGAAGTCGGCTAGATGCGCGAGCGAGACGTTCTCGCGAACGCTCATCCCAAGTACCAACCCCTGCGCTTTGCGGTCCTCGGTAATGAACGCGACGCCCGCCGCAATGGCGCCGGCGATGTCGCCGGGCCGCAAGCGTCGCTCGTCGATGCGAACCTCGCCCCGATCCGGTACGTCGGCCCCGGCGATGGTCCGCAAAATCTCCGTCCTCCCGGCACCGATTAGCCCCGCCAAACCGACGATCTCACCGGCGCGCACGCCAAACGAGACGTTTTCAAAGGCCGGCGTACGCGTGAGGCCTTCCACTTGCAGTCGTATGGTGGCGTCCTTCGCTTCGGGAGGCAGTTTTGGAAAGTGCGAGTCGAGCTTGCGCCCAACCATGGCGCGAATAATTTTCTCGCCGGGAAAATCCTTGGCGGGACGAGTTTCCACGATGCTTCCGTCGCGCATCACCGCAATGCGGTCGGCGATTCGTGAAAGCTCCTCCATCCGATGAGAGATGTAGATGATGCCGGCTCCCGCGCTTCGCAGTCTCGCAACGATGGCAAAGAGCCCCTCGATCTCCCGGTCGGCCAGCGCCGCCGTGGGCTCGTCCATGACGATGATCCGGGCGGATCTCGCCAAAACCTTGGCGATCTCGACGAGTTGCTGTTGCCCAACCGAAAGTTTGGCGACGGGCACGTCGAGCGGCACGCGCAGCCCAAGCTCGTCGAAGACGTGCATCGCTCGCTGCACGGCCGATCTCGAATCGATCAAGCCGCCGCGCGTCGGCTCGGCCCCGAGCGTGACGTTCGCTACGGCGGTCAACTGCGGCACCAGCGTAAACTCTTGGTAGATCATGCCGATGCCCAAATGCTGCGCCCGTTGAGGCGAGTCGATTTCCACCGGTGAACCGTCGATTAATATCTGCCCGCTGTCGGCGCGGAGGGCGCCGGCCAGAATTTTCATCAGCGTGGATTTTCCGGCGCCGTTTTCACCAACCAAGACCAGCACTTCGCCGGCCGCGAGCGTCAGCGAGACGTCGGAGAGCGCTCGAACCCCGGGAAAGCTCTTCCCGATGCCGCGCATCTCGAGCAGCGGCGCCGGCACGTTATGAGGACTTCGTAAACGTGCCGACGGGAGTCTTGACGAACGCCGGCGGCTTCTTCCCGGCAAAATAATCGTGAATGACGTCGATCGTCGTCGAACCGATTTTGACAGGATACTGAATGGCATCGCCGTACATTTCGCCGGCCGCAATCGCGCGGCGCGCCTCCGGCGATGCATCGTAACCAACGATTGCAACCTTTCCGGTTAATCCGGCGGCGCGAACGGCGGCAAGCGCGCCCAGCGCCGAATCGTCGTTGATTCCGAAGATGCCTTTGAGATCGCGATGCGCCTGAAGAATGTCGCCGGTATCGCTGCTCGCCTTGTCGCGCGTTCCGCCCGAATCGACGTCGGCAACGATCGTAACGCCCGGGCAGAGCTGCGCGATTGCTTTTTTGAAGCCGGTCACGCGTTCTTGAACACTGGAGACTTCGGGCTCGTCGACGATTGCGATCGCTCCGCTCTTGCCAACCGCGGTGCAAATCAGTTTGCCGGCTTCAAAACCTCCCCGGACGTTGTCGCTGGCAATGTGCGCCACGACGTGTCCTTGACTGCTCGTGCTCGCGATATCCGCCGTGAAGACGGGAATGTTCGCGGAGTTCGCCTCGGCAATCGCGCTGCCGATCGCCGCCGAGTCGAACGGCGTCAGGACGATGGCATCGACGCGCTTGGAGATGAAGTCTTCGACTTGGCTCTGCTGGCGCGCGTTATCGCGGCTGGCGTCGACGACGATGAGGTTATAGCCCGCTTTCGCCGCCTCGGCGCGCATGCCGGACTCCATATCCTGGTAAAACTGCGCCTCACGGTTCTGGATGGAAACGCCGATCGTCTTCTGCGGCGTCGTGGAGGAGCCGGGCTCCGCCGACGCCGCCGTCTGGGAAGTGCCGTGGGAACAGGCCCCCAGCGAGGCAAGCGCGGCGAGCGTAGCCGCAATCCGAGCGAGCGCTCTTTTCAATCGATTTCTCCCTTGCAGTATCGGACCGGTAACGCCGGTCCTTTGAACGCCCCGCTACGCCCGGCCTGTTTGGATATTGTCCACAGCCTGTGACATTGGTCTTGTGCAATCTGTGGAAAAGGCCAGTTTTTGCGGGGGTTTCCTCGTACTTTATGGCCCGATTCCCCGCATCGGCTTAACGGCGGCTTAGTTTTCCTTGCGCTCGACGGCCAGCGCCGCATCGGCCGCCAGCCACGGATCGGTGATCTCCGCGCGCGCGAAAGGCCGCGGCGCGGTCCCCTGCGGATTTCGTTTGAGCCACTCTGCGGCCAGAACCGCCAGGTACTCGAAGTCGTGGTACTGGGCTTGTCCGCGTTTACGCCGCATGATCGCGATGGCCGGGGATAGGTGCTTCCAGCAATGGACGATTAACCGCCCAAAAAGATCCATAAACGTGTCTTCCGAAACGAGATCTCGCTTGACCAAAGTGCCCATTTCATTGAGCCAGTTGCAGGCGACCATCTCCGGATGCACTTTCGGATCGATGAATCCGAGCTGGTCGAGGTCGCGGCGGTAGGCCGGATCTTCCAATCGCTCGGGCAGGTGCTCTTGCACGTAGGAAAGCGCGGCCTGCATTTCGGGACCGCGAAAGTCGTGCTCGAGCGAGAGCAACGCCTGCAACTGATTGCCGCCGCGCATGTGCCGCAGCTGAATGAGCGCAGCGATGACGCTTCCGCCAACCACCACGAACGTCCCGACCTGACCCAGCGCACTCGCCACTGACGCCCATGCGTTTACCGTCTCGGCATTCACGGCTTGGCGCATTCTTGACCACAGGGCGCGACCCCTAGACGCCGGGGTTGTCGCGCGCAGATGACGCACGTGCTCTCGCTCGCCTTTTCAGCCGCGATGCTCGGCATCGAGGGCTATGTCGTGCGCGTCGAAGCCGACAGCGCGCCCGGGACGCCCGGCTTTCTCATTATCGGCCTCCCCGATCGCGCGCTGGGCGAGGCGCGAGAGCGCGTGCGGGCCGCCATCCTCAACTCGGGATTTTCCTATCCGGCGGGCCGATTGCTGGTCAATCTCTCGCCGGCCGACGTTCGCAAGGCCGGCCCGTCCTTCGATCTTGCAATCGCGCTGGCGCTGCTCGGAATGGACGAACAAGTCGGCCGGGCCGCATTGCAAGAGTTTATCGCGCTGGGCGAGCTCACGCTCGACGGCAGGCTGCAGCCCGTCAGCGGCATTCTTCCAATGGTGCTCGGCGCGCGCAATGCCGGCTTTTCAAAACTGATCGTTCCGGCTTGCAATGCCGACGAAGCCGCGCTGGTGGCCGGCATCGAGCTTTACGCTACCGACTCGTTGCGTTCGGCCGTCGCGGTGTTGCTGGGTCACGGCGCGAAATGGCGCCGGCGCACGGCTCCTCCGGTCCTCGAGGCAAACGACGAAGCGGTTCATGGCGACCTCGTCGACGTGCGCGGACAGCTCGCCGCCAAGCGCGCGCTGGAAATCGCGGCGGCCGGCGGCCACAATCTCCTGCTCGTCGGTCCGCCGGGATGTGGAAAAACGATGCTGGCGCGGAGGCTGCCGTCGATTCTTCCGCCGATGTCGCTGCATGAAGCGCTCGAGGTCACGAAAATCTATAGCGTTGCCGGAATGCTCGTAGGGCGAGCCGGGATCGTCCGAGCGCGGCCGTTTCGCTTCCCGCATCATACGATCAGCCAAACCGCATTGGTCGGCGGCGGCGCTCTCGTCAAACCCGGAGAGATATCCCTGGCGCATCACGGCGTGCTCTTTCTCGACGAGCTGCCGGAGTTCACGCGCAGCGCGATCGAAGTGATGCGGCAGCCGTTGGAAGAGGGAACGGTAACGATTGCGCGGGCTGCCGGAACGTTTACATATCCGGCCCGCTTTCAACTCGTCGCCTCCATGAATCCCTGTCCCTGCGGTTATCGCGGCACCCGCAACGCGGAGTGCCGCTGCGACGATGCGATGGTCGCCAAATACGTCAGCAAGCTCTCCGGCCCGCTGCTCGACCGAATCGACCTGCAGATCGACGTGGCGCGCGTACCCTTCGACGACATGGTCCGCTACGACGGCGGCGAGCGCTCTGCGAGCATTCGCCGGCGCGTCGTCGCCGCGCGTGAGATTCAGGGGAACCGGCTGGCCGGAGCCGCCTTGACCTGCAACGCGGAAATCCCCGGAAATGCGCTGCGCCGCTACTGCGAGTTGAACGAACCTGCGATGCGGCTGCTGGCGCGTGCCAGCGCGAAGCGACAGTTTTCCGCGCGGGCCCTCGATCGAATCACCCGCGTCGCCCGCACCATCGCCGACCTCGCGGGCCACGAGGCGATCGCCCCCGAGAACGTAGCCGAAGCAATTGGGTACCGCAGCTTGGAACGGCTCGGCTCCGCGGCCTGAGCTGCCGGCGGAGAAGCTCCGATACCGGTGTGGAAGAAGCGACTATCTCTCGTTTAGTCCGAACACATCGCAGGTAAGGCAGTGCCCTTCAGTACCTTGTCGCTATTCAAATCAGCGTCAAAGTGCACCTGCAGCGCATTCCACTTGTCAACGTCGTTGATGTGCATCGAACCCACGAACGGATGGTCGAAAACAAACGCCAATGCAACCAGCAAACCGATCATAGCAAAAAGCGCGGCCGTTCTGCTGAGGTGGCTTCTCTGGTCCTGCCCCCCAACGAAATATGTCATGCCGACCAAGATTAACGCGCCCCAGAAAAACGACTCCCACAATATGGGTTGCAACGTAGCTTCCATATAATGATGCCGGCGCTCTGCTCGATTCTCCGAGAAATTTTGAGCGAGTCGAATGCCCTCTTGATAGATGACCTGTCTATAGATGACCTGTGCCTGTGTTTTCGTCGGGGGCAACGCGAAAGTGCGCTCTCGAATGCAATGAGCGAGGTCATTCGCGCGCTTCGACACCGTGATCTTACCGTTGAATTCGCACGCCGGGCCAGTGGTCGCAGTGTCTAAACAGAGGGGCACGTTCTCCTGCATTTGGTACCATTCGATCTGCATCTTGGTTGTATAAGCTCGCAACATCCGTCTAACGCTCTCGGCATTTCGGTCCAGGTATGCAGTGTCTTTGGGGTCACGGTAAGCGTCATCAAGATGAAAGAGATCGTCAACGTTGTGTCGCTCTTGGATGCTAATTTCTTCGGCGTGGTCGCGTGCCTGCCAGGCAGTAACGACAACGAATGCAACGAGAACGGCATAAATTACGCCCACGACCCCGATAAAATGGTTAGCCGTCTCGCTATGCTCGCGCAGGTATTTGTGGGAGGAAAGCCACTTACCCACCGGCACGAACGCGAAGTGAACAACGATTCCGACCGCGATGCCCAGGAGAATAAATATTATTAGCAAGAGCCCCGGGTTCAAATCAAGCGTGTGGACTTGACCCGGTTTCGTGGACACAAAGATAAGCCCCTAACCCAGGGGAAAGGATGTGTCCAATGGCTACTAAACGACCCCGGAAGAGGCCGGTTCGGCAGAAGTTCAGCCGCGAATACAAGATCGAAGCTGTCCGCC
>DATGGV010000010.1:0-5794 GCA_035308305.1 Candidatus Cybelea sp. | reverse complement strand
TCCGACAGCGGCGCCAATGAGGTGCTTACGTACTCGTATTCTGGCGGGAACCTGGTTGGTAAGCTGACGCATTTGAAGAATCCTACCGGCGTCTGTTCCGACGCGCACGGTAACGTTTGGGTCGTGAATGCCGAGTCGTTCAAAATTGTCGAGTACGCCCACGGCGGAAAGAAGGCAAAGGCGACGCTCACCGATTCGGGTACGATCAACCCCTTCGGCTGTTCGGTGGATCCAACGACGGGGAATCTCGCCGTCGCCAACCTCGGAAACGACAAGGTCGGAGGGAGCCTCGTGGTCTATGCCGGTGCACAAGGCAGCGGCAAAAGCTACACGGCCTCCAGCCTCACGCACGCCTACTTTTGCGGCTACGACGATAGCGGAAACCTCTTTGTCGACGGCCTCGACAGCAACTCGGAGTTCGTATTCCTCGAGCTCCCGAGCGGCGGCTCCACGCTGCAAACGGTCAGCCTGGGCGGGACCGTCAACTTTCCGGGAGGCATTGCCTGGGACGGCGAGTACCTAGCGATCGGCGATCAGGAGTACAGCGGCAAACACTCGTCGGCAATCGATCAGGTCACCATCTCGGGTTCGGCTGGAACGATCGAGGGCACAACGCCGCTCACCGGAAGCTGCGACGCTCTCCAGTTTGCGATCTCGAGCGGAGGCAGCCCCAGGAAAGACGGACAAGGGAATACCGCGATTGTGCCTGACGCTTGCCTAAACAATGCGGCGTTCTACGACTATCCCGCCGGCGGCAGCCCGACCAACACAATAACCGGACTCACCTATCCCGTCGCGGCGGCGGTCAGCCTTGCCCAGTAGGGAGTGAGAAACCAATGACAGTTTCGGAGGAAAAGGATGACCGCTAAGCCGTTTGTGGCCCTCGCAGTCCTGGGCCTTATCGTTTCAGCCGGATGTTTCTCTTCCGGCAGTACGCCGAGTACGCCGCTAGTTTTCACTCGCACGCTGCCGCAGACCGGCACCGCCAGCCAATATATCAAACACGTCGTCGTCATCATTCAAGAGAACCGCAGCTTAGAAAACTTCTTCACCGGCTATCCCGGGGCCAACGCACCGACGTCGGGTTGCGCGATCCCTGAAACCGGAAAAGCGCGTCCGCGAGTTCAGCGGCACGTAACCCATCGCAGGACGACTTCCGGCTGCCCCACCGGAGACATCCCGGTTGCGCTTCAGCCGATCACGTTTGGCTCGAAGTCATCGCCCGGTCCCGACCTGGCGCACGACTGGGAGTCGGCCATAATCGACTACGACAAAGGGAAGATGGACGGCTTTTCCAACTGGGGCTTATCGGGTAAATTCGGTCCGTACCCGGCGTATTCGTACGTCAAGCAGTCGCTGATCAAACCGTACTGGGACATCGCGAACCAGTACGTGCTTGCCGATGAGATGTTTCCCACGGAGTTTGGCGGTAGCTTTACCGGGCATCTCACGTTGGTTGCCGGCACCGACGACATCAGCCAATCGCCGCCCGAGGCCGAGATCGATAACCCGACATTGGCGCCCTATGATTGCGACGCGCCGCCGGGCACGAAGAGTTCGTACGTAACCGACAAACGGAAAGTGGAGGCGAAAAAGGGCCCCTACCCGTGCTTCGACCAGTGGAATACGATCGCCGAGGTGCTCGACAATGCCGGCGTTTCGTGGAAGTACTACGCAACCGAACACCTCAACGCGGGCATCTGGGAGCCGTTTGAAGGGATCCAGTACGTACGATACGGCCCAGACTGGGAGAATAACATCATCGCGCCGCAGACGAAGATCTTGACGGATCCCGGAAAGGGGGCACTGGCATCGGTAAGCTTCGTCACGCCGAGCCTGCCCGACTCCGATCACCCGTTTGGCAATAGCGACCTCGGGCCTTCGTGGGTGGCGTCGGTGGTCAACGCGATCGGAAAAAGCTCGTATTGGGACTCAACGGCAATCGTAGTTCTGTGGGACGATTGGGGCGGATGGTACGACAACTCCGAGCCGCCGGACCTCGATTTTCGCGGGCTCGGAATACGCGTGCCATGCCTCATCATCTCGCCGTACGCCAAGGACGGCTACGTCGACCATACCCAATACGAGTTCGCCAGCGTTCTGAAGTTTATCGAAGAGGTCTACGGCACCGGAAGCATCGGGCCGACGTCGGGAGGCTACACCGACCAGCGCGCAACGAGCCTGGATGCCGCCTTCGACTTCAACCAGCAGCCGCGCGCCTTCACCGCTATTCCCTCGAAGTATCCGCTCTCGCACTTCCTGCACGAGCCGCCCTCAAACGAGCCGGTCGATACGCAGTAACGTCGAGCCGTTTAGTCGCGCGCCTTCGCAAATGTGAAACCGGGGCGGGCGATCTGGGGCGGCACGACGCGAATGGTGACGCGATCGCGCCGCCTGCCGTCGGCGGCCTCAATCCGCCACGTCCCTAGGCGTAGCGGCCAGAACGCGTTGCCGCCTGCATCGTAGACGAGCGCGGCGCCGTTAACGTGCCAGCGAACTGAGCCGCCAGCGTCGATTGCGCGCAGCAAAAGCTGCTGTTCTTCTCGCTGCAGCGCGCTCGTCGTTGCGTTGAGCACGAACGTGTCGCCATCGCGAGGAAAGACGATGCGCAGCGCGGCAGCTTCGTCGCGCGCGCGAAGCTCCGGCAGGTCGCGCGGCGCTATCCACTCTTGCACGACGGCCGCGCAGTCGTCACCGGCCTGCAAAACTACGCGTCCAGTCGTCGCACAGATCGGCTTTCGCACGAAGCCGCTCGGCGCCGGGAAGGCCGGCGGCTCCGCATTGCGATCGTACAAGTGGAGCATGATGCGATTCCAGAGCGGCGCCGCGCCGGTCACGCCGGAGACGCCGTGCATCGGGCTGCCGTCGAAGTTCCCGACCCAGACGCCGACCGTGTAGTCGCGCGTAAATCCGATCGTCCAGGTGTCGTGGAAGTCCGACGAGGTACCGGTCTTGACCGCGGCCGGAAACGGCATTTCGAGCACCGAGTGCAGGCCGAACGAGTGCACTCGCGCGTGAGCATCCGCCAGCATGTCGGTAACCAGCGCCCAATCTGCGCTGTCGCCGATCGAGCGAGGCGTCGGGTTGCCCGGCGTCAGATGAAGGGGCAAGAAGCTGCCGCCGCGCGCCAAGGCAACGTACGCCTGCACGTTCTCCCAGAGGCTTACCTCGCCGCTGCCAAGCGTCAAACCGAGGCCGTAATACGACGGCGGATGGTCGAGGTGGGCAAAGCCCAGGGCGCGCAAACGCGCCAGGAACGGCTCGACGCCGAGGTTCGAGAGAACGCGTACCGCCGGGACGTTCAGCGAGTTTGCCAGCGCGTAGCGCACGCGGACCGGCCCGCTGAAGCGGCCGCTGTAATCGCCCGGCGCATAGAGTTTGCCGCCCGCAATCGCGTATGCGGCCGGTTCGTCCTGCAGAATCGTCGTCGAGCGAATCGTCCCGCGCTCGAGCGCAAGCTCGTAGGTGAAGGGCTTGAGCGACGACCCGGGCTGGCGCAGCGCCCGCACCCCGTCGTTGCGCCCGAGTGCTTCGTCGGAGAAGTAATCCGGTGAGCCGACGTATGCCAGAACTTCGCCGCTGCGGTTGTCGACGACGAGCGCGGCGGCGCCGGTGACGTGATAGCGCTCCAGCGCCCCGATCACGTCTTGCGTCTGCGCTTGGACGAAACGCTGAAGCGGACGGTCGAGCGTCGTGCTGACGCGCCCGCTGCGGATGCCGCCGGTGGCGTAAAGAAAGAAGAGGGCGTGCGGCGCGTCCTCGATTCCCGAGTCCTGCAAGTGCACTTTCAGCGTTTCGGCAAAGGCGCGGTTCGCTGCCGTAGGCGTGATTTCGCCGAGGTCGACCATGCGGCGTAAGACGTAACGCTGACGAACGCGCAGCGCCTGCCAGCCGGTATCCGGCGCGAGGCGCGCCGGATCGTTGGGAATCGCGGCAAGCAGCGAGGCTTGTGCCAAATCCAGATCTGCCGCCGGCTCGCCGAAGTAGGCCCGCGCCGCCGCTTCGACCCCGTACAAGTTTCCGCCCATCGGCACGCGGTTGACGTAGGCCGTCAGCTCGGCGGTCTTGTTCGAAGCGATCTCGATCCGCTCCGCGAGCGCGATCTGCCGAAGCTTACCGCGAATTTCCTCCGATCCTGTCATCCTGAGCCCCTCGACTCCGCTCGGGATAAACTGCGTCGAAGGATACAGGAGGCGCGCGAGCTGCATCTCGATCGTGGAGCCGCCGCTGCGGGCTTCGCCAAAGATCGCGTAGTCGCGCGCGGCGCGCAGCAGCGCTCGAACGTCGACGGCGCCATGGCGCCAGAATCGCGCGTCCTCCGCTGCGAGGATCGCCTCGACGAAGACCGGCGAGACCGAGCCGAGGGGAACGTTGACGGAATGCGCCGATGCGGCACCGAGAATTGTGCCGAGGACGATGCCGTTACGATCGGTGTACGTGACGGATCCCTGGGGAGTTCGCAGTTTGGCGACGTCGATTCCGGAGCGTTCGACACCGATCCCGGCGGCTAGGGCCAAGATCGCGAGCGCGAGCGCGAAGTGTTTTCTCACCGGAAGCTGGAAGATGGCATACTGTGCGTGCGCTCTATTCGCTGCTCGTTGCCGTTGCCATCGCGGCAATCGCATCGTGCACCGGCGGGGCGCCGAGCGTGCAGCGGCTTTCGCCGGTGGCGGCGCTCCCCACGCCGTCGCTCCCGCCGTGGATTGCGTCGATCTCGCCGACGCGCACCGCTCAAACCCTGGCCCAGATTCGCGTTATCTTTGCTAAGGCGGTCACGCCGGTCGAAGCGCTCTCCGGAAAGGGTCCGCGTGACGTCCTCGATCGCGTGAGCATCGAGCCGAATCTCGCGGGCCACTTCGTGGTTCTAACGCCCCGGATGATCGGCTTTGTCGCCGATCGGGCGCTGCCGGTCGGCACGCGCGTCCGAGTTACCCTCGCCGCGGGGCTCCACGACCTCGCGGGCGACGCGTTGCAGCAGGATCTCGCCTGGACCTTCGAGACGCAAGCGCTGACGTTCACCAGCTTGCCGCAACTCACGGGCGGCGACGACGAGGCAACGCCGGCTCCGGTCGGCTTGCGGCCAAAACTTCAAGTCACCAGCAATGCCGCGGTGGACGCACCGTCGTTGGCCGCCCACGCGGAGCTCGAAGGCACCGACGGCAGCACCACCGGCGTGTCGGCCGTCTTGGAAGCGACGCCTTCACCTGGCCCCGGCGACAACGCTCAAGAGCTTTACGATCCTTCGCTCAACGACTGGGTCTACGATCTGCGTCCGGAGCAGGAGCTGCGGCGAGGCACCACCTATCAGCTCGCGATTGCGCCCGGCGTCGAGCCACTCTACGGAAATCTGGCCACGACGAAGCGTTTTCTCGGTGACCTGCGCACGTACGGCGCGCTTGCAATCGTCCCGACGCCGGTTCCGAGCCCGAACTCCGGAGGGCGTTTTGCCGACGGGGACCCGGCAATTGCGTTCAGCAATCCGCTCGATCCAAAATCGGTCGCGTCTGCGGTGAGCATCTCGCCGGCGCCGGCAACGGTGAAGACGCTTGCGAGCATCTCGGATCAATCGAACACGATCGCCATCGACCCCTACGCCCTCGATCCCGACAAGACGTACGTTGCGACGGTCGCCGCCAGCGTGAAGGACGTATTCGGCCAAACACTCGGGCAGCAACGGCGCGTGACCGTTCATACTTCGGACTTCGCGCCGGGAGCCTGGGCGCCCAGCGGATGGCAGGCAAGCGTGATTCCCGCCGGCGCTTCGGTCGAGCTGAACTTCTACGCGACCAACCTT
>DATGGV010000009.1:0-81608 GCA_035308305.1 Candidatus Cybelea sp. | reverse complement strand
GTCTTTGGTGATCAGAAAGACATTCCCGCGAGCGCCGACGTCCTCGCCGAGGATTACCGTGCGCTCGTCGTTTTTCATCGCCTCGTAGAGCGTCGCGCGAACCGCCTCGACGTTGTTCATCACCGTCGAGTTTGTGCTGCTTACGGCTGCCACGGTTCCCAGGCTCCTTCGTAGACGTGTTTGTAGAGATCGGTCGGTTCGGGGTAGGGCAACGCTTCCGCCGCGTCCGTCGCTTCGTTGGTTTCGCGCAAGACGTCTTGGCGCATCGCCGCCACTCCGTCGGCGGTCACGATGCCGTGCTCGAGCAGCAGCGCTTCGAAGGCCGGCACCGGGTCGTCTTTGCGCCGCTCCTGGACGACCTCGCGCGTGCGATAGGTGAGGTCGTTGTCGTCGGTCGAGTGCGCGAGGTAGCGGTAACAGGTGCCCTCAACGAGCGTCGGCCCATCGCCGGAGCGCGCGCGGTCCATCGCTTCCTTGACCGCGGCGTAGGTCTCGATGGGATCGAAGCCGTTAAAGCGCCGTCCCGGCATGCCGTATCCCGCAGCGCGCTTCCAAATCTCCGGCTCTGCCATCTGCTTGTCGAGCGGCGTCGAAATCGCCCACTCGTTGTTCTCGACCAGCATCACGAACGGCAGCTTGTGCACCGCGGCGAAGTTCATGGACTCGTGCCACTCGCCCTCGCTGGTCGTTCCATCGCCGCACGTCGCCAAGACGGCGCGCCCGGTTTCACCGCGGTATTTGATCGCATAGGCAGCGCCGACGGCGTGTGGCAGATGTGCTGCGAGAATCGACGAGAACGACATCAGGCCGGCGGCTTTTGAGGAGTAGTGATTGGGGAACTGGCGGCCGCCGTTGTGATCGTCGGCGCGGGCGAAGATCGAGAGCATGATCTCGAACGGCGAGAGGCCGATGCCGAGGCACAGCCCAAGATCGCGATAGTAGGGCGCAAGAATGTCGCGCCCGCGATGAAAGGCCATCGCGGCGCCCGCTTGCAACGCTTCGTGTCCTTCGCTGCCCAAAGCAAAGGGAACCTTACCCTGCCGGTTGAGCTGAAATCCCCGGTTGTCGAGTTGCCGTTGCAAGAGCATGTTGCGGAACATATCGCGCAACTGTTCGTCGCTCAGTCCGTGGCGCTCGAGGCTTCCCGTTTTTAGATCCGTCGTAGCCATCGCTCTTTCCATTCCGCTCGTCATACGATCCACGGTTCCCATCCTTCGGCGTAGACCTTCTCGTAGAGGTCGGCCGCGTCGGGATAGGCCATCGCTTCAGCCCGGTCCGTGGCGTCGTTGGTCTCTTCGAGGACGGAGCGCTTCAATGCTTCCGCCTGCTCGCCGTTGAGGATGCCGTGCTCGGCCAGCAGGCGCTCGAAGCACGGGACGGGGTCGTCTTTGCGGCGCGCCTTGACCTCGTCGGGCGAACGGTAGGTTCGGTCGTCGTCGTCGGTCGTGTGCGAGAGAAAGCGATAACACTTGGCTTCGACCAAGGACGGACCGCCGCCGGAGCGAGCCCGCTGCAGCGCGTCGTCAACCGCCTCGTAGCAGGCGATCGGGTCCATTCCGTCCACGACGCTTCCCGGAATTCCGTAGCCCTCAGCACGCTTATAGACGTCGGGCTGACCCATCTGCCGCGTTAGCGGCGTGGAGATCGCCCACTCGTTGTTCTCGCAAAGAAAGACGATCGGGAGTTTATGTACCGCCGCAAAGTTGATCGATTCGTGCCACTCGCCTTCGCTCGTCGCGCCATCGCCAAAGGTCGTCAGGACGGCTCGCCCGGCTTCACCGCGATACTGCAGCGCGAACGCGGCGCCGACGGCGTGCGGCAGTTGCGCGGCAATGATCGAGCTGATCGTGTGAAGGCCGAGACGGCGGCTGGCATAGTGGTGCGGAAACTGCCGCCCCGCCGAGTGGTCGGCGGCGCGCGCGAAGAGCGAAAGCAGCACCTCGTACGGCGTGACGCCGATACCCAACGCCAGTCCGAGATCGCGATAGTATGGCACGAGGATGTCCTTGCCGCGCTCGAAGGCCATGGCGGCTCCGGCTTGGACGGCCTCGTGGCCTTCGCTCGCCGATGCAAATGGAATCTTTCCCTGGCGATTGAGCTGAAAACCCCGGTTCTCGAGGGTGCGCTGCATCAGCATCGTGCGAAAAATCGCGATGAGCTGCTCGTCCCTGAGCCTCGGCTTAGTCTCCACCGCCTCTCCTACTCGGTCACGTGCGGCAAAATCCTGCGCGTAGAAGTAGCTGGAGCCTGACGGATTGAAAGGGCGTGCCATGGTTCGTGCAGGCGTCGCGACGCTTACATTTCTTCTGGTATGCGGGGCACAGGCCGAGGCGCGAACCGAGTTTTGTCCGGCGGCGGTTTTTTATGCGCCCGCGGCGACTGCCGACGCCGCCGGCAGGTCGGCGGGCCTCGTCTTCACTTTAGGGTCTGAGACCCCGAGAACAATCGTTTTCGCGACGCTGGTTGCCGATACCGACGGCGGCTGGTACTCGTGGGACGTCGCAAATCTGCCGCTGACGGGAACGATACCCCGTGTGCGGTCGGCGGCGCTGGTTGCGGACTTTCCTGCGGCCGTCTTCGTGCGCCATACGTGGGTGGTACACGCGCGCACCTCCGGGGATGTCTTCGGCTGGCAAGCCCTAGGGGAAGTCTCGTGCGGCATACCGGCCTTCGGCGCCCCGGCCTATCGCCCACAGAAACCGCTGCCCGTCGATGGCTTGCAGCACGTAAAGGCCACGCCGATTGCGCCGCTCTTTTCGAAGGAATGCGCGCATCCGTTTACGCAGGCGACGGTCACGCATGCGGTGCAGCCACCCTTTCCGTGGTTCGCGCAACGGCTAATCGGCGTCTCGTACACGTCTGAGATCGAGGTTGCCGTCGGCCAGAACGACGCCATCCTCGACGCCTGGATCCACAAATCGTCCGGCATTCCTGCGCTGGATACAAGCGCGCTCGCGGCGGCTCGAGCCTCGTCGTTTGCCTCGGCGATCTCCTACTGCCAAAGGGCCGAAGGCGACTACCTTTTCCGCTCGGAGTTCCTGGCTCAGTGAGTTCCACGCTCGACGCCCTCGCTCCGCAAGAAGAGCTTGTCGGTTATCGCCGTCACTTTCACGCGCATCCCGAACTCTCGCTGCTGGAGTTTGCGACCGCGAAGTTCATCGAGCGCGAGCTGCGTGAGGCGGGTTACGATCGGATTCGAACCGGGATCGGAAGGACGGGCATTCTGGCGACGCTGCAAGGCGCAAAGCCCGGCCCCGTGACGCTGCTACGCGCCGATATGGACGCGCTGCCGATTGAGGAGCGCAATGAAGAGCCCTACCGGTCGCTGACGCCCGGCGTCATGCACGCGTGCGGCCACGACGGACATATGGCAATCCTTTTGGCGGCGGCGCGCGCGCTGCGCCGGCGGACCAGTGAGATTGCGGGCACGCTGGTCTTCTGCTTTCAACCCGGCGAAGAGGGCTTCGCCGGCAATAAGATGATGATCGAAGACGGGGCGCTCGAGAATCCGCACGTGGATCGCACGTTTGCGCTGCACCTCTACAGCGGCCTGGACGTCGGGAAGGTGGGCGTGCGCGACGGCGCATTCTTTGCGTCGTCGGACCGCTTCGACATCGAGCTGACCGGGAAGGGCGGGCATGGGGCACTCCCGCAGAGCGCGGTCGATCCGATCGTTGCCGCTGCGCAGTTCGTGACGATGCTGCAGAGCATCGTTAGCCGCGAGTTCGCCGCGAATCAGCCGGTGGTCGTAACGGTCGGCTCGCTGCATTCCGGCACGACCTTCAACGTTATCCCGGAGCTGGCAACGTTGCAGGGGAGCGTCCGAGCCTTTGACGAGACGATTCGCGCCGAGCTTCCGGTGCGCATCGAGCGTCTGCTCGCGGGCGTTTGCGAGGCGATGCGCCTGACCTATCGCTTCGATTACCATTGGATCTATCCGCCGACGGTGAACGACTCCGCGACCAACGACATCGTTCGCCAGGTAGCCCGCGAGGTCGTCGGCGTGCCGAATCTCATCGACCCGCACGAGATCGTCATGTGGTCGGAAGATATGTCGTTCATGCAAGAGTTGCGCCCCGGCGCCTACTTTCTGGTCGGCGCGCGCGGCCCGCGCAAGGGAATCGAGCCGCAGCATAGCGCGCGGTTCGATATCGACGAGCGCGCGCTGGAAGTCGGATTCCGGATGATGACGGGCTTGGCTACCGCGGAGGTTAGTTAATGGCGATTGACTTCAGAGCCTGCGCCACTGCCAGGCGAAGAGATGGGCTCGTTTCAACCCCGATGAGTGCTTCAAAGTCGCGCAGTTTGTCGGAGATCTCATTCGCTGAAGCGACGTCAAATAGCATTCGTGCGATGCTAGGGGCGTAGCGGTCATATTCGTCATCGGGGACTGGAAACCCAATCGGATTCCATTGGGAAAGAAGGATCGTCCGTATCGCATCGATCGTCGACGAGTATTTTCGGTCGACCTCTTCGCGTCTCCGGCCTTCAACCAGCGGGGCATCAAGTGAAGTGGGAACGCCTGTCCTTCTTTGAACCTCACTCTTGGCATCTTCGATTATTGCGTCGACCTGTTGGATAAGCGCGCCAAGTGAGGTCTGATCGTCTTCGATCGTAAAGCAAAGGCGTACTTCGGTGATCGACCCCGGCACCTGCATAAGCTCTCCGGTCCAATGGAGATGGCCGAGCTTGTCGACCGAGCCCAGGAGCTTCAAATCCTGCTCGACCATTTCCAGCTTCGCCTCCCCTTGAAGGTCGCGGTTGAGGCGGGCGAGGCCATCTCTAAAAACCATGAACGGCGTGAGCCAGGTTTCTAGGGAAAAGTTGACATCGAATCCGTGTCTGGAAAATGCAACTTGAAAACGATGCCAGCGAGACGGTCCTATCTCCTGATCCGCGTCGTTTGGACACGTATGCGTGAGGACCAGCCTTGCGGGGATCCCTATTGAAAACCGGGTTTGCTCTCTACCCATCCGCGACGCATGACGCGGTAGACATCGGGCTCGGAACGGCGCACAGCGTAAGAAGCGCCAGCAGTAGGGCAGCTGAGCGTAACATCGTCATCTCTATCCCGGGCTACGCCCGCGTGCCTCGGCGTCGGCGGCTATCTCGAACTTATTGCCGTCGGCGTCTTCGAAGAAGACCGCGTAGTAACCTCCGTATTCGGGGTGCAGGCCCGGGCCGTCGATAGCCATCGCTCCATGCTTGCGCGCGATAGCCGCGGCGGCGTCGACCTGCCCGCGCGTTCCGACGGCAAAGGCAATCCTGGTCGATCCGGGGAGTGACGCCGAATCGGGAATCAGGCCAAACCGGGGGCGCCCTCCCGCCGCGGTCTCGTAACCCACGAAACCGGGCTCCTCGAGTTCGTCCGAGTCGACGATCCGGCGATACCCGATGAGGTCGGCCAATGCGTCTATCAAGGTTTGAGCGGCGTCAATGTTGCGAACGTGAATGTCGATATGATGCAGCACGGATTTGCCCGAACGTTAAAGGTCGTAGTTGCTTTCGGTAACGGTAAGCAGCCACCGGATGGCGCGGGCGGATCGATCCAGCTCATGCAGCGAGCGCGCAAAGGACCGGAAAGCGCGGTCGGCGACGCGCTGACGGCGGCGAGCGCGCTCGAGCCGAACCGTGAAGGCAAGCGCCGTTTCGAGCTGCGCTTCGATGTGGGGCCAGTCCGCGCGCACCGCGCCTTCGCCGGGATCGGCGAAAGACGTCACGAGCGGCGGCACCGGCTTCGCCGGGTGCTGTAGGGCATACTCCAGGCGGGCCAAGGTGTATTGCTCGTGCGCCTCGGTGAAGGAACCCAAAAGCTGAGTCAACCGGTGGTCCATCGGAATGACGACTTCTGCCGACGGCGAAGCTCGGCCTGGTCATGAACTCAGACGTTCGCAGGTATGTCATTGTCGGCAACGGCTTCGCCGGAACCACCGCTGCCGAGCAGCTTCGCAAGCACGACCCCGCCTGCGAGATAACCCTCTTCGGGGACGAGCCGTACACGCTCTACAATCGCATCTCCCTCCCGCCCATGCTTCGCAAGCAAATTCCTGAAGCGAAAGTGATGATTCGCAACCTCGCGTGGCACGAAGAGCATCGCATCGATCTGAGGTTGCGCACGCACGTCGAGCGAATCGTTCCGCAGGAGCGGGTCGTCATCGCGGACGGCAAGTCGTACCCGTACGATGCGGCCCTGATCGCGACCGGGGGGCGGCCCAATCCGACCGGCAAACCGGGCGGCGATGGAGCGGCAAACCTGTTTCCGTTCCAGTATCTCGACGACACTCGCGCGATCTCGGAGCAGATCGACGAAAGCCGGGCCGCGGTTGCAATCGGGGGCTCGTTCATCGCCTACGAGCTGGCCGAAGCCTTTTCGTCGCGCGGGCTGGAGACGCACTGGCTGATGCGCGGCCCTCGCGGTCTGCACCGGATCATCGACGAGGACGCCGGCGAGCTGCTTCACGAAGCCGCAGCGGCCGATGGCGTTCACATGCACTACGGCGAAGAAGTCGAGGAGTTCATTCGTTCCAACGGTGTGATCACGAAGGTTCGAACGACCGCGGGGCGCGAGATCGAAGCGCAGTGTTACGCATATGGATTCGGGCTGGCCATGAATACCGAAGTGTGCGACGGCTCGGGGATCGAGACGAGCAAGAACGGCATCCTATGCGACGACCACCTCGAGACCAACGTCAAGGACATCTACGCTGCCGGCGACGTCGCCGATTTCTACGATCCGATTCTCGAGATCAGATACCGGATGGGTACGTGGAATAACGCCGGCGCGCACGGAAAAGTCGTCGCGCTCAACATGATGGGCGGCAGCGAAAAGTACCACGACGTGCCGGAGTACTCGTCGCTGCTCTTCAAGGGTCAGACGATCACGCAGTTCGGCCTCGGGACGGATTTACGCCAAGATCTCGAAATCGCGCGGAAGATCGACCGGGAGAAGAAGTGGTACCGCGCGCTCTTTTTCTGGGAAGATCGCTTGGTCGGCGGCTTGATGCTGGGTAAGGGGAACCGCGCCGGCAAACGCAAGTACGTCGAGGCGATCAAGAGCAAAGAACGCTTTCCTAAACCGGAATGGAGCGCGATGCTCGATTGGACGGCCTGAGGTTCCGCTACCACCAATGACGGGCGCTGATGTACGTGTCGGAGTCCGCGCCGCGCGGTACCAGAAAGTAGACGACCACCGTCAGGTAGGCTGCAAAACTCACGATCGGCAGCACGAGGGCCACGAGCGTGGCTGCCGCGTAGATGAGCCATCCGATCCGATAGCCCCGTATCGTGGCAGCGATCGTTGCCGGCGGCACTTCGGGTGCGAAGGCCTTCGAACGCGCGAGATGCAGCAGCATTAGGTTATAAAACGTGGCGCAGCACGAAAGAACGACGCCGTATAAAAACGTCGAGGCGGAGAGCGTCGGGTACGAGCCCAGCGTCGTGGTCGCAAACGGAATCAAGACGGCTGCGGCCAGGAGGAGAAGATTCCAAAAAACCGTTTTGCGGTCGACGCGCTCCACGAGCCGGAAGAGCGCGTGATGGTTCTGCCACATGATCCCGATCACCGAGAAGCTCAGGAAGTAGGCAATCAGGTTCGGCCAGAGTCGCAGGAGAGCGGCCGCGAGCTCCCGATTCGATGGCGCGTGCAGTTCCGGAAGCACAAAACCGAGGGCCAGAAGCGTGAAGGCGAAGGCAAAGACGCCGTCGGAGAACGCTTCGAATCGCCCTTTGTTCACGCCAACTCCGAATCCGTCACATTAAAAACGCCTGGTTGCAAAGCCATCGGAAGAATCCCTCCCTAAATGGGAGCAGGCCGGCAGAGCCGAATCGCTTGAGCGCCTGATGTTTGGACACACGAAGTTCTCCGGAATTTATTGGTACACGCAGCGGACGCTGGGTGCGCGTTCCGAGAATAGCTACCTCTTTCTCACCGGTGCCCCAAGCGTGTTGGTCGACCCGCTTCCGTTTGACGATGCGACGTACGCTCAGTTGGAACACCTCGGCGGCATCGAGCGCGTCATTGTCCTGTCTGCCGGCCGCGAAGGCGCTGCGCGTGAGATCGCCGAGCGCTACGGCGTGCCGGTCATCAGCGCACCCGCGCATCGCGAGGCGCTCTTCGAAGGCGCGAAGGCCATCCGCCTGCTCGACCAGCGCCGCGACGGCGAGTTCGCGATTTCCATTCCGGCACAACGAGTAGTCGTGGTCGGCGACTCGGTGGTCGGATCGCCTGCCGGTGCGCTTTCGCTGCCGCACGGCGGGGACGCCGACGCACGCCAAGCCGCCTTGGGTTTGCGCCGAATTCTTCGAGAGGATCCAAACGCGCTCTTGGTCGGCGCCGGCGCGCCGATCTTTTCCGGCGCGTACGAGGCGCTCTATCGTGCGCTCTATTATCCCGCCGGCGCCGAAATCCAACGGATCAACCTCGACGAGCTGGAGTTTCGCGACGAACGCGCGGAAGGCGCGCAGCAACCCGAGCGCTATCACATCTTTGATGCCGAGGTTGGCTTCGTCATCGGCGCGCGCAAGCTCGGCTATCGCGTGAGCACGCTGCCGCCCGGGCATTATTTCTGCCCGCTGCACGGTCACGCACGCGAAGAGGAGATGTTTTTCGTTCTCGACGGCGAGCCGAGCATTCGGACGCTGGCCGGAACGCTGCGCTGCCGCAAGGGTGATTTCGTCGCATTTCCAGTCGGGGAGAGTGGAACGCATCAGCTTTTCAACGAGAGCGATGCGCCGGCCACGGTACTGCTCTTGGGGCGCACCGAAGCATTCGAAGCCTGTTATTATCCCGATTCGGACAAACTGCTCGTCGATATGGAGATGCCGCTCAAGGGCGATCGGCGCTCGATCATGTTACGCGCAACGCCGGAGCTGGATTACTTCGATGGTGAGGATTCCCACCCGGTTACTTAAGGCGCAAGCGATGGCGCCGCGAGGGCGATGGTTGGGATGTGCTGAACCTCGCCGGCCTGCGCGGTTAGGAACTGGCGGTCCGCCACGGAGAGCGTTTGGAGATCGCCGCCTTCGAAATAGGTCAGGGCTTTTAGCGTTTCGGCCGGCGCAAACTGCGCTCCGTAGATTGCGCGAGCGCTGCCTAGACCTTCCGCAAGCCTAATGGCACCGCCGCGCAAGATGGCGGCAACGTCGCGGTAATCTCGCGATTCGACGCGCTGCGTCAGGACGGCCAGCTTGAGGCCCAAGAGATCTTCGAGCGATGCCACGCAAGAAACGCCATCATCGGTCTCTTGCGGCGTGCCGACGCGTGCCAACGATAGGTTTCCAAAGAACGAAAGCTTTACGGTTTCGTCCCCGAGCGGCTCAACGAGCACCGAGAGCGTGTCGGCAACGTCTTGGCTCAGAACCGCTCGTCCCAGTGGTGAGATGGCGCGAAAGAGAGCGTCGCGATCCAACGAACGGTTCGAGAAGAAATCGAAGTCGACCGATTGGCGGTGCCCCAAACGAAGCGCGATGGCCGTGCCTCCGTACAGCACGAAGCCCAGATCTTTAGCGGCCTTTAAGTGCGGCCACGCCGCTCGTTGACCGGGCGGAAGTATCTCCAAGTGCGGCGCAAACGTCATGCGGTGCGCCGTGATGGCATCGGCGGCGGGGATGCGCCGGGTGCGATCAGTCCCAGCCGGTAGTGCCAGTAGGACCACGAGCGCGGGCTGAACTGCCCGATAACGGCGGTCTTCAACGCTTCTTTGAGCGGGTCGTTACCCAGCGCGCCGACAAGCGTGCATACTCCGTCCCAATCACCGACGTTCATCACATGAGCGATCACTCGCTGTGGGAAGTGGAGGGCTTGTTCGGGTGATTCCCACCAAACGTATCGCTTCGCCAGCCTTGCGAGCACGTCGCGTTGAGATTCGGCGAACCGGGAAGTCATAGGTATATTTTCGCCGCGCGATGCGCCGGCGCCCCTCCGGTTCAACGTGGCGCCGAATCCCTTGTGCTCGTCGCCCGTTCGACGCAATTCGCGAAGGTATCGACGTCTTGCTCCGTGGTCGCCCAGTGCGTCATCCAGCGCACCTCGGGCAGCGCTTCGTCGAAAATATAGAAGAAGAACTCGCGCTGGATCGCTTCGATGGCGGCGCGGTCGAGCGTTGCGAAGATCGCGTTGCACCGCACGGGCCGCGTGATACGAACCCCTTCGATTGCGCGCACGCGCTCGTGCAAGCGCCGCGTCATCGCGTTGGCGTGCGTCGCGTAGAGCAGCCACCGGTCGCCCGTCAAGAGGGCGACGAACTGTGCGGCGATGTAGCGCATCTTGGAAGCGAGCTGCATCGATTGCATCTGGACGAACGGTGCGGCTCCGCGGTGCAGGTCGGGCTTGAAAAAGCAGATCGCTTCGCCAAGCATCAGGCCGTTCTTGGTGCCGCCGAAGCTGAGCACGTCGACGCCGGCGTCGCGGCTCATGGTTCGCAGATCCGTGCCTAGCGCTGCCGCGGCGTTGGCGAGGCGCGCACCGTCGAGATGGACGATCAATCCACGATCGTGCGCGAAGCGACAGAGCTCCCGCAGTTCTTCGATTTCATAGAGCCCACCGAACTCCGGCGCTTGCGAGATCGAAAGCGCTCGCGGCTGCGAGAAGTGGACGTCCTGTCCGGCACGCAAGTATGGCTCGAGGTCGCTCGGGCGAAGCTTGCCGTCGCTCGTCGCTATCGGAATGACTTTCGAGCCTCTAAACCGTTCGAGCGCGCCGCACTCGTCGGTCTGCAGATGCGCCGTTGCGGGTGCCAGCACGGATTCCCACGGCTGCAGCAGCGAGCTAAGTGCGGCCACGTTCGCACCGGTTCCGTTGAATGTAAAATATATCTCCGCATCGTCGCCAAAATGCCGTCGAAAGCAAGCGACGGCGCGCGCGGTCCACGGATCGTTACCGTAGGCACTAGCGTCGCCGGTGTTCGCATCGAGGATCGCCTGCAGTATCTCAGGCGCGATCGGCGCGTTATTATCGCTGGCGAAGCTGCGACGGGGCGTTGAGTCCATCACGCTGACGTTGCGCGGGCGCAAGGGGCAAGCCCTACCGTTTCTCGTAAGTAGCCCGAATGCCCGAACGCGACCAGCTCGAAGTAGACGTCCTCTTCGTGGGCGCCGGCCCCGCGAGTCTCGCGGGTGCGATTCGTCTCGGCCAGCTCGCGGCGAAGGCCGGGCGCGCGCTCGAGATTCTGGTGATCGAGAAGGCCGCCGAGGTCGGCAACCACGGCATCTCGGGCGCCGTAATGGACCCGCGAGCGCTCGACGAGTTGTTGCCCCAATGGCGCGACAGCGCGCCGGTGGAGTCGCCGGTCACGTCCGACGAGCTGTGGTTTCTGACCGCGCGCGGCAAGGTCAAAGCGCCTTTCACGCCGCCGCCGCTCAACAATCACGGCAAATACGTAACGTCGCTGCAGAAGATCTCGGTGTGGCTCGGCGAGCGCGCCGAAGAGGCGGGAGCACAAGTCTTTCCGGCCTTTCCGGGGCAAGAGCTGCTCTGGGAGGGTCAGCGTGTCATTGGCGTGCGCACGGGCGATAAGGGTCTCGATCACAATGGTCACCCCAAGTCGAACTACGAGCCGGGCGCCGACATTCTCGCCAAGGTCGTCGTGCTTGGTGAAGGGCCGCGCGGGACGCTTGCAAAGCAGGCCGAGGCGCGTCTCGGTTTGACGCAAGGCCGCGAGCCGCAAGTCTACGCGGCCGGCGTCAAAGAGCTATGGCAGTTACCCGACGATCGCTTTAAGGCCGGCTCGGTGATTCACACGCTGGGATATCCGCTGCCGCCCGAAACGTTTGGCGGCGGATTCATCTACGGCATGGCGGGTAACGTCCTTGATATCGGGATGGTCACCGGCCTGGATTACAAAAACCCGACGACCGATCCGCACAACGAGCTGCAGCGCATGAAAGAGCATCCGGCCATCGCGCGAATGCTCGCCGGCGCGAGGCTGATTCGCTACGGAGCGAAAGCGATTCCCGAGGGCGGCCTGTTTGCGATGCCGCGCCCGTACGCCGACGGCCTTCTGATCGTGGGCGACTCAGCCGGCTTTTTGAACGGCATGCGTCTCAAAGGGATTCACTTGGGCATGAAGTCCGGCATGCTTGCCGCCGAGACCGTCTGGGAAGCGTTGCAGTCTGATGCATACGATAGTGGGAGGCTCGCGTCGTACGAGCGCCGCTTCAAAGAATCGTGGGCTTATGCCGAGCTTCGGACCGCACGCAACTTCCACCAAGGGTTTCATAACGGTCTGCTGCCCGGTTTGATCAACGCGGGGCTCGCGACGTTCACCGGCGGCGCCGGATTCGGCTTCATCAATAAACTGCCAAGCGAACCGGGATACGCGCGGATGAAGAAGATGGGCTGGGAACCCAAGCAAACGCCGCGGGCCAAAATCGATAACGTGCTGACCTTCGACAAGCTGACCGACGTGTACAACAGCGGCACCATGCACGAAGAGAACCAGCCCTCGCACCTGATCGTCGGCGATACGAACATCTGCCGAGACCGCTGTACGGTCGAATACGGGAATCCATGCCGGAGTTTCTGCCCCGCCGCGGTCTACGAGCCGCTCTTCGAAAAAACGAACGGCAAGTTCGAAGGTCGTCTGCAGATCAACTTCACCAACTGCGTGCACTGCAAGACCTGCGACATCGCCGATCCCTATCAGATCATCACATGGGTCCCGCCCCAAGGCGGCGAAGGCCCCGTTTACACCGGGATGTAGACGCGACCGTTAGCGGACGAGTCCCGAACCCGCAATCTTCCGCTGTCGTACGCGAGCGAAAACGCAATCGGCCGGGGCGCCTGCGGGGGTGCCGCAAGCAGAGCGGCACGAGAACGAGCGCGATGCGAGCCCGGATGTGACTCGTTCATCTCGATCTCTATTGCGCTACGACGCGCACCAGCATGGCCTGCGAGTCCAGTTGCAGCCTCTTCCAGGGTCCGGAGTGGCCAGGCTGGAGCGCCGGCTGCCCGCGGGTGACGCGGATGCGGTACGTTCCGGCGCCTTTGATCGGATAGATGTGGTTTATGTCGATCCAACCGAAAAGCGATTGGCCGGGCGGTAACGGCTCGGTCACCGGGATGCGTAACATCTGTATGAGTCGCGCGCCCGGATCGGGCGGCACGACTTTACCGGTCACGACGTCGCGGACTTCGAAATCGTAATCGGCATTCCGAAATCCGAAGAAGACGTACTTTACCTCGCGGCTCACATTTCGCACTTCGACGATCGCGGGCAGCGGCGCACCGAGGCGCACGACGGCATCCGGTGCCGTTAGTGATAATGCGAGGCCGTCGACGGTGTTGCCGGTTGGCGTCGTGCGCGAAAGCCCTTGGCAAACGCGGCACTGCTCCACGACCGCATCGGTAAACGGGGTCGGTGACGGGGTGGGCGTCGGGACGAAGCGATTTCCTGGGCGGGCTGCAGAGATTGTGACGATGACGTCGTTGGAGCTCAGCGTTACGGACTTCCCTTCAACGAGCAACTGCGTCGAAAGACGCAGCACGTATGTACCCGGGTTGGGAAAAAACTCGTAATCTTCGAACCACTGAATTGTGACTTGCTCGGCTTTGTCTCGCGGCAGATCGAATCCCCGGAAGGCCGCCAACCGATTCCGCAGAGGCCAAACACGCGCGCTGCGCCCAGGACCGGCTACCGTCAAAGCAAAGACTGCGTCGGACGGCACTGACGGAAGCCTCTGCGTTGGCGCGCCCAAGTTTTGAATCTCAACACTCAATAAGAGCTGGTCGGCTACGTGCCCGGTTGAGGGAGCCGCCAGCGAAAGCGCATAGCCACCGACGACCGCCCCCCGCTGCTTATTCTTCGCTGCGTGGCAGCACGCCCAGGTGATGTTCATTCCCCACGCCTGACTCGGCGGCATCGTCTGGAACTCAAATGGAGCGACGCCAAGAAGCGCGACCAACGTGAGAGCCGCACACACGCGCGTCATGGTGCCGTCGCTAGGTTGGCGGCGACGATATTGGTCGACATAGCGAAGCTCCTCCGGTTCTGCCGCGGATGACTGACCAACCATACCATGCGGCTCGCGGCCGCCGCAAAGCTGGACTGCACGGAGCGGTGTCAAACCGTCGATTTCGATGGACAATCGTGGCGGCGACGTCGTCGTGATCGGCGCCGGGCTCATCGGTCTCGCTATTGCCTTCGAGCTTGCCGAGCGCGGAGCGACGGTGCGCGTGTACGACCGCGGCGAACCGGGGCGCGCGGCGTCGTGGGCCGGCGCCGGGATGCTCGCGCCCTACTCCGAGCACATAAACGACGGGCCGTTGCTCGAATTCTGCGCTTCTTCACTGCGCGAATACCCGGCTTTCGTGGAGCGCGTGCGGGCGGCGAGCGGCGCCGATCCACGCCTGCGTCTTGACGGCGTCGTGCACACTGCTTTCAACGATATAGATATCGAGCGGCTACAACGCCACGCGCAAACGCTCGCGGCGCGCCACGTCGCTGCGGAGATGCTCGACCGGTCTTCGATCCTTTCGGCCGAACCGTGGCTCGGTTCCCAGGTCGCCGGTGGAATGATCGTGAGCGGTGAAGGTTGCGTGGACAATCGCCGGCTCGGGCGTGCATTGGTCGGCGCGTGCCAAACGCGCGGCGTGCTGGTCGGACGAAGCTCCGCGCTGCGCGTGGAATGCGATGCGCGTCGAGTGCTTGGCGTCCATACCGACCTCGGCTTCGTCGCGGCCGGCGCGATCGTCAACGCGTGTGGCGCCTGGGCGTCGCAACTAAACGGCGTGCCTGCGTCCTGCGTTCCGCCGATCGAGCCGATCAAGGGGCAGATGCTTGCGTTGTCAGCCCCCGCGGGCTTGGTGCGGCATGCGACGTGGGTGCCGGGCGCCTACCTCGTGCCGCGAGACGACGGGCGGCTTCTCGTCGGCGCAACCGTGGAGCGGGCGGGTTTTGACGAGCGCGTCACGGCACAAGGAGCGCACGAACTCTTGCACGCCGCGCTCTCGGCGGCGCCATCGCTTGGTTCGTTTGCGGTGACGGAGACCTGGGCCGGCCTTCGGCCTGGAACGCCGGACGGACTGCCTTTTCTCGGTCCGACGCCGATCGAGGGCCTCGTTCTTGCCTGCGGGCACTACCGCAACGGCATTCTCCTCGCGCCTGCGACCGCGCGCACGATCGCCGACGTTGTCGAGGGGAAGGCCGCCCTGGAACTACTCGCTTTCTCGCTTGCGCGCGGCGGCACGGATTGGCCCGTCGTGAAACGAACTACCCGCGTGTGAAGGCAACCATCAACGGGCAGCTGCGCGACCTGCCCGACGAACTTACGGTCAGCGCGCTGCTCGATTTACTGGGATCGCCGCGTGCGGGAATCGCCGTTGCTCGCAACGATCGCGTCGTCCGGCGAACGGAGTACGAGACCGATCGTCTGCGCGACGGCGACCGCGTCGAGATCATCACCGCAGTGGCAGGCGGCTAACGTGGAAGACGATGCGCTTCGCATCGGCGCGCTGGAGCTGTCGTCGCGGCTGATCGTCGGAACCGGGAAGTATCCTTCGATGGAAGTCATGCAGGCGGCGCATGCGGCCAGCGGAGCCGCGATGGTGACGGTGGCGATCCGGCGCATCAGCCTCGACGACCGGCAGGGGCGGACGATGCTCGATTACATCGACCGCGACCGCTTCGTGATTCTGCCGAATACCGCGGGTTGCTACACGGCCAAAGACGCAATCTTGACCGCGCATTTAGCGCGCGAACTGCTCGCAACGGATTTGATCAAACTCGAGGTGATCGGCGACGCTCAGACGCTCTATCCCGATACTCGCGCGACGCTGGCCGCAGCCGAACAACTCGTCGCGGACGGCTTCACGGTTCTTCCATACATCGGCGACGATCCGATTGCGTGTAAGCAGCTCGAAGAGATCGGCTGCGTCGCGGTGATGCCGCTGGCGGCGCCGATCGGCAGCGGCCTTGGAGTCTGCAACCCCTATTCGATCCGGATCATTAAAGAGCGCGCAACGGTTCCCGTGATCGTGGACGCCGGCGTCGGCACCGCTTCCGACGCTGCAATCGCCATGGAACTCGGCGTCGACGCGCTGCTGATGAACACCGGAATCGCCGGAGCCGGCGACCCGGTCCGCATGGCCCGCGCGATGAAGCACGCCGTGATTGCGGGCCGGCAGGCCTTTCTGGCCGGGCGGATGCCCAAGCGCCTCTACGCCAACGCGTCGAGCCCGATGCAGGATTTGATCTCGACCCAGGCGCCATTGTAGCGATGATGCATCATCCGCTGAAGTATATCGTCCCCCCGCTCGTCGTGTTGATCGCCATAGCGGTGGTTTACATCCCGCTGCACCGGCACGAAAAAGCGGTGCGCGAAAATCCGCATCACCACGTTAAAAAGCCGATGACCCACGTCACGGCTGCCGGCGTCGTGGCCGCCGGCTTGATCGTCGCGTTCATCGCAGCCTTCATCTTGCCCTAGGAACCTACAGCCGGCGAGCGACGACGAACCAGTGGACCTTTTCGGCCGCGTGCTCCTCCAGCGATTCGATCGTGAAATGGGGACCGAGCAGCGCTGCCAACTGCTCGCGATCGAAAAAGCCGTGGGCCACGCCGCGTTCGTTCCCTTCGGCCGGCGCGAAGGTCGAGGCATCGATGCGCTCTCCCTGGCCGAACCGCGCGTCGTGGATGGATCCGAAGGTTGCGTAGAGCCGGGCATTCTTGGCCAGGAGCCGGGCGATCTGCGCCACGTGTCCGCGGATGACCGCCGGCGTGCCGTGGAGCAGCCCGTGAGTCGAGACCGCGGCTGCGAAGCTGCCGGAGAGGCCCGCGAGCGGCGCCGCCGACGCGGCCGTGGGATCGTCGATGGTGACGACCTCCAAGCCGGCCTCCCGCAGCGCGCGAGTGTTACGCCCGGCGCCGGAAGCGAACTCGAGGACGCGGATTTCCGGGCCGCCTCGCAGGTGCTCGGCGAGGCGCACGGCCAACGGATGAGCAGTCATCCACACGATCTTCGAGAAAGGGCGAAATCTTGCTTGGTGAAGGCGACCGGCTTCCCGCCGTCACGCTGTTGGACGATCGCGGCGCGCAGCTGACGACGACCGACCTGCTGGGCGGACCACTGGTTCTCTATTTTTATCCGAAAGACGATACGCCGGGCTGCACGAGCGAAGCCTCGCAGTTTCGCGACCTGTACCCCCAGTTTCAGAAGAAGAAAGCGCGGATCGTCGGCGTCAGCCGGGATTCGGTCGAGTCGCATCAGCGCTTCAAGGAGAAGTTCTCGATTCCGTTCGAACTGCTGGCCGACACCGAATCGAAGCTCTGCGACGCATTCGGAGTGATCGTCGAAAAGAATATGTACGGCAAGAAGAGCAAGGGCATCGCTCGTTCCACATTCTTGATCGATGGCGGCGGTAAGATCGTCAAGGTCTGGCCGAAGGTCAACGTCGACGAACATGCCGACGACGTCTTGGCCTCTCTAGAGTAGATGATGCGCCGCTGGAATGCCGGCGGCCTCGCCCTGCTGCTCGCGGCAACGTCCGGAATTGCGGCCGGAGGCGAACTGCAGGCAAATACCCTCGCCGGCGTGGCGCTGGGTAGCAACCTCATGCAGGTTCTCGCGGAACATCCTAGAGCCCAACGATCTGCCAATATTCCCGGTCAGCGGTGGGCTTGGGGCCTAGCTGAAGGCGATACGGTTGCCGTTACCGCTAATGATCTCGGCAAAATCACCAGGGTTGATTTTGTCGCAAACAAAGGCCGGGACAACAGCGTCGACCTTCCTTGCGTTGGAGCCTTTCCCGTTCGAGGTTCGCCTGCGAATCTTCAACACGCTCTGGGCAAGACGGCATGCAGTGCGTTTAGCGGGATGACCTATGGGTTGCCCGATCGTTCCGTGGTCGAGGCCCGCTTCAGTGGTCCAGGCGACGGTCGGCTTATCGAGGCCATCTGGTATCGTCCCTCTGCCGAGAATCCTTCACCCGTTGGACGCATGCGTGCGGTTGTTGAGTACGTGCGCGCGTACGTCGGGGGAGCCGGCCGAATATACTATGCCGGTGAATGCCGTCCAGTAGAAAAAGATACATCCGGACACCCGCGACTGCTCTTCCCTGCAGTATTCCTCGAGAGGCCGCCCGCGGAAGCCACCGGAATGAACGCCGTCCGCCAGATATTTGCCGACGATCCGAACGTCACGGTCACGCAAGACCGATCCGGGATGGTTCGGATTGAGATTGGAAGCGTTTCGACTGCAATATTGCGAACGAGGATACAGGCTCTCACTCTGGTGCCGGTGGAGCAGTTTCGCGCGGAGTCGGCCGTCGCGACGATTGAGACTGCGCCGGATCTCCAGGCTGCCGAGCGTAGTCTAAATGTTTATTCCCCCAATCCGCTTCTCGTCAACATCGTCGTGTCCGGACTGAACCCGGGAGCACCGCATCTTCCTACGTCGATCAAAAATGTTACCGTGGATGAGGCGTTGGACTCAGTAGCGAGAACCTTCAACGGCATCGTCACGTACGGCATATGCACACGGCCCGACGGTAACGGTTTTTTTGATTTCGGCTTTATAGACGGCTAGTGCGGCGCGGGCGACCCGTCGGACCACGTGAGCACCGGTACCATAATCAGCGCCGCCAGATATGGACCGCGATCGACGGACAGGGTCGGCGAACTGTCTACGTTGGGGCCCCAACCCGCGACTTGATCTCGCGGAATGAAAAACATCATGTGGGGATACCATGGTCCGTGGGCATGGTTGAGATACCCCATCTTCGAGAGCATAAAGCCGAATGCGCCCGGCTCCGGTGGCTTGAAGCTATTATCGGCGAAGGCAGCTTTCGTTCTTTCCGCCATTTGCTGCCTGCTGAGCCCGGCCAGGGCCCATTGCGCCTCCTGAAGTAGCTGCGGTATCTCGGTGCGCGCCGCGGGGGGATTGTAACAATCGGGTCCGCGCTCTTTCGGATTCCAAAACTCGGTATCGCTGAACGGCGCAGCCCACGAACGTTCGACGAGACACACGAAGCCGTTCGTTCCTTTCACCGCCGTCTCGAAGCCGTGGGAGGTAAGCACAAGCACCTCGGCGTTCGCAGCGATCGCCGGCGGGGCGGCGCTACGCGCCAAAGCGACCTCAGCTTGACGATCGGGCATAAGATATGGAGCGATTGGCCCCCTGGTTGGCAATCCTTCGCTGGCGGCGGCTCGCGCCACAAATGGCAGCGCCATAGCGGCGACGAGCAGCACGAACGCTCGAAGCAATCGAAAAAGAACCACGATCGGGACCTCCGTTTCCAGCAGCGTACACGTTAAACACGCGGCTCCTGGGCTTTGTGACGAGCTCGCCCGCGGTCAGGAGGCCGCTAGTTTTCGAGTTTCGGCTCGCTGCGTGGTAGCGAGAACGCGATGAGCGCTCGCACGGGCGCGAGTCCGCGGCTCACGACGGCATACGGCGTGACGATCAATCCGAGCTCTTGCAAGCGTGCGGCGGCGGCGAGCAACTCGGTTCCGCTGGTGACGACGTCTTCGAGCAGCAGGACGCGCTGCCCGATGTGATACGGACCCTCGACGAACTCGTTGGCGAAGGCGCCGTAGGCTTTGGGTTTCTTGCGAACCGCGATCATCGGTATCCCCGACATCTGCGACACCGCGGTCGCGATCACCACGCCGCCAAGCTCGGTGCCGCCGATCAAATCCGGGCTCGACTCCTCGATGATGGGCGTGAAGAGCCGCGCGATTCGGCGCAGCACGTGCGGATCGGAGAAGAGGCGGAACTTGTCGATGTAGTAGTCGCTCGGGCTGCCTCCCGCGAGAATGTAATCGCCGCGAGTTAACGCGCGCTCGACGATGATCTTGCGCAGCCACGCGATCTCCTGCATTTCTATATGGTCCACTGCCAGGCGTTCCAGGACTCGACGCCCGGATTTGGAGCGAACCCCTTGAAGTCGACGCTGATCGGCTCCATTTGGCGCAGCCACGTCGTGAAAATGGCCGGATCGTCTCGCGCCAGCAACTCTTGAATGCGATAATAGGCTGCGGTGCGCGTTCGCCGATCGTAGTGCGTCAGCGCGGCCTGCTGAGCGGCTTGCATGTCGGGGCTGCAATAGCGTGAATAGTTGTAGCCGCCCGGCGGGAAGTTCTGACACTGCAACTGCGTGCTGTCGTCGGGATCGATGCCCGCATACCATCCTGAGACGGTGATGTCGAATCGGCCGAGCTGCAGGATGCCGCCCATGCCGGCCGGTGCGTAGAGTATGTCGCCGGGATAGAACTTGATCTCCGAATCGATCCCCGCTTGCCGTAACATCGCTTGCACTTCGACGGCCTCGCGGCGGCGCGTCGCGCTCGAGTTATTCGTCACCATGAGCAGGTACAACCGCTCGCCGTTCTTGCGCACGATTCCGTCGGGGCCTGGTGACCAGCCCGCTTCGCCCAGCAGCTTTCGCGACATTGCGGGATCGTGCGGATAGGAACGAACGTGCGGATTGAAGGCCCACATCCAGTCGGGAATGTCTTCCGTCGCAACCGGCTGCAAATTGTAGGCGAGCTTTTGCGCGAGCTCTTGCTTGTCGATCGCGTACGCGATGGCCAGCCGCACGCGCGGATCGCGCAGGAGCGGACTCGAGCAGTTCATCTGGAGGTAGTAGTAGCCGTTGACGTTTACCCAGACGATCCGCACGTCGGACGCGTCGTGCAAGGACTGGTACGTTTCGATCGAGGCCTGGAACATGTAATCGATCGCATGCGTACGCAGGAGGTTGACCGACGTCTCCTCGTCGGGAATGATCTTGACGTCGATGCGCTGTAAACCTGGTCTTCCCATGAAGAAAGCATCGTTGCGCTCGAGCGTGATGTGATCGCCGCGGGCCCAGTCGACGAACTTGAAGGGGCCGTCGCTCACCTCCGGCTTGTTGTTGAACGACACCTGATTGATGTTCGGGTATTGCGCCAAAACGTGCGCCGGAGCGATCATGTACGGCTGATCGCTTTCGGCGAAGAAGGAATCGACGAACGGCGCAAACTTCTGCTTGAGATGCACGACCACCGTGTTGGGGTCGGGCGTGTCGATGCTCGAGATGATGTCGTATCCGTGGCGCGATACGACGTTGTTATTCGGGTTCATGATCGCCTGCCACGACCATTTGACGTCGCCCGACGTCAGCGGCACGCCGTCGGTCCAACGAAGGCCGCGCCGCAAATGATAGGTGATCGTCAAGCCGTCTCGGCTTATTCCACGGTTTTCCAACGTCGGTACGACCGAGGCCAGCATCGGCACCGGATTCCCTTTCGGATCGGCGCTCAACAGCGGCTCGAACATCAGCCGATCGACGAAGACGTCGGTCGTATTCGAGTTGAGCAGCGGGTTGAGGTTCTTCAAATCCGACTGCACGGCAACCCGTAACTCCCCAGGCCTGGTCCACGAATGCCGCCCCAACGTGACGTCATCCCCCGTCTTCGTGCACGCCACAAACGCAAATGCTAACGCCAACGTTCCTAGGATCGAAGCCGCGCCGAGTCTCATGCTTGTTCCAAGGGCTTCGCCTGAAGCCCGGGCGTAACGCAAAGCCTCAGACCGCAGCCTTCGGTCCGACCTTATTCCCCGGAACCGGATCGTACCGTTCGTGGCGCCACGAATACGTCCCCAAACCCTGCGTCGCGGTGCGCAACTCGGTGATATAGCGCGACAGCTCGACCGCCGGGACGTACGCTTCGACGATGTCGAAACCGGCGCGTTGCTCGTCGGGATTCATTCCGAGGATCTGTCCGCGCTTGCCGGTGAGCTGCTGAATTACCGTCGACGTGTAGGTCGCCGGTACGATCGCGCTCACGTGGGCGATCGGTTCGAGCACGACCGGATTGCACTTCGGGAGGGCTTCGCGCACACCCATGCTCGCGGCGGTTTTGAACGATTGCTCGCTCGAATCGACGTCGTGATACTGGCCGTCGAAGAGCGTCACGTGCATATCGGTTACCGGGTTGCCGTTCGGACCGTGGGCGAGCGCTTCGCGTACGCCCTTTTCTACCGCGGGAATGAACTGCCGCGGCACGACGCCGCCGACGATCTTGTCTTCGAAGGTGACCCCGGCACCGCGCTCGCGCGGTTCGAACCGCAGCCAGACGTCGCCGAACTGTCCGTGGCCGCCGGTCTGGTGTTTGTAGCGCGAATGAACTTCGGTTCCGCCGGTGATCGTTTCCAGATACGGAATCGTCGGCGCGCCGGTTTCAACTTCGACCTTGTACTTGCGAGCGAGCCGCTCGACCGCGATGGAAACGTGCTGCTCTCCGCGCCCCAGCAGAAGAAGTTCGTGCGTGACGTCGGCCCGTTCGAGGCGCAGTGCCGGATCTTCATCGACGATGCGGGCCATCATCTGCGACATCTTGGCCTCGTCAATTCGTTCCTTGGGCTTGATGGCGACGGCAAAGACGGGATCGGCTATCGGCACGAGCGGCAACAGCACCTTGTGTCCGTTTGACGTCAGCGTATCGCCGGTCGAGACCGTTTCGAGCCGGGCCAGCGCAACGATCATTCCGGCACTTGCTTCGGGAAGCGCTTCCTGCTTTTTGCCCTGGAGACGGTACAGCCCGCCGAGGCGAACCTTTTCGTCGCGTTTGGTGATGTTGGAAAGGGTCGCGTCCGCCTTGATCGCCCCGGAGAGAATTCGCACGATCGAAAGTTTGCCGCTCTGAGGGTGGATGCTGGTCTTGATCACGCGCGCGACGACCGGCGCGCCCGGATCCGATTCGATCGGCCGCCCTTCCGCGTCGACTTGCGATGCGTCCGCCGGCGAAGGCAGCCACTTTTCGATCGCTTGCACGAGCGCGGCGACGCCGTAGCCCAAGAGTCCGGCTGCGACGAGAACGGGAACGACTTGATCGTGCGAGCATTCCGCGCAAAGGTCGCGCTCGATCTCTTCGAGCGGCGGCTCCACGCCTTCGAGCAGCTCCTCCATTAGATGGTCGTCGAAGTCGGCCATCGCTTCGAGCAGTTCGGAATGTGCGCTGGCGGCCTGATCTTGCAAGTCGGCGGGGATGGGCTCCTCGCCGCCATCGAATCGATAGGTCTTCATCCTGGCCAGATCGACGTAGCCGGAAAACTGTTCGGCGCTTCCGACGGGCAACTGCTCGGCAACGACGTGCCGCCCGTAAGCGCTCTGCAGCGCGGCCAGCGTTCCGGCAAAATCTGCGCCGGGACGATCCATCTTGTTGACAACGAAGATGTGCGGCATTCGCACCGACTCCAAATACTCGACCGCCGCCTGCGTCTGGACGACGCGCCCGGGGTCCGCCTCGACCACTACAATCGCGGCGTCAACGCCGGCCAGCACCTGCTTCGTATCCTCGAAGAAGTCGATGAACCCCGGCGTGTCGACGATCGAGATGTCGATGTCGTCGGCCGTAGTATGCGCGAAGCCCACCGATGTTGATTGCAGGTGGGCCACGTCTTCAGGCTCGTGATCGGTGACGGTCGTTCCGTCGGCGATCGATCCGCGTCGTCCGATCGCGCCCGTATGGGCAAGGATCGCTTCGACGAGTGTCGTCTTGCCCGCGTGATGGGGTCCGACGAATGCGATATTTCTAAGGCGCACGATATCCGCCACTGGCTTTAGTCCCCTGTTGAAAAGTGGATGTTAGCGGCGCTTTGCCGCGGGTTTCTTCTTTTTGACGCTCTTCTTCGCGGCTCCGGCGGCGGGCCGCTTCGGCTTTGCCGGGCGGCGCGGCGGGGCGGCTTTTGCTGCCGGCTTCTTACGAACGGCACTCTTGCTGGAGGCTTTCTTGACGACTTTCTTGCCGGCGGCGCTCTTAGTCGTGGCCTTGTTAGCGACGCTCTTACGGGGGGCCGGCGCCTTCTTGGCGACTGGTTGCGGCGGCTTTGCGACGGGCTTCTTTGGCTTGGCCGGTGCGGCCGGCGCGGCCGGCGCGGCCGGTGGTCGCGTGGGCTTTGCTTTTTTTTCGGGCACGGCCGGCTTGGCTACGCGCGCGGCTTTCGCTTTGCTCGCCGACGACGTCGAGTCGGCGCTGCGGCGAGAGGTGCTCGCCGCCGGCGGGGTCGAGACGGTGGGGCGCTTCGATGTGCGCGTCGAGTCGCCGGCGCGCTTCTTCGGCCCGCTTTCGCGCGCGGCGCGACCGCCTTCGCGATGTCCCGCACCGGCCGGCTCCTCTTCTGGCAATCCGAGTTCGGCGCGGCCGTAGCCGGTGATGCTGCTGCCGGGTACAACCGGCTGCCGCCCCGCCTGGGCCTGGGCCTCGAGGTGCTCTCGCGTCGCGCGGAGCGCAACGCGGGCCAGCCTTCCGGCGACCGGAAAGACGAGTTCGTTGATATGCGCTTCGTCAAGCAGCCCGAGGATGACGTCGAATGCGTTGCCCTGGTCCTTCGGGCTGTGAGCGTCCGAGCCAATCGCGAGCCCGACACCGCGAGCTTTGGCCTTGCGGATGAGTCGCGCATTGGCTTCGAGGTATTTTTTCTTGTGCTCCTCGGGGTGGTCGCGATAGAGGAACCGCGTGTTGATCTCCACGGCGATGCCGCGCTCGTGGCAGATGTCGAGCAAGCGATCCTCGTAGTGCTCCAACGTTTTTTGGTTTGGCCAGCGTCCCAGCGTCGCCGGAACGTAGAAGTGCCCCGCGATGTGCGTGGGCAGCTTCTCGAGATCGTCGAACAACTTGGCGGTGTAGAGTTCCCAGAGCGTCTCCGTGCTTACGCTCTCGTAGAGATCGCTGAACTCCTCACTGTCGAAGGCCCATGGCCAGTCCGCTCCTTTTTCGGGATGGTGGATCGGAACGAAGTGCACCGAGCGGATAATTCCGTCGGGACGCAGAGCATCCACGATGTTCTGAGCGTCGGGGCGCGCGCGCGGATCGTTATCCATCTCGGCGCCGATCGCGAACCGCATCCCCCGCCGCAACCCCTCCGAGACCACCGCGGCGTGCGGAGCGTCGACTCCGGCCGTTTCGGCCGCACCGATCAGGTCGCCGGCCTGCGCGAGCTTGAGCGCCCGGCGAACCGTTGCGACCGCTCCGGGATCCTCGAAGGTCAGATAGTTGGCGTGGTCGGCAACCATCAAGAAGCGGGGAGAAGTGCGCCGGCAAGCGTGGTAAAACCACAGGAAGAGCATTCGCGCGGAATATGCGAGTGGCCGTTCCTCTGTAAAAGGCCGGTGTTCGCCCTTGGCGTGACCGTGGACGTCAGGGATGGCGGCGATCCGAGGATCGGTCATCTGTCGAAAAGAGCGTGAATCGCCACCTTCGTTAAGGTTGGCGTCTAGCCGCGGTAGCCCTCCATTTGAAGCAGCTTGGCTTTCATCTCGAGTCCGTAGAAATAGTCGTGCAGATCTCCCGACGAGTCGACGACGCGGTGGCACGGAAAGAGCAGAGGAAGCGGATTGCGCGCCATCACGCGGCCGACTGCGCGCGCGGCCTTGGGGCGCCCGATCTGCATCGCCACCCAAGCGTACGAACGGACCTCGCCGGGCGGGATGCGAGCCGCCGCGCGGAGGGCGGCCTGTTCGAACGGCGTGAGATCGCTGATATCGACGGCGGCGTCGTCGACCTGCCAGGTGCTAAAGAATCGTTCGATGGTGCGCACCAGCCACGGGGGCGCCTCCCCCAGCACGACGCGGCGACGTAAGCGCCGCTCGGCGCGGCCGGCAACCTCTTCGGGTGAATCGCCGGTGTCCAGGCTGAGGTACGCGATGCGATGCTCTTTGAATCCGGCGTAAAGGCGTCCCAGCGGCGTCGAGATTGCCGAGAGCACGATGGGCGCGGGCGTCGCCCCTTTGAGCGCAGCGATGTGCTGGATGACCTTTTTCGCCAGGTCGCACGACGGTTCGGGACGGGGCAAACAGGAGAGGCAGTACGCGACGCCTGCGTATTGTTCGTAAACCGCCTGACACGAGGGGCAGGCTCGAAGATGAGTGTGGACGGTCTCCTTGAGCGAGGCTTGGCACTCGCCGCGCAGCTCGTCCCACAATGCATCGACGTCACGACAACGCATGGGCAGGAACTCCTTCCGGGCTAAATCTTCCGATCTGCGGTCCGAGAATGCGACGCAAGATGCGCACGGCGCGATGAACGTGCGACTTCACCGTTCCGATCGGCTGGTTGAGAATCTCGGCGATCTCGGGGTGGCTGCGTCCTTCGATGAAACGCAGCGTGGCCGCGGCACGCAAATGCATCGGCAGTTGGAGCAGGGCTCGCTCTACGAGCGCGATCTCCGCGTTTTGCTCGACGATTCTTTCGGGCTGAGGCGGCCCTTCGTTCGACTCGCGTAAGAGGGCATCGGGATCGGCCAGCGCGTCGAGCGCTACGTTGGCGGGGCGCTTGCTGCGGAGGCGATTGCGGGTCACGTTCAGCGTAATTGTATAGAGCCAGGGCTGCAGCCGGAGGTCGGCTCGCTGCTCGAGCGACATCTTGCCGAGAGCGCGGTAGGCGCGCACGAAGGCGTCCTGAACGATCTCTTCAGCGTCCTCCCGGTTGCCGGTCATTCGTAACGCGAACCCGTACAGGCGGCGCTGATAGTCGTCGACGATCCGCTCAAAGGTCTCGACGCTTGGGGTCGACGCCGGCGCCGTATGCGCGGCCGCCGTCCGGCCCGAGGGACTCGCTGTTGGCACGTATACTCCCAGGAAGGAGTGGTGCGGGCGCGCTCATACAGTGCCCCCGACACCACCGCTAGGGCCGGTGGTTTCACATCGCTGGAGAAAACTCCTCAGAACCGGCGCGCCACGCGCCCGCAAACGCAGGGAAATTCTCCCCCGCTCCTAAAGGGTCGCCATGCCGATTTCGCTCGGGCCGCTGGCCCGAAACCGATTGGAAACCGCTTCGTTGCATTAGCAGAAGCGGTTTTTTTGTTTGGATGGATGAGAGGTGCAGTTGAATGCCACAAGCCGCGATCGAGCCGACGGAGATATCGCTGGATGCCTACACGATGTGCAGTTTCGTGCCGAACCTAAGTTCGGCGAGAGCCATTCCCTTGGTGCTGATCGGATACCGGCAGAGTGAGGATCCGTGGTTCGTGTGGCTCGTTCCCAAAGAGGGCGTGGATTCCGCGGGACTCACCGACGACCCGTACTACGCCAAGGTCTTACGCGATCCGCGTGCCTACTTCATGAAAAAATTGGCGAAATACGTCGAAGAGACCGGCTCGGTCAAGCGAGGGATCGAAATGCTGATCGACTGTCATCAAAATCATTTGGCCTTGACGGCGCTGACGGAGCTGCGCGAGCAACCGTTCCGTCATCCGCTGCAGGTCGAACTCATCGGAGCATTTTGACCGCCTGACCGACGTCGCGCTCGTCCCGCACCACGCGAATCGCTCTGAGATAGGTGATGTGCACGGGTATGAAGACGGTCGGGTGATTTTGCCGTAAACGTGCGTCGATCGTTAGCCTCGCGCTGAGCGCCAGAAGCATCGCATCGTCGAGCGAGTAGTACGCCGTGCCGTCCATGCGCATCGTGCCGGAAATACTGGCGTCCGAGTTGCCGGGCAGGGTTCCGGTCATCGGCCCAACGGCTTGGAAACGAACTGCCACGCTGGGGCGCCCGTCGATCGGACCGCCGGCACCCGGCCGCAATGAACCGTGGAGCACCGAGTCGCCGCCGAGCGGAGAGCTTGCCGAGAAGGGAACGCCGCCGTGGAGTTCGCGCAGATCTCGAAGCGTGGCCGGGTCGAGCTGCACGGCAAATGGCTGGTTGAGGATCGTCAGAAAGTCCGGATCGTCGTCGAGGCGCCCTTCGAACGAGCCATTCGGAAGGAGCTCGGTGACGAACCGGGCGTCCGCGTTGCTCTTGCCGTCGGGGGAGTAGCGTACGTAGTGCGCTCGCGCTTCAAAGCGCGTGCCTTTGGCGTCTTGCTTGATGGATAAGCCTTCGGTGCCGCTGTACGAGACTCTCGAAACGGTCGCGGTAGACTCGATTCGGTACACGTCCTCGCCCGCCAAATCGTACCGAAAATCCGCAAGCGCCGGCCGCAGCACCGGCAGGAGCGCGGTAACCAAGACGAGCGCGAGTTTGATCGTATGCTCCGTTTCTGCCGAGAAGAACTTTCTTCTACAGTATCACCCGATGCAAGAGCGGCCGTCGGCTCCCTAAGTCCGGCGCGGAGCAATCCTCCGTCGCTGGCTGAGAAAGAAACGAACGTCAACAATGCCGTCGCAGACGACTACGGCATCGGGGTCGGCGAAGCTGCGCCCGTTGACGTCGACCGTAAAGTCGCCGGCCGCAAGGCCCGCCAGCGTTCGATGAACGCTGCGCGAGAACTTGTCACGAGGAGCGCGCATCCCGATCACTTCGCGAACGGCAAATCCGAGCAGGTCGCGAATGCGCAGCGGCGTGGCAAGCGCAAAGGCGCTCGAGCCGCCTTGGGCGACGGCATGGAGATCGAGCGGCACCTTCACTCGGATCATGGCAAGACAATTTCTGCCGCATCGAGGAGCTGCCTGCTGCCAAGGATAAATGAATCGACCGATGTCCTTCGGGAACGTGCCGGCTGACATGCTGGTAGGTACAGTCGAGAAGCTTCTCGCGAAGATTGACGAGGCCGATCTCGCCGCTTTCTACGAGCGCGGGATTTCGACGATGCCCTCGGAAGCATATCCGGCGTTCGTGGAGTCGGTCTTTACGGCGTTTCGAGAACGCGGCGAGTCCTCCGAGGATGCGGCCGAGGGCGCCGGCACGACGTTGGAGAGCATCGCGCGGCGCGAGAACGGAGCCGCCGATGCGCTCTTGGCGTACGCACGCAGTAATCCCGACCTGCTCAAGGAAGCGACGGTGCTCTTCGTCTCCGAGCGGCCGGAGCTCGTTGCGGCGTTGCCAGCCGCGCTCCGCGACGCGCTGGCCGAACGGCTGACACGCTGAACGGGAGGGAACCGCCGCGCCGGCGGCGCGGCGACGACGAACCCTCAGGCGGAGGAATCCCGGTTTTCCCGCTCATCCTCGTCGTAATTCTGGCCGGTCTTCTATTGGGCGGCGTCCTCGCGCATTTCTTCGGCGGATCACAGCAGCCGGCGCGAACGACGGTCGCCGAAGCGACCGTACCGCCGGTGACGCCTTTGCCGTCGGCGTCGCCGGCAGCCGCGTCGCCGTTACCGTCGGCCACGGCCACGCCGAGTGCCGCTCCAACGTCTACGGCGAGTTCTGGTCCAACGCCGACGGCCAAACCGACGCCGGCAAAACATCTCGCGCCGACCATGAAACCGGCAACTCCTACGCACGCCCCGCGCGCGACGCCGGTCTCCAGTGCAACGCCGCCTCCAGGCGTGACGCCGTCGTTGCGGCAAATGCTGCCGCACGTGGCGGCCACAAGCAAGGCGAGCGTCGCAACATCGAGGCCGATCGCGGTTGTAACCCCCGCGCCGGCCGCGCCGCCCAAAGCGCAGGTGGATGAGCCGGCCGTCTCGCTCGTGCGCTCCTATCTCGAAGCGCTCGCGCATGGCGACCGCGCTACCGCGAGCACTTATCTCGCGGGCGGCAGCCCGAGCGAAACGTTCATGAACGGCGGGGCTCAGATCGTCTCCATTCGCTCCACGCCGGGGAGCAACTCGGGTTATCAGGTGACGGCCGACGTCAAGTCGGGCGGAGTCGAGTACTACGGCACGTTCACGGTAGCGACGGCCCCGAGCGGTTTAGAAATAGTCGACCACTACTGGATCAAACCGTAATAGGCAATGCCCCGGTCTTTGTCTCCGCTTCGGCTTGCGGTGCGCGGTTGCGCTTGCGCTAATCGGGGCCTCCCGGCCGAAACCTGGACGGAGTTCACTCGCCCGGCGGAGGCGGCGTCTATCTATTCTTCGTCGGGCCAGTCGGCGAGGCGGCCGATGGCCGCGCTCTTGAGGACTCGCAAGCCCAGCATCGCACATTTCATGCGCGTCGGACTGATACCGATCCCGACGTTCTCCAAGACGGCATCCTTGGGCAACTTCGCGACGTCGGCGAGCTTCATTCCCTTGACGCTTTCCAGCAGCATCGAAGTCGAAGCCTGACTGATGGCGCAGCCTTTTCCGGAAAAGCGTACGTCGCTGATCTTGCCGTCGTCGAGCTTGAGTTCCACGCGAATCTGGTCGCCGCAGAGCGGGTTGACGTCTTCGGCCGATGCGTCGGGCTGCTCGAGCGTTCCGAAGTTGCGCGGACTGCGGTAGTGATCGAGGATGTAATCCCGGTAGAAGTCGTCCATTAAACGTGAAAGACGCGCGCGGCCTTTTCCAGGCCCTCGTAAAGCGCGTCGACGTCGGCCTCGGTGTTGTAGATGTAGAACGAGGCGCGGGCGGTGGCGGCCCACCCCGACTTCTCCATGAGCGGCATCGTGCAGTGATGACCCGCCCGTATGCAAATGCCCTCGGTGTCCAGAATCGAGGCAAGATCGTGCGGGTGGATGTCGGCGAAGTTGAACGAGATCACACCGGAGCTGCGTTCCGGATCGCGCGGTCCATAGATCGCGAGCCCGCGCGCCTCAAGCGTTGCAAGGCGCTCCAGAGCGTAGCCGGTCAGCGCGCGCTCGTGTTCGCGAACCCACGGCATCCCAAGCGCGTCTAGATAATCGATGGCCACGCCGAACGCGATGGCATCGGCGATATTGCTCGTGCCGGCCTCGAAGCGGCGGGGCGGATCGGCAAACGTCGTCTGCGTGTACTCGACCTTGCGAATCATGTCGCCGCCGGAGAGAAACGGCGGCATCGCTTCCAGGATTTCGCGCTTTCCGTAGAGGCAGCCGATGCCGGTCGGTCCGAGCATCTTGTGTCCGCTAAAGGCGTAGAAATCGGCGTCGAGCGCTTTGACGTCGAGCGGAAGATGCGGCGCGCCCTGCGCTCCGTCCACCAGCACGACGGCGCCGGCAGCGTGCGCGCGCGGGATGATGGTCTCCACCGGTGCAATCGTTCCGAGCGTGTTGCTGACGTGCGAGATCGCCACGAGCTTGCAGCCGTCGAGCAGCCGGTCGAGGTCGTCGAGAATATGGATGCCGCGAGCGTCGACGGGAATGAAGCGCAGCTCGGCGCCCGTGCGCGCCGCCAGCAGTTGCCACGGAACGAGGTCCGAATGATGCTCCAGCTCGGTGAGTAAGATCGCATCGCCTGAGGCGATGTGCCGGTCGCCCCAGGAATAGGCGACTAAGTTTATCGCTTCGGTCGTGTTGCGGACCCAGACGACTTCGGAAGTCTTGGCGCCGATGAAGCGTGCCAGCTTGACGCGAGCCTGCTCGTACTCGTCGGTGGCGCGCTGCGCGATCTCATAGACTCCCCGGTGGATGTTCGCATTATATTGTTCGTAGTAATCCACGAGCGCCTGGATGACGGCCCGCGGCTTCTGCGACGTCGCGGCCGAGTCGAGATAGACCAGCCGCTTTCCGCGCGAAGTCGGCCGCGCCAGAATCGGGAAATCGGCAATGATGCGCTCGACTTTGGCGTCGGTGCGCAGCGTTTGCGTCACGAAAGCTTTGCCGCCAGTACCGCGCGAATTTCATCGCGCAGCTGCACGGTTGGAAATCGCTCGACGGCCGGCTCGAAGAAGCCCAGCGCAATCATACGCTCCGCGGCGCCACGTTCCAGGCCCCGGCTCTCCATGTAGAAGATTTGTTCGGCATCGATAGCGCCGACGGTTGCGCCATGGTAGGCCTTGACGGCGTTCGCGCCGATTTCGAGCGCGGGCACCGAATCGACGTGCGCGGTCGGCGAAAGCAGCAGCGCATCGTCGCGTAGACGAGCGTCGCTTCCCTGCGCGTGCGGCGCGATGCGGATGTTGCCGAGAAAGCGCGCTTGTCCGCGCTCGAGCGCGGCCGTCTTGACGAGCGTTTCGGAGGTTGCATCACCGGCGCGATGGTCGACGGTGCTGACCACGTCGACGTGCTCCGTACCGCGCGGAAAGAAGATTGCGGTAATCTCCGCCTGCACGCCCGGCGCTTCGATCAAAACGGAAAGATCGCTGGCGGCGAGCTCGCCGCCGAGTTCCGCCGATGCCCACGACATCCGCGCTTCGCGTCCTGGACGAGCGGCTCGGTTCCAGATGATCCGCGCGCCGTCGCCGGCGTGCTGAAAGGCGGCAAAGTGCACGTCCGCGCGCTCTTCGGTGACGACTTCGGTTGCGCCGCAGAGAAAGGCTCCGGCGCCGCCGTCGAGACGCTCGACGATCGTGACGCGTGCGCCGCGTTCGGCCAATACCACGCTCCACGGAAAGATCGCGGCTCCGGCGGGTGCCGTATAGTGGATGACGACCGGGACGTCGCAAGCATGGTCGGCGCGGACGTGCACGAAGACGCCGCACTGCGCGAAGGCTTTCGTCAGCGAGCCGAACTTCGTGGCCGCAATCCCGGTGGTGCCGAAAGCGCGCGCGAAGAGTTCGGGACGTTCGCGCGCCGCGGTCGCAAGGTCGCAAACGAAGACTTCTGGGTCGTGATTTTCAACGCGGACGTTTGCGGCGCTCAGGTCGATCGCGTTTGCCTCGGGGGCGAGTGACTCGAAGTCGACTCGCCAGAAACGCCCCGGCTTTTCGCGACCGCTTGGTGTGGAGAAGAAACGGTCGAGTGCGCGCGTCCGCTGCTCGATCGAGAGTGGCGACGGATCTAGCTCGGCAACGCGGTCGTAGAGTTCTCGCGTCGCACCGTCGCGATCGGCGACGGCGGGCGCCGGACTAGGCAACGACCGCACTCTCCTCGCGCAGCTTGTCGTAGCCTTCACGCTCGATGCGATGCGCCAGGTCGTGACCGCCGGTCTTGACGATGCGTCCGTCGATCATGACGTGCACGACGTCGGGCACGACGTACGAAAGAATTCGCGGGTAGTGCGTGATGATCAAAAATCCGGTATGATGCCCCTCCTCGCTCGCGCGTAAGGCGGCGATGGAGCTTCCGACATCCTTGAGCGCGTCGATGTCGAGACCCGAGTCGGTTTCGTCGAGAATCGCGTACTTAGGCGCCAACACGGCGAGCTGCAACATTTCGAGCCGCTTTTTCTCTCCGCCCGAGAAGCCGTCGTTGAGATAACGGCCCATGAACGACGGATCGATGCCGAGCTGCTCCATTTTTTCCAAGAGAAGTGCGCGAAACTTGGCGGGCGGAAGGTCACCCGGCCGTTCGGCCTGGCGAGCGGCGTGCAGAAAGTTCGCGACCTTCACGCCCGGGATCGCCGCCGGATACTGGAAGGAGAGGAAGAGTCCGGCGCGGGCGCGCTTATCCGGAGGAAGTGCCAGCATGTCCTCACCATCGAGCTCGACGCTTCCGCCGGTCACCTGATATTGAGGATGACCCGTAATCGAGAAGGCGAGCGTCGATTTGCCGCTGCCGTTGGGGCCCATGAGCGCGTGGATTTTTCCCGGGTCGACGGTGAGGTCGATCCCTTTGAGGATTTCCTTGCCGGCGACTTGGCACCGGAGGTTCGTGATACGAAGACCGTAGTCGGGCATGCGATTTATCCTAGCCGAGGCTCTCTTAGAAAGTCAAGGAGAAACTTTACTATCTAGGGTCTTCGTGCTAGGATAACGCCTAAAGATGCAATCGGACCGCTTCTTTCAGACGACGCGCGGAAAGATCGTCAGCGAGCTTCGCCGGCGAGGCTCCGCCTCGGCCGCCGACCTCGCCCAGGTCTTCGGCCTCTCGCCCAATGCCGTCCGCCAGCAGCTCATGGTCCTCGAGCGCGACGGCCTCGTCACGGAGACGTCGGTCCGCCGCGGCCCCACCAAGCCAACGTACGAGTTTTCGCTGACTCCCGACGCCGACCGGCTCTTCCCGCAGGCCTACGACAAGATGCTTACGGCGGTGCTGCGCGAGGTCAAGGATCAGTTCGGTGCGCCGGCGATTACGCAGATTTTCGACGGGCTCTCGCGTCGCGCGATCGCGCGCGCGCAGCTGACCGTCACCTCCAGCGAGCCTGAGCAACGGGTCGCGCAGCTCACCGAAATGCTTCGCAAGACCGGCGTCGTTGCCGAGTATAGTCTGATCGATGACGGCTTCGTGCTGCACGAACGGAGCTGCCCGTATTCCGAGGCGGCCAAAGAGCATCCGGAGGTCTGCCAGGTCATCCATCACGTCATCGACGAAACGCTCGGCGGAGAGCATATACAAACGGAGTCCTTAGCGCATGGCGGAAAAGAGTGCCGCTTCGAACTGCATCCCAAGGAGATGGTAGGTTGAACTTCCCCAAGTTTCAGATGCTCGTCGAAGAGCGCACCGGTTTTCGCACGATGGAGAATCCCACGGCCAGCGGCGAGTACTTCAGCGACTCATGCGGCGACATGTACAACTTCTTCTTGAAGATCGGCCCGGGTGCGGTAATCGAGGACATCTCGTATTTCACGACCGGGTGCGGCTTTGGTACCGCGACCTGCAGCCTGGTCGTCGAGATCGCAAAGGGAAAGACGATTGACGAGGCCGCCGCGATCACCGCCGCCGAGATCGAATCGCAGCTCGACGGGTATCCCGAAAAGAAGAAAGATTACCCCGAGCGCGCGCTCGAGGCGCTGCACGTCACCATCGCCGACTACCGCGAAAAAGTTTCGTCCGGAGCGATTCCGGATTACGCTGCGATGCCGCGGCCGGCATCTGCGCCGCAGCCCGAACCCGTTGCCGAAGCAGCTCCGAGCAACGGCAGCGACGGCGGCAAGGTCCTCATCAAACTTCGGTAGCCGCTATGCCGCGAGAACGCGTCCGCACTGTGAGCGTTTGGGTAGCAATCGTGCTGCTCGCGGGTTGCGGCGGCAACGGCAACGGCATTTCCAGCCTAAGCTTTCCGGCAGCTCCGGTTCACGCACCCGAGACGGCGAAGGCCGGCCTCTACGTTGCCTACTTCACGCGCGGGTCGGACGAGTTCATCATTTTGGGCTACCCGTCGAACAACCGCCGTAACAAGGCTCCGATTTGCCAGATGACCGGTCCCCGATCCGGCGACGGCATCGCCGTCGACGCGAATGGGAATTTGATCGGTTTGGCCGCCTTTCCGACAGACGAGGTCGTGGTTTACAAGGGCCCAGAGATGTGCGGGCACGAGTTGGGCTCTTTCCGCGACCCGTACGGCTATCCGTACGATGCCGCCAGCGCCGATGCGGCCACTGGAACGATTGCCGTTGCCAACAGCTTCGACTATGAAGGCAGTAAGACGTATTCGGGAAGCATCTCGGTCTGCACGCTCGCGGGCGGCTGCACGTCCAACCTCACCAACGCGGCCATCCAAGAAGTCTGGGGCGTCGCGCTAGACCGCTCCGGCGACTGCTGGGCGGCCGCGACGAATCAGTCCGCTGCCGCATACCTGATCTATTTCAAGCACTGCGCTGGTACCGGTAGCGTTGCTACCGGATACAAAAACCCCTACTCCGGCAGCCTTGACATCGATAGGTCCGGCAACCTGGTCTCGCTGAGCGGGACCGGGGGGCAGAGCGGCGAGCTTTATGTGTACAAGGGCTGTAAGCCGGCGTGCAGCCTCGTCGGCGGTCCGTTTGGGCTGGCCGGTGAGGCACTCGTCGGGCACCTCGACGGGAACTCTGCGACGTACGCAACGGCCACGATTAGCGAGTATATCTCCGGACAAGGCGAAGTGGATGTCTATCGTTACTCGCCGACAAAGCTCACGCACGAATACAGCTTTACCAACGGCATCGGCAACAACTTCATCGCATCGACCGCCTACAATCCGCGTTCAAAAGAGTAGCGGTATGCCTCAGCACGACAGCTCGGCGCTCGAGACGATCTCGTAGCGCGAGGTGTTGGCCGTGGCGTCGAAGATCGACTCGAAGAGCGATACCGTGCCTACTTCAAAAGCGATCGGGGCGAACTCGATCGACCGAAGCGGCGCACGAGGGTCTTTGACCCGCGCGATCGTGACGTGCGCTACCGAGTCGTCGTGGAACACAAAGCCGAGCGCCGCATAGGCGACTCGCGCCGCTTGCGCCAGCGCTCGAAACGATGCGCCTTGCTCGCGGGCTCCGATATACACGACGCGCGGCCGACGCTCGTGTGGAAAGGCACCGATCTTATCGAGCGTTAGCGCAAACGGCGCGTTCTGCGCGGCAACGCCGTCGAGCGCCGCCTCGATCGCGTCGGCCTGACTCGCACCGGCGTTGCCCAAAAAGGCCAGCGTAACGTGAAACTTTTCGGCTGATTCGTACTTCGCGGCAAAACCGGTTCGTTGCAATCCCTCGGAGACGCCCGCGCAGCGCGCACGGGCCGCATCGTCGAGCGCGATGCCGGCAAAAAACCGCCGCTTTTTCTCGCGATCATCCACGCAGGTACGGGTTCGAGCGGCGCTCGATGCCGATCGTTGTGAACGGGCCGTGCCCTGGAACCACCGTCGTGGCGTCGCCGAAGTCCATCAACTTGGTTTGGATCGAGGTGACGATATCTTCCATCGACGTGCCGCCCAGATCCCACCGCCCGATGGAGCCTGCGAACAGCGTATCGCCGGTCAGCAACGTCGTCTCGGCGTCGCCGCGCAGCGCAAAGGAGACGCTTCCGGGGGTGTGGCCCGGCGTGTGAAGCACTTCGAGGCGCACGGCTCCGCTCTCGAGCACGTCGCCGTCGTGGAGGTCGCCGTCGAGGTTCACGATCGCCGGAGCCTCGATGAGACCGAGCCAGCGCGCCTGCAGCGCGAGCATATGGTAGAGCGGCAGATCGGCCGGATGAAGCAAGGCGCTCGCCGCGGTCAGCTCGCGCAGGCGCCCGACGTTTCCGATGTGGTCGATGTGCGCGTGGGTGTGCACCAGCAGCTTCGCGCGCCAGTTGTTCTTGCGCAGCCGCGCGACGACGTCGTCGACGCCGTCGCCCCCATCCACGACGATCGCCTCGCCGGTGCGGTCGTCGGCGACGATCGTGCAGTTACAGGCCAGTGGACCGACCTCGAAAGTCTCCGATCGCAGCAAGGAACGCTCCTTTAGCCCACTAGTCTACGTGGATGCCGAAGTCGTGAAAGCCGCCGTTGAAGTATCCCAGCGGCGAACCGGACCGCGACTTGCACGAGAGAACGTTACCGATCAGAATCGAGTGCGAGCCGAAGTTGTACTCCTGCGCCACCTCGCAGTCGAAGTGCGCGATCGAACCGTCGAGAACCGGCGCGCCCGTGGCGTCAATCGCATACCCGACGCCGTCAAACTGAAGCTCTCGCACTTTTCCCGAAAAGTGCTCCGCGAGGTTGCGTTGGCTGCCCGCGAGCACGTTGACGCAGAAGATGCGAGACGTCGAAATGAATAAGTAACTGCGAGCCTCGCGGTTCACGCAGATCAGCAGCGACGGCGGTTCGAGCGAAACGCTGGCAAACGAGTTGACCGTGATGCCTCGCGGTTCGCCGTCTTTGAGGCTGGTGACCACCGTGACGCCGGTGGGAACGTGGCGCATCGCGTCCTTGAACGCCTCCGGGTTCGTCATTTCCGCCGCGCGCCGATGGCGATCCCATCGCCCAATCCGAGCATCGTCGCATCCAACCCGGGATGCTGCAGGAACGCGTCGCTGAAGTCCCGCGGCGCGCGCATGGCGTGGTCGAAGATGACGAGCCCCGAGAGCTTGAGCATGGGGATCAGCAACTCGAGATAGGCGTGATACGCGCCTTCGTTGGCGGCGACGAATGCGATGTCCAAGTTGCGATGGGGAAAGTTCTCGAGCAACTCGAGTGCCGGAGTGTTGAAGACCTCGATATAATCGTCCTCGCCCGCGCGGCGGAAATAAGCGCGCGCGACGTCGGTGCGCGCGACGTCCGATTCGATCGTCCAGATCCTGCCCATCCGCGGCTGCGCGAGCGCCATCCAAAGCGTCGCATACCCGTAGCCCGTGCCGACCTCCAAGATCCGACTCGCCTGCATCGCGGTGACGAGCGTCGAAAGAAGGCCTCCAAATTCGCGCGAAACGACGGGCACGCCGTCCTTGCGGGCCTGTTGCTCGAGGTCGAGCAGAAGCGGATTCACCGATATGCGCTTCGACCTGCCGCCGCGTATTCCGTCGCCTTGACCACGTTGCGGAGCAGAGCAACGTTGGTAACCGGGCCGACGCCGCCCGGAACCGGTGTGATCGCACCGGCAACGGCGACGGCGCTTTCAAAGTCGACGTCACCGCGCAGAGCGCCGTCCACCAGCGTCGTGCCGACGTCGATGACCGTAGCCCCCGGCATCAGGTCTTCGCCACGTATCAGTCCCGGCACGCCGGCGGCGACTACTACGATCTCGGCAAGCTTCACGTAAGGCTGCAGCGCGGACGATTCTTTATGCAAGACGGTGACCGTTGCGTTTTGCGCCAGCATCAGCATCGCGACCGGGGCTCCGACGACGATGGAGCGTCCGATCATCACGGCGCGCCGTCCTCGGAGCGGCCAGTGCGGGCTGCGCTCGAGCAGCAGCATCACGGCGGCCGGCGTTGCGGGCACGTATTCCGTTCCGCTTCCGAAAGCCAAGTGGCCTTGGTTGGTGGGATGCGCACCGTCAACGTCCTTATGCGGCGGAATTGCGTCGGCGATTTCGCGGATGGAAAGATGCGGCGGCAGCGGCTGTTGGAGCATGACGCCGTGCGTCGTAGGATCGTCACGAAGGTTTTCGAGCTCGGAGCGAACTTGGTCAACCGACGCGCTGACTGGAAGGTGCGAAACCGCGACGCTAATGCCGGCCCGCTCTCCGGTACGCGTGAGATTGCGCACGTATGCGAGGCTCGACTCGTTCTCTCCGACGAAGACGATGGCTAGCCTGGGCGCAAGCCCGCGCTCGCGCAACACATTCGTGCGCGCGACGAGCTCCGTGCGCAGATCTGCGGCGAGCGCGCGTCCGTCAAGAATCGTGGCAGGCACGCCGTCGCCGTTTCGTCCGCCAGAGCGACGGGACCTAGTGGAGGCGACGCGGTGCGCATGCCGGAAGAATCGCGCTGACCCGTGCATCGCTTTATCATCTGGCCGGCCGTCGCGCTGGCGCTGGCCGTCGCCGTTTACGTAGCGGAGCCATACTTGGTTACCCAACGAGCCGCGGCCGGCGGTCCAAGCGGCCTGGCAGGCCAACGCGCGCCCATCTTCGATTTACGCGACGACGGCGGGCGCGCCGTTTCGCTCGAACGGTATCGCGGATCGCTGGTCGTGATGAACCTGTGGGCGTCGTGGTGTCCTCCGTGCCGAGCCGAAATGCCCGATCTCCAACGCCTGGCCGAGGCCGAGGCGGGGCGCGGTATCGCCGTCGTCGGCGTCAACGAAGGTGAATCGCCGCAACGCGCGCGAGCCTTTGCCGGCTCGTTAGGGATCCGCTTCCCAATCTGGATCGACGGCGGTCAACAATATGGCCGCGCGTTCGACGCGGTCGGGTTACCGACGACCGTCATCCTCGATCGCCAAGGCGTCGTGATTCGCGCGTTCGACGGCCCGTTGACGCTCGACCAAATGCGCGCGGCGGTGGCTGCGGTGCGCGCGCGTTGAATTGGTTTCTGGCAACGGCGCTGGTCGTCGTCGCCGCCGTTATCGTCGAGATTTGGCTGCCCGGCCGGCCGGCGTACCACGCCGGATGGTACAACGTCGCTTTGACTGCGCTGGCGATCGTCGTCGTCGTTACCGGCCGAAAGCAGTGGAAGGCGGTACGGAGTTCGCGCTCGCGCCTGGCGATTGTGGCCGTTGCCTTGGGCGCGGTCGCGATGGGCCTGGCCGGCGTGGCTACCGGTCTCTTCGCGCCGGACGACCGCGACGTCGTGGGCGCGCCGGGCGAACGCGTTCGCGTTGAGGATGTCGGCACGCTCTCCTTTCCGCTCGCGGGTGAAGATCGAGCCGGACCAATCGTCGTGAGGCTCGATCGCCCGTTGCACGCGCCGTTGGAGGTCGGGGCACCCGCGCGCAATGCCGGGAACTTTATCCTTCGTGCCGTGCCGCGCGACGTGGTCGACGTGGAAGTTCGCGACCTTCTCGGCAGCCGGCTGACGGTTACGCAGCCAAACGGTAGAGCCTTTCTGTCGCCGGTGCTGTTGATGCAAGCGCGGCAAACGATCGCCGGAATGGACGTGCCCTTCGATTCCTTCAACGTTCCCGCCGCGCGGCGCGTCGTCAAGGCGATCCTGTTCACACCCGCGCAGGCGGCCGTCGTGTTGCACGATCCCGCTGCCCCCGGCCAATCGGCCGTCCTTTTTGCCGTCGACGATGAGAACGATCGGCCGTTGCCGCATGGCATCGTGTTGAGCGCCCGCGGCGAAGCGGTCCGCGCCGGTGGCCTCTGGCTGCGGGCAGACGTTACGAGCTATCCATCGATCGAGGTGATTTGGACGCCCAACATCGCCGTCGTGGCGGCCGGCTCGCTGCTCGTGCTCGGCGGACTCGTCGGGCTGGGACTCCTAATGCCCCGCCACAATCGCGCGAACGTTGCGTAGGACGACGCTGCCCTCGGAAAGCTCGATGCCTTTGGATGGCAGCACGTAGATGGCGATCAGCCGCGAGGCCTGCGAATCGACCGGAAAACGCACGACCACCTTCCTCCAGCCAACCTCGCCGAGCCGAGTTGCATCGAGCAAAACGTCCTCGTTGATTTCATTCCGCAGGGCGATGCGCAGCCGTGCGGCGCTGCCGTCGTCTTGCAGATCGAACGTGAGGCCGATCGTGTCGTTGGGAAGCGCTATGTCGGCCATGGCGTAGGCGGCTCGTTCGTTGCCGGAAAACGAGAAGCGCAGTTCGACGCAGGTGCCGCAACCGGCATCTTTTGCGAGCTGCCCCTGACCGCCGCGAGGAATCGTTACGAAGTGGGCGAGCTGCGCAAAGGGCAGCCCCTCGTCGTGTGACCCCACCGTCACTCGCGCGACCGCAAGAGCATCTCCGATTCGTACCGTCACGTCGGCGTCCCGCGACCCCGCGTGGAACTCGCCACGATCGTCGATCGAACCCGCGGTGGCTCTCCACGGCAGCGAGGCGGGTAGATGGAGTGGATAACCGTCCGCGTCATACGCGTGCGGGAGCAGCGCAACGATTGACTCGGAATCGACGTTTGGGTGCGCGGGCGTAATTCGCGCCCGCGCGGGCGCCGCGTCGACCTCCACCGCAACGTCGCCTTGTAAATTATCGCCGCGCAAGAGCAGGTGACCCAACCCGGGGTGGAGCGCGACGAACTCCCCATTTCGGAAATCGCCGAGCGACGGTGGAGCGATGCTTACCCGAACCGGACCTTGGCGGGCGGCAACGTGATTGGCTGCGTCGACCGCCGCGATGCGCAGTGGGACCTCGGCACCCGGAACCGCGCGAACGACAGTCGGCCGCGCGACGAGGCGGACCGCCGGCCCAACCGGCGCCGTGCTGTAGACAAAAAGACCATCGCCGACCGGTCGCTCGATGCCGTCCGAGGGCGAGCTGGTCATGGCGGCTTCGCTCTCGCCTAATCGCCGGATAGCGATCGTCGAAGAACCGCCCCCGTCGAATGCGAGCCCTTCGGTCGCGCCCAGCGCTTTCATCAACGCGGCAAACTCCGGCCGTTTCAAACCGACGCTGAACTCGGGCTGGCGACCGTCCACCTCGATCAGGAAGAGGCGTCCATCGGGCGCGATTGCCGCGCCCGAACACGGGATGCGCTTGGAAAACTCCCTTCCGTTCGGCCCGTCGCCGTCGTCGTACCAGTCACCGTCGCGCAAGATCAGCGGTCCGCCTCCAATCGCCGTTGCGATCGAGTCCAGATCGAGCGGCTCGAGCGTGCCGCCGGCTTCGACGACGGCGCCCGCATCGAAGGCGTCGACGGCGCTGTACTCGCTGGGTCCGATCGCGACGTAATAGCCCGGCGGTTGCGTCGTGAGATTATCGGCCATGCCGGTTACGCGATAGCGCGCAAGCGGCGGCGTTCCGGAGAGGGGCTCGAGGTTTACGAGCGTTACGTCGTCTTCGGGACGAACGTGTCCGTACTGCGGCGTCAGCAGCGAGAGACCGCCGTTGGGCGGCGGCAACTCGTCGATGCCGCCGAGCGAGAGGGTGCGTTCGTTGACGTGCAGCTCTCCCGAAAATGAGAACTCGGCGATATGCGCGGTTCCGTCGCGAGTAATCGCCAGCGCGTACCGCTTATACGGAACCTGCAAGAGCACGCCGCTGCGAACGACGATGTTTTCCGGCCGGTTGGTATTGCCGATATCGAAGTAATCGCCGTTGATTCCGGCCACCGCTTTGGTTCGTTTCGCCATCGACCCGACGGTCTCGCCGCGCGAGTCGAGCGCGTCATCGGCGAGCACGTTCTCGACCCGCACGTCGCCGCGCCGCGGTTCGACGGCAACGACGTGAACCGAGAGGAGCCCGATGGACGTCAGGAGTTGGTAATCGCCGTATTCGACGCCCGGCGCGACGCTTTCGATCGTGGGAGCCTGTTCGAGGATGTGTGGAAAAGGCGACCCCGGCTCGATATGCGCCGGCAAGAGCGCAACGGCGAGGAAGAGCGCAATCATGGTCGCCATTCTGCGACGGCGAGCGGATAGCTGCCCGTCGCGAACGGCGCGTGCGCGACTCGCCGCAGCGTGCGCGCGTCGAAGACGTCGACCTCGTTGTCGCCGGCACAAGGAACGTAGAGCCGCTCGCTCGTCGAGTCCAGCGTCAATTTCCACGGGATGGAGCACGTGGGAAGCGCGGCGCGTTTTGGTCGCAAAGTTCGAGCGTCGAGCACATTGACGGTACCGCGATCCTCGTCGCCGACGAAGAGCGTATTCGTGCCGTCATCCAGCGCGACGCCAAGCGGGAACGAAAGCTTTCCGCTGCGAGCGACGATGCGCGGCAGCGGACCGTCCAGCGAGATATCGATCGCCTCCCCGGCCTGTCCAAATGGTGAGTCCGCGGCCCGGTTCGAGATCGCGTACAGCCGCTTGCCGTCGCGGGACAGGACCAGCGAAAAGACGCGAGCGACCGCTGGAAACCGCCGAATGACACGCATCGACCGGGCATCCACGAAGGCGATCGTTCCGTCGTTGGTGTTGGCGACGTAAACGATCTGGCGGCGCTCGTCCACCGCCATACCCTCTGCCGTTTCGCCGGTGCTCACGTGCGTCACGCCGCCGTCTTCGGCAGCGGTGATCCGTGTCAGCGCTCCGCTGCCGTGCCAATCTCTATTGGTGACGAACATCGCGTGCAGCGAGTCGTCGGTTGCTACTGCGTCGCCGAGCGCGACGTCGTCGATGCGAGTTACGCCCCACGGCCCGCCAAAGGCCGCCAGCGTAAGCGAGTTTCCTTGAGTGTCGGTAATGGCGGCTTCGCCCGCGCGATCGACGGCCACGTCGCTCGGAACTCCACCGGTGGCGAGCACGCCGACGACCGAGAAGGTCCGTTCGTCGTGAAGAACGAGTCCCTCGTCGTAGGATGCCACGAGCAAGAGCGGGCGGGCGATGGGGGCCGCTCCGATGCGCAGCCGCGTCGTTCCGATTCCCGCCTGATTTCCCACGATCAGCAATGCCGTTCCGGCCTGGCTCGTAACGGGAACGGCGTACGTGTCGCCGTGTAGCAGTCGCCCCGGTCCCAGAATCGAGATCGAATATGGCGGCGCGATTCCATCGACCCGAAGCGGAAGCACACTGCCCGGCAAGTACGGCCAGCGCGACGCAGCGATGGTAGCCGTCGCCAGATGCGATCGCTGCGTTCTTGCGGCGGCGCCGGCCAGCGCCAGCGCGGCCAGCGCGAGGACGGCGATCGTTCGCAGTGGGCTGCTCAGGATGCGCCGTCTGCGACGATGGCTTCCACGCGAGCGAGGCCTTCGGCTACGTCGGTGCCGGGCGCCACGACCATCTCGGCAGTCTTTCGCGGATCGAACGTAAAGCTTGCCAGGCGGTACTCCGCGAACGTGCCGGCAACGACGGCGCCGTCGGGATCGACCGCGAACGCGCGTTGGGCCGAGCGGTCGAAGACGACGAGATAGACGCGCAACTCGACGGCGCGAGCTCGCGCGATGCGCACTAGCCACGGCGGACCGATGTCGCTCGTCCAACAAAACAGGCCGTAACCGGCACGACGGTATGGCACGAGTCCACCGGGATCGAGAACGGTGCGGTCGTCAACCGGCGCCGACGGAATCGTTCGGTCGAGCAGCTCGAGCCGGCTGGAGTCCGTGCTCGAGATCGCATAAGCGTCGTCCAGCAGGTCCAACCGTTCGTCGACGTCGGCCGGCAGCGCTTCGTACGAAATCGCGAGGCGGAGCGGCACGGCCGGGTAGTTTTGACGCAGGGGCGGATGCACGGTTTCAACCCTGGCCCGTCGCTCGCCGCCGAGGGTGATCGTCGCGCTCAATGTTTCCGCTTCACGCTCGCTCGCAACCGCGACGACCTCGCCGTCGCCGTCGACGACCTGGCTCTTGCCGCAGTACGCGACCATGCTGAGTTCGCTGCCGCACTTGTTGGCGGCGATGAACGGCACGTGGTTTTCGTAAGCGCGGACGCGAGCCAAAAGATCCGCTTGCACGTTCTCCAAAGCGTGAGGGTCGCGGCCGCTGGTTACCCATGCCGTCGGCATGACGAGCACCTGGGCGCCGCGATCCACTAAGGCACGGGAAATCGTAGGAAGTCGTCCGTCGGCGCAGATCAGCACGCCGAGGAGCCCGATCTTGGTCGCAACGGGTGCTAAGCGCTGCCCGTCTTCGAACCATCGCCGGTCGAAGTGCCAAAGAAAGAGCTTGTCCGCGTGGCCGGCAAGCGAACCGTCCGCGTCGATGACGACGGCGGCGTTACGCGCGCGCCCATCGCGCAAGACGGCGGCGCCGGCAACGATGACGGTTGACGTTTCACGAGCGATAACGCGTAAACGCTCGATGGCATCTTGCGCTTCGTGCGCACCAAGCGGTACTTTGCCGAGCACGTAAGCGGGGAATGTTGCTTCCGGAAGCACGACGAGATCGGCTTCACGCGCGGCGAGACGGGTGGCCTCAAGGGCTCGTTCGAGCCCCGCGTGCGAGTCGCCGCGATCGTGCGCGGCGAGCTGCAGCGCCGCGACCGCAATAGAGCGAGCCATTTTGCGTCGTTCGCGGCGGCTAACAAACGCCCCTTACGCGGCCGTTAATAGAAGGGTGAGGCTGAACCGTCGAGGAAAAATAGTACCCGTGAGACCTACGTTATCTGCGTTGTCGTACACGCTTGTTTTAGCGAGCGGGATTCTCGTTTTCACGCTGCCGCAGCCTGCGACGCCCGCCGTCGCGGCAACCCCGCAACCTTCGGCGACCACTAGCCAGCCTGCCTCGAAGGATCTCTGCGGCGCGACCAAGAGTAAGTGGGCGCACCTCAAATGCGAAGAGTTCAACAGTTCGGCGCCGGGAGACGAGTATTTCGGCCGGATGAAGATGAGTTATCTCGGCATCGACAACACCTATAAAGATGGTGCGATTAGCGCCGGAGCGTATACGACCGATCCGCATTTGATCGCGAAACTCGATTTTGCGACCGACGCATTGCGGAAATGGGCCGCGAAGTATCCCAACGACCCCGAGCTGGCGCGCTCCTATTATCTCGCCGTGCTGGTGTTGCGAAAAGTGTACACTCAACCCGAGCAGCAAGTGACGTGGGAGTTCATGCATGTGCTCGCCGCGAAGTACGGCAACACTTATTTTGGTAAGACGATGAAGACCACGATCGCACAGGGTTATACCGAGCACTGGTTCGGACTGGCGCAAATCTGCCCCGCGCCGCTGCTGCTCGATGCCGTGCCGTTGGCCATGTCCAACGCTACTCCGGCGCCTTCGCCGGCGCCCGGCCGGCCCGACGTTGAAATCATCACGCCTCCGTGCGTCGAGCGATCGTCCGCACCCGAAGACCCAAGCACCCTAACGCGGATCGATCCCTCACCGAGCCCGCTGCCCTAAAAAGTAAACTACGAAGGTCAGATTTAGTCCAAATCTAGGAGCCGGGGGCCGAAGGAAGTTTACTGACGTAATCGAGGCCGCCGGCGACAACGAGTTGGACTAAATCCGGCCTTCGTAAGAAAAAAGCCTCCGCGTGAGCGGAGGCTTTTCCTTTGCCGTGGCGGTCTGAAGCTTAGATCTTCAGGCCGATACCAGCGTACGGGCCGCTCTCCGAAAAACCGATCGGTGCGGCGTAGAGGTTGTAACCGCGATCGCCCAGGAAGCCCGCCTCAAAGTACAGCGGGAACCCGGGGAACGTGTAGGAGACGCCGATGTCGTACTTCAGGACGTTATAGCCCACGTCGTACGTGCAAGGAGACGTCGATGGGGAACAGGCCCCGGCTACGCTCCCGTAGTTGCCGCGCACGTCGAAGAAGTAGTAGATGTTGCCGTAGAACGAGAAGGTCCGATCGAGATCGGGGAGCTTCTCGAGGCCGACGCCTGCGCCGTTCTCCGTGGGATAGCCGTAGTTGTTTCTACGCGACATGTAGGCGCCTGCGAGATAGATCCGTGGCTGTAGGATTCGTAGACCTAGCGCCGCGGTGAAGTCGTAGTCGCTTCCATTGAACGACGGAACTGCCGACTGGCCGAGTCCGCCGATCGTTGTAACGTAGCATCCGGGATCTCCGGTGCCACCGCAGTTGTGTTCCCAGTTCCACTGCCGGTAATCGACTGCTACCATCCATGGGAGGTTCATCACGGGAATCTCGATAGCGCCTTTGAGACGATACGAGAAGCCGTTGTTGTTGTTGTTGCTCGAGGCTCCGGGAACGAACTCGTTGTAGATCTTCGGCGAAATGATGTAATCGCCGGCTACGTAGAAGTCGTAGTACGGTGCCGCAGTGGGCGTGGGTGTGGGCGGCGGCGGCGGCGGTGGTGCCGGAGGCGGAGGTGCCGGGGTCGGCGGCGGTGTCGGCGGTATGTAACGCACGACAACGAGACGCTTGTCGGCAACCCACAGAACGTACGCGCCCATGCCTTCCGAGATGACTCGGACCGGTACGAGAACGACGCCCTGATACATCATCGGAGGCACGTCCAGCGGACGCGACTCACCGTTGATGATGACCTCCGGTTTGCCGAGGGTCACTTTGACCTCGGCTCCGGCTTTGCTGACCGTCACAGTCTTCGTGCTCGCGTCGAATGACACGGTTGCGCCCATTTGCTCGAACATCGAGCGAAGTGGAATTAAGAGCGTTCCGCCCCGCACCAGTGCGGCAAGGACGCGGCCTTGCTTCAGAATATCGGGCTTAGAGTAGACGTGGTGGTCGTTGTAGAGAATAGGATACTGCCCCGACGGGGGGGAACCGAAGTTCGCCGGCGGAGCAGGGTTCGCGCCCATATCTTGCGCGATCGCGTTGGTTCCAATGTTGCCATGCGATGCGCTAGTCTGGGCTGCGACCGCGTTGAGTCCGAGTCCGGCTACCATTAGCGCGGCCAGGACTCCAGTGCTCAGTCGCTTCAATGTGTCCTCCTAGCTGTTATGAGACCTATGGGAATGCCTTGACCGGCCCTCGGGGACGAGCTCCGGCACTGCCCGTTGAGCCCTTTTCGGGAACGGCCGATTGCCTCCCCTGCAGTGAGAGGTCAGGGGCCTTATAGGATAGTCAGGCGAGCTTTTCACGAAGCTTCGCCAGGAACTTGGCCTTGTCGATGATATAGCGTTCGTGGGCGCCCTCGGCGACGGCTTCCTGCTCGTCGAAAACGTGGACGGCAAAGCTGACGCGCGGCCCGTCGAGCATGACGACTTCGACCTGAGTCCTCACGATAAAACCAACAGGAACCAGCTTACTCTGCTCCAGGTCGATATGCGTACCGAGGGTTACCTGGCCGGCGCTCAAAATGGGCTCGATGCAGTGGATCGCCGCGGTCTCGACCATCTGAACCAGCACCGACGTGGAGAGCACGTCGACGCCCTTGTTGCCGGTCTTTTCGGCCGTCATCCACTCCTCGACGCGGCTCTGGAGACTGTACGAGCGGCCGATGTCGAGTTTCGCGCTCATGCCACGGGGAGATACGCCTTGCAGCCGTTCACCTCATGCTGAGGTTCTTACCACAGGGCCGATTAATGCTTGAATCAAATGGCACCGCTCGCCGTATATGAGACCATGAAGGATCGGGTTTTGAAGCAGATGCTCAGGATGACGCTGTTCGCGCTCGCGGTGGCCGTAGCCGCGCCGGCGCTCGTCGCATGCGGGAAGAAGCCGCCCCCAGGACCGATGCCGCTGAGCGTCGATGCTGCCGCGGTCACCCGGCAGAACATCGCTACCTATGTGACGCTCGACGGGCAGATCTCGCCCCTGGACCAGTCGACCCTGGCGTTTCAGCAGAGCGGTACGATTAAGACCATCAACGTGAATATCGGCGACATGGTAAGGAAAGGCGCGCTGCTGGCGACGATCGATCCCTCCACGCTCCAGGCTCAGCTCGAGCAAGCGCAGGCACAGGCCGCGCAGGCTTCGGCGTCGGCGCAGGGCGCGGTAGTCGGCTATCCGGTTCAGACCCAGACCAATGCGGCAACCCTTCAAACTGCGAAGGCCGCACTCCAAAACGCGAAGCTGGTCTTCGATCAAAACCGGCAGCTCTACCGGCAGGGTTACGTCTCCCAGACGCAGCTGCAGCAGTCTCAGGCGAACTACATTCAAGCGCAGCAGGCCTACAATAACGCCGTCGTGGGGCTGCGCAACGACGTCGTCAGCCTTCAGGGCGTCCGGTCGCAGCAGGCGCAGGCGGCGGCGGCCGCGGCCCAGGCCCGCGTCCTGAGCACTCAGTTGTCGCAGACCTACCTGTACGCTCCGTACGATGCAGTCGTCGCGAATCGTTTGCTCGATCCGGGGGCGTACGCCTCACCCTCTTCGCCGATTCTCCAGGTGGCTCGCATCGATCGCGTGTGGATCAACGTCAACGTGCCTGACGACGACCTCCCCTACGTTCATTCGGGAAGCGTCGTGTCGTTCGAGTCCTCGTCGTTGCCTGGAAAGCACTTCCGCGCTCCGATCGGTACGGTGAACGCCGTGCCGACCTCCGGGACGCTGTCATATCTGGCTCGCCTCGAGTTGCAGAATCCCGGTTACCTGTTGCGCGGCGGGATGCTGGTGACCGTCACGGTGACGAAGGAACGAGCCGTCGGGGCCACCGTCGTCCCGCGCAGCGCGGTGGCTGCGACTCCCACCGGCAGCGTCGTCTACGTGATCTCCGGCGGTAAGGCCGAAGCGGTCCCCGTTCGCCTGGGAGTCCAAACCGACACGCTGGCACAAGTCATCGGTCCTCGGGTGCAGCCGGGGATGATGGTGATTACGACGCGTCCCGACGCTCTTAAGGATGGTAGCCTCGTCGCCGTAGCCAACGCGCCTTCGTCGGGTCCTTCGGGCGCAGGCGCGGTGCATTGATGGTGAGGCGAAAACGTTCCGCTCGAACGATCGTCGCCGCCCTCGTGCTCGGCGGCTTCGTGACCGGCGTCGGCCTGGCACAGAACGCTCCCGCTCAAAGCGAGACTCAGGTCGTTCCCGGCGTCGAGATGCCCTCGCCTCAGCCCGAGCCTACGATCAGCGGGACCCCGCTTCCCTATCCCGCGTACGGAACGCCGGCCCCCGACGTCGAGCAGCTGACGCCGAAAAAGGGCGTCCCACAATCGATTTCGCTCGCCGACGCGGTTCGGATCGGCGTCGCCCTTTCGCCGGTCTTCGCCAACGATAACGCGCAGTGGGCCGCAATCCATGCGAAATATACGTCGGAGCTGCAGGCGCTCTACCCAGCGGTGACCGGGAACGCCCAGGCAGCAAAGTCGTATACCAACGGCTCGTCGGGTGCGATAAGCAGCCCGAGCCCGCCCCCCGGTGCCCTCGTGCCGCTCAGTACCGCGACGAAAGCACCGTTCGGAGTCTATAGTCGGAGCACGGTTTCCAGCGAGTCGGCCACCATCTCGATTACGCAGCTGATTTATGACGGCGGCCGGACCATCGCAGCAATCCGTTCGGCCAAGGAGGCCGATATCGCGGGCCGTGCGACGCTGTTGCGCGATCTCCAGACGCTGGCGCTCAACATCGCCAACTCCTACTATGCGGTGCTCGAAGATAACGCGACCGTAACCGCCGACGCGCAGCTCGTTCACGAGTTCGAGGTCAACGAGGCTTCGGTCGCGGCGCAGATTCGAAACGGAGCGGCGCCGCGCTCGGACATCGCGGCAGCGCAGTTTCAGACCGCGCAAGCAAAGGGAAATCTGGTGACCGCGCAAGGCGTCGCGATCGGCGCTCAGGGAACGTTTGCGACGACGCTCGGGCTCGACGCCGATGCCATGGTCGTGCCGAAGTCGCTGCGGGCACAACCGCCCGTTCCGAATCCCACCTATGCGGCTTCGTTGAAGCGCGCGTTGATTATGCGTCCCGATTATATTGCGGCGGCGTATACCGTCCAGTCGGATCAGGAGGGCGTCCGTTATGCGAAACTGGCCCGGTTTCCGGTTCTGACGGCCTCCGGTAACGACGGTTTCGGCCGGACCTTCATCAACTGTTATTCGACCACGAACGAAACTAAATCGGGAAACGTATATCCGGTTTCCGAGTGTCCCGGACCGCCGGCTTGGTCCAACGACAAATCCATCGCTGTGAACCTAACCGTGCCGCTGTACGATCAAGGCCTGACCAACTATAACGTCGCCGTTGCGGCATCGCAGCTCGATCAAGCGCTGGCCACGCTCAACACGACGAGGCTCACGGTCGAGTCGGACGTGCGCTCCGCCTTGGCGACGCTGATTTCATCGCGGGCGTCGCTCGTGCAGGCGAGGACGGAGCTTACGTCGGCGCAAGTCTCGCTCGATGCGACGCAGGCGCAATACCGGGTGGGAGCGTCGACGATTCTCAACGTCGTCACCGCTGAAGCAAACCTCAGTACCGCGCAGTCGGCATATATTACGGCCCTCTATGGCGTCTACACGGCCGAACAAAACTACCTGTACGCCACCGGTGTTAGCGACGTTCAACTCTAACCAAGTTCAATGACGCCGGCCGCCTCGCAGACGCCGGCCACGATATCGGACCCAATTAACGCCGCGATCCTCGCGATCTCGGAAGATCGCCTGGCGGGCTTTCAAGCCGATCCCTTCGGCGAGATCGCCACGCGCAGCGGCGTCGGCGTGCAGACGGTCATCGAACGAATCGTTGCGATGCTGCAGGCCGGCACGATTCGGCGCGTCCGCCAAACGCTGCTCTCCACGAGCCTGGCGCGCGGCGCCCTCTGTGCGTGGGAAGTGCCGGCCGACAAGCTCGACGCGGCTTTCGATTACATGTACCGCGAAGACCCGTTCTCCGGCCACGTCGTCATCAGATCTACCGACTCCGTGTCGGCCGGGAGCAGCTACCGGCTGTGGACCACGCTCAAAGTCCCGCAAGGCTTCTCACTGCGCAAGCACGCGCAATGGCTGAGCCGCCAAGTCGGCGCGCAACGTTTTAGGATCATGCCGGCCAAAATGCTCTTCGCGCTGGGAGTCGGGCACGTTCGCCGGCGGGGGCTCGAGCCGGGGGCGCGTGCCGACGAGCCGGCGAGGCCTCTGGATACCTCGATCGTCGAGCTTTCCGAACTGCAGTGGCGCGTGCTGGTCGCGCTCAAGCGAGAGTTTGCGCCCGAGGACCTCGTGCGTGACCTGTGGGCGGCCCGCTCTCGCGAAGCGGGCGTCGATCCCCAAGCGTTCGTTGACGTCGCGCGGGAGCTTCAGGAGCTGGGCGTGATCGGGCGGTTTTCGACCTTTCTGGAGCACGTAAAGCCAACGGCCGGAAACGAACGCGTGACCAGGTATAACGCGCTCTTCCATTGGGCGGTGCCGCCCGGCTTGGAAACTCGGGCCGGCCGCGAGGTCGGGCGGCATTACGTGATCACCCATGCCTACTGGCGGGAAGGCGGCCCCGAGTTTCACGAGGTCAACGTCATGGCGGTCGCGCACGGAATGGAGAAGCCGGTCGTGCTCGCCCATAAAGCGGCGATCGACCGGCATCTGCGGGAGGCCGGAGTGGAGTTTTCCTATACCAACGTGTTCTGGGGTGGGCGAAGTGAGATCAAGCCGTCGGAGATCGCTCCGAACGCCTATCGGGATTTTTGCGAGCAGCGCGGGATCGATCCCGAAGCAATGCTTGCGCAACCGGATGAAGAACGGGGGATGGCATGAGCGTCAGGATCACTTCGTTCCTCGCCGCGCTGTTAGCCGCGGTCACGTTGGCCGGCTGTACGAAGGTCTCCGGTTCGGGCAACTCCTCCTCGGGCCGCCATCCGTGGACGCAGCCCGGAGTCTTTCGCTGGTCCGAAGGGTCGGATCCCAAGGGTCTCAACGTCATCTTGGACTCCGCTTCACCCACGCTGGATCTCTCGATGTTCATCTTTTCGTGGGCGATCCGCTACGACTCTAAGGGGCAGCCGGTGCCCGATGCGCTGCGCGAAGTCCCCACGATTGCCAACGGCGACGTCAGCAAAGACGGACTGCGGTTGACGTACAAGTTGCGGCCGAACATCAAGTGGCAAGACGGCGTTCCGCTGACCTGCAACGATCTCAAGTTTACCTGGCAGGTCGTGATGAACCCGCATAACAACGTGGTCACGACCGATGGATACAAGAACATCGGCAGCATCGACTGCTCGGATCCGCTCGTCGCCGTAATCCACATGAAGAAGCTCTACGCGCCGTACCTGCAGCAGCTGTGGAGCGAGAACGGGAACGCGCCGATCCTCCCGGCACATATCTTAGCGAAATACAACGACGACAAAGGCTCGTTCAACACCGCTCCCTATAACTCGCTGCCGATTGGAAGCGGTCCGTTCAAGGTCGTCGCCTGGAATCGCGGCCAGGACGTTCGAATGGTCGCCAACCCCGATTTCTATCTCGGCAAGCCCAAGCTCAACGAAGTGATCTACAAGATTCTGCCCGACGAAAACACCGAAGAGACGCAGCTCCAGACCCACGAACTCGACATGCTCGCGGTCGGATCGGGGATGAAGTGGCCGCAATACGCGTCGCTGGCGGCCGACCCGGCCAATGGGCTGGTCGCAGTCCGCGTGGACTCCTTTCTCTTTTCCCACGTGGATTTCAATCTCCGGCACCCTATCGTGAGCGACCGCAACGTTCGCATCGCGCTGGCCTATGCCACCAATCGTGCCGACATCATCAGCAAACTGCTGCACGGATCGGCGGTCGCCGCCGAGACCGACCAAAGCCCCGTGCTCTCGTGGGCTTTTACGAAAGACGTCAGCCATTATCCTTACGATCCGGAGAAGGCTCGCGCGGTTCTCGATGCGGATGGTTGGAAGGTTGGGCCCGACGGGGTTCGCGTAAAGAACGGTCAACGACTGGAGATCACGTTCAGCACGCAGACCGAGTCCAACTACGGCAAAACGCTCGAAACGTACTTGCAGCGCGAATGGCGCGAGATCGGCGTTCAAACCGACGTCAAGAACTATCCCACCAGCCAGTTCTTCGACAACTCCTCTAACGGGATTCTACAAGGAGGCCATTACGACGTGGCCAGTTTTTCATGGTATGGCGCGGCCGATCCCGACGATAGCGCGATTTACTCGGCTCAGAATCTGGCGCCGCACGGACAGAATGCGATGTTCTGGGAGAATGCGGTCGCGACGGCCGCGATGAACGATGCGCTTTCGACGATCGATCAAGCTCGGCGTAAGCGGGATTACGTCGTGATCCAGCAGCAGCTCACGAAGGACGTTCCGACCATCATCATAAGCTTCTCTCGAGTTCCGTTTGTGTACAATAACGACTTGAAGGGTTTCGACCCGTCCCCCGTCATCTCGGCATTTTGGGATCCCTGGAACTACTCGATCTAAGGAGCATACGGACATGTTGAGGATTTCTCGCTATGCGGCCGCCGTCGTTATGGCAGCCATACTCGGCTCCTGCACCAAAGGCGGCCAAACGGTTACGGCGCATTACTTGACGATCGCCGACGGGAGCGGCGACGTGACTTCGCTCAATCCTCATCTCTACACCGAGCGGACCCTGGGGTTCATCTCCGAAATGACGCAAGCGTACTTGGTCAAGTACGACGCGCAGAATCGCCCGTATCCCGAGCTCGTCACGATCGTCCCGACTCAGCAAAACGGAGGCATTAGTAAGGACGGCGACACGATCACCTGGCATTTGCGCAAGGGCGTCCGCTGGTCCGACGGTGCGCCGTTTAACGGCGACGACGTGGTCTTCTCGACTCAGGTCGTTCTCAATCCGGCTAACAACGAGGTCGGGCGCGACGGCTGGAACCTGATAACGAAGATCGACGAGCCCGACAAATATACCGTCATCTATCATCTCAAGCACCCGTACTCGTCCTTCCTCCCCACGTTTTTCGGCAGTGCCGGCGCCAATCCGTCGGTTCTTCCGAAGCACCTGCTCGCGCGCTATCGGAACATCAACGACATTCCCTATAACTCCAAGCCGGTGGGCATCGCCGCCTTTCGCGTAGTCGATTGGAAGCGCGGTGACAGCGTCGAACTCGAGGCGAACCCATATTACTTCCGCGGCGAGCCTAAGATCAAGCGAATAACGTATAAGCTGATCCCGTCGCGCGACACGTTGCTGGAGCTCATGCAGACCGGGGAGGTGGAGCTGTGGCCTCAGGTGTCGCCGAGCTACATCTATCAGGTCAAGCAGTTTCCGAAAGTGCAGACCGAGGTGCAGCCGGGCGTCGACTACGCGCATCTGGACTTCAACGTCACGCGGCCGTTGGTGAGCGACGCGCGCGTTCGGCAGGCGGTTCGCTACGCGATCGACCGGCGGCAGATGCTTGAAAAGATCAACCACGGTTACGCCGTCTTGCAAGAAAGCTCGATCCCCTCGATGCTGCCGTTTGCGCCCAAAGGCATTCCCTTCATCGAACGCGACCCGGCTAAGGCGCGGGCGCTGCTGGACGAAGCCGGCTGGAAGGTTGGCCCCGACGGAATCCGCGTGAAGGACGGTAAGCGCCTATCGCTCCAGTTTCCTTACTTTACCGGGTCTGCCGCCTCGGACGCCACCGTCGAGCTGATCCGCGAAGAACTGCGATCCGTCGGCATCGAGATTCAAACGCGCAAGTACGCACCCGCATTGTTTTTCGCTCCTTTCCAAAACGGAGGGATCGTTTACGGCTCCAAATGGGATATGACGATGTTTAGCTGGGGCGGTCAGCCCGTTGCCGATATTTCCAACCAGTTCGAGTGCAATCAGATTCCGCCCAACGGGCAGAACGTGACGCATTACTGTAATAAAACGCTCGACGCCTTGATGGAAGAAGTCAAGGGAACGTATGACGTGCAAAAACAGGCCGACCTTCTGGCTCGAGAAGAACGGATGATCATCGCCGACACGCCGACGATCGTGCTGTACATAGTCGGTATCGGCTACGCGCACAGTCCGAACCTTACCGGTTACAACCCCGGCGTATTTACTCCGTTTGACGATATGCAGAATGTCGATATATAGCGCAGGCGAGGAGCGCGCAGCCTAGCAGCGGGAGCGCGCGCAGGAAGGCCCACACCGGCGCGACGTCCAGCAGACCGCCGGCGCGCTGTTCGGCCAGCCAAACTTCGGCGACCGTTGCATTCGGGTTCGCGTGGAAGATCTGCAGCGAGTCGGGCCAGACCGGCGCAGGATGGTTTACGGCAAGGAGCGCGGCGCCGGCAAAGAGCGCCGCGACCGGCAACGCCGCGCGCCAAGCGACGCCGGTCTCGGCGGCATCACCGAGCGCGATGAAGGCGGCTAACGCCGCGATTGCCAGCAGTGCGCTTTGTACGACACCGGTCGGGCGCTGCGCCAAGCCGAGCCAATCGATCGAGACGAGCAGCGTACCGGCCAGCGCGAGCGCTCGCGGCGTCGCGCGCGTTTGCAAGGCGCACCAAAGCGCGGCCGGATAACCGATAAGCAGGTCGTGCTCGTGCAAAAATACCCCGGCAAACGGCACGAGTGCCGACCACGCCGCAAAACGAGCGAATGCGTCGCGCACGCGCCGCGCCGCAAGCAGCGCGGCGGCAACCGCAAGGGTCGCGGCCGCCGCGCCGATCATTTGCGCGGCGGCCGGCGTCGCGCCGGAGCCGTACGCGATCGCGGCTGGGGTTAGCTGAATCGCCACGAATCGCTCGGCCGCAGCGTGGGCGGCCGCGTTGGCAGCGTAGACGATGGGCCACCTCCAGCCGGCGGCTGCAACTCCCAGCGCGTACGTCACGCCGGCCGCGGCGGCGATTGCCGCGATCGCGCGCTTGCGGTCGAGCTGCGAGGCCAATCCGAGTGCGATGCTAGGCGCGGTAAACGCGAGGGTCGCGGCGGCCGCGGCGGCCGGCAGGGAACGATCGGCAAGCACTACGAGCAGCGTCGCCCCCAGGTACGCCGGCAACGCGAGCTGGCCCAGCGCAAGATCGCTCGTGATCGGGCCAAATGCAATCGCCAGCGCCGGCGCGGCGCAGAATAGCAGAGCGCTCGGCGGCGCGCCGCTGGCGCGAAGCACCGTGAGAATCAACCCGAGAAGCGCGCCGGCGAGAAGGGTCAGCCAGAGCGCGGCCGCCGGTCGATACGGCAGTCGCGCGAAGGCCCCGAAGAGCAGCAGCGCCGGCGGCGGATTGATGAACGGCAAGAGTTCGTCGCGGCGCGCGTCAACGCCCGGGACGGTACGCTCGGCCCGCCAGAGCGCTTTCGAATAAGGATCGGCACCGGCGTTCCACGCCGATCCGGCCGACCAGTACGCCTCGAAATCGCGCAAGGACGGACCCGGCGTCGGCAACGGGCGCGCGCCAAGGAGCGCGATCGTTATGGCAACGTACGCGAGCGCGAGCGGCCACGCGCGATTCACCAGGCGAAGCCGCTTGCCGAGCCCGGGGTCGCAATCGCGTGCGATTGCAACATGACGACGAGCAATCCCAGCACGGTCGCGAAATACCAGACGCTCACGCGTGCCCGCGCCGCGAAGGTCATGTTCGCCGCGCGCGGATCGACGTGGCCGCGCCACGCCGAAAGAATCGACGGAAGCCCGAGGACGCCGATGATGACGATGAAGAGCAGTGGAATGTGCCAGAGAATTGCGAAGGCGATAAAGAGAACGAAACCGGCGATCCATAGCGGCGGCCAAACGGCGCCGATGATTCGGCCGCCGTCAAACGGCGGCACGGGAAGCATGTTGAAGAGATTTAAGAACGCCGAAAGGTCGGCGCATGCGAACCAGAAGCGATCCTGCGTCACGTCGCCGATGGCATAACAGGCCGCAGCGAGCCCGAGGCCGGTTAGCGGTCCAGCCAGCGCGATGTAGGCATCCTGCTCCAGGTCATCCGGCGCGGCGCCCGCGGTAAATGCGCCCAAGAGCGGAATGAAAGCCGGTAGACGCGCCGGCAAACCGTACGCTCGAAAGGCAAAGTAATGCCCGAGTTCGTGCGCGAGCAAGAGCAGCATGACGACGACGGCGAGCTTCCACCCGAAGATGACGACATAGATCCAAAGCGAGAGCAGGAAGGTCCAGCTGATCGCAAAGAGCTTGCCTGCAATCAGAAAGAGAAACTTGAACTTGACGAGGAACGCGACCAAAGCCGCCAGGATCGCACCGATGCCCCGGTTACGGCGCTGGACCGGCTTGGGGTCTTCCTGCGCTTCGCCGGATGGGGTTGGAGGCGGGAGGTAATCCACGCAGTGTTCTTCAACCGCGACTCGTGCCGGTCATCGTAATCCTCGGCGGAGGCTTCGCCGGAATGGCCGTGGCCCGCCGGCTCGAACGGCGACTGCGTCCGCAGGAAGCCGAGATCGTCGTGCTTAGCCGCGAGAACTACACGCTCTTCACGCCGATGCTGCCTGAAGTAACCTCCGGCGAGCTCGAAGTGCGTCACGTCGTCACGCCGATCCGCGAGCAGTTACGGCGCAGCCGTTTCGTTTTGGCCGACGTCGACGAAATCGACGTCCAGGCAAGCAGGGTAAGCTACCACCACGTTCTTACGGGCACGACGGTGGTCCAACCCTACGATCACCTGGTGCTGGCCCTCGGCGCCTCGACTTCGACGTTCGGCCTCCCCGGCGTCGCGGAGCACGCGTGGGCGCTCAAGACGCTCGACGACGCCGATGCGCTGCGCAATCATTTGGTTTGGCTGTTGGAACTAGCCGATACGATCGACGATGAAGCGCGGCGTAAGCGGCTCCTGACCCTCGCCGTCGTCGGCGGCGGTTTCACCGGTGTTGAGGCGGCGGGCGAGATCGTGCAGCTTTTTCGCAGCGTCTTGCGTTTCTACAAGCGCTTGCGGCCGGAGCAAGTCAAGATGGTTTTGGTCGAGGCGGGACCCACGCTGCTCGCCGGTCTTCCCGCGAAGATGGGGGAGTATTCGCGTCGCGTTCTCGAGCGCGGCGGCGTTGAAGTCGTCACCGGCGACGGCGTCACCGGCGCGGACTCGAGTGGACTCGACCTGCAGAGCGGCCGCCGCATCGAGACCGAGACCATCATCTGGAGCGCCGGCGTGCAACCCTCTCCGACGGTCGCGAAGACCGCGCTCCCGACGACGAAGCGCGGTGCGATCGTGACGCAAAGCGACATGCGCGTCGCGGGGATCGCCGGGGTCTGGGCGCTCGGCGACTGCGCGTCGATTCCGGACGGCGAGGGCGGCGCCTACCCGGCCACGGCTCAACACGCCATTCGTGAAGGGCCGTCGCTCGCCGACAATATCGTTGCCGCAATTCGCGGCAAACCGACGAAGCCGTTTCGTTATACTTCGCTGGGCATGATGGCCGCATTGGGAGGGCGCAAGGCCGTCGCGCAGCTTCCGGGCGACCGTGTGATAACCGGCTTCATCGCGTGGTTTTTGTGGCGCACCTACTATTTATTGCGGCTGCCGGGCCTCGATCGAAAGCTTCGCGTCGCCTTCGACTGGACGCTCGAGCTGCTTTTTCCTCGCGATACGGCGGAACTGCGCTTCGGCGAGCCGCAAGGTGAAGTGCGCCACGAAGAGATGGTCTCGCGCTCGTAGAACGCCCTTAAAATGCTCCGCGAACCGATCGAAAGCCTCATTGCCGACCCCAAAGAGTTCACGCGCGACGTCGAGTTTCCCGATGCGGCGGAGATCCGGATCTACGACGAGACGCTGCGCGACGGCGAACAGATGCCCGGCGTTTGCTACACGCCGAGCCAGAAGCTGGAGATCGCCAAAGAACTGGCCGGCGTCGGCGTCCACGTCATGAGCGTCGGCTTTCCAGCGGCGTCGGCGGGCGATCGCCGCACGCTGCAGCTCGTGATGGAGGCGAAGCGCCGCGGCGAGCTTGGCGAGGTCGAGATCGTCGTGATGTGCCGCAGCAATCGGAGCGACATCGACGTTACGGTCAAAACGCTGCGCGACGTTGGGATCGAACCGCGGGAAGTAACGTTCTTCGTCTTTACCAGCGGCAGCGATCTCCACCTGAAATATAAGATCGGTAAGATGCTGTTGCGCTACGAAGGCCGCGACGAGCGCGAGTGGCTCGATCTGCCGTTGGCGTTCTACCGCGAGGCGAACATCCGTCTGCAATGCGACGCGATCCGGCACGCCCGCGAGTGCGGTGTGGAGCGCATCGAGTTTGGTGCCGAGGACGGCAGCCGGGGTGACGTCGCGTACTTCATCGAGTATTTCAAGGCTGGACTGGCTGCCGGCGGCACGCGCCCCGCGTGGCCCGATACCGTCGGCACGCTGACGCCCGAAGCGACGCGTTGGTACTGCTCGCGCATCGTCGCGGCTTTGCCGCAAGGGCTGCCGATCGTCGCGCATCTTCACAACGATTACGGCCTGGGGACGATTAATGCGATTACGGCCGTTTCGTGCGGCTTCAAGGTCGTCTCGGTAACGGCCAACGGCTATGGCGAGCGGGCCGGCAACGTGAAGCTGCACGAGTTCGTCGTCGCGCTCCGCGTGCTCTACGGGATCGAGCTTCCGGGCTTCAAGTACGGGAAACTGCGCGAACTGGCGCGCTTCATGGAACGCATGAGCGGCATTCCGCTGCAGCAGCACGAGCCCATCGTAGGCTCCAAAGTCTTTGCGCACGAGTCCGGCATCCACACGCAGGCGATGTTGATCGATCACCGGATGTACGAAGCCGTTCCGGCCGAACTGGTCGGCGCGGGCACGAGCTGGGTCTTCGGGAAGCATACCGGCGCCGCGCTCGTCGAAGATACGCTGCGCCGTAACGCTCAGCGCCTTGCGAGCGCCGGCGTCGAGCCATCGTCCGAGCTCGCGCATCGGGTGACCGACGAAGTCAAACGCCTACGCGAAGAGCGCGCCGCTTCGAGCCGGAGCGAAGAGACGATCGAGCTGTACGAGGTCGCGATGCGCCGCCTTTCGCTGAGCGAAGAGGACGTCGTCGACATCGCGATTTCCCTGGGCAGTCCGCGGCCCGCGGTTGCCTCGTGAAAGCACGGAAAATCCGGCTCGGCGACGACCAAAACGAGTTTGAGCGCGAGCTAGTGACGGCGATGAAACCGGAAGACCGGATGGCGCTCTCGTGGCAGATCACGGCGAATCTACTGCGGATGAAAGGTATCGATGCAGCTTCACTCAGACTGGATCGCACTACTGCGCGAATTCAACGCCGTCGGCGTTGAGTACATGGTCGTCGGCGCAGCGGCGATTGGTTACCACGCCGTCCCTCGCGCGACCCGAGATTTTGACGTTTGGGTTCGCCCGAGCCCAGGCAACGCTCGACTCGTCTATCGCGCTCTCGCGGTGTTTGGTGCGCCCATGGACCAGGTTAGCGTCGCCGATTTCGAGCGTGATGACACCGTATGGCAACTCGGAGTTGAGCCGCTTCGGATCGACGTTCTTACCGGAATCGAAGGCGTCGAGTTCGACGATGCTTGGCCGCGGCGGGACCATGCGACGATCGATGGCCTTGACGTACCGGTGATCTCCCGCCGTGACCTCATTGTCAACAAGCGCGCCGCGGGCCGGCACCAAGATTTGGCCGACCTCGAACTGCTCGGCGAATCGCTTGCTTCCGATTAACGCAACAGCGGTCGCGATCGGAGTGCGGCGGCCGGGTGCTACGGGCCGCTAATTAGTTCGATACGGTTACCGAAGGGATCGCTGATATAGCAGTGCTCGCGCTCGTTATCGAGATTTTCGTTGGGTGTGACCGGAACTCCGCGCTCTTCGAGCCGCGCAACGAGCGCGTCGTAGCTGGTGCACGCGAGCGCCGGATGCGCTTTGCGCGCTGGGCGAAAATTTTCTTCGGCGCCGATATGTAAGCGAACGGCGCCCGATTCAAACCAGGCGCCGCCTCGCGCTTGCAGCTCCGGCGGCTTTGGAATTTCCTTCATGCCCAGGAGCTCGGAATAGAACGCGCGCGCTTCGTTCTCTTTGCCGCACGGCATCGCCAACTGAATGTGGTGGATGCTTCGAAAGGGGGTTGAAGGGCTCAGCGTGATAACGCCGGCTTTAGTGTTGGGCCCAAGACCAGGCAGTGATCAGCCAGCCGCCCGGCGCTTTCGTGAGCGCGAGGGAGAAGATACCGGAATCTTTTGCCGGCTTTCCCTTCACCTTGTAGGTGTATGTTGCCGGAAACACGGTGTACGCGTGATTGCCCGCAACGGTGACGTGCCACGCCGTGCCCAGCGATACCGTCCCCCAACTCAGGCCGTTCTTCTTATTCCCAGCGACGAATGCGTTCCACCAGTCGGCGCACGCCCCCGGGCCGCTCCACGCGTTGGGCGCAAAATCGTCGATGATCGACGTCGATGGGGCGCACGTTGCCGCCCACGCCTTCATATCGCCTTTGTTAAACGCCGCGACGGCCCCATTGATCGCCGCCATTACGCCGCTCGTGTCGGCTGCGGAGCTAATTGCAGGGACGGATAAGAGCACGATCGTCGCCGTCAGCGTAACGATGACGGGTCTCCAAATCTTCAAGGCATTCTCCTCTCGAAGCAGGCTCGGCGAAAGGCAGCTGAGCAGGAGATCGGTTTCTTGCGTTGCCGCCGCTCCCCTGCTTTAGGGGCCCGGTTCGACGAGCATCGTCTCTTGGAGGTCGGGTGCGATGAGCGGCACGTCGTAGATCGTCGAGCTGCGTTCCTGAATGTCTTCGAAGGCGATGGTGGCTTCCCGTACCACCCGGCGATGCGCCAAGTAGAGCGTGTCGCCGGCGCTTTCGCGCGTTATATACGGCGCGCCGTCTAGGATCGAGAAATCCACCGACCACGGCACGTCGACGAGCGGAGCGAGCGTAAAGTTTCCCGCGACGATTGCCTTTCGCGGTAAATAATCGCTCGTGCCGATCCACAACTCCCGCAAACGGTTCTGCTTTGGCTTACGAAGCGGCATAAGCTCGAGGTGATAGGTCGGCACGCCGTCGAGCAGCGGCGTATCGATCAACGAAACCGAGTAGTCGGGCGCCCCTGAAGAGACGATTGCAATGACCCGCAACGAGCCTTCCACCTCGGGGGATGTTGCCGCGGCGCGGACCGCTTTATAGCGCAGGCCAAACATATACGTTGGCTCCAAGAGCGGCTCGCCCAGGATATCCCCGTTGGGAGCCGGATGGCCGATGGGGATTTCCTTGCCGGTGCATCCCCCTTTTGCGATACAGAGTTCGATGCTGAAGTTTACTTTGATACCGTGGGGCACCGGCGGCGGTTTGGCCAGCTCTTCGTTGCTGATGGGAAATATTCGAATCGCTCCGTCACCGGGATCGGCGCTGGCCCGATAGTGATCGATTACCGGCTTCTCACCGTCGAGCCCGCTGACGGCGATCGTGTAGGTAAGACGATCCGGATACTGCGCGCTGGTAACGGCAGACCGAGCATGAAGCCAGATCGAGTAGGCATCCAGAGCAGCCGGCGCCGTATCCATCGCCGGCGCCGCTACGCTTGGGCGCCGAGGCGCCAGGTGGCAACGAATGCTTTGAAGACGACCGGATACGAGTCGTGTACGAAACGAATGCTGCGGGGGCCGGTGCGTTCAAAGCCGGGAATGGTGGCCACGAGATGCGCTTGTGCCGCGGTGACGAAGTGCACCTCGAGCGCGATCGGCGGCTCAAAGCGAAAGAGCCTCGCGGTCGCCGCGCCGGCGATTGCCGCTTCGGCTTCGCGCCGGATCGCGCGGGCAGCCGCAGCCGGCAGCATCGAATCGGTCGCGAAGTTGCCGATGGATTCTTTTACGGCGACGCCGCGTACCCACGGCATCTGTTCGGCAATGCCTTCGACGGTCGTGCGGTCGCCCGTCGCCAATAGGAGCGGAACGCCATAAAAACCCAGCAGGCCGGCATTGAGCGTCGCTTCGCTGCACCGGACTCCGTTGATGAAAACGTCGTAGATGATCGAGGGCGTATACGTGTGGCACAACACGGCGTCGGCATCGCCTGCCGCTCCATGATACCCGATGAAGAACGCCCCGCCGAAGCCGCCATCGGCTTCTTGCACCATCGAGAACGGCTTGCGGTTCCCGAAGATGACGCGCACGCCGGCGGGAAGCTCGTCGAGCAAAAGGTTTCGCATCGGCCCGTGCGAGTCGTTGACGAGCACCCCGGCGGCGCCGCCGGCGCGAGCGCCCTCGATTGCACTCGCCACTTCTTGCGTGTAGTACCGGCGGTAGATCTCGTACTCGGGGTTTGGCGGTCGCGCATCGACCTGCTGCCAAGCGCAGACACCTGCCACACCCTCCATATCGCTGGAGATGTAAAGGTTCATCCGGGGCTATCGGCGGCGGCGGCGATGCGCGTCGCGGCGAGAAAGGCCTCAAACAGACTCGGATAGTCGCCGCCGGCGAACCGCACGGCGCGTCCGCCGATTCGGACAAAACCCGGCATCAGCTCGATGAAGTCGGCATGCTCGACCTGGGCGGTCTCGATCGTGAGCTCAAACGGCGCCTGGAAGGTGAAGGGCTTCGCTTGCGAGATGCGACCCATCGCCTCGCGAGCCCCGGCGCAAATCGCCTCGCGCGCCGCTCGCGGAGTCAAGGAGTTTACGGCCGAGAATCCGATCGCGTCCTTCACGGGCACTCCGACCGCCCACGGCATCGCCCGCAGGGATTCATCGACGATCGCGCGGTCTCCGGTAATCAGGACGACGGGTACGCCGTAACTCCCGGCCAGCGCCGCGTTGAGCAACGCTTCGCTGCACTGCGTGCCGTTAACCGTCGCGCGGTAGACGTCGTCGGAGTAGGTATGGGCCAGCGTCGCGGCGTCGCCCGCCTTCGCATGATAGCCCGTGAAGAAGACCGCGTCGATTCCGGCGCCGAGGCCCTGCATCATGCTCCGCGGCTTGGGCGCACCGGAGATGATGCGCAACTCGTCGTCCGCGGGCAGCTCGCCGAGCAAGAGGTTTCGCATGGACCAGTGCGAGTCGTTGACGACGATCCGGCGCGCGCCTCCATCGCGCGCGCCGTCGATGGCCGCGCGCACCTCCTGCGTCATGTACGCGCGAAAAACCGGATACTCGTGGGTGTCGCTGGGATCGCACTGCTTCCACGAGCAGAGGCCCGCGGTACCCTCCATGTCGCACGAAATATAAACGTTCACTGGCGCAGCGCTTGGCGTGCTTGCGCGAGGCCCTCCTGTGCCGCGACGTTTCGCGGGTTCGCGCGCAAGGCGCGCTCGTAGAGCGGAATCGCTTGCTGGAAATGATTCGAGGCCAAATACATATCGCCGAGTTGCGCCAAGGCGACGTCGTCGGTCGGGTGCGCGGCGATGCGCACGCGCAGCTTCCGCAGCTCCGCCACGACAGGTGCCGGCGGCCCGCCCTCAACGTCGTTCTGAGAGCCCTGCTGCGGCATCTGTGCCGCGGTCTTGTTCGTGACGGCCTTCCCGAAGACCGAACCGGTCACCCCGAATCCGTCGGCCACCAATAACGCCATGATGCCGAGAAACATAGCGGCGACGATCAGGAAGATCGGCAGGTAAACTCGCAGCGGGAGCCCGCCCGGCTGGTTTGGCGGCACGATGAACCGGTTGGACGTGCCCCGAAGAAAACCATCCATGCTCCCCGCCGAGGCCGATCTTCAGCTGCTTTTTGCGCGCTTGAACTACGAGTTTTTTAACGGCGAGGTCCCCGGCTGCCGAATTCGCTACAACGCCCGCTTTTCAAACTCGGCCGGGCGCATCAGCTATACGGGCCAACCGATGCTCATCGAGCTTTCGTCGAAGCAGCTTGGCCGGCGACCCGACGCGCTGCAAGAGACGCTCCTTCACGAGATGATCCACGCGTGGTGCTATGCGCGCTTCAAGGAAATGGGGCACGGCGCTCGCTTCAAGCGCAAGCTGCGCGAGTGCGGCCTATCCTCCATCTATCACGATCTCGGAAATGCCCCGCCGCTGCGGGAATCGAGCAAACGGTACATTCTTCGTTGCGAGCACTGCGGGCTCGAAGCGCTGCGGCGGAGCCGGCCGAGCAAGCCGTCGAGCTGCGCCCGTTGCAACAAACGTCGCTTCGACCCGCGCTTTCCGCTGACGGTCTACGAAGTCGTCGAGATGCACGCCGTCGGCACCACGCTCGAGCGCACCGCCGCCCGGAAAGGTCGCGACTGACGCCGAAGTCCGAGACCATGACGACTACGAAGACGCACGATGGCGCGCCGGCCCGTATCGAGAGCGACTCGATGGGAAAGATCGAGGTTCCGGCCGACAAGTATTATGGGGCGCAATCGGCGCGATCGCTCGTGCACTTCGATATTGGAGAGGGCACGTGGCCGCGAGACGTCATGCCAAAGCAAGTCATCAGGGCCATGGCGTTGCTCAAGAAGGCTGCGGCGCTGGTCAATCACGATCTTGGTAAGCTCGGCGAAGAGAACATGCGGCTCGTCGTCGCGGCCGCCGACGAGGTGATCGCCGGCAAGCTCGACGCGCATTTTCCGCTGCGGGTCTGGCAGACCGGCTCCGGGACGCAGACGAACATGAACGTGAACGAGGTCATCTCGAACCGGGCAATCGAGCTCGCCGGCGGCGAGATGGGATCGAAGACGCCGGTCCATCCAAACGATCACGTTAATATGTCGCAGTCGTCGAACGACACGTTTCCGACCGCAATGCACGTCGCCGCGGCGCAAGCGATGTCGCAGATGCTGCCGGCCGTGCAGGCGCTGCGCGACGCGCTCCACGCCAAGGCGCAGGATTGGTCGCACGTCGTCAAGGTGGGCCGAACGCACTTGCAAGACGCGACGCCGCTTACCCTTGGCCAAGAGTTTTCCGGCTACGTCACGCAGCTCGACCGTGCGATGCGCGCATGCCGCGAGGCGTTGGACCCGCTCTACGATTTGGCAATCGGCGGAACGGCGGTCGGCACCGGGCTCAACGCGCATCCCGAGTTCGGCGAGCGCACGGCGAGCAAGATCGCGGAGCTGACCGGGCTGCCCTTCCGCTCGCACCCCAATAAGTTCACGGCGCTGGCTTCGCACGACGATTTCGTCTTCGCTTCGGGTGCGCTCAAAATGTTGTCGACCGCCCTGATGAAGATCGCCAACGACATCCGCTGGCTGGCCTCGGGGCCGCGCGCGGGAATCGGCGAGCTCGTTCTGCCGGAAAACGAGCCGGGCAGCTCGATCATGCCGGGCAAGGTCAATCCGACGCAGTCCGAGGCGATGACGATGGTTTGCGTGCAAGTCTTCGGCAACGACTTGGCAATCAGCTTCGGGGCGTCGCAGGGCAACTTCGAGCTCAACGTCTTCAATCCGGTGATGATCTATAACTTCTTGCACTCGACGACGCTCTTGCGCGATGCGTGCACGATGTTCCGCGAACATGCGGTCGAGGGTCTGCGAGCCAACGAAGAGCAGATCAAAAAGTATTTGGACGAATCGTTGATGGTCGTCACCGCGCTTTCGCCGAAGATCGGCTACGATAAGGCCGCCGAGATCGCCAAGAAGGCGCACCACGAGAAGACGACGCTCAAGAAGGCCGCGCTCTCGCTCGGCCACGTCACCGAAGAGGAGTACGACAAGCTGGTCGTTCCCAAGGAGATGACCTACCCGCGCTAAGCGCCTGCAAGCCGGCGCTGTCGCCAGTCGCCGAGAAAGCACAGCAAGACAAGACCGCTCAACGTTTCCAAGGAGATGACCGCGCCGCGCTGAACACCGCCACGAATAAGGGGGAGTTCGGCTTATGCGTATGCGCGTGTTAGTGGTTTGTGGATTGGCACTCATCGCGGGTTGTGCGAAATCCGAACCCACGGCGATGCTGCCGCCGGCGACCGCCGCGCGGCTAAACCCTGCCGCGGGCACCGTGGAGTTTGCCTACGTCGCGAATGTCGGCTCCAGCGAGATCACCGGCTACTCGATCGACGCAAAGACCGGTGCGTTGAAGGCGGTGAAGGGCTCGCCGTTCACGGGACTCCAGGGCGCGTCGGCGATCGCGATCGACGCGAGCGGCAAGTACGCTTACGTTACGGATAACTCCACGACCACGGTCTCGGCGTTCAGCGTCGATGCGACCAGCGGCACGCTCACGGCGGTGAAGGGTTCCCCGTTTAGCGCGGGTACCGCGCCGATCGCCGTCGCGACCGATCCTAAGGGTAAGTTCGTCTACGCGGCCAACTACGGTTCGAGTAACGTCTCGGCTTTCTCCATCGGATCCGGTGGAGCGCTCAAGGCGGTTAAAGGCTCGCCGTTCGGAGCGCACACGCATCCCATCGCGATCGGCGTCGATCCGGCGGGCAAGTTTGTGTACGTGGCCAACTTCGGATCGGGCGACGTTAACGCCTATAAGATCAACTCGAAGACCGGCGCGCTTTCCAACGTGACCGGCTCGCCGTTTGGCGTCGGGTATTCACTCACGAGCGCGACCGTCGATCCGAACGATAAATACCTCTACGTTTCCGAAGATGCGGCAGACGCCGTCTACGCCTTCGTAATCAACGCGAAGACCGGCGGTCTGACTCCCGTCTCCGGATCGCCCTTCGCCGCCGGATACGCGCCGGGCGGGGTCGCCGTCGCACCCTCCGGGAAGTTCGCGTACGTTCCAAACTACAGCGGCGAGAACGTCTCCGGGTACGCCATCAACGCCAAGGTCGGCTCCCTGTCGGCGGTGCCGGGATCGCCGTTCTCTGCGGGTCCGAGCGTAACCGGGTTCGCGGTGGATTCGACCGGAAAGTTCGGCTACGCGATGAACGAGAACGCCGGCGACATCTCGGCGTATACGATCGATGCAAAGACCGGAGCGCTCACCGCCGCGAAAGGCTCGCCGTTTACTGCGGGCGCCAATCCCGCGTGGATGGCGATCTGCGAACGCGTCGGGAGCGTCTGCAAACCGCCGCCGCTGTAAGCTACGCGACCCGCAGGGTCATGCTGCCGCGTTACATCTTCGAACCGCTGAAGGTGCTCTTCGTCCCATCGATGCTGACGCTGCCTTTCATTGTGGTCCGCGTTTTGTTCACCTGAGCCGTCCCGCTCCCGGTTCCGAGCCCCTTCGCAGATACCACCAGGGTGAGTTTCTTCTTGTGGATGGTGCCTTTGATGGTCCCTTTGGTGGTGACTGACTGTATGGTAATCGCAACGGTGCCGGAGAACTTCTTGCCCTTTTGCGTTATGTGCATCGTGAAGGTGCCCGAGTAGCTGCCAGTCGTCCAGGACCCGTTCCAGGTTCCGGTCAGCTTCGGCTTTGCCAGCTCGACCGTTCCGATCGCGGGGGCGGCGGGCGGGAGCGTCTTGACCGAACACGACGAGAGTACGGGACCGACGGCGATCGCGAGCACGAGACAAATCGATTGTGCACGTGTCATAGTTGGTTGATTCTACTCCCGAAGGCTGGTCTTGGCTAGAGCTGGGCTCTAAAGTTGGCGCCAAACCAGCGAACCGGCCGCGACCACTAACGCGACCGCTACGACGATCAGGAGCTGCGGCGATTTGAGCCGAAGCGAAAGCCGCGCGCCGATTGGGCCGCCCAGTAACCCGCCGGCGACCAACGGCACGACGTCCCGCGCGACGATGTCGTGCTGAAGCACGTGAACCACGAGGCCGACCGGTGAGGTGAGGAGGATCGCGAAGTGCGACGTCGCGCTGATTGCGTGCACCGGCAGCTCCGAGAAATAAAGGAACGTCGGCACCAGTACGATTCCGCCGCCCAATCCGAAGAGGCTCGAGAAGACCCCGACGACGAAGCCGAGACCGAGGGCGGCGCGATATGACATCCCTTTGATCTTTGCCACGCGATCGTGCTCGATGCGCCCGGCCATTCGGCGCTCGGCGTTCCACGCCATATCGGCTGCGACGGCAACCAGCAGCACCGCAAGGATCGCGTCGAAAAGCCGCGCCGAAATGTGAACCGATGCGATCGCTCCGAGAACGCTTCCCGGCAACCCGCCCGCCGCAATCAGCAGCCCGATCTTCAGGTGAACGCGTTTTTGCAATAGATAGGTGAAGGCGCCGCTGGCGCTGTTGGCAACGATGAGAACGAGCGACGTGCCCGCCGCGTCGGCGGGCGAAAACCCCAAGAAGAGGCGCAGGATGGGGACCAAGATGAAACCGCCGCCGAGCCCCACCATGGAGCCGAAGATGCTCGCGACGAAGGCGGCCGAAAAGAGCTCTAGCGCAAAACGCAGGTTGTCTAACTCGAGCGGCCGATGTAGCGACGATCCCGCGTATCGATCTTGATGACGTCGCCCTCTCCGACGAATAGCGGAACGTTAACCGTGGCGCCCGTCTCGAGTTTCGCGGGCTTCTGCACGTTGGTCGCGCTGTCGCCTTTAAAGCCCGGATCCGTCTCGACGATTCGCAGTTCGACGTGGGCGGGAAGATCGACGCCGATTGCCACGCCGTCGTGAAACTGTACGTCGACGACCATGCCGTCTTTGAGGAAATCTGCCGGGTCGCCGATCAGATCGCGCTGCAGCGTGACGTTCTCGAAACTCTCCTGGTCCATGAAATGGTAGCCGTCGGCATCGTTATACAGCATCTGCATCTGGCGGTTGTCCACCGTGGCGCGCTCCAGCTTTTCGCCGGCGCGAAAGGTCCGTTCCAAGGTGGTGCCGGTCCTAACGTTTTTCATGCGGGTGCGAACGAAGGCCGATCCTTTTCCCGGTTTTACGTGCAGGAAATCGATGACGGTCCAGAGTTGGCCGTCCACGATAATGGTCACGCCGTTGCGAAGATCGTTTGACGAAATCATGAGCTAGGCTTCGAAAGGTGAATCGGACTCTCCGCTCCGGCTCTCAAGCGCGCGATATTCTCGCGGTGCCGCAACAGGATGAGCAACGCCGCGAAAACGCCGAAGGCCGTCTCGGGGAGGGAGCCGGTAAAAATCCAAAGCGCTATGGGCGCTAGGACGCTTCCCAGCATGGAGCCGACCGACGAATAGCGAGTTATCGCGGCGCCGGCCACCCACCCGCCAACGGCGACCAGCCCCGCCGGCCAACAGAGCGCAAAAATGGCTCCAAAGGACGTCGCGACGCCCTTGCCGCCGCGGAAGCGCAGCCACGGCGAAAAACAGTGGCCCAGCACCGTGCCGGTCGCGACGAGCGATGCGATCACTTGTCCTCCCGGTGGGAAGCCGGGGGTGTCCAAGAATCCGTTGAATGCGCCCAGCGCCCAGAGCGTCGGGACGAATCCCTTGAGCGCGTCGAGCAGGAGCACGACTGCGGCGCCGCCCGTTCCCAGCGCGCGCAGCGCGTTCATCGCGCCGATGTTGCCCGAGCCTTGCTTGCGGATGTCCGTGCGGAAGAAGAGGCGGCCCACGAGGTATCCAAACGGAATCGAGCCGATCAGAAACGCAGCGATGAAAATGCCGATCGCGATCGCGATCAGGAGCACGAGCATCCCGATCGCCGTCGATTCGGGAATGCCTACATCCATTATTCTGCCTCCTCTCGCTCGCGGCGCGCACGAAACTCGAGCGTAAGCGGAATTCCCTCGAAGTTGAAGTGTTGCCGGATGACATTCTCCAAGAATCGCTTATAGTGCCCTTGCACGAGGTCGGGGTCGTTGCAGTGAAAGACGAAGACCGGCGGGTGCGTTCCGGGCTGCGATGCGTAAAAAATGCGCAGAACTCGGCCCGAGGAGGCGGCCGGCGGATGCGTAAGCACGGCGTCGCGAAGGACGACGTTGAGCTGTGCCGTCGGAATGCGGCGGTCGAGATTTTCGGCAAGCTGCACCACGATCGGCATCAGGCTTCCTAAGCGCCGCTCCGTTTTGGCCGAGAGAAACGTGATCGGGGCGAAGGACGCAAAGGGAATCTGTTCCCGAACGGCTCCGGTCAGATCGCTGCGAGTATAGTCGCCGCCTTGTTCGCGAACGAGGTCCCACTTATTGCCCACGACGATCAGGCCTTTGCGTTCCTCGATGGCGATGCCGGCCAAGCGGCGCTCCTGCGTCAGGATGCCGACCATGGCGTCGAAGACCAGGAGCGCGATGTCGCAGCGCGCGATCGCGTTGAGCGACCGAAGTGCGGCGTAGTATTCGATTGCGCCGTGAGCGTGCTGCTTCTTGTGCACGCCGGCGGTGTCTACCAGCCGATAGGTTCGATCGCCCCAGCGAAATGGCGTGTCGATGGCATCCCGCGTCGTGCCCGGCGTCTGAGAGACCAGCGTGCGCTCTTCTCCGAGCAGAGCGTTGACCAGCGAGCTCTTTCCGACGTTGGGGCGCCCGATGACGGCCAGGGCAAGTTCCCCATCGGCCGGGGCTTCGTCGGTTCGCGCCGGCAACAGGTCGACGATCCGGTCGAGCAGGTCGCCCGTCCCTTCGCCGTGGATCGCCGAAACGGCAACCGGCTCCCCGAATCCAAGCCTCGCAAACTCCGCGTAGACTCCCGCTGCCGCGTCGGGCGACTCGGCCTTGTTGGCGACCAGTACCATCGGACGCCGCTTGCGCCGAAGGATCGCCGCGACGTCGTCGTCGAGCGGATGAAGGCCGGTCTGCGCGTCCACGACCATGACGACCACGTCGGCTGCATCGGCCGCGGCCTCAGCCTGACGGCGCGTCGCATCGGCCAGTTCGAGGCCGTGCGCCACGTCCGCGCCGGGGTCGATGCCTGCCGTATCGACGAGGCTGAAGGTTCGTCCGCGCCAGTCGGCGAGGGCGTAGAGGCGATCCCGGGTAACCCCGGGCGTGTCCTCGACGATCGCCAGCCGGCGGCCGATCAGGCGGTTAAAAAGGGCGCTCTTGCCGACGTTCGGACGTCCGACGATCGCAACGGTCGCTGGGTTCAGCACGGCACCTCATTTCTCAATGCGACCGAGCGACACCCACAGGGGCCGGAATGGCCCAGGCGCCACGCGAAGTGCGAAAAGACGGATGCCCAGCATTTACATCGAGACGTTCGGCTGTCAGATGAATGAAGCCGATTCCCGGTATATCGCCGAACGCGCGGCCTCGGCGGGCTATAGCGTCGCTTCGGCCGCCGAGGCCGCGAACGTGATCGTGCTCAACACCTGCACGGTTCGCGATAACGCCGAGCGGCGGGCATACGGCCGCATGAACCATCTCAACGCGCTTAAACGCGTCGACCCCAGCGTGCGTCTGGTCGTCACCGGCTGTTTGGCCGAACAGGACCGCGACCGCATGAAGCGGCTGGCGCCGCACGTTGACGCGATCTTCGGCACGCGCGAGCTGGCCGAGCTTGGCGAGCAGCTCGCTGCGTGGCAGCCAAACTTCGACGACGTGGACTTCGGCGACGATCGCGCCCTGCTTACCCCGCTCGGCGGTACCGGCGACGCGGCCACCGGCGCATTCTCGCACCTGCGCGCCTTCGTCACGGTGCAGCGTGGCTGCTCGTACTACTGCACGTTCTGCATCGTTCCGCAGGTTCGGGGCCGCTTCGATCACCGGCCAAAAAGCGCGATCCTCGACGAGACGCGAGAGCGACTCGCGCAGGGTGCGCGCGAAATCGTCTTGGTTGGTCAAACGGTCAACGCCTGGAGCGATCCGGCAACCGGCGGCGACTTCGGCGATCTCTGCCGGTCGGTCGCAGCGCTGCCGGGCCTCGAACGGCTCGGCTTCATCTCGCCCCACCCCAAGGATTTCACGGAGAAAATTCTCGACGATCTCTGCAGTCTCGAAGCGCTCAATCCGCGCATTCACCTTCCGCTGCAATCGGGCAGCGATGGGCTTTTGCGGCGCATGAACCGCAAGTACACGCTCGCGCAGTTCGACGGGATCGTACGATCCATCCGCCGCCGCCTGCCCGAGTGCGCCATCACGACCGACCTAATCGTCGGCTTTCCGGGCGAAACGGCGAGCGACTTCCAGGCCACGCTCGACTACGTGCGGTCGGGCGTCTTTGCCAACGCCTTTAGCTTCATCTATTCGATTCGGCGTGGTACGCCGGCCGCGCACTGGCCGCAGGTTCCAAGAGAGCTTGCCCTCGAGCGTTTTGCCGAGCTTCTCGACGCGCAAAATGCCGTGACTCGCGGCTATCACGACGGCCACGTCGGACGAACCGTGCGCGTTTTGATCGTCGGCGACTCAAAGAAAGACGCGCGCCGGCTCACCGGCAAGGCTCTCAACAACGTGACGGTCGTGGCGCCAAAACCGGCGGACTATCCAACGGAGCATCGGGAAGGCGTCCATCCGTATGCGCAGACGCCCTGGCTCGACGTCGTTGTCGAAAGCGCGCACGTTTGGGGCTGCTTCGGAACGTTGACCGCACGAGCCGCGCATTTTGCCGATCCGGGAATGCCGGTCATGCGGCCGCTCCTCGATTTGATCGCGACCGCCTAATACCGTGCGGGGCTAGCCTTGACCAAGTACTCGCCGATGCTCGAGCAGTACTTTGGCATGAAAGGCAAGCATCCCGAAGCGATTCTGCTCTCCCGCGTCGGCGATTTCTATGAGGCATACGGCGAGGATGCCGAAACCATCGCGCGAGCGCTGCAGATCGCACTGACGAGCAAAGAGGCCGGCGCCGGTCAGCGCGTCGCAATGGCGGGCGTTCCTCACCACGCGCTTGCGGGCTATCTCGCGCGGCTCGTGAAGCAACGCTTCGTCGTCGCGCTTGCCGAACAGTTGGAGGTTCCGCAGCCGAATCGGCTCGTGCGCCGCGACGTCGTGCGCGTGGTTACGCCCGGAACGTTGATCGAAGAGCAGTTGCTCGACGGCAAAGAGAACAACTATCTGGCGGCAATGGCGATGGCCGGCGAAACCTTTGCAATCGCCTACGCCGACGTCTCGACGTGTTTTTGCGCGGCGACTGCTATTGCGGGCGATAATGCCTATGAGGAGCTGCTTGCGGAGCTGGCGCGAATCGCGCCATCGGAGATCGTCGCCGACATTCCATCGGAGATGCGCTCCGCGATTGCGACCGCCGTCGAGGCGGCCGGCGCGCGTTTGGCGACTCCCGCGTTGGGTTTGGTCGAAGCGCGCGACCGCAGGAGCCTCGACGGCTTTTCGATGGAGGAGTCGCTAGCGATTCATCGAGCGGTCGACGCGCTGGGCGCGTTCGTCAAGCGAACGGGAGTCACCAACGGCGAACGCGGCCTCGGCGAACCGGAGTTTTATCGGCGTCAAGAGTTTCTCGTGCTCGATCCGGCAACGCGCAGACACCTGGAACTGACTCGCGCGCAAGGCCTCAACCCTAAAGCGACGCTGCTCGCAACGCTCGACGTATGTGCGACGGCGATGGGGTCGCGCATGCTCAACCGTTGGATTCTCGCGCCTTCGATCGACCCCGTGGAAATAGCGCGCCGCCAGGACGCGCTTACCGCCTTGCTCACCGAGCACGAGCGCCGTCGGTCGCTGCGAGATATCCTCAAGGGCATCTTCGATCTCGAGCGGATCGCGCAGAAAGTCCGGTTTCGGCGCGCCACGCCGCGCGATTTGGGCTCGTTGCGGCGTACGCTGGCGATGTTCGGCCCGTTGAGAGAGGCGGCGGTGCCGGCCATCGCGCCGCTGCTGCGGCGGGTCGCCGACTTTGACGCGCTGCTGGAGGATCTCAACGCGACGCTGGTGGTCGAGCCGCCGGCGCAGATCGGCGAGGGCGGCGTGATTCGCCCCGAAGCCGATGCGGAGTTGGCCGTGTGCGTTGCGCTGCGAACGGACGCGCGTTCTCGTCTCTCAGACCTCGAGCAGCGCGAACGCGAGCGGACCGGAATCAAGACGCTGAAGGTCAAGTACGCGAGCGCCTTCGGCTATGCAATCGAGATCGGTAAGAGTTTCGTCGGATCGGTTCCGGACGATTACGTCCGCAAGCAGACGCTTACGACCGGCGAACGATACGTAACGCCGGAGCTCAAGGAGCTCGAGCTAGCGATTTCCACCGCGCAGGCGCGACAGGAGCGGCTCGAAGCGGAGCTCTTCACCGCCATGCTCGAACGCGTTGCCGCTCGCGCCGACGAACTTTCGAGTGCGGCCGGCGCGGTCGCGCAAGTGGACGTGCTCTCGACGCTCGCGCAGTGTGCCGCCGAACGCGGATACGTGCGCCCGGTATTCGTGGAAGAGAGCGTCCTCGCAATCGAGGACGGTCGCCACCCCGTGATGGAGGCGGTGCTGCACGCACCCTTCGTGCCCAACGACCTTTACCTCCGCACTGCCGAACATCGCTTCATTCTGCTGACCGGGCCGAATATGGGCGGCAAATCCACCTATCTGCGACAGGCCGGCCTGCTCACGATCATGGCGCAGATCGGCTCGTTCGTGCCCGCGAAAGCGATGAAGCTCGGGGTCGTCGACCGGATATTCACGCGAATCGGTGCGGGCGACGATCTGGCCTCGGGCCAATCGACTTTCTACATGGAGATGGCCGAGGCTGCGAACATCTTGCGGCGCAGCACTCCGCGTTCCTTGCTCTTGATCGACGAAGTGGGGCGCGGAACCGGAACGCTCGACGGCTTGGCGATCGCGCAAGCGATCTGCGAATTCTTAGTCGGCCTCGAAGAGCAGGCGCCGATGGTGCTGTTCGCAACGCACTTCCACGAGCTGTGCGCCCTCGCCGAACATTGGCCGGTCGTTGTGAACTACCACATCACCGCCGTCGAAAACACCGCCCGCGGCGGCGCGCCGGTCTTTTCTCATCGCATGCAGCCCGGAAGCTCTTCCCGTTCGTTCGGCATCGAGGTAGCGCGCATGGCGGGATTGCCGGGTGCCGTCATCGAGCGCGCGCAAGAGATTGCCGACGCGCTCTCCGGCGAAGCCGACATCGAAACGCGCGTACCCCTGCGTAAGAAGATGCCGAAGCGGCCCGCGCCCGAACGCCAGCTTCCCTTAATCCCGGTGTCTTAAAAGGCTGAGGGTTTGCCGAGAGGGGTCCTCGGCGCGGCACCGGAAGGGCGTTTGAAAGTGAGAGTCTGGTCGAAGCGCCTCCCATTCTGCTTGGCAGTCGCGGTAATGGCCGCGGCCGTTGCGGATCCAATAGTGGAGTTCGCTTCCAACGCCGGCTGGTTTGGTCCCGGAAACTTCACGGATCGAAGTAATCTCGACGTTTTCCCGGCGCTTATGGTCGGCATCGGCGTTCTCGCGCTCTATTTGGTTGGTGCGGCTCGCGCGGTCTTGGCTGGGACGGCGCTGCCGCGCCGCCTCGTTTCACTCGCGCCCGCGATCTTCGCGCTTCAAATCGTTGCGCTCTATGTGATGGAGACCGCCGAGCAATTCATCGTCGGCGGCCACGCGCTGGGTCCCACGATGTGGCTCGGCGGACCGATCGCCGCCAGTCTGGCGATCCACGCGGCCTTCTGCGTGACGGTCACCTTTTGGATTTCGCGATCGGCGCGCGGGCTTGCCCAAACGACGCTGCGCGTCCTTCGACTGATCAAAACGACGGCAACTTTTGCCGCGCACGCGTTCGAGATTCTGCTGCCGCGCCGCTGCGACGAACGCACCTTCCGCCAACTCGTCCCCGTGCTTTGCCGAATCGGAGAACGCGCGCCCCCTCTCCTACCGAGGTAACCCTGCTCTAACAAAATTTCGTGGAGAGGTTAGGTGCGTCATATGCATAAGAGGGTTTGGTTTCGCGTCGCCGCCGTGGCGGTCGCCGCTATCCTTTCGATCGCCATTGGGTACATCGCCGTGCGTGGCCCGATTCGCCAGCAGATCGTAGCGCAAACCGCAAAGCGCTCGTTCGGGCAACTTAAGTTGAACCTCCTGATTCTCGGGTATCAGGCGGACGAGGCGACGACCGATACGATTATCCTGGCCCATCTCGACGTGGGCCGGCGAACCGTTACGATCGTGTCGATCCCGCGCGACACCTGGGTGCCCGTTCCCAAGCAGGGTCCCATGAAGATCAACGCCGCGTATGCCTTCGGCGGCGCCCACATGACCGCTCGGGTGGCAAGCCAGTTGTTAGGCGGCGCGCCGATCGACGCGATCGTGGCGTTGCAGCCCGAAGGCGCCGCGGCGATCGTGGATGCCATGGGCGGCCTCGACGTCAACGTCGACGAGAACATGAACTACGACGACGATAACGGCGACCTTCATATCCACCTGCAAAAGGGAGAGCAGCATCTCGACGGCGCGCAGGTGGCCGGCTACGTGCGATTCCGGCACGATCCCGCTTCCGACTTCGGACGCGTCAAGCGGCAACAAACGGTGCTTAAGCTCCTGATCGATCAGCTGAGCGAACCGCAGAACTGGACGAAGCTGCCGAACATCATGCAGCTCGCACGAAAAAACATCAACACGACGCTCAACAATCAGCAGCTCGTCTCACTGTTGACGATCTACCGCAATGTCCCCGACGAAAACATTCGATCCTTCACGCTCCCGAGCAAGCCCGGGTGGGTCGGGGATGCGTCGGTCGTCTTCGTGGACCAGCGCTGGGCTAAACTGATCGGTGCGCTACTCTTCGGCAAAGGCGATCCACCTCAAGACGAAGTCTTGGTGGCCAACGCGACCGGGAATGCGGCGTTCGACGGGACGCTGATTGGCGCGCTGCGCGGCGCGGGCTGGAACGTACCGACCTTCGTCGACGAGAAGGCGAAGCGCGCGAGCCTCGTCATCGGTGCAACGCCGGCAGCAACCTCGCTCGCGCGAACGTTTTCGACGGCGATTCGACCGGGCGCGAAGACGGCGCTCGTAATCGGCGCCGATCTCGCCCCCGACACCGAATAATCACGGCTGTTCCTACAAACTTGCACTGACAACCACGGCGTACGGAGTTGAGAACTTGGAGAGTTTCCTCGTCGAGCTCCCACCGGACGGGTAATCGAAAAAGTCCACGGAACCGGGCCCGGATTGATCGCGGATGACAGGGTCGATCAGTTTGCGAGCTCCCTGGCCAAAGTTGCTCGGCTCGATATAGAACTGATCTATCGTCGCGCTGCGGCCGAGTTGAGTCGAACCAACCTCGGTACCGGCGCTGCCGCTGATGTCGAACCTATATACTACACCGGCGCCGCTGTCGCCGATGGCGAGGTGCTTTCCGTCCCATTGGATGCCGCCCGCGCCTTTGAACGACTCGTTGAGGGTGATCTCCCGCAGTTTGCGGCCGCCCGCGGGAAGCTCGGCGAAATTAGTAGACGAACGGCTCGAACCATCTACGAAGAGGTTGCTCTTGTCATCGTAGGCGCAGAAGCTGAACCGCGAGAATTGGTTGTCGGAGTAAAGCTTTGGTTTTCCCCGACCCTGCGTAAAGACTGCGATTTCTTCGGCAGTCGTGACCGCGAGGGTTCCCGTGTTTGGATCTACGGCACAACTGTTCGGTTCGCCGGCCGGATCGCGTAAAGCGGCGATGGGGGTGGTACCGCCATGAGCGTACTCAAAGATTTCATGCAAGCCGCTGACGGGCCCGCTTGCATCCGTGATGTAGATGTTCTGGGCTTTGTCGACGCACTCGCCCCCGGGATACAATGCGGCGTTTAGAAAGCCAACGAGCCTGAGTTTCGCCGGCCGAGCCGCAAGCGAGTAAACAAAGACGCCGTTACTGCCTGGGTCGGAGACATAAAGCAAGTCTTCGTCGCTAACTCCCGTGGCCATCCACGCCTGCCTCGTTGCGGCTCGCGTTTGGTCCGGCAATGATTGGCCGCAGCCGGCCAGCAGGGCTGCCGCCGCAACAAGGCACCAGCAGGCGCGAATCAGACTCGAGGGACTGTTCATGGTGGGCACTCCGTGCTATTGCTTTGCGCTGGCTCGACGCCGTCATCCTCCCACAGGGGAAAGGCGCGGTTACTCTTCGGTTACGGTGCCGAGGTCGCGGCTTTCGACGGCGGCGACTCGCCGGCTCGCGGCTAAAATCGTCGGATCTAAACTGAGGCGGCCGACGATCCGCTCGAGTTTCGCGTCGGCTCGGCTGGTCGTGGAAACGCTTGCCGTTACCCGCACGCGCCCCGTATCGACGTTGTGACTCTCGAGCGAGCGTAACATCGGCGTCGTCGCGCGGATTTGGGCGAGCACGTTCGCACGCACGGCTTCTTCTTGCAACTCGGGGCACGTAACCGTGATCTCGTACACCTGGGCGAGTTCGGTTTGGTCGAGCGGCTGTCGATTGATCCGCGCGACGATCGGCCGGAGAAACACATTGGCACAAAGGACGACGGCGGCGCCGATCGTGGCATCTGCGGCGAAACCCGAGCCGCAAAGCGTTCCAACAGCAGCAGTTGCCCACAGCGTTGCGGCCGTGTTGAGCCCTCGAAGATTGAAGCCTTCCTTAAAGATAACTGCGCCGGCCAAGAAGCATGCCCGAAACGATGTACGCTGCCACCTGCGTCGGATTGATTGTGGCGTTCATGAGAATCGAGATGGAGGCAAACAGCGCCGCGCCGACCGCAACCAGCGCATTCGTCCGCAAGCCCGCCATGCGCTGACGCCACGCTCGACACGATCTAGCTCCCCAGTGCGGGGAAGACGATCTGCGCCGTCGAGACCAGGGTGAGCGCGCCTACGATAATGACGGTGGCCCAAGCGATGATGTTAAAGAGCCGCGAGTTCGTCCAACGCCCCATCAGCCGCTTGTTATTGATCAGCAGGAGCATGAGGACCAGGACGATCGGCAGCAGTGCGCCGTTGAGCACCTGCGAGTAGAAGATGATTCCCAAGAGCGGTGCGCCGGGGATGATGACGGCCCCAGCTCCGACGACGATCAGGGCGAGATAGAAGCCGTAAAAGACCGGAGCCTCAAAGAAGCGATTATCGACGCCGCGCTCGAAGCCGAATGCTTCACAGACGTAATAGGCAGTCGAAAGCGGCAGAATCGAGGCCGTGAAGACGGCCGCATTGAGGAGGCCCAGGGCAAAGAGCAGTGCGGCGAACTTACCGGCGAGCGGGGCGAGCGCGACCGCGACGTCGCCAACGTCGTTCACCACGATGGGATGAGCGCCGGCGTGGAGATTATGAATGTAGATCGTTGCCGCACACGAGACGATGATGAAGTACGCGATCACGTCGGTCCAGATCCCGCCGGTCACTACGTCGAGGCGCGAGTAGCCGTAGTCTCCTTCGCGAATGCCTTTCTCAACGACCGCAGCCTGGATGTAGAACTGCATCCACGGCGAGATGGTCGTGCCGATGACCGCGATGACCATCAGCACGTAGGCCTTCGATGCCTGGATATGCGGAACGACGCTCTGGTGCAGGACGTCGTGCCAGTCGGGATGGACGACGAATGCGCTGACGATATACGCAACGTATACGAAGCAGAAAAAGAAGAAGACGCGTTCGAGCAGCTTGGCGCTCCCGCGCGTCACGGTGAGGAAGACGAAGACCGCTGCGGCGGCGACCAAAGCGATCTTGAAAGCCTCTAGGTTGGGAACGTGCAGATAACCGCCGAAGATCGGCGCCGACGAGGCGACCCCGGCAAACTCCGTGGCGGTATTGCCGATGTCGCCTAGAACGAAGAGCAGAAGGCACCAGAAGGTTACCTTTACGCCGAAATTCTCCCGGATCAGGTCGGCTAAGCCTTTGCCGGTGACGGCGCCCATTCGCGCGCACATCTCTTGAACCACAACGAGCGCCACCGTAATGGGCACGAGCAGCCACAGCATCGAGTAACCAAACTGCGCCCCGGCTTGCGAGTACGTCAGGATTCCGCCAACGTCGTTGTCGGCATTCGCCGTGATGATGCCCGGCCCCACGATCGAAAGGAACATGAGGACGGAACGAAAGACGTTCGGCCGTACGAAGCGGGCGGGGGCGACCGATTCGGTGCTCATAAGCCGATCTTCTGGTCTACGATGAGGCCAGTCCCCCGCATCGCCGGGGAGGGCCCGTAGGGAATCGAGGGCAGGCCCGTCAGCGCGTATCGCCTTCCTTCGACGAGCAGCGCCGTGTTCGGCCCCGTCGCGACCTGGACGCCGGCGAAGCCGACGCCGTAGATTGCGTTGACGGGCGTGATCGCCCATCGTCCAATCGTCTCGTAGCGACCGTAGCCGCCAACCGCGAGCAGCTTGGCGTTGAAGTGATGCGCCCAGCTCAGGACGACTTGCGGCGAGCGTGTGTCGACCACGTCCAAAGGCTGCCCCGGATCGGCATCGCGATTGAGATAATCCTCGACGCCGTCAAAAGCAATGTCGTCACTGGGAAGATGCCAGGCCACGTAAAGCCCGAGCTGGCGGTCGTGCCCGATCGTGCCGAATCCATTTTGCTGCAAGAGGAAGAAGCCGTCGACGAAGCCCACTTGAGATGCATTCGCTTCGGTTTCGGGTATGAGCTGCCGCCAGTCGCCGTAGCTCGCGTGCATCTCCAAATACTTGCTGTTGTGATCGTACTTGAAATGAAAGCCGGCCCGGTTGGCGCCGATTACGCTGTTGTCGACGAGCTGGTAGGTTGACTTCAGCCACACGCCGGGCCATGACCAGGCCACGCTCCAGATGTTCTCGGGGATGCCGTACGGCAAGATAATCGTTGCGTACGTCGGGTCGAAACGATGATATTCAAGCGTCGCCAGGTCGATCCCAATGTGGCGCGCCAGACTAAAATGTTCGTAGTTCCCGAAATGCGACGTGCCCGGTTCGGTCACCAAGCCGGCGTCGTACCACGCGCGCCCCAGCTCCGCGAGCACATCCCAACCTTTGACGGGATGAAAGAAGGCGCGGGCACCCGAGATGGTCTGCTCTTGATTTGCCAGCTCGCTCGTGTAAAGGCGGCCCTGGGTGCCGTAATGGATGGCCTGGTCCACGCCGAAGAAGGTCGTGGTCAAGATGG
>DATGGV010000008.1:0-20485 GCA_035308305.1 Candidatus Cybelea sp. | reverse complement strand
CGCGGGCTGCGGTACCATCTTTGCGCTGACGCCATAGACTTGCATTTGAGCTATTCTGGCTCGGCCACGGATCGCCGCTAGTCCCAGACGTCGCGGGAGATCGGCGCGCGCGAGCTCCGGCTGCTACATGCGTAATGCGCTAACGTTTCCATCAAATAGAGCCGTCGCTCGCGGAGGCTCCTCCCCCGCGAGCGATGGTCAAACCGAGACGTAGCTACCTCTTAGTGCTTAGTGCCGCACCGTCTGGTTGCGTGAGTCCGTTGGTGATCCTCTTCGTCGCCGTACCGCCGGCCGGATAGTTCCAGTAGCCTACAACGGGGGCGCTGCTGATGTCGGTCGGCGCGATCACGCGCAGCCCTTTGTGCTTCTTGCTGCCGAGATTGTTGGTAATCCAGAACTGCCAAACGTCACCCGCGTTGCTCAGCGTCGTCGAGCCGACGATGCTTCCCATGGATCCGGAGACTTGTATCTGATAGAGCTTCGGCCCGGCGCCGGCTCCAAACGCCAAGTCCGTGCCGTCCCATTGCATCGACCCCGCCACCAGCCCGCTCGCGCCGCTGACCGCGACCGTCTCTACCGTCGAGCTCCCTTTGGGAAGCTCGAAGAGCGCGAAGCCGCCCGTGCCGTAGGCGTCGCAGAAGAGGTTGCCGTCGTTGTCGTAGCCGCAGCCGGGAATCCCATTTTGGCCCGACGGCGTGTAGGTCGTCGCCGATCCGGAGCCGCCGGTGAAGACGACGAAGCAGTCTCCGCACGTGCCGCCGAGCACTCCGAGCGCGAGGTCCCCCGTCGTTGGATCAACGGAGCAGTTGAGTTCGGGATAGCCCGGAAGATCGAGCGTCCGGATCGGCGAGGAGCCGCCGTGCGCGTAGACTTCAACGCTGGTACCGTTGCCGTTGAGAATAAAAACGTCGCCGGCTTTGTTCGAGCAGACGCCCGACGGCGTTTGAAATCCGGTTAACGTGCCTTTCAGCTTACCGGCGGGATAGGAATAGACGTCAACGTCGTTGGCGCCCTGGTCGGCGACGTAGAGCAGGGTCTTGGACTTCTTCGCATCGGGCGCCATCCACGAACGCGCTGGGTTCGCACGCGACGTTTGGAATGCATACGCCGCGCCGGCGCCGCCGATGTGTCGTAACTGCGCAACGGTGCTCTGGCCCGTGGCGCCGAGTTGCGTCGGCGACATGCCGCCTCCGCATCCCGCGAGCAGCGCGACGATTACGGCTGCCGCCAGAGTTTGGTGCCCTAGATGTAACCGCATTTTTAAAACCCTCCTATTTTCCGATGCTGACGGCGGCGATGTTGTGTTGTGTGTCGGTAGTGCTGAATCCGGTGTACGGATTCCCGCCGGCCGGATATTTCCAGTAGCTGACGCCGTTGGTGCTGCCGCTGCAGAGCGGACCGGCGCCGACGACGACCTTCCCTTGACGGCGGTTGACCGGCGTGTTCTTAGTGCCCAAAATAAAGGGGGAGACGTTATCATTCCCGCCGCAACTGCTGCCCAGCGTTATTTCGCCGTGCGACGTCAACGTTGTGCCTTTGAGCGAGGCTTCGACGACGCCGGTCTCGTGCGAACTGTTCACGGTCTGATCGGCAATCGCGATGTACTTTCCGTCCCACATCGTGCCGCCCGGCGTTATGATCTTAAAGGCGCTCGCCGTCAGCGTGGTCTCGGATGTCTTGCCGGCGAGCAGCGCGCAGAACGCCACGCCGTTGTGCTCTCCGACGCCGATCAGGTTGCCCTTGTCGTCGTAGCCCATCGGCCACATGGTCGTGCAGGCACTATCGTTGTAGACGGTACCGTCGCTTGGATTGCCGCCCGCGTAAATGGTCACTTCGCCGGGATTGAGGCTGGTAATCGCAACGTCGCCATGCTTGTCGACGGAGCATCCGATCGGCTCGCCGCCGGGGCTGTAGGTGTTGAGCGGCGAGGTGCCGCCGTGCGCGTACTCGACCGCGCTTCCGGTGCCGATGTCCGTTACGTACTCGTCGCCGCTTAAATCGACGCAGCCGCCATACGGGTAGGTAAACCCCGTGATCTGGCCGACGAGTTCGCCCTTGGGATACTCGTAGACGTTCACGTCGCCGTTCAACCAATCGGTGGAGTAGATGAGCGTCGTCCGCTTCTTATTCGGCAGCATCCACGAGGGGCCGGCGTCGGCTTGCCCGGGCCGCACCATTGCGCCCGCGCCGGGCACGGCAGCGTTCTGCAGCGACGCGCCGCCGCATCCAGCGACCGCAACTATAGCGAGAAAAGATAACAGATGTCGACTGCCCATGAACCACCTCCGTGCAACGGTTTCGCGAGGGTTTCCCCACCGTCACGTGATGGCCTTTGCGGCCAAGCGGTCGAGCGGCGCGACGCCAGGAACTCGATGCGCGGTGCGTGAAGCGCAGCGAACCGCACGTTATTTTCATCTACTTGTGGAGGCACTCGTGAACCCCATTGCGTCTTCTACTCTGCGTTTGATTCCTTCCGCTGCGCTGGCAGTGCTCGTTACGGGTTGCTCGGTCGCGGGCTCGCTAAGTTCGCCGGTCTCCGCGAGCAGCAGCGCGGCAGTACGCGCGAATCTCAAAGCCGCCGACGGCCTGAATCGCCCGCAACCTTTCCAGCGGGCGCGCTCGCGCGGCTGGCTCTCGCCCGACGCAAAAAAGAGCAAGAATCTCATCTACTGGGGTGACTACGACACCAACACGATCGCAATCTATTCTGCCAAAGGCGAAAACGGAAAGGAGGAAGGCTCGATCACGACCGGTTTGTCGAACCCCGAGCGCCTGTTCGTCGACGCGAAGGGGAACGTCTATGCGACGAACCTCGGAAACAGCACGATAACGGCATATAAACCCGGCGCGACTTCGCCGTTTCTAACAATTAGCGACGGCGTAGACCGGCCGACCGGCCTAACGGTCGACGTGGCCGGAAACGTCTATTGCGCCAACGTCGGCAACGACACGATCACGGTGTATAAGCGCGGCAAGACGTCGCCTTCGCTCACGATATCGGTGCCGGGGGGCAGTCCCCAGTATCTTGCAACCGACAAGTCGGATAATTTGTATGCCTCGGTCGGAAGCGAAGTGATTGAGTTTCCCCAAGGATCGACCAGCGGAACGAACCTCGGGCTCGCCGTTACTTCCCCGGGCGGATTGGAAGTCGACAAGTTGGGCGATATCATCGTGATCGACGGCGAGTCGACGATCGACTACTTCCCCGCGGGTGAAACCGAGCCGTCGAAGCAGATTTCCGCGCCATACGCCTTCGGACTCTCGCTCAGCAAGAACGAGAAAGAGCTGTACGTCAGCCTTGAATCGGGCGCCGACTTCGACGTCGACAGCGTCGCTTATCCGAACGGGAGCACGCTGGCGGCGAAGCTGACGACAGACGCCGGTGACTGGCCCGTCGCCGCGAGCCCGGACAACGCCCTGGGCAAATAGGCGCAGTTTTCGGAGAATTGAAAAAGGAGCGCGATTTGTGGTCGCGCTCCTTTTTCGAGCTTGCTAGGCGGCTGGGTTTGGCTTAGGCGTGGGCCATCGCGCGATCGGAGACAGTGCGGCCTTCTTCGAGGTCGAGCAGGTCGGCCCAGGAGACGACGTCGGTCCGGCTGGGAGCGATCTTGCTGCGCAGCTCCTCAAAGTGCTTTAACGACTCGCCGGTCGGCGCGGTGGCGAGCCACCGCTTGTTGAAGGCCTCGATATTGCGAGGATCTTTTCTCGCGATGAAGGTCTTCGCGTAGGCTTCGATCTCGGCATCGCTCTTCGCGTCTTTCACGACTTGGAGAAATGCGTTCGAATCCATACCGAGGTATGCGAAGAAGTCGTGGTCCATCGGGCAGTCGTACTTGTATTCGCCGATGTTGCCGTGCGCTAACGCCTTGGCTTTATCGGTCGCGCGACCGAGCTGGACGACGCCGAGCATCATTTCGCTAACGCTGCGCGGTGCGGTTTTGGTTAAATCCATTAAATTTTTATTTCAACTTTCAATTGAGTTTCTTTTCCTGCTTTTGCTGAACCGAACCGACGCAGTAAGGTTGCAGATTTCGAGTCGATCGCCGCCAAGGAGGTGCTTTAATTTCTTTGACGGCAGAGTCTGTAACACGCAAAGCGATGCTTTTGGAGCAAAAATGCCAACGAATCGCTCCAGAGGAGGCTTTCACCGAACGAATGCATGCAATGGCGCAACTAACTGTTTTTTCCGCTCGATGTCGAATAGAGAGTGCATGCAAAAACTACACGTACTACGAGCTGCGGTTGCAGCTCTCGTCTTTATCGCGTTTATTACCGGTCCGCTGCCGTCGTCGGCATCGGTGGCGGTCGGGATCGGCGTGGCCTTCGCGCCTCCCGCGACGCCCGTCTACGCGCAACCTCCGTGTTCCAGACCGAACTCCATTTGGGCGCCCGGTCACTGGGCGTCGGGACCCGGCGGATACCGCTGGTTATCCGGAGCGTGGGTTGCCGCGCCTGCAGTCGGACTACTCTGGACTCCCGGCTACTGGGGCTATAGATCCAACGCGTACTATTGGCACGGCGGCTACTGGGGACGCTCGGTGGGATTCTATGGCGGCATCAACTACGGCTTCGGATACTTCGGCACCGGCTACGTCGGCGGTAGATGGTATGGAAATGCGTTCCACTACAACAGCGCCGTCACCAACGTCAGCCGGACGGTGATCCGCAATACCTACGTGGATAAGACCGTCTACCGCAACTCGTACAGCCATGTGAGCTACAATGGCGGCCACGGCGGTATTCACGCGGAGCCGACCACGAGCGAAATGAACGACCGGGCGCATTACGCGGCGGTTACTCATGCCGACCGGCAAGGAGCCGAGTCGCACAAGCCTCCGCGCTAAGTTCGAGACGTTTTACCGAACCTACTTCGGGGCTTTGCTGACCGCGGCCCCGAACGGATCGGTAAGACCGGTGAGCGTCACCGTGGGACTGCCCCCTTTCGGATACTTCCAAATCCCGGCGTTCGCGGAATAGGCGTTCGGCCCAACCACCCTCTTGCCGTCGATGAAGTATTGGAAGATTCCGTCGGAGTCGCTCAGCGACGTGGTACCCTCGACGGTACCGCCTGCGCCGTCGGTCTGGTAGATATTGCCGTTCTTCGCGTCGCCGACCGTGACGTACTTGCCGTCCCACTGCACGCCGCCCGGCGTGGTGATCGCCACGTCGAGCGTAATTTCGGTGAAGCTGCTGCTGCCCTTCGGCAACTCCGCGAACTCGAAGTTGCGGCTGCTGTCGACGCCGTCCACGAAAATGTTGCCTTTGCTGTCGTAGCCGATTTGATAGCCGAGGTAGAGATTCGCATCGCTCAGAATGGTCGGGCTTCCCGAGGCGTTGGCGAAGATGGCGACACTGGCGCCACCCCCTCCAGTCGTCGGCTCGAAGTCGATAACCGCGAGGTCTCCGGTTTTTTTATCCACGGAGCACCCCTCCATATATTCGCCGGGGTTACTCAACGTGTTGATCGGCGACGTCCCGCCGTGCGCATACTCGAGAATTTCCTCCCCCCCGAAGGTCGTGAAGAAGACGTCGCCCTTCCTATCGACGCACTCACCCTGCGGGTCGGGCAGCCCGGTGAGCGTACCCATCAACTCGCCCTTGGGATACGAATAGACGTATACGTTCCCGGTCTGGTCGTCGAGATAGAGCAGATCCGATTTCTTCGCCTCGGGGCTCATCCAACTGCGCCCAGCTTTGTCACCCTGAGGGGTGACACGCGAGCCGCTTGCGTTTGCCACGTTGCTGGGGACGCTCAACCCAGTCGACTGACCGCAACCCGCCGATGCCATTGTGGTTAGCGCGGCAGCTGCCGCCACCGCCAGCAAACTCAACCGTGAACTCATCCGAGCCTCCTTAGGGCGTTACGCTGAAAATTGTTCCGCAGCCGGTGCCGCTGGTGCAACCCGTGCCGCCGCCTTTATACGTTGTGCTGTAGAGCGCGTTCTTGAAGGCGACGACCGGCGCTTGTGGAGCCGAGCCGTCGGTGCCGCCTGCGAAGCTGTAGAGCACGCTTTCGCTGCCGGTTTTGCTGATCTCGTAGGCGGTGCCGACGCCGTCGGTGCCGCCGCCGACCGTCGTACTGTAGAAGTTGCCGTTGAGATAGAGCAGATTTGCGCCGGGAAGGTTGCCGTCGGGAATGTCTTTGAACGAGTAGAGCGTTTGCAGCTTCCCCGACTTCGTCATGCTGAAGAACGTTCCGGAGCTTCGCGCGCCGCCACCCTCCGTCGTGCCGTACAGAACGCCGCCGGCTGCGGTCAGCCCGTTGGGATACGCGCCGTCCGACGTGCCGCCAAAGCTATGGAGCACGCGATGTTTCCCCGAAAGGCTCACCTCGTAAATCGTCCCGCATCCGGTGGTGCCGCAGCCGGAACCGCCTTCGAGCGTCGCGCCATACAACTTGCCGTGAAAGTACGTGACGCCGGAGTAGAGCCGCGCGCCATCGCTGCCGCCGGCGAAACTATAGAGCACGCTCTCCTTGCCTGCGGCGCTGATCGAAAAGACGGTGCCGCAGCCGGCCCCGCCGCATTCCGAACCGCCGCCGTAGACCGTCGTGCCATAGAGCGCTCCCTTGACGACGGTCAGGTTCGCTTCGGGAATCTCGGCATCGCTGCCGCCGGTGAAGCGGTAGACCACGCTCTCTTTACCGGAGGTGGTTACGGTATACACGGTGCCGTCGCCCAGACCGCCGCCGCCCGTCGTACCGTACAGCGTCCCGTTGAACTCGGTCAGGCCGGCAAACGGCCACGAGCCGTCTTGCGCGTCGTTGAAGTTGCCGTCGAAGTTGTAAACGACGCGCTCTTTCCCGGACGAATCGACCGAAAAGACCGTTCCGCAGCCGAGATAACAGTCGTTGCTGCCGCAGCTTCCCGAGCAGTAGTTTTTCGAACCGTTCAACGTCGTGCCGTACAGCTTTCCGTGCACCGCGATCAATCCCGCGAGCGGGCTCGCGCCGTCCGGCGTCCCTTTAAAACTGTAGAGGAGCTGGTAGGTGCTGGCCGACGAGTGCGCTCTAGCGGCCAGCGGTGCGCTCGCCGGCGTCGAGGGGGCGAAATGGCTGCCGCCGCACGCCGCCAACATCGTCGCGGTAACCACGGCGGTGAGAACCAAGCACGATCGTTTCATTTACGGTCCTTTCCTGCGTATTCGCTCGTTCCTTCACCGGCTTGCCGCGCTGTAGCACGATGTGCTACACTGAAGCAAGTGAGGGAAATTACTCAGCGCGAACTGCGTAACGAAAGCGGTAAGATCATGCGGGCGCTCGAGGCCGGGGAAAGTTTTGTCGTGACCCGCGGTGGCGCGCCGGTCGGCGAGTTGATCCCACTACGCCGGCGGCGCAACGCGCGCCTTGCAACCGTTGTTGAGATATTCCGCGGCGCTCCACGCGTCGACTACCGCCGCTTGCGCAAGGATCTTGATACGGTCGCCGATCCCGATCCGCGACCGCGTGCCTAAACACCGGCGCGCCCTCCTCGACACATCAGTTGTGATCGACTTCGAACGAATCGATCCAGCTGCTCTTCCCGAAGAGCCGCTAATCTCCGCAATTACGCTGGCCGAGCTGGCCGCAGGCCCTCAGGCTACGGCCGACCCGACCGAACGGGCGCGCCGTCAGGATCGTCTCCAACGCGCGGAAGCGTCGTTCGCTCCTCTGCCATTCGGAGACGGTGCAGCACGAGCTTACGGTCGCATCTATGCCGAGGTCGCGGCCGCCGGGCGGAAGCCTCGTGGACCGCGCGCCCTGGATCTTCTCATCGCGTCGATCGCGCTAGATGCCGGCCTTCCGCTGTATACCAGAAATGCCGGCGACGTCGAGGCACTGCGTGAACTCATCGAGATCGTGGCGGTCTAAGCACTATCCGGAAGAGGAGTTTAGATGCAGGAAGTGCGCGGCGAAGGGCAGCGCGACCGCGAGCCTCTGCCGCGTTCTTTAGCCGCTAACCGTTCGCGCGCGAGTTCTTGGCGCACTGCGGCTTTTCGCGCTTGAGGAGTCGCGCCCGACAAGTGCAGCGCTTCGTCGAGGCCGGCTTGCAGTACGACGTCGTTGCGAGCGGCGATGTCGAAGGCCGTCGGTTCGACCCAAACGTCGGGAATGATGCCGACGCGTTGGAGCTGGCTGCCATCGGCGTGGCGTACGCCTTCGCCGCTGAAGTTGAGGCGCACCCCGCCGGGCGCGACCATCGAGGTTACGTCGCCGTTTGCGCCGTCCGTCGGCGTGCCGACGAACCGCGTGTGACCGGTCTCGCGAAAGAAGAGCGCGCTGTGCTCCGATTGACTGATCGCGCGTTCGTCGATCAGCATCACCGTCGGCTTGAGATAGCGCGAGCCGGCGGCTTTATCGAGCATCTGGTAAAACTCTTGATAGACCGGGAGTAGTTCGGCTTCGGCAAAGCTTGCGTCGATCGGCCCGACGACGAGCGGTGTGTTGAAGAGCGCCAGCCGTACCGACGTGCGCGTCGTGAGACGGGGTGCGATCGGCCACGCCGCACCACGTGGATAGCCGCGATTGTCGAAGACGATCGCACGGGTATTCTTGAGCGCGGCGAACATCGCGTCGACTTCGGTGACCTCCAAGCGATCGAAGTCGACGTAGCCGACATTGCCGGGGAGAATGAAGTATTTTGGCGGCGAAGGCGACTTTGGCTCCGGAAACTCGTCGCGCGTGAACGTCGCGACCAGCGACGGCCGCGTACCGGGGTGATGGAAGCGAACCGTCAGCGCGGTTCCATGCGGGCCGGCGAAGATCGACGGTACGTGCGCATTAGCGAGCGCGCTGGAATCGGCCGATTGCGGTGTCGACGACGAGATGTATACCTCTTGCCGGTCCATCGCTTGCCGCACCGGAATGCCGTCGACCGCGTCGACGACGTCGCCGAGACGCAGGCCCTGCATTGCCGCGCCGCTCAGATAAATTTCGCTCACGACGGCCTGCCTGTGCAGGTAACGCGCATCGAACGGCGGCCCGTAGCCGAACTCTTTTCTGCTGGTCGTGGGACTCCAGACGAAACCGTGCGAATCGTGCAGGTGCGCGTAGAACTTCATTAGTCCGAGCACGTAGGCGCGCGCGTCGCCGGCGGCCCGTTCGTCGGCGATCGCGGTCAAGGCGGCGGCGTCCCAATCGTCGTGCATCAACGCGCGATACGGCGAAAAATAGCGAATTACGTTGTATATCCGCGCGACCGCCAGCATACGCATCGCTTCGTCGGGATAAGTAGCCGAAGCGTACGGGTTATCGACGAACCGTTCGGCCGGCGGTCGCGCATACGCTGCCGCAGCGGACGTCTGCGAGGCCAACTGCGCGGCCGCGTCCGCGACGCTTCCTACGGTTGCCGTCGCAAACGCCTGCTTCGATGCCACATCGGCTAAATCGCCGATCCGGTACGTCACGCTGACGCCGTCCGGAAGTTCGAGCGTTCCCCCTTCCGTCGAAACGGCCGTCGGTTGACCTCGGGTCGTGAAGATCGTCGCGTCGCCGGAAAGTGCGAGGGCAATCGCAAGCGGGGGCAACGACGTCGAACCGTCGACGAGAAAGCCGAAGCGCCGAGGCTGCGCCGACTTTCCGTGCAGCGTCTCGGAATCGTTGGATTGATCGAAGGCCGAGTACCCGGCGTAGCCGCCCGGCCGTTGATTCGGAAAACCGTCGTATCCGCGCGAACGATCGCGCGGCAGCGTGACGTCGCCCTTGACGAGCGCCAGCACCGGCGATTGGGAGGTGGAGAAGCTCGACAGCGCATCAGCACCGGCGTCGTTGGATTCGTTGATGCCTCGAATATCGAAGAGCACGATCCGGCTCGCTGCCGCAGTCTTTACGGCGGCTTGCAGATCCGTCTCGAGCGCATCGGTCATCGCGTTGTGCGGAATCCGAATCACCGTGACCGTGCCTGCCGAACTCGTTGTGATGCGCCCGGACCCAGGCTCGGCCGTATCGTTCACGTAGGTGGCGGGATCGTGCAGCGGCGCGAGGAGCGTCGTCAGCGCGGCGCGGTAGGCGCCGGCACTGCTCGCCCCAATAATGGCGGGCTCGGCCTGCATGAAGGCCGCGTCCCAGTCGACGCTCCCGTCACTTGCCTGCGGATCGAAGAGCCGAATATCGCCCCAGAGTTTCATCGTGGCGAGCAGTCGCTGCTCCGGCGTAGGCGCGATGGCGCGCGCCCACGTTCCAGTGCTGAGGAATGCTACGGCTAACGATACGACCGCAATCGCGTAACGCATAAACCTCCTAAAACCATCTTAAGGGAACCGCGTCGAACTGCCGGAAGGAGACTGAACGCGTTGTACGGCCTGATTCGTCCCGTGGACGGTCAGCCTCCGTAAGTCGACCGCGGTAATATCTCGGCGAACGTATTCGTCGTTGGATTCCACCGGCACGGCGTCTGGAAGCGCAATATACAGGCGGTCGAACCCTGCTGAGACGAGCTTGAGAAACAGGTGGCGGCCATAAGCATAGCCGGCGTAATAGGCTCCGCCGTCTATGGTTGCTGCAATCGCGGGCGACTCATCGGAGGGGCAGTCGGGAGAATCTGAAACTACAACGCTGACTCCAACGGGCACGCCGGGCAGGACCCCCGCCACAAACTTGCGCGCGTGCCAGTCTCTGACGTTTAGCTTCGGATACATCGCAATAAGGATATTCCGGTCGTGCCCGGGGAGCACTACTAGCCCTTCGCCTCCGTCCGTGCACCACTGGCCATCGATCGAGTAGTCGATGTAGATCGGTCCCGGCGGCGCGCGAAACTCGAAGTGCAATGCACCGCCTGGCGTAACGACGACTGGAACGTGAACCGTGCGCCCTTCGAGTCCGAAGAGGGACGTGTTTTGCATGGAGATCGCAACCGTCTTCGCCCCGGTGAACGGACAGCCATATGCCGACACGCTAACGCGCTGCTCCGTCGGTGAGGCAAAGGCGATGCCGGGCGCCGCTAATATCATTGCGATCAAGGGGCCAAGAACGTGTGTTGTTCGCATGAAACTCCTTAGCGGCCAGCCCACGGTGGCGTGAGCTTCCATGGTGTTGAGGTTTGGTATCGGCGGCCGCCGTCTCAAGCCCAAGAAGGCCGATGCAAAGCACGAGTGCGAGCGTCGCCTGCCATTTCACGTCACGGTTCTCAGCTTTCGCTAACACGGCCTTGATATAGTAGCAGTGGAAGCAACTGATTGCTAGTCCGAAACCTGCAAAAAAGGGAGGACGATCGTGGCTCGAATTCTCTATGGTTTGCAAGTGCTGGCGCTTCTCGCGGGCTCGACGCTCGCGGCATGCGCGCAACAGAGTGCCCACTCCTTGCGCAACACCGGCATGGGGATCGACGCATTCGGGCATACGCAACTGAGCGAGGAGCGGTCGACCGTCGCGCCGGATCGCCTCGCGCACCTGCAGCGTCTCATCGCCTCTTTGCGGTCGACTCTGCCGAAATACCGCAGCGTCGACCGCGCGGTAGCTGATGGCTATCGCCCCGAAGGTCCCGACGTTCCGGTCGGCGCTCTCAAGCATTTCGTCAACTACGCCAACGTTCCAGTGAACTGGCAGCACCTCGACCCGGAGCGGCCGATGGCTCTGCTATATCGGAGAACGCAAAGCGGTTACGAGCTCGCCGGCGTTATGTTTACCGCCCCGATCAGCAGCACGATGGACGAGCTCGACCGGCGCATTCCGTTAGCGTACGGGCACTGGCATTCGCACCGCAACGTCTGCCAACCGAAGGAGAGCACGATAGCCCTTACGGACGAGCAGCGCCACGAGTTCGGTTTCAGCGGTTCGATTAATACGAAGCCGGCCTGCGATGCGGCCGGCGGCGTGTTCATGGACAACGTCTTCGGCTGGATGGTCCACGTCTACCCATTCGAAGACGATCCCGCAAAACGGTTCTAACGACCCGAACGAGCCCGGTTTACGCGAACGTGCGTACCGGCCTTATTTCGTAGAACGTTTCGTCCGGCGCGCGAGGTGCCGTGAGCTGCTCAAAGTTCTCCGACCGGTAGATAGCGGCGCGAACGTGACCGTCGTCGGCATCGAACATGCAGGCAGCGCGAACGCCCGGTGAGACGCTGCTTTCGACGTCTGAGGAGGTGCGTTCGAACGCGTAGGCGTCCTGCGATGTTGGATCGATCGCGGCTTCGCCCGTCACCGTCGCAAGCCGATAGAGAGCGAGGTTGTGCGATTCGGCGATGTCGTGCCGTTCCGCGACGAGGTGATGATCGTCCCAGGCGGCGACGAGATGCCCGAACGCCTCATGTCCCTCTACGTGCAGTATCGCGATGACGCGCCGCTGGTCGTGCGAGAGCAAGATTGCGGCCTCACGTACTTTTGGCGCGCCGGAGCGCGCCTTCTCGACGAGCGTTTCGTACGACGCAACTCCGGCAGCGGCGCGCTCCGCGGTCAGGTTCACCAGCGCGATGGCCCACCAGGAGGGCGCTGCGAACGCGATAACGGGTCCGCCTGGGCGGTGATCCGTGATGGTATGCCGTTGGATATCCTCATGTGGACGCGTCATGCGGCCCCGCTTCTCGGTCGCGGTCATTGGGTACTCCCCACGAGCGCGCCGAACCGTAGCGGGAAATGGCAACCAGCGAAAACACCGAAGACGGTAGCTCGATGCCCGCCGAAAAATCTGCGTGTTCACCCTGAGGCGGGTTCCCTGGCGCTCGGTGCTTCTGGCAACGTGCGCTCTTGCGGCGCTTGCCCAGGTAGCGGCAGTGCTTGACGCGACCGGGATGCGCGGCGCTTCACCGTGGCAGGGCTCGTGGGGCGCTAATACCGGCGTCTCTTCGACCGGCTTTAATCTCGTGGTTACGTCGGTCGACCGCGGCGGGCCGGCTGACCGCGCGGGCCTCCGTCGCGGCGATCTCATCGATATTCGCGCGAACACCCTCGTCGAGCGTTATTCCCTGTTGGACGTGCCGCTCAACGGACGACCCCTCGTGCTGTCGGTGCGCGGGGGTTCGCTGGAAGAGAAGATTACGGTCGTACCGCAGGCGCCCAGGCTTACGTGGAACTTCTGGCTCGCCACGTTCGCGGCTCTCTGGCTTCTGCTGTTCGCAACGCTGATCGCATGGCGCGGTGCCGAGAAGCCTCAGATGCAACTGCTGTCGCTCTTGATCGCCGCCTTTGTTTTTACGGGCGCCTTGATCGGTCTCGCGACACCCTGGGCTTGGGCGTATGTCCTCCAGAGCGTCTGCGCTAGCATCGTTGGGCCGCTGACGGTAGCGTTGCTGGCGGCGTTCGCAAGCGGCTACGCTCGGCCGCCCTCGCGGTCGCGTCGTATCGCACAAGGGCTGTGCTACACATTCCTCGCGATCTACGTTGCGATCTCCTTAGTTGGGAGTGCCGGAGTCATCACGCTGCGGTTCGACCCGCTGCCGTTCATCGAGGGGAACGCGGGGTTGGTTTGCATTGCGGCCGCCGTCCTCATGGCGATGCTCTGCGGGCTCCTCGCAATCGCCGCAGCCCGCGGCCTCGAGCGGCAGCGAGCGGTATGGACGCTCGTACCGCTTGCGGCCTTTTTTTGCTTTTTCATCGTGGGCTTGATCGCAACATCGTCGTCATCGTCGTACGCCGATACGATCGTCGTTGGCCTCGTCAGCACGCTGGTGTTGCTCACGGCGCCGATTGCGCTGACGTATGCGGCACTGAGCCGCCGGCTGATCGACGTCGGCTTCGTCTTGAATCGCGCCGCCGTCTTCGCGGTAGTCTCAGCGCTTGTAATCGGCGCGTTCGTGCTCATCGAATGGGCCGCCGGTGCCTGGCTCGCCGGCGCCACCCATACCGCCAGCACCATCATCGGCATGGTCGTGGCGCTCGGTCTCGGTATCTCGCTGCGGTACGTCCACAGGTACGTCGAGCAGTTCGTAGATCGGGTCTTTTTCCGCAAGCGGCATGAGGATGAGTCGGCGTTACGCCGCTTCGCGCACGAGGCGTCCTACATCTCCGACCGAGGTACGCTGTTGGGTCGAACCGTGCAAAGCGTCGTCGAGCACACGAGCGCGAACCACGCGACGGTCATCGTGCGCGATGGCACGGCGGCTTACGCTTGCACCATCGATGGGCTGCGCGCGGAGGTTAGCGAAAACGATCCGGCCCTCGTCGCGCTTCGTGCGTGGAACAAGCCGGTCGACCTGCATCTGTTTCCCGATTCGCAGTTACGCGGGGAGTTTGCGTTCCCGATGATTTCGCGCGGCGGCCTCGTCGGCGCGCTCATCTGCGGGCCCAAGCGCGACGGCGAGGCGTATGCGCCCGATGAATTGGAGGCGTTGCTGGTTCTGGCGCATGGGGTGGGGACGGCGCTGGACACTTTGTCGAGCCAAAATACCGACGTCATCGAGTCGATACGAGAGACTCAAGCGGTGATGCTGCAAGAGCTTCAGAGGCTTCCGCGCGCAATCGTGAGCGCGTTGAGAGAGAAGGGCGAGAATTAAAAAACTGGCGGGCGCCGAAGCACCCGCCAGTTTTAATTTGACGTCACAACGGGATGGCGAATACCGTTCCCTGTGAGGCGCTGCCGCCGCCCTGAGTCGTACCGTAGAGCGTACCGCCGACATCAATGACAGCCGCCATCGGTTCCTCACCGTCGGTTCCCAACGGCCAGGAGCAGAGCACGGATTCCGCGCCGGAAGTCGTGATGGAAAAGACCGCGCCGATCCCGACCGAGCCACCTTCTGCCGAGGTGCCGTAGAGCGTGCCGTTGACGTCGAGCAAGTTCGCGCTCGGGTCCGCGGCGTCGTAGAGCGATCCGAAACTGTGAAGCACGGTTAGCTTCCCGGATGCAGTGAGCTTAAAGGCCGTTCCGCCGGCATCAAAGCGGATCGCTCCGCCGTTCGGCGTTGTGCCGTAGAGCGCACCGCCAACGACGACGAGGCCGGCAACCGGCCCTGCGCCGTCGGTACCATCGAAGTTGTGTACCACGCTTTCCTGGCCGGACGCCGTCACCCGAAAGACGGTCCCCTCCGAGCTCGTGCCGCCATTTTGCGTCGTCCCATAGAGCGCGCCTCTGAACCGAACCAGGCTCGCTAGGGGGCCCGCGCCATCCGAACCGTTTGCAAAGCTGTAGATCACCTTTTCTACGCCGGACGTCGTGACCGAGAATACGGTTCCATTGCCCGTCGCCCCACCGTCAGGCGTCGTGCCGTAGAGCATCCCACCGTCGTGAAGCAATCCGGCAGCGGGCTCGGCGCCGTCCGGACCGCCGTTAAAACTGTAAACGATGCTTAGCTTCCCGGCTTTTGTGATCTTGAAGACAGCCCCGTCCCCGTGCGCACCGCCGTGGATCGTTGTACCGTAGAGCGCGCCGCCGACGGCGATCAATCCGGCATACGGACTCGAGCCGTCCGGTGTTCCTGTGAAACTGTGGACCACGCTCTCCGAACCGCCGGCGATCTTATAGACGGTGCCGATGTCGCTGCTACCGCCGGTGGGCGTCGTGCCATAGAGCGTTCCGTCGAGGTTGAAGAGGGCCGCCTCCGGCACCGAGCCGTCGGGGTAGCCTTTGAAGTTATAGGTGGTTGGGCAAGTCGTCTGAGTGTGCCGCTTCGCTCCGGTCAAAGATTTTTGGCGGAGCGCGGCGTCCAATGCTGAGCTGCCGTTTGAGGCAACCCCAGGCATGCTGCCGACGCCTCCCTGGGCGCACCCGGCGACCAATGCCGAGCACAAAAACAACAGCAGGCCTCTGCTTTTACGGGCGTGATGAATCGGTAGAAACTCGGGCATGATGAACTCCTCTCAAGCAAGGGGGGCAGCACAATCGGCGACCTCTCTTGATAAGAATGCACCAGGTCGAACTGGGGGTATATGCGTGAAAACACCACCTTATTGCGGCGGTTGACCCATCCTTCGACGGAGGCTGTCGTGAGCGAAGTCGAAGGGCTCAGGATGACAGGGTGGTGGTTACGCTTATTATGAGAGGGGTGACCGCGGTTTGCGGGAGGTTGGCTCCTTCGGATTCGAGTGAGGCTCGTTCTTCGCGGGGGAGGCCTGCTTCGAGTAGCTGCTCGATTGCGGTTTGAACGCGGGTGTCGCCGGCTTCGTAGTAGCTGCGCTCGGCTTTCCACGAGCGCACGTAGCCGGAGAGCCGCGCCGCGGCTCTGAAGTTGCCGGCGTGCGCGGCGAGGCCGGCGGCGGCGAAGGCCGCTGCCGCTAACCACGTTTCGCTGCCGAGCTGCCTGGCAGCCTCGACGGCGCCGGCGATATCTTGCGCTGCACCGAGCAGGTCGCCGCTGACGATTTTAAACTCGGCGAGGTTGCAGCGTAGGAAGGCTTCACCGTCCCAGTTGCGCAGCTCGCGGAAGACGGCGAGGTTCTCGCTGGACAATCGTATCGCGGTCTCGATCTCTCCCTCGAGATAGTAACAGTTGCCGATGTTGCAGCGCATGTACGCCTCGCCGTTGCGGTCGCCCATGCGGTTATAGATGGCCGCAGCCGCTTGATACTCTCGACGGCCGAAAGCCTCGTCGTGCATCTGGCCGAGCAGGAAGCCGCGCTGGTGGTGGATGCTGGCCAGCGTGCCGTCGTCTCCCGGACAGAGCTCGTTGCGAAGTTGCATCACCCGCATATTCGCCTCGAGCGCTTCGGGAATGCGATGCTGCTCCGCCAGCGCTTTGGCGCGTTTGAGATGCGCGCGAACGACCATCGCGCTGCGATCTCCCGCCTCTTCCAGGAGGGCAATTGCTCTTTCGGCGGCGTCGAGCGCCGGCAGGCCGACGGTTCTCCGAGCGATGCCCAGCCAGATGCCGGCCTGCAGCACGGGATCGATCCGGTCGGCGTGTCCGAGGAAAAATCGCGACCGCTCGAGGTACTCGCCGTACAGGCTCTGCGTGTAGAAGACACTGGTGCTCGCCAAGATTTGTGCGCCGAGGTTGAGTGAGTCGCCGGTACTCGCGCACCACGACAACGCCGCTCTGATGTTTTCAATCTCAAGGCTCAGCGCTTCTCTGGCCGCCGTGCGAGATCGGAAGCGAAGCGAGTCGACCAGTTGCGCAACGAAATCGACGTGACGGCGTGAGATGGCGGCGTGCTCGACGGATTCGACGAGCCTCTGCATGGCATAGGCGCGCATCGACTCGAGCAATCCGTATCGCTGCTCGTCGCCGCCGGCGTGCGCGACGACGAGCGACTTGTCCGATAGCGAAGCCAGAAGATCGAGCGCGTCGTCGCCGGCGTCGCCGCATACGGCCGCCGCGGCGTCGAGGGAGCAGCCGCCGGCAAAGACGGCCAGCCTCCGGAAGAACCGTTGCTCCTGCGGTGTGAGGAGATCGTAGCTCCAGTCGATGAGCGCTTGCATCGTCTGCTGGCGCGGCAGCGCCGTCCGGTTGCCGCCGGTGAGGATCGCAAAGCGCTCGTCGAGCTTGCGCGCGAGCTGCGGCAGCGCCAGGGTGCGCACGCGCGCCGCCGCCAGCTCGATCGCCAGCGGGATGCCGTCGAGCCGCCGGCAGACGTCGGCGACGATCGGCGCATCGCGCTCCCCGAGTGCAAACGCGGGATCGCCGGCCCGCGCGCGCTCTTCAAAGAGCGCCGCGGCGCTCGAATCGTCCAGCGAGGGCATCGGATAGACGCGTTCGCCTGCGACTCGCAGCAGCTCGCGGCTCGTCGCCAATAGTTTGATCCGCGGACTCTCGCGCAGCAACCTTTCGGCAATCTGTGCAACCTCGTCGATGAGGTGCTCGCAGTTATCGAGGAGCAGCAGTACGTGTTTGTGTTTCAGATGGCGCAGCAGCGTTTCCAGCGCCGTTTCATCCGACTCTTGGAGGGCGCCGAGCGCCAGCGCAATCGTTCCCGCAACAAGTCCGGCATCGCCGACCGGCGCGAGTTCGACGAGGCAAACACCGTCGGGCCAGCGGTCGACTTCCTGCGCGGCGACCTCGATCGCCGTGCGCGTCTTGCCGATACCTCCGGCGCCGGCCAGCGTGACGAGTCGAGCGTCGGCAAGCAACGCGTGGATTTCAGCGACGACGCTCTCTCGACCGATCAGATCGGTTAACCGGCCGGGCAGGTTGTGGCGTGACGCTGCATCGGCGCCGGAAAGTGGTTCGGCGCCGCGCACGCGCGCGCGGCTCGCCGCTGCCAGCAGCGCTGCGCGATCCTCATCATTGGGGTCGAGGGCCAGCAGAAGGAGATCGACGGTCTCACGCTGCGGCGCGCGACGGCGGCCGCGCTCCAACTGACCGATTGCGTCGACGCTCATGCGCGCTCGCTCGGCGAGTTCTTCCTGCGAAAGCTCGGCCGCAATCCGCAAGCGCCGCAAGAGCGCTCCGAACTCCGCCGGGACCGTCGACCGAGCGTGCACGCCGCCCGCTTCGCTCGCTCGGCGGACCCTTCCCGGTATTTGACCGGGTAACTGACCGGGTTGCCCGTGGGGCCGATGCGCGCCGCAAGCGATGATTGGACCACGCTTGATGATGCGGTGTATCTTTAAAGGAGAACGGTAAATGGCACTAGTCGCGTACGTTTAGAGCAGAAGTTGCGATAGGTTGGGCTGGCCCCGGGGAAAGAATTGGGAGAAATGGCCGTGCAAAAAGGAAGAGCGGTCGCACTCACGCTAGTTGCCCTGATCGCGGCGACGGCGGTGGCCGTTGCAGCCGGCGACGTGCAGCGCGTTACCAATAAGCAGGGAGCCTTCAAAACGGCGGCTTCAGGCCGGCACGCCGCGCCGCTTCCGCCGAACACTACCGACGATGACGGACTCATCGCAATCGCCGACAGCTTTTCCGAGTATGCCAAGAGCCCGTACTGGGCGTGGAGCGAGGCGAGCGTCAACGGACCGAGTTACTCCGGGCAGCCCGAAGTGTGGACGGCGGCGCCGTTTACGCCTCGCGCCGATGGCGCTGCGACGAAGCTTGAAGTCGCCGCTATTTGGAGTTACGGGCCCAACGGGCTCGTCTTGAGCCTCGATAAAGATGCCCGCGGCGTGCCGGGTTCGGCTATCAAGGCTTGGAAGTTGACGAACCTTCCGCAATCACTGTGCTGCGCGGTCGAAGCCGTGGAAGATAAAGCCGGCTTGCGGCTTAGGGCCGGCGCGAAGTACTGGGTCGTTCTCAGTACCGACGCATCGGAGGCCGGAACCTCGGCGGGCTGGGCCTTGAGCGAGCTTGGCCAAATCCATGGCGCGACGATGGCGCAATACTGCTCCGACGATCACGGCGGCAGTTGTACCTCGTACGGTCTGAAGAACGACGCGTGGACTGCATTTCACTCGCTCTACGGCGTCGCGTTTGCGGTGCTGGGGAAGTGAGGCAGAAGAGATGAACTGGAAAGCGCCGGCGCTATTGATGGCCGTGGTGCTCGGCGCGTGCGGCGGTCATACGGTCACACCGGCCGCGCCGGCTGCTGCGCCGGCGACCTTCGCGCGCACCAAACTGGTTACGATCGTCGGCAATCTGGCTTCGTATCGCTCGGGCAGGTATTGGGCTTTCGAAGGCAGCCCGGTCACGGGACCCGATGCAGAAGAAGGTTTCCCCGAAAACTGGCGCGCGGTGGCCTTTTCGCCGAGCGCGAATCACACGGCGACGGTAATCCAGGTCGGAGTCGGCTTGGTCTCCGGCACCGACGGCCTGGTGCTCAGCCTCAACCGAGACGATAAGGGCATCCCCGGCAAAGCGATCGCCACGGGATATTGCATAAGGGCCTTCAAACGTCCGGTCCGGCAGTCTGCCGGGTTCCTCAATTTAAGTGCGACGAGGTGGCTTCCGTTGGAAGGCGATCGCCCAACGAGTCATCGTTTTACATCAACTCGGTTTGAAAGTTGCGAAAAACCCGCTAATGTCCTGGCGCGGTTTAGTCGTGCCTCTGCGGAGACTGTATATGGTGCCCAGGGGTTGGTTCGGAACACGCCGCCGATGTTGACATAGGCAGTAAACACGATCGTTGGCAACGGCAGACTAAGCCGGTCAACGTACGGTACTAAAGAATTCGGTTTAGCGCTTTAGCGGCAACAGCCCGGAATCCGCGCCGCACATAAGATACGCTAAGATCACCCACGCCCGAGCCAAACCAGCCACGTACGCGGAGGGTTCGGCTACGTTTGGTGCAATATGGGCGGTCATTATTTTGAACGGGGGCGATCTCTTTATGAGCGATTCGGCGGAAAGAAGGGCAAGACGCAAGCTGCTGGCGCAGGCGTACAGTCAGCTTCCTACCAGGGAGGCGCTCCAGGCCGCCACGGAACTGGAACGGGCTAAAATACAGCGTGCGGGCCAGAATGAGCAAATGGCAATTCAGAAGGGCTCCCTTGCCGTCGCGGTCCTTTCCCAAGTTCCGCGCGACATTGAAGAAAACAAGCCGCTCTTCGCGGAAGCCCGCAATCTACTCCACGAGATCCTCGTAAAGGGTCTTTTTCAATTGCAAGCGATCGATCAGGACGAGGACGAGGCCGCGGACGATGACGAGAATGACGACGATAGCAAAGGGGATGACGCGCCAGAGCAGGTTTAGCCTGGGGTGGGCTTGCCGGATGATTGATCGATCAAAGCCATAGCTCAAGTCTACGCTTACGCATTCTTAGCGTCC
>DATGGV010000007.1:0-18866 GCA_035308305.1 Candidatus Cybelea sp. | reverse complement strand
ACGCTGTACGGCACGACTGAGGCAGGCGGCGGTTCGCCCTGCAGCCTTGGCGGCTGCGGAACCGTTTACAGCCTCAGCACGAGCGGCAAAGAGCGAGTGCTGTACCGCTTCACCGGTGGCTCCGACGGAGCGTATCCCGATGCGGGCTTAATCGAAGTGAACGGCGCGCTGTACGGCACGACCTTTACCGGAGGTTCGTCGGGCGTCGGAACCGTCTACAGCATAAGCACGCGCGGCGTCGAGAAAGTATTGCACGGCTTCACCGGCGGCTCCGATGGTGCTTCCCCGCTGGCGGAATTGATCGACGTGAAGGACACGCTCTACGGCACGACGGCTAACGGCGGCGTCTCGACCTGCCCGAGTGGCTGCGGAACCGTTTACAGCATAAACACGAGCGGCAAAGAGAAAGTGTTGTACGGCTTCACCGGTGGCTCAGACGGAGCGTACCCCGAGGCGCCCTTGATCGAAGTGAACGGCAAGCTGTACGGCACGACGTTTTGGGGTGGTGGTTTGGGATGCTACAGTTATGGCTGCGGAACCATTTACCAGATAACGACGGCCGGCGCCGAGGAAGTTTCGTACGCATTCAAACGCGACTCCGACGGTTCACAGCCCGCTGCGGGTTTGATATACGGGAATGGCACGCTCTACGGCACGACGGTGAACGGCGGAGTTTCGCGCTGCTCCGGCGGCTGCGGAACCGTTTACAGTGTAAGCCCGACGGGAGTGGAGAAGGTGCTGCACAGGTTTAGCGGCGGCTCCGGCGGAGCTGAACCGCAGGCCGGCTTGATCGACGTGAACGGTGCGTTATACGACACGACCTCTTCCGGCGGAGCGGATTGCTACGGAAAATTTGGTTGCGGAATCGTCTTCGCGCTGCGCCCCGGCCTCCCAGTCGGCTTCGACCGTCGCATAGGCGCTTATTCCCACGCAACGAACGGCGTGCCATGGCTCCCTGTCGTTCCGCACTCGCGGTCGTGACGGCCGCGCTGCTTGCGGGGTGCACATTCTCGGGCGCGCCCAGCCTACCGAAGGGTCAGAGCAGCACCCAGGCGCGGCGCGTCGCCGGACACGGCTATTCCGTCGCGCACTTCTTCACTGGCCGTCCGGACGGTGCTTGGCCGACCGTAGGACGCCTGGTCTCCGATAAAGCCGGCAATCTCTACGGCGCGACCAATATCGGCGGCACGGGAAATTGCAAGGTTCGAAAAATGCGCGTCGGCTGCGGCACGATCTTCGACCTGAGTCCCTCCGGCACCGGATGGACGGAGCGCGTTCTGTATAGTTTCAAAAATCTCGCAGACGGCGCGGCGCCGTACGGCACGGTTACGTTGGATTCTTCGGGCGATATTTACGGCGTGACGATGAGCGGCGGCAACGACGGCTGTCTGCAGTTCTTCGAGTTTCGCGGTTGCGGAACGGCATTCGAGTTGGTGCGGCACGGAAAGAATTGGAAAAAGCGCCTGCTCCACACGTTCAGCGGCGGCGCGGACGGCGGCCATCCTCGTGGCAACCTTATTCTCGATGAGGGTACCCTCTACGGTACCGCGCACTGCGGCGGGGGTTACTCGTGCTACGGTTCAGAATCGGGCGCGGGCGCATTCTTCGCATTGAGACGTTCCGGTATGGAGTGGAACTTCAGCACGCTGTTCGCTTTCGGCGTGAAAGCCGGCGGCTATCCGACCGGCGACCTCACCCCGAGAGGCCGCAACACGATTTACGGGACGAACGGCGCAGGCGTCTACGCGATGAGTCGCTCTTCGCGCTCGGGCTCGTGGCACGAAACGACAGTCTACTTCTTCCCGGAGGAAACGCTCAAGCTCGGGTCCAGCCCTACCGGCGGACTCGTATTCGATGCCGCCGGCAACATCTACGGCACGACCTCATTCGGCGGTGGCTACTATGCGCCGGAATGCTCTCAAGGGTGCGGCGTGGTTTACGAACTGTCGCCTTCGGCGAGCGGCTCGTGGAGCGAAACCGTGTTGCACGCGTTCACCGGCGGCAGCGACGGCGGAGTCCCCGCCGCCGGATTGGCGATCGACGCGGACGGCAGCGTCTTCGGCACCACGGAGAACGGCGGCGACACGCAGTGCAACGGGGACTTTGGTTGCGGTGTCGTCTTCAGCGTAGTGCCGCACGGGACGGCATCGACGGAGCGCGTTCTCCACACTTTTGAGAAAGACGCTAACGACGGCGGATATCCGTTGAGCGCCGTCACCATCGGCGCCCGCAACCGGATGTACGGAACGACGTGGTTCGGTGGGCCCGGAGGATCTGGCTACGGGAACGGAACGGTCTACGAAATCGCGCGCTAAGCCGAAACCCGCATTATGGTGGAATCGGACTGAACGAACGCGGCGATTGATGAAAGTCAAACATATTGCCGATGCTCTTGCTGGTTTCGTCGGTCGTTCCCAGGCGACCCAGTCTCCACGTGTCTTCAATGAAGCGCACGATGCTGCCGAACTCGTACGTCGAATGAGCTAGCTCGCCTTGCGGCACGTACGGTGAAACGACGATCATCGGCACTCGGAAGCCGGGGCCGCCCTGATCGTCGCGGCTCGGCGGCCGAATGGGATCGTACAAGCCTCCCCAGTCGTCCCACACGACGATGATTGCCGTTGAGTCCCAGTACGAACTTTCCCCAATCGCATTGACGACACCGGCGACCCACGCCGGCCCCGTATCGGATTTATAGCCCGGATGGTCGGAATCCGGACCGTCGGGAATTACCCACGACATCGCGGGTAATTTGCCGTTCGAGATGTCCTGTAAAATGTTGGTTTGCGGGCTCGAGATGTGCTCGCTCCACTCGCTCTTATTACCGTAGACCGAAGAGATCACGAGAAACGCGTTCCACAGCGCGCCGGGCATGAAAGGCTTCAACCCCGGGGTATAGTACTTCCACGAAACGTTGGCGGCATCGAGCAGGTGCGCAAGCGTTTTGTAGTTACTTCCCGACGATGGGAACGCGTTCGTGCACGGATACGGCCCCCCTCGCGTCTCGTACACGAGACTCGTCGTAATCAGCGAGGTCAGGGTTCCGGGTGGCGAAGTGCAACCCCAACTGGATGAAGAGGAAGGACTGTCGATTAGGCTTGCCGTCGAGTCGATCTCGGTGCCGCCGCGGATGAGGTCTTGGTGGGCCGTGAAGTCGCCGCTGCCCTGAGTTTGAAACATGCGGTCGGCCAGAGCATACTCGTTGGCTAAAGTAAAGTACGGTTGAATCTCCGAGGGCTTCACGTACTGATATGCAGCGCGGTTAAAGCCGTCCATATGCCCGTTGCGATAGGACTTAAGGAAGGCGAAATAAGAGTCGTCGAGGCGCGGTGCTGCTTGAAGATCGACCGCTTGGAGGTGAATTGCTTTCGTTCGGTGGCCGACGCGGATCTTTCCCACCTTCGTTGTGGCAAAGAGGTCGTTAAACGTACGACTCTCCTGAACCATCAGCACGATGTGTTGGATCTTGCTCCGCGCCAACAGCGGCACGGCCCCTGGCCCCGCGGCCGATTGCGATCCACAACCCGCGAGCATCGCCACGCCTGCAAAACTGCTTATCGCGTAGCGGCCGATATCTGAAATCCTCATCGCCGGCCCCCCTGAAACCTGAGCGGATCGGTGCCCAGCGTACTTCGCTGCGCCCCGGTGCCATCCCCGGCATTGCGGTGCTCCGTGGTCAGACCCGCCGAGCAGGCGTATTCTTTGGACCAGAGGTGGGTGCCGCCGCAACTGTCCCGAAGTGTGGAGCCTAACGCGCGAGGCATAAGCCGCCGCGCGGCTGCAGCGTCGGCGCGGGATCGCTTGCGTCGAGAACGGAGGCGCTTCCTTTTTTAAGCTCTTCGTCCACGGCCGCGACGAAGTAATCTGCGACGCCAATCGCGCTTCTGGCGGCGAGCGAGTCGCAATAATCGTGCACGTCCTGCCCAGCTTCCCTCAGGTGGTACGCGGCTTCGTCGAGGTTTGCCGTGACGTTCACATACCGCGAGGCCGGATCGCCCAAACCATTTAGCAACGCGAGCCCGGAACGGAAGCCATCGTATCCCTCTTGCCAACGCTGTCCGAAATCCACATCCGCTTGCGTTTGCGTATCGCCTGGCCTGATTTCGGCGATAAAATCGAGCAATGAATGGCGCAGCTCCGCGTATCTTGGAAGGAGCCTTCCGATTGCAACGTTTTCCGCGCGGTTGTCCAGCAGCGTCGGCGCGATCGTGGCTGCCTCTTGTTGCGTGACGATTCGGATCGCAAGCGGGTCTGACGGTATCACGTTGGCTTCCGAAAATGAATGGAGCGCGCCGGGCACTTCGACGATGCCGCTCGCCCTGGCGCCCGCGCTGAGCGAGTACCAACCCGGCTCGTTAAATCGGCAGGCCGCATTGCTGAAGTCGCTATACCATTGGTTGAACCGGCGAAAATCCTGCAAGAGAATCGTTGAACCGGGTTGTATTGGGAGCGATAGCGGGCGCCCAACTAGCTGTCGGTTCGATAACTCGCAAGTCGTTGTGTGAGGGGCATCGGCGCTGCGACCGAACGATCGCCGGATCGTAAACTCTTGGTGGTCGCCTCCGAACAAGACAATCCCGTAGGCTGTTTTATTGGTCAGCCAGATACGCAAAAGAATCGCTTCCCCTCGAACGTAGACCGGCCGGTTCGATGCAAGAACGGTCTTTAGCACATTAGAGGCGTTGGGAAGCGGGGTCCACGGAAGTTTGCGCGGCGGCATCGTCACCACGATGGAATTGGAGATCAACCGTATGGCAGTGCCGTCGATCGTAGGATATCCGGTTACCGTAACGAGATACCTACCGCCTTCGAGAGCATACGTCTTAGCCAGCTCGAACTTTGCGTAGAGCGACGTTTCGGGATAGAGCGGCTCGCCGTTCGGCTTCTCTGAATGCCACGAGCGTAACTGCGAGCCGACGACGACGAACCGGCCCGTCAGCGCGTCCTTAATGGTGACGGCATATGCCATACCTGCGAACTTCACTTGGCGTGGGCGATGCGAAAGGTTCCGGAGTTCGACCAGCGCCTCGGGCGCTTCGTTGGAGTCCCGCTCCGTCGTCAGCGAGAGCGCGAAGCCGTCCTCCATGGCCCCCGTTGAGGAAGTGCCGACGGCGCCTTCGCCGATGCCGCGCTCGTCGGCCGGCCACGGGTTCGCAGGCCCCGTCGGCAACGCGCCACTGCAAAATAACGCACAAAGAAACAACGCCGTGCCCCTGCGCGTTATGCCGAGTGCCGCACCGTCGTACGTGACGGGATGCTTCAACAGACTCATCGCGAAAGCGTTCGCGCCGTGTGAGACGATGCGCCTGCTAGACCCCGAGCCGCTGAGGTGGTCCGTAACCCTTTCACACGCTAGATAGGCAAATAATTTCGCTTAGTTGAGCGTGCCGTTCAGGTCGATCGAACCCGCATATAGCGGGTAAGACTCGTCACGGCCCTTACCGAAGCTGTGCAGCAATGCATGGGGAGGCTAAATACCGATGGCACTGAGGGCCAGGTCAATTTGCGCGATATCCCTTGCGCTGCTGGCCGCCTGCGCTGGCGGGGTCTCCTCGCTTTTGCCGCGGGGCGGTGCAAGCATTCCCGATGCCTTTCGCCCCAGCCTCAGCGACGATCACCGTTACACCCTCCAAAATCTCGTTGAATAGCGACGGTGGTGCGTACAGCCAGAACCTCGGCGGCTCCGAACAGGTTGTCGTGGCGGAGAGCGGATACACCGGGGAATTCAGCGCGGATCTTCCCTCGTGCAACGGCGTTGCGACGATGAATTCTCGCAACGGGATGGATATCGGGAAAGGCCCGAAAATTACCAGGTGGGTGTACGGCCTGGCACCCGGCTTGTGCACGCTGACGTTTAGCGACGCCAAGAAGCACACTGCGCGACTACCGATTTCGTCTTCACCGTGGCGCCGTAGTAGTCTTCGGCGCGAGCGACTCACTCCGGAAGCGTGAGCGACCGACTGCCACAAGCGCGACCTGCGCGCCTACGTCTAAGTACAGCTGCCACGGGGCCTCCGTACAATTACGGATGCTGCCCTGCGTCGGGCCGAGCTATACTCATGCGCAAAGCGCCGAAGCGACGAGGCTTCGTGGGGGAGAGCAAGTGAGAGTCTCGGTTCTAACCGCATACGCGCTAGGCGCTAGCGTTGCTGCAGTAATCCTAGCAGGCTGCGGTGGAGCGATCGCGCCGCAGACCGTGCACGGCATTGCGGCACCCGCCTCGGCGACGCGCGGCATCTACGTCGGTTTGGGGTTCGCTTCGACAAAAAACACGATCTTGGGATACCCGCTGACCAACCAGAAGAACCGCGGGCCGATGTGTTCGGAAACGCCGGGCGTGGGTACCGGCGACATTTCCGTGGACGGCAAAGGGAATCTCATGGTGGCGACGCTCGGCGGCGACAAAGTCATCGTCTTTCTAGGACCGGCTATGTGCGGCTCGCGTCTCGGAGCCATCGACACCGCTCTTGTCTACGACGCTGCGAGCGCTGACGCCGAGAACGGTAAGATCGTGGTTGTGAACTTTTATACCAGCACCGGTGGCAACGTCGCGGTCTGCACGCTCTCCGGCGGATGCACGACGACCCTCACGAATCCGGACCTTGCCGGCCCCGTCGGGGTCGCGGTTGCAAAGAACGGCGACTGCTGGGCATCCGGATATGGTTCGGCGAGCTACGCGGTGCTCGTCTACTTCAAAAAGTGCGCCGGATCGGGCCAGATTGCGACGGGTTTCGAGAACGCATATCCCGGCGGCCTCGACATCGACAGACACGGCAACCTCGTCTCGGTCGACATCGGGCAAGGATTCTGGGTCTATCGGGGATGCAATCCGAACTGCAAGCGCGTCGGCGGACCTTTTGCCTACGAAGGCAGCACGACTTTCGGTCACTTGAACGAGACATCGACCCAGTTTGCTGCGGCCGACGTGAAGTACGGACAGATCGACGTGTACCGGTACGCTCCAAGCAAGATGGTCTATGAGTACAGCTTCAACAACGCAATGTCCAAGGAAGACTCTGTAACCGGCGCTGCCTACAACCCAGGCTCGAAGGAGTGACCAACGCGATGAGCATCTCAGGGTTCAGTCGCACGGTATGCAGCTGCGTAGCTGCGGCGACGTTGGCAAGCTGCGGCGTCCTTCAACAGCCCCTCGACGGAGTCCACATGCAGCCGCCCATCGCGGGGACCCGGTCGATCGAGCAAACGGCGCGCGCGGGTGACCTTCTGTACGCGTCAAGCATCGGCAACTACTGCCCCGTATATGTCTTCACCTATCCTCGCGGGAAGCTCGTCCAAACCCTGGACGCCTGCAGTTTCGGATTCGGCCCCGCCTTCGGGCTCTGCACCGATAAGGACGGCAATGTCTTCATGGCGATGGGCGAGGGGTTCTCCATTTTGGAATTCGCACATGGCGGCAGCGAACCGATTGCCGAACTCCAGGACGGGTCGACTGCGCCGACTGGCTGTTCGGTCGATCCAAAGACCGGCGATCTTGGCGTTGCCAGCGAGACCGGCGAGGTGGCGATCTTCAAGAACGCCTCGGGCACGCCCGAAAACTATTCGCTGCAAGGCATCGTCGGGTTTTTCTTTTGCACGTTCGACGACCGCGGCAATCTTTTTGCCGACGGCGAACACGAGGACGGCAGCTTCGCCCTCGCCGAGCTGCCCAAGGGTGCCGCTGCGCTCCGCGAGATTACGGTCCCTAGAACCTTCGGGCTCGCCTTCGCGCTTCAGTGGGACGGGCGCCACATAGTTATTGGAGGAACGCAGTCGTCGAAAGAGTTCACCCTCGATCGCATTCACCTCTCGGGCTCGAGCGCGAAAGTGGTCGGCACGACGACGATCGACGCGGCATCAAACGCGTCGGAACCGTTCCAGTTCTGGATCAGCAACGGCACGGTCATCCAACCGGAGAACGGAAACGCGGAAATCGGCTTCTGGAACTACCCCAAGGGCGGCAACCAAACCAAAGGCATTAAGATCGGATACAGTTTGGTCGGCATTACGGTCAGCGCAAGCAGGTATCGACGGAGGTGATCGTTACGCCACCCGACCGCACCGTCGCGTGCAGCGTGTACTCCGTCGCCGAGACGCGACCGAACGTTTCGGCGATGCTTGCGTCGGGATAGACGCTGCGGTAGACGATGCGGTTCGGATCGCCGCCGGTTGCCCGCAGGATCGTGGCGGTTCCTTGGTCGTCGAGGATGACCTCCGTCCAGCCGCGCCGCTTCGCGTCATATGCGAGCAACTCTTCGCCGCCGCCGCCCGCCCAGGAGTCGATCTGCCGCAACGCGTGGCCGTCGCGATCGTAAACGTACGTGGCATCGTAGGCCAGGCGTACCGCTCCCGCGCGGTACGTGCAGTGCCACGTACCGACGAGATAGTGCAGCCCGGCGAGCGGCGCCGCCGTTGCCGTCAACGCCGCAGCAAGCACGAGAGACGCGATTATCATGGCCACATCGGTCCTAGCCGGAGACCCGATTTACCTTCAGAGTTTCTTCAGATTTTGTTTAGATGATCGTCCTAAAATAGCACCAACCGCCATTGACAGAGCAAGGAGCCCGGAGATGAAGAGCCTACGTGTTAATCGCTATGGCCTAAGCGTTTGCGTCGCCGCTGCAATGCTCGCCGGATGCGCTGCGGGAAGCAGCACGTCGCTGAACCCATCAAGCGTCCGCCCTTCCGCAGAGCGAACGCGTCCGAGCGTCACGTACGGCGTGCTCTACAGCTTCGCCGGCTCGGGAGAAGGAGACGGCGAAATTCCCGAAGCGACGCTCGTTAACGTCGGCGGCACGCTCTATGGCACTACGATTGAGGGCGGCTCGAACGACGACGGAACCGTCTTCTCGATCGCGCCTTCCGGCACGGAAACGGTGCTCCACAGTTTCGGCGGCTCGGGGGATGGCGCATATCCGGAAGCGGGCCTTCTCAACGTCAATGGCACGCTCTACGGCACGACCATGGAAGGAGGCGCAAACATTTACGGAACCGTCTTCTCGATCACGCCGTCCGGAAAGGAAAAGGTGCTCCACGGCTTCGGCGCTTCTGGAGACGGCCAATATCCGGTTGCGGGCCTCATCAATGTCAACGGCACGCTCTACGGCACCGCTGCTGACGGCGGCGCCGACGGCAGCGGAATAGTCTTCTCACTCACCCCCGCCGGCGCGGAAACCGTGCTCTACAGTTTCAAAGGCGGCTCGGCAGACGGTGAAAATCCCTCTGCGGGTCTCGTCAACGTGAGCGGCACGCTTTATGGCACGACCTACGAGGGAGGCGCGAACGCCGACGGAACCGCCTTCTCAATCACGCCGGCCGGAAAGGAAAAAGTGCTCCACAGCTTTGTCGGCGGCCCGGGGGATGGCAAGTATCCGGTTGCAGATCTCGTCGATGTGAACGGTAAGCTCTACGGCACGACTGAGGAGGGGGGCCCATTCTGCCGCGCAAGCCACTATTGCGGAACGGCCTTCGCGATCACGACGTCCGGCAAGTTCTCGTTGCTCCATAGTTTCGGTTCCGGCGCCGACGGTGGATTTCCGTATGCCGGCCTCCTCAACGTCAACGGCAAGCTCTACGGCACGACCGCCGATGGAGGCGCGCGCAGCGCCGGAACGATTTTCTCGATGACGCCCTCCGGAAAGGAAAAGGTGCTCCACGCCTTCGGCGACTCGGGCGATGGCGCATATCCGGAGGCGGGCCTCCTCAACGTGAAAGACACGCTTTACGGCACGACCTCCGGAGCGGGCGCAAACAACCACGGAACCGTATTCTCGTTAGACCTGTGAAGGCAATGGACCGGCCCGCTAGGCGGCGCTTCGCCGGCGGCGGCCTTCTATGATCTATTAGTCGTGCGCAATTAGCGAAGCGGAGTCTGACTCGCGGGAGAACACGTACTGGTCAACGTCGAGCTCAAGTTGGAGACGATGTAGTTTCTCGATGAAGGCTCGGGTGACATGAAACCCAAGGGAACCCATCGGCTCCTCTTCGCCTTGACAATAGATGCCAGACGCCGTCCACGTTTCAAGCCGTACGCGAGCCTCATTCGTTCGACGCTGCAGGGTGTAGAACGAAAACATCTGTGCGTTAATGGATGAGAACCGACGCGCCGCAGGCGTAGGCTACTCAAACTCCGCCGGGCCCACCTCGAGACGAAGGCGGCCATCGGCAAAGAAGTCATTGTGGACGCAACCGATGCAAACGAAGACTTTATAGCCAAAATGCTCAGCGCAACGGTTCGCGTCGAGTGGGCTAGGCAAGCGAGCGGCCTCGCTGTCGGCTGATTTGGGCTTTGCAAGGGGGGCCGTGGCTTAGGCCACCTTGTACGGCACGACCTACGAAGGGGGCGCAGACGGCGACGGAACGGTCTTCTCGATCACGACCTCCGGTGTCGAGACCGTGCTCCACAGCTTCGACGAAACAGACGGCAGAAACCCGACCGCGGGTCTCATCGACGTCAGCGGCACCCTCTATGGAACGACCCGAAACGGGGGCGCGGGCAACGGCGGAGCCGTCTTCGCGGTCACGACGTCCGGCACCGAAACCGTGCTGCATAGCTTCGGCCTCACCTCGGCAGACGGTAACGATCCGTACGCGGGCCTTGTCGACGACGTCCGGCACGGAAACTGTGCTTCATAGCTTCGGCGTCAGCTCGGCAGACGGTGAAGCTCCGTATGCGGGCCTCGTCGACGTCAAGGGCGCACTCTACGGCACGACCGATGGCGGGGGCGTGAAGGGCGACGGAACCGTCTTCTCGATCACGACTTCCGCCACGGAAACCGTGCTCCACAGTTTCAAAGGCGGGAAGACCGACGGGGAAAACCCGTTAGCGGGCCTCATCAACGTCAAGGGCAAGCTCTACGGCACGACCGGCAGCGGCGGGGTGAAGGGCGCTGGAACGGTCTTTTCGTTAAAGCCGTGAAACGAAGCATCGCCGCACGGACCCGCTCCAAACCACTTGTCCGCATGTCCGTCGCGCGATGTGCTCGTTTAGCTGATGATGGAATCCGGTCTCTACCGGCACCGAGGCCCTATCATGAAGAAGAAGGAGGCCAAAGATGCGACTCTCGAGGTCAGTCGGCTGCGTTCTCGCCATCGCGATCGTAGCGGGCTGCGGCGCCCTTCCCGCGGGCCTGTCGAAGGGTCAGGATGACGCGCATCCGGCGACTCGCTCGGCTCGCGCAGCGTGTGGCGGCAGCCGCATCGGTCAAGCCCAATGCGACGTCCTGATCGAGGCTGACCAGGTCCACTCGATGTACGCGGGTTGGGGCGCCAAAGACCTCGAGAAAGCTTACGACCTGCCTGTCGCAAAGGGCCGAGGCCAAAACGTCTACATCATCGACGCGTACGACAATCCGAACGTCGCGAGCGACTTTGCCGCGTATCGCAAAGCTATGGCACTGCCGAGAGGCACGCTCAAGAAATACAACCAGGACGGTCAGATGGGCAACTATCCCCAAGGCAGTCCGAACTGGGGCGTCGAGATCGATCTCGACGTCGAGATGGCCTCGGCCGGCTGCCCGAAGTGTACGATCGATCTCGTCGAAGCCAACTCCGGCCAATGGAGCGATATCGAAGCCGCCATCAAAGAGGCCTTGAAACTCGGAGCGACGATCGTCAACAGCAGCTACAGCGGCAGCGGTGTCGACGAGAAGGTTTTCAACCACAAAGGAGTTGCGTATCTCGCCAGTTCGACCAACGGCCTCGGTGGCGACGTTGAGCCTCCTGCGTCATTCCAGCGCGTCATCGCCGTCGGCGGCACCTTCCTCAACAACGCAAGCGGCAAGCGCGGCTACAGCGAAAGTGTGTGGCCCGACTCCGGCGGCGGCTGCTCCACCGAACCCAAGCCGACGTGGCAAAAGGATCCCGACTGCGCGTACCGCACCGCCAACGACATCTCAGCAGTTGCGGTAAATGCCGCCGAGTACGACAGCTACGACGAAGGCGGTTGGATTACGGTCGACGGAGCCGGCGTCTCGTCGCCGCTCGTTGCCGGAATGGTCGGCCTTGCCGGCAACTCCACCGAGCAGGATGGTGGCAAGAAACTCTGGACGCTCTCGAAGGCCGCTCTGAAGAAGGACATCTATCCGGTGACCAGCGGCAACAACGGTTCGTGCGGCGGCGAGTATCTCTGCACCGCCGGCACCGGGCAGTTCGGAATCTACTCGGGCCCCGGCGGCTGGGGAACGCCGCACGGGGTCGGCGCACTCTAACGAGCCGCGTCTATTTTTTAGGGATCCTTTGAGCCGTCCGACCAACGGTGCACGGGGATGTCGATTGTGATTGGCTCGTACGCGCGCATCGTGTTGGGCGGCGGCGCGAGAATCGGCGATCGGTCGAAGCCCGCGGCCCACGTATCCATCTGACCCATCGCGATGAATAGCATCACGTGCGGACGCCACGGCCCCTTCACGCCATCGTTTAGATAGCCTTGCTTTGAAAGCATGAACGAGAGCGATCCCGGCAATGGGGCAGTAAACTGATGGCTCGCGTACCCAGCTTGCGCCTTCTTCGCCATCTCATCGCGTGTGGCACCGGCCAACGCCCACTTTGTGCGCGCCTCGTAGTATGGTAATACGCTTTGTACAGCCGGCGGGTTTAAGCAGAGTGGCGAGCGATTTCGCCAACTCCAAAGCTCGGGATCATCGAGGCCCCCTGCGAAGGCTCGCCCGACTAAGCAGGTCCACCCGTTGGTCCCCTTCACGGCAGTGACGTAGCCCGTTTTGGTGAGCACGAGGATCGTGGCCTTAGCAGAAATCGATCGCGGCCCCGCGGTGCGAGCCAGCGCGATCTCGGCGGCAACACTGGACATCATGTATAGCTTGACTGGCGCCATAGTCAGATAGTGCGGGTTTGGCGAAGGGACCTGTGCGAAGGCGCTGGCGGAGCAAGCCAGCGCGAGAGCAATCGTCATGCCAGTTTTCAACCGAGCACCTCCTATTTGAGACGTGATTATAGCCCATCGTGCACAACGCTCGCCCGCTATGAAACGTGATGCTAGGCCGTTTTCGCATCCCGAGCCGAGGCCAGGCGGCTGATCGCGAGCGCCGAACAGTTCTAGTCGCCGATCCATTGATGCCCAGGAGGCAACGCAATGAATATCTCCCATTTGAAAGGCTGTGCCCTTTTCAGTTGCGCGGCTGTCGCGTTGCTCACCGCGTGCGGCGGATCGCCGCCGATTGGCACGCCGAGCACTATGCAAAGCCGAGCGACGCAAGCTAGGCCAACGCATGTGACTTTCTACAAGGTGCTTCATAGCTTTAAGGCGGCCGGGAGCGACGGCGCGCACCCTCAGGCAGGCCTCACGAACCTGGACGGTACGCTCTATGGCACGACATCTTCGGGTGGCCGACACGGCGACGGAGTGATCTTCCGGATCGCGACGTCCGGCAACGAAGGAATCGTTTACGACTTCCGCGGCGAACCGAGAGACGGCGCGAGCCCATGGTCGAGCCTCACGAATGTTGCGGGCACGCTCTCTGGAACGACCCTGCGCGGCGGCTCGCATGACGATGGGAGCGTGTACTCGATAACGACGTCGGGCGAGGAAAAGCTGCTTCACAGTTTCGGCGGCTCGGGCGACGGCCGCTTACCATACGGCGGTGTCGCGAATGCCAATGGCAAGCTCTACGGCACGACGCAAATCGGGGGCACGAGTAACTTAGGAACGGTCTATGTGGTCGCCAAATCCGGAAAAGAAACCGTGCTCCACAGCTTCACCGGGCCGCCGGACGGCGAGGATGCTTACGCACCACTCCTCAATGTCAAGGGGACGTTCTTTGGCACCACTGCGGGCGGCGGGGAAAGCGGTAATGGAATCGTCTACTCGATCACGCCGTCCGGTGCTGAGATGATTCTCTTCAACTTCAGCTCGGGAGGCGACTGGGAACCATACGGGGGCCTCATCTACTATGACGGCGCGCTCTACGGCACGACCGTGGACGGCGGCCAGTACAGCCGAGGAACGATCTTCTCGAGCACGCCGTCGGGCACCGAAAGCATTATCTACAACTTCGGCGGCACCACCGGCGACGGCCAGGATCCATGGGCGGCTCCAATCGCGATCGCCGGCACGTTCTACGGCACTACGTACCAAGGTGGTGCGAGTGGCTACGGCACGCTGTATGCAATGACGTCCTCTGGCCAGGAGACCATTTTGCATAACTTCGGCAGCAGCACGGGAGACGGCAAAAACCCACGCGGGTCCCTCATCGAGGTTAAGGGGGTGCTTTACGGAACGACCGTCAGAGGAGGCGCACATGCCAGAGGAACAGTCTTCTCGATCACGCTATAAGGCGCGCACCGCCGCGCCGAACATCCGTCACGCGCTGATATGCTGCCCCGCTGTGGCGATGCTGGCCGCGTGCGGCTCGCAGCCGCCGAGCGCGATGCCGTACACTTCGGCGCCGGCAGCACATGCCGCCAGCCGCACGTCGAGGATGCTAGCGGAAGCGAAAAGCGAGGACCTCCTCTACGTCGCCGACGGGGTAGGCGGCAATCTTTTCATCTACTCGTACCCTCGCGGCGACGAGATGGCAGAAGTGATGGGTCTCGGCGAGCCGGAAGGCACGTGCGTTGACAAGGCGCAAGATGTCTTCGTCGTGATGAGCGATTCCGGTCGCGTCAACGAATATCGACATGGCGAAACGAAACCGTTCGCGCGATTACAGGACGCAAGCGGCGGTCCACCTTTAGGCTGCTCCGTCTCCCCAACCACCGGCGATCTCGCGGTCACGAATGAATCCGGACCTTACGAGGGTAGCTCTAACTACGGCCCCCCAAACATCACAATTTATAAAGCGGCTCGCGGAAAGCCAAAGATATATTCGGACACCTCCGTCGGAGTCATGTGGTTTTGCGCTTACGACGACAAAGGCAACCTGTTTGTCGATGCTACCGACGACAGCAACAACACCGTGCTGGTCGAGCTTCCCAGCGGCGGCTCGACGCTCACGACCATCCCGCTAGAACAACAGAGCATTAATCCCGGCGGTGTCCAGTGGGACGGTCAATACGTCGACGTAGCAGACCGAACCGGCCTCAGCGGGAACGCCGTGATTTATCAGTTCGCCATAAAGCACGGTAAGGGCGTTGTAGCCGGCTCAACCGTACTCGCGAACGACCAGTACGTTATCTCCTTTTGGATTCAGGGCCGCAAACTGATCGCTGGTAATCCGGGTGACAGGACGGTACAGTTTTGGAATTATCCAGCCGGTGGTCAAGCGACGGAGACCCTCACCGGATTCTATAATCCAGCAGCGATGGCAATCAGCCTCGCTCCGAAATAAGCCGTAGCTTAGGCCAGGTGTCACGAGTTGAAACGTTCGGATCGCGTCCCCCACGCGCTACGCAATACTTCGAGCCCTTTAATCGCATTCTCGTATACCAAGACTTCCGTCTCACTGAGCATTTCAGCGGCAAGCCCTTCGGTTGTATCGGTGGGGTCTACAATGACCTCTTTACCGATGGCTGTCTTGCTCTCCACGCGGACTGGTCGCGGGACGAGCACCCAGCGCGTGCGTCGCTTCGGTTCGCGTCCATCGGCGCACAGACGTTTTCGTTCTACACTTTGCAGTGTCGAACGAATGTGGCTTCCGTACGTCTTGAGACGCGGACGCCGCTTGAAATCCCACGGCTGCAGCTACGACGACGAGGGCAACACATTCGTTGACGGGGTCAATAGCCCCGGCGTTCCAGTATGCAGAACCAAACTATCTCGGACCTCAGCGCGCTGCAGTGGGACGGAAAATATGTCGCGGTCGGCGGGTTTGCGAATCTGGAGCCGACGATCTATCGGATTAACGGCGCTGGCGGCCAAACTGGTCCAGTTTTGGATTCAAGGCGTAAGATCATCGGGGTCTACGATCCGTCACAGGGTGAGGGAGAGGTGTCGTATTGGAAATACCCGTCCGGCCACGGACCGCTCAAAGCGATCGGCAGTCTTAACGCCGCCTTGGGCGTAACCGTCAGTTTAGCGCCCGCTCCGAAGCGACGGCAGTGGCCTCCAACCAAGCATTTCGCGCCTTATTAGCGAAACGCGAGTTTTCTTGAAGTACCTACTCGTTTTGGCATGCGTGCTGGGTAACACTACGCTCGCTTTTGCGCAGCAACCATCCCCATCGGCCGCGGCCTCCCAGGTCGTGCCGCCGCGGCCCGATCCTTTCTGCGCCATTCAGATAACGGCCGTCCCTTGGAGCCATGCTTCGAGTGCGCCCTCGGGCAGCGCCGCGGATAGCATCGTCCTCTCGCTCCATGCCATGTCGGGATCCACGGTCGACGCCCACGTAAAGTTGATTTCCGAAACCGACGCGTACGATGTGGCGCTCACAGGCCTCCCCCTCGACGGCAACCCGTCCGACCGTTCTACAACGGCGACTCTTGTGACGTTGCCGAAAGCGGCGCCGCTGCGTTACGCATATGTCGATTCCTACCGGGTCGATGGTGCTCCAGAAAAGAGCTGCGCTACCGAACCGTACGACCTGCTTTCGTGGCAGACCGTGTTTCAGGCGCCCCCCACCGAAGCACCGGCATCGCCACGGTTTGCGGCTGTTCTGATTGGTCCGCTGCCGCCGCTTCCATGCGGCAAGATATTCACGAACGCGCACGTGGCGCGCACTTTTCAACCGCCGGGTATCAACGTAAAGAAAACCTACACGGTCCAGGTCGGTATCTTCATCGACTCCGAAGGCCACCCCGTCGACGCGTGGATTTATAAGTCGAGCGGAATTGAGGCAGCGGATAATTTGGCCAAGGCTAGCGCACTTCTATCGCAGTACGCACCCGCCACGTTTCTTTGCACACCGATCGTCAGCGAGTACCTCTTTCGCGTCGATTTTGCTCCGTAGCGCATCCCGTGAGGAGTTCCCACCCGGCCAACTAACGGGTTGGCTCCCGACGAGACTCATCAACGCCGCTGCCAACTTGCGCCGGTTCAGAAATGGATCTACGGTATGGCTAAACAGCGCAGCATCCTTTGCGGCGTAGATGACGTACAACTGCTTAAAAGCCGAACCGCCGTAGCCGCCGTCGGCCAGCGCCAGCAGAATCGCTTCTTCCACGGCGGTCGCGGCCTCGTTTCGGTTCTGCAGAAGAGCGTCGTTAATCCAAATCGACATCACTTTTTCGCCACGCTTCACGGGCGGGGGCTGCTGCCACCAAACGTCCCCCACGTCGTGCAGACCGTCATAGTGCCACTCCGGTTCATAGGGCGGCATCTCGTCCCAGCTCCTCCAGGTGACGACTATGGGGATCGTCATGTCGTTCGGCTTCAGCGCGATGATCAACGAGCCGCGCAACTGAGCGATGTCGCCGCTGCTGATCGTCACGCCGTCAATCTGCGTCGTATCAGCCGACGCCGATGCAGCCGTCCCAAGCGCCGCGCCCATCACCATCGCAAGGGCCACGCTCGTAATAAGCTTCCTCAACACATTCACCCCGGCATCCGCAACGCAAAAACCAATCCGCACGCGGTGACGTCACGGTAAATATAGCAATACGGGTCGCCGCCGCCGCTCATGCCGTAGAATACTCCGTTGTGCGCGGTAAGGCCCAGCGGCGATGCACCGCCGCTCCCCTCCTTGCCTTTGCGATCTCTAAAGCTATAAAGCACCGACTCACCGCCCGAAGCGCTCAAATCGAAGATGGTCCCAGCGTTCCGAGCGCCCCCGAGAGCCGTCGTACCATACAGCGCACCGCCCGCACCGATCAGATAGTTCGGATCGGCGCCATCCGGCACGCCTTGAAAAGCGTACAGCGTGCGCTCCTTTTGGGAGGCGTCGATCTCAAAGACCGTCCCGCAGCCGTTGGCGCTGCAGTTGAAATCGCCGCCCTCGTAAGTTATCCCATACAGCACGCCGTTTAAAGGTACGAGCGTTCCGGGATATTCGCCGGCCGCGCCGCCGCCGAAGCGATAGAGAGTACGTTTATGACCGGACGTACTGATCTCGAAGACGCTCCCGCAGCCTTGAGCGTCGTTACAGTTCCCCGTGCCGCCCGCCAGCGTCGTCCCGTAAAGCTTACCGTTCATTGCAACCAAATCGGTCGGATCCTCGCCGTCGCTGCCGCAACGGAAGCGATGCAGAACCCGCTCGTGCCCCGAGACGGGATCGAGAGCAAAAACCGTTCCGCAGCCGTTGTCGCAGCACGGGGCCGACATGCCGCCAAACGAGGTCGTGCCGTAGAGCATGCCGTTCATCGCCACAAGGCCCGCTTGCGGCCCCGAACCATCGCCCTCCGGCCCCGCTCGCCGTCGCGCACCGCCAAGGCCGCCGAAGCTATAAAGAACGCGCTCCTTACCGAACCTGCTTACCTTAAAAACGCTCCCATGTTCGGACGCGCCGCCGTAGAACGTCGTGCCAAAAAGCGCATCGTGCGTCGCGATAGGACCGGCCAGCGGTTCGAAGCCGTCGGGATCGCCTTTAAAATTATACAGCACGCGTTCTTTGCCCGACTTGCCGACCGCAAAAACGGTTCCCGCAAACTTCGAACCCCCCTGAGCCGTCGTGCCATAAAAATCACCGCCCAGCGCCACCAACGCGCCCTCCGGCGTAGCCCCGTCACCCGGAGACCCCCGAAACCGATACAGCACCGCAAAATGCCGCGCATTCGCAAAACCCTGCGCGTCACCCTGAGCCCCTCGACTCCGCTCGGGATAAACTCCGTCGAAGGGCGATGGTGGCACACCGCAACCCGAGAGCATTGCAATGGCCACGACGGCGCTTATTGCGTAACGCTTAAAACCTGAAGTCCTCACCGCGCCTCCCTCTAAATCCGGACGGATCAGCGGCTGGAATCGTTCGGCGCGACTCACGCAGCCGCCTCGGCTCCGGATGGAACCGAGCCCCGGTATCGAACGTATCTCCCGCAGACCTCGC
>DATGGV010000006.1:0-49164 GCA_035308305.1 Candidatus Cybelea sp. | reverse complement strand
ACTACGGCGGCGGCGGTGGCGGTGGAGGCTCGTCGTACGAAAGCGCCTGCATTGCCGCGGGCGGCGGCGGCGGCGGCGGATCATCGTACGCCGAGAACCGGGCCATCGACGTGCATATGTGGCAAGACTGGAAAGAGTCGGCCGGTAACGGCCTCGTCGTCATCAGCTGGTAATCACTAGAAGTCAAAAGAGAGCCGCTCAAAACCGAGCGGCTCTCTCACTTCCCCGCTTGACAAATATCCGTTCGCGCTTTGGAGGTACGGGATGAGCATCGCAGGTTTTGGTCGCTTCGCGTTGAGTTTGTCCGCGGTGGCCGCGATGCTCGCAGGATGCGGCGGTCGCGCGAGCGACGGTATTGTGCCGACGAGTGTTGTGCCTGACTCGTTTCCGTACCATAAATCGTTTTATTCCACGGGGAAAGTGCAAGATTTCAAAGTGCCCGTGGGCGTGAAGCAACTCAAGGTGATTCTCCTCGGCGCTCATGGCGCTGGCTCGATTGAAACTCGTGGCGGACGCGTGAGCGCCGTTATCCTCGTCACTCCGGGAGAGACGCTGGCGGTGTTCGTCGGCGGCAACGCTTCGGGAGCGACCGGCGGCTTTAACGGTGGGGGCGACGGCGGTAACGGATACAGCGGCGGCCACTCAGGTAATGGAGGCGGGGGCGCCTCCGACGTTCGGCAACACGGACAGGCGCTGGCCAACCGGATTCTGGTATCCGGCGGCGGCGGCGGCCAAGGCGGCGGACAAGACGACCGGTATGGCGATGGTGGCGTCGGCGGTGGCGGGGGCGACGTGACGGGCGCCGTCGGCGGAAGGGGCGGACTCGATCGCTACAACCGTAGCGGCAACTACTACAGCGGCGTCGGTGGAAAAGGCGGCACGCAGCGTTTCGGTGGCCGGGGTGGACCCGGTAGCAACTGCGTGACCTCCGGACACGGTGCAGATGGAACGCTCCGCGCCGGCGGGGCCGGCGGACTGGGCGGAGGCTATTACGACGATCCCGGTGGCGGCGGCGGTGGCGGCGGCTACTACGGCGGCGGTGGTGGCGGCGGAGGTGCGGCGCACAAGACTTTCTGCACCGCCGGCGGCGGCGGTGGCGGAGGCGGTTCGTCGTATGCAGACCGCCGCGCCACCGACGTTCATATGTGGCGAGGCTGGAAAGATTCGGCCGGTAACGGCCTCGTCGTCTTCAGCTGGCAGTAACCTGATCCGCTACGGAACGCGGGCGCGAAAACTGCGCGAGCGCTTGCGGCGGTCACTGCTGCGTTGTTTGCGTTCACGGCTGCGTTGTTTGCGTTCACGTGCGCGGTCGCAGCCGACGATCCGACACTCCAAAGCGTTGCGGCTCCGGCGCGTCAGCGCGGCGCGACGCGATATGCGGCGCTCGGCATCTTGGGGAAGCGGCGGGAGTTTCGGCGGCGGCGGGGCATCGAGCGGATGGTGAAGATCCTTGTGAGGCTCTGGGGCGCCCTGTCGCTCGCTTTTGCGTTGTGCGTGCCGGCGCTGGCGGCAGATCTTACCGTACCGCCGGTTCCGACGCACTTCGTTACCGATAACGCGGGCGCGCTATCGAGCGCAACGCAAGCGTCGGTTGACGCCGAACTCAAAGCCTACGAGAAGGCGACCGGACATCAAGTAATCGTCTGGATCGGTGACACGACGGGCGACGTTCCGCTCGAGACGTGGACCGGCGAGACCGCGCACCAATGGCATGTCGGGCGGCGCGGCAAGGACGACGGCGCGATCCTGTTCCTGTTCATGCACGATCACAAGGTGCGCATCGAGGTGGGCTACGGACTGGAAGGTTCGCTGACCGACGCCGACTCGTCGCAGATCATTCGCAACGACATCGTGCCGCGGATGAAGGCCAACGATCCCAACGGTGCTGTGAGCAGCGGCGTCGCGGCGATGCTGACGACGATTACGCCCTCCTACGCGGGCGTCACGCCGCCGCCCGCTGCGGAGAACGTCGCGCCGCCGGTCGTTTCGGGAATCGTCATCGGGATGTTTGGTCTCTTCGGAGTCTTCATGCTGTTCATCGCGTTCGTGATCGTGATGCGAATCGTCGGCAGCATACGCTACGGGTATCTCGTGATGCGCAAAGGCGCGCCGGCGGCGAAGAAGGAGATGAAGGGCTTTGCATTCTGGGGCAGCGGCGAAGGCGGATCGTCATGGTCGAGCAGCAGCGACGATTCCAGCAGCAGTAGCGACGACTTTTCGTCGGGCGGCGGCGATTTCGGCGGCGGCGGTGCGTCGGGGAGCTGGTAGGACGCGGCGCGCGATTATGGGACGATTCACGCTAGCGCTTGTGGCACTGCTGTACGCGGTGCCGGCGATTGCGGCCGGCGTGGGGTTCACAATTCCTCCGACGCCTGCGCGCTACGTGACCGACAATGCGAACGCGCTGTCGGAAAGCGCGCGTGCGTCGCTCGAGAACGAACTGCACGCCTACGAGAGCGCGACGGGCCATCAAATCATCGTGTGGATCGGACAGACGACCGGTGACGTTCCGCTGGAAACGTGGACCGGCGAGACCGCTGACCATTGGAAGATCGGGCGACGCGGCAAAGACGACGGCGCGGTGCTCTTTTTGTTCATGCAAGACCATAAGGCGCGCATCGAAGTCGGCTACGGGTTGGAAGGCGCGCTGACCGACGCCGACTCGTTCCGGATCATCAATCGGGTGATTCGGCCAAAAATGCGGGCGAACGACGTCGACGGCGCGGTCAGCGATGGCGTCGCAGCGATGCTGAAGACGATTACGCCGTCGTACAACGGCGTCGCCGCCCCAGCGGAAGAGACGCAGCCGGTAACGATGACGGACAAAGACGCGTTCGTGCTCGTTATCCTCGGGCTGATCTTTTTCTTCGCGATCGTCGCAATCGTGATGAAAGGCACCCGCGGCGGATATCTGGTGACGGGCGGCGGATTTGGCGGAGGCGGGTTCGGCGGTGGCGGCTTCGGCGGCGGCGGATTCTCAGCCGGCGGCGGGGGGTTCGGCGGCGGCGGCGCTTCGGGCGGCTGGTGATGCTGACGTTTATTTAAGGTGCTCCCCGGCGTCGAACCAGGCTTTGAGGTCCGGAACATTGTCGTTCAAATACTTTGGGTTGCTGAGCCAGAGCGAATAGGCCTCTGCGAAGAACTCAGCCGGCTTGCCCGGCCAATTGTCTTTCGCATACTGGGTGAACGGCGTGATGTGTTTCGCATTGACCAGCGTGACGAATCTGGCGAGCCGTTTGGATCCGGTACCCGGAGCGTCGCTCACCGCGGCCTCGGCCTTTTTCTTGGTCGCGAGGTCGGTTTTCGAGGCGTCGAGCTTGATGGTGGCCTTTGCTCGTGCTTGGGCCTCCGCGAACCAAGCGTCTTGCGTCGTCAGCGCGGCGGCGAAGTCGGTCAGGGCCGAGTGCGTTGCCGGCAACTTTGCTTTCTCGGCATCACGCTTCGCAATCGCGGCCGTCGCCGCGGCCTCCAGGGACGCGAACCTGGAAACCGTGTTGTTGTTGGCGTAGGCATTGATGGCTACGAGCGCCGCTTGAAACGCTGTCGCGAACGGTCGACCAGAAGTTTTCTCCGCATTCGAATAGGCGTTAAAGGCCGCGATTGCCGTCGCTCTCGCGCTGTTGGCAGCATTTACGGCGGTGGCGGTTGTGGTTTGTTGAGCGCTGAGCGCTAGCGTATCGTTGTTCCAGACAGCTTGAGCCTCAAAGGTCGCGAAGTGCGCGTCCCGCCGCGCTTTGGTTTCGACGGCATGCCCCGCTTCGTGAAGGATGGTTTGAATGCTCGCGAGCGCAGCCGTGCCGCTTCCACCTTGAAACGACGTGGCGTCGTCTGCAAACGCCAGATCGGCAATCTTCAGCGTGTCCGTTCGGCTGGCGACCGACGGCGTCGTCGCGGATCCTCGCGTTACCGACGCGCCCGACTCGAACTCGCCGGAGCGAGGCCTGCCGGCTGGATCGGTTAGGGTGCTATCGCGTTCCAACGTCACGCCCGCCAGCGCCGCGCGATCCGCGGCCGGAAGGTGCGTCAGCGCGTTGTGCATCTTGTTGAGGTCGACGAGCGACCAATGCGCCGTGCCATCGACGACGCTCGCGACGCCGAAGTCGCTCTTGAGCGCGGCGATCGCCTTCGCTTCGTCGGGGAAGGCCGACGGGACAGCCACGGCGCCGCGGTTCGCAAGCTCGGCGGTGGCATTGCCCAGTTTATCGATTTTAAGGATGATCTGACCCACCGCAGCAGCGCCGCCAGGCGGCGTCGGAGGCGTGGGCCCGATCTGCGTCACGACTTGAATTTGGGTGCCCCAGTTTTGGTGTTGCGCTCGCTGCAGCAACACGTTCCAGACAAAAATCTCCTCTGGTTGGCCGGCGGTTACCCCGGTAACGGTTACCGTCGGACCCAGATCCGGAGTGGGCGTCTGCGTCTGTTTTGCCTTAACGTCGGCCGCGATCGAAGCCATCGTCGTGCCCGCGGCCGGCGGCGAGAACAGCTGGCTGCCGGTGTCGTAGAGGAGCGGTGCTGCGGGTGCGCGGCGGATGACGGTCGCCGGCGCCGACCCTGAATGGGCTTGCACGAGATGAGCGAGTTCATGTGCGAGCAGACTCCGGCCCATCACGCTGCCGGGCGCGTATTCGTCCTTTGCGAAAACGATATGCGCACCGGCGGTATAGGCCCGTGCGCCGAGCGCCGTCGCGGAATGCGCTGCGAGGCCATCGTCGTGAACGCGCACCTTCGAAAAATCGAAGCCGAACCGCGGCTCGAGAAACGCGCGCGTCGACTCGTCCACAGGGTGCCCGGACGTGTCGAGCGTCTGTTGCACGGAATCCGGGATCGCGCTACTCACCTCGGCCCGCGGCCGCCCGCCTGCGTCGCTTCGCGCGGGAGCGCCACCGGCGATCCGTTCGGCGGCTCGATCCGCCGCGGCCTCGGCGGGATCGTCGTGCGGTCCAATCGTGAGGTTCGCGAGACGTCGGCCGGTCGGGACTTCAGCCTGCTGGTTCGAACTTTCGGACGAAGTGGTCGGAGCCTTTGCGGCCAATGGGACGTACACGAGCTGGGCTTCCTCCGGGCTGACGCGTGAGCGTACTCTTATAACGATCTGCTCTTCTGCGGCTCTTGACGGGCTCTCTCGCCAGACCACCTCGGCCGGCAAGCGCGGTGACCAGGCCAACCCGTATCTTTTGCGTGCCCTCAGTCGTCTTGATGACAGCACCAAGTTTTTGAAGGGGACCTAACGATGACCGACAGCAAGATGAACACCCCTCCCGTAGTTTCGCCGCAGGAGTGGGAGACCGCCCGCGGGCAGCTGCTGATAAAAGAAAAGGCCTTGACCCGCGCTCGGGACGCGCTCGCCGCCGAGCGTCGCCGCATGCCGTGGATGCGCGTCGAGAAAGAGTACACGTTCGACTCTGCCGAGGGCAAGGTCAGCCTTCTCGACCTGTTCGAGGGGCGCCGTCAGTTGATAGTCTACCGCGCGTTTTTCGAGCCCGGCGTGTACGGTTGGCCCGAGCATGCCTGTCGCGGCTGCTCGTTCGGCGCCGATCAAGTCGCTCACCTGGCGCATTTGAACGCTCGCGACACCACGCTCGCCTACGTTTCACGAGCGCCGCAGGCCGATATCGCGCGGGTCAAGGCGCGGATGGGTTGGGAAATGCCGTGGTACACGATGACCGACAGTTTCGACGCCGACTTCGGCGTTGACGAGTGGCACGGCACCAACGTCTTCTTCCGCGACGGCGACCGCGTGTACCGCACGTACTTCGTCAACAGCCGCGGCGACGAGGCGATGGGAAGTACGTGGAGCTACCTCGACGTCACGCCGCTGGGGCGCCAAGAGACCTGGGAAGACTCGCCGGCAGGCTACCCGCAAACCGAGCCCTATAAGTGGTGGAACTGGCACGACTCTTACGGCGCCCCGCAAGACGGCCAGTGGGACGACGTGGTCGAGGCCGCGCAGGAGATTCCATAATGATCCTGCTCGCGCATATCATGGGGCTGCCGGTGGAGGAGGCTTTGCTTCCATTGGCGAGCGGGGCCGGAACCGGGACGGTGATTTGGGTCGGCGCGGTTCTCGCGATTCTAACGAGAGCGCTGCGATGAATCCGCTGCAAGATAAGACTGCACTCGTCATCGGAGCGAGTTCCGGTGTCGGCCTCGCAACGGTGAAACAGCTAGTCTCCGAGGGAGTCTCGGTCGTCGCCGTTGCGCGAGGACGCGACGGACTCAGCGCACTCTCCGCTCGGTTCGACGGCGCAGTGCGAACGGTCGAAGCCGATGCGACCGACGCGACGACCGCGGAGCGCTTGCTGCGCGAGTTCGATCCGCAACTCGTCGTGCTCGCCACCGGCGTTCGGCCGCTCATGGGGAGGCTCGAAGAGTTCAGCTGGGAGGCGTTTTCATCGCCGTGGAATGCCGATACAAAAGCGGCATTTCATCTGCTCCAAGCCGTGCTAGCACGGCCGCTTCGTGCGGGCAGCACGGTAGCGATTGTTTCGAGCGGCGCCGCGATCGCCGGATCGCCGCTCTCGGGCGGTTATGCCGGCGCAAAGCGCATGCAGTGGCTGATGGCGCAATACGCGCAAGAAGTTTCGGACGCGAAGAAGCTCGGCATCCGCTTTCTCGCCGTCGTGCCGCGTCAGCTCATCGTGGGAACGGAGATCGGAACTACCGCAGCCGCCAATTACGGCGCCGCGCAAGGCCTTTCGGCAGCGGAGTTTCTCAAGCGTCGCTGGAACGTGCCGCTCGACGCCGATAAAGTCGGCGCGGCGATCGTGAGCGCTTTGCGAGGAGATATTGCAGACGGCGTCACCGCAATCGCGGTGACCGGTGAAGGCGTCGAACCGTTGGACTAAGGATGGACGATCAAGCGCTCACGCTGCTGCCCGCGATGCAAGAGGCACGCGACCAATTCATGGAGCTCGTCGAGGAAGTGCGGCCGGAACTCCATCGGTATTGTGCGCGCATGACCGGTTCGGTCTTCGACGGAGAGGACATCGTCCAAGAGACCTTGGCAAAAGCCTATTACGCCCTGGGTCAAATGGTGCAGCCGCCCAACTTAAGACCTTGGCTCTTCCGGATCGCACATAACACCGCTATGGATTTTTTAAAACGATACGAACGACAGCACGTGGAGCCCGTTGCCGACGTGCCGGACCGCGCAGAGCCCGACGAAGCCGGCGTCGATCCGGAGTTGGTGGAAGCGGCGCTCACCGTCTTTACCGAACTTCCGCCGGTGCAGCGCAGCGCTGCGATCCTCAAGGACGTGCTCGGCCAAACGATCGAGGAAACGGCGGACACGATGGGAACGACCGCCGGCGCCGTGAAGGCGGCTTTGTCTAGGGCGCGTGCAAATATCGCTCGAACGCCACGCGCGCCTACAGCGGATTCGGCGCGACCCGTCGCCGCAGAGACGCTCGTGACGCTGCGGCGATACGTCGACCTCTTCAACTCCCATAACTGGGATGAGTTGCGCGCTCTGCTTGCCGCGGAATCACGCCTCGAAGTCGTTTCGCGCGTGCAACATCCGCGCGCGGTGGATGCCGGCTACTACGACCGCTATGCCGCGTACACCGCCAGCGAGTACCTCCGCGCGGAAGCGGGCTTTGTCGATGGCGTTCCGGTCATTGCGATGTTCCATGAGCCACCCAGCCAGAAGCCGGCGTACTTCGTCTTGCTCGAGGTCAGCGCGGGCCGAATCTCGTTCATTCGCGATTTCCGCTACGTTCCGTACATCGCTAAGGAGGCGCTCTTCTCGCCTTTATAAATCGGCCAAGCCGAAGCAACAACGTTAGGCACGGATGCAACGCGGGCTGCGAATTGCGGTCGCCTACCTGCTAACGCTAACCGACGTCTGCTCGGTACCTTTCCGCCAACGTGACGTTATATCGCCAGTAACGGATGTCTGCCTTGGTTTCGTGGGGCGAAGCGCCCAAATGCCTCCAGTCATCCGGCGCGGTAGTGGGTGGTGCGGCAGTGGGTGGTGCAGTCGGCGCTGGCTGTGTCGCCGGCGTTGCCTCCGTCGGCGTGGTAGGCGACCCCGGCAGCGGGGGTGCAGTCGGAATGGGCGGTGACGTCGGCAGCGGTGGCGACGTCGGCGGCGGGGGTGACGTCGGCAGTGGGGGTGAGGTCGGCGCGGACTGCGCCACCGTCAGCGCCTGAGCGGTAGCGATCGTTACGCTCGCGCAAACGATTGCGGCGAAGGCAACGCCAACGACAAGTCTTTGAAGCGCGGTTTTGCGCATATGCGGGCCTTCCATGGGGCGTAAAGCCGCCCCCCCTGCCGCCGCCCGGGCTGCTCGGCTGGCGAGGCGATCAGAGGTCGAAGTCTATGCCGATCTGAAGGCCCGAGTCGTTTCTTTAGTGCGCGGGGGGTATGACGCTTGCCGGTCTACGAATTTCTGGCGCAGGCGGCAGGCGATCATCATCGGCATCAAGCGGATGCGCGACGATGCGATAATCGAACTCGACGTTCGAGCGGCCGCGCTCGTTTTCGCGCACCTGAAATGCCGTCGCCGTCTTCATGCTGACGTACAAGCCGCGCGTATCGCCTAGCGGCGTGAGAAAGACGTAGTACCACTTGCGATCCATCACCGACGCAAAGGCCGGATCGATCCGCACGTTTGCGACGCCGCCTGACATCCGCGCGGTTCCCACGTCTTCGATCGTAGCCGTCGCTGATTGCGATGCATAGCTAAGCACCCGTTGACCATTACTGTTCCGGTGGCGTTCGCGCAGGCTCGACGCGCCAATCGTCCCGGTACACGTCAGATTCGCTTGCGCGTCGATTTCGCAGTGCTGCTGCGACACATTGTTTAACGCATAAAAGAGCGCCGTCTTGGTGCCCGTCCCGACGGACGCGAGGGCAGCGAAGACACCGGAGCCATTGGGCGACCCGTCGGACTCCCCAATAACGCCCCACCCCGTTTTGGAGTAGCCGATGACCCCCTCTCCCCCAGTGCCGTAGACTCCAGCGTCCGTAGCGTCAGTAGCGACGCCTTGGACCCCATCGCCGTTTGATGAATTGCCGTACACGCCCTGGCCACGGCCGGATCTCCCCCTGGCGATACCCGCGACGGCGGAGTTTCCGGTGGTCGAGTTTGTCCTTCCGTGAACGCCGTCGGCGCTATTCGAAAGGCCGTAGGCGCCCCAGGTCGTGCTGCCCGTCGAACTACCTGTAACGCACGCAGTGCCGCTGCTGCAATTGTAATCGACGCTGTTTGCCGGAACGACGCGCTCGGCTCTAACGATACTGAAACTAGAAATCGAGACAACAATGCATCCAACCGCAGCAGTCGCGGTCATTGTCGTGAACATCACTCGTCTTGAACTTTTCATCCCTATCCTTTCGCAATGCCTCCTGAAGCCTGAGCGGACCGGCGGCTTGGAACGTTCGGACTCCCGGACTCAGTTCCATCGCGACAGCCGGCCGTCGACTGGACGCGTCTTGCGATGCTTTCAGCCTAGCCGTTTCACGGCGATAACGAGAACACCGTTCCGTCGCCGTTTGCGCCCCCGCCGGCAGTTGTTCCGTAAAACGTGCCGCCGACGTCGAGAATCCCGGCAATCGGACGCTGGCCGTCTCCCGGTCCGCCGAAGCTGTGAAGCACGCTTTCCGCGCCGGAGGTCGTGATCTGAAAAACCGTTCCGTCGCCGTGCGCGCCCCCGCCGTACGTCGTGCCATAGAGCGTGCCCTTGACGTTGATGAGGTGCGCATATGGGTCTGCGCCGTCTCTGCCATTGAAGCTATGTAGCACGGTTTCTGTGCCGGCCGTCGTGATCGAAAAAACCGTCCCGTGGTCTTTCGTGCCGCCAGATGCGGTCGTGCCGTAGAGCGTGCCGTTGAGGTTGACGAGGGCCGACTGCGGGAGCCTACCGTCGGTGCCGGCGCCGAAACTATGGATCACGGCTTCGGTTCCGGATGTCGTAATCGCGAAAACCGTGCCGCACCCGCCAGAGCTGCTTCTCTCGCAGTTTGCGCCCCCTTCGGAGGTCGTGCCGTAGAGCGTGCCATTGACGTCGGTGAGGCCCGCTTCCGGGTTTTCGCCGTCTCCCTTGCCGCCATAGAAGCTGTGGATCACCCCTTCTGCGCCGGACGTCGTGATCGCGAAGACCGTTCCGCAACCCTCGCCTCCGTAGCAGTTCGCGCCCCCTCCGTAGGTAGTACTGTAAAGCGTGCCATTGACGTCGATGAGGCCCGCTTCCGGGGTTGCGCCGTCCCCAGAGCCGCTCGAGCTGCCATCGAAGTTATGGAGTACGGTTTCCCTCTTGCCGGACGGCGTGATCTCGAAAACGGTTCCGCAACCGCCGCTTGCGTAGCAGTTCGCGCCTCCTTCGGAGGTCGTGCCGTAGAGCATGCCGTTGACGTTGATGAGGGCCCCCTGCGGGAGCGTACCGTCGCTGTGGGCGCCGAAACTATGGAGCACGGTTTCCTTGCCGGACGGCGTGACAGAGAAGATCGTCCCCGCGTTGTTCGCGCCACCCTGATAGGTGGTAGCGTAGAACGTACCTTTGACGTCGATGAGGCGCGCAGATGGGCCTTCGCCGTCGGAGCCGCCTTTGAAGCTGTACAACACGCCGTACACGGGACGCACGTGCGTTCGTTCCGCCGTGAGTACGGCGGCCGATGGGCTCAGCGGCGTGCCGCTTCCGCCTCCGCACCCTGCGAGCATTGCAACGGCCACGCAACAAGTAAATGCATAGCCACCAAAACCGGAAATCCTCATGTGCTCTGCTTCCTGAAGCATGAACGCTTCGGCGGCTGGGTTGTTCTGTGCAGGGTGCTCGGCCGCCTTGGCCCACGGCTCCGACAATGCCGCTGCGCTGCTGTACAATTCGGCCGCGGATGCGGGCAAACGAGGAGCGCCGGCCGGCGATGTGGATAAAGACTCGTAGGTGGAGGTCGTTAATGCAGAGCAAACTCGTTTTCGTTAGCGTTCTTTTGCTGATCGCCGCAACTAATGGCGCGCCCAGCGCTCAAACACGGTACGACGTAATTATCCAGGCAGGGCATCAGGGACGACCTGAAGATTGCAAGTCGAAGGGTGGTCCGGAATCGGAATCGCTCTGTCATAACACCGGCTCACCGGTGCTGCCTGGTGAAAAGGTGTGGACGCCTATCGTTGCTGACGAAGCTGCTCGGATTTTGGAAGCCGCGGGCGTAAAAGTGCTGCGATTGCCGGGGTATGTTCCGGACACGTATCGCGTCAAGGCCGCAGTATTCATTCATTTCGACGGCGCCGACAAACCGTGTAGCTCGGGAGCATCGGTGGGCTATCCACCCGGAAGCAGCCCAGACGCCGCGATCGCCGATGCATGGAGGAGGCTATATGCCGCGCACTGGCCTTACAAGGTGATGAGCGACAACTTCACCACAAACGAACGCGACTATTACGCCTACCGCCACGTGATTGCCTCGAAAGGTGAATTTCTGATGGAAGGCGGCGAGATGTCGTGTCCAAAGCAGTACGCGTGGCTGAAGGATCACCTCAATTGGGAGGCTGCGCTACTCGCCCACTTCCTGAGCGATCAAATCGGCAAGGGGCATGTACCCATGCCGCATCCCGCGAACAGGCCGCCAACGAGCTTTAAGTAAACGCGCTAAGGCTTCAAAGAAGTATCGAACACGGAGCGAAAGCATGTCAAACTCGGGTCGCAAAGACGGATGGGATAAGTTCGCATCGGTATCCTCATTTCTTTCGAGTGTGCTCATTGCGGTGATTGGGCTTCGTTTCACCTATGTTTACAACCAAAAGCAGCTTGAGGTTCAACGAGCATCGACGCTTGCGCAGTTTCTGCCATCGATGGGCAGCTCGAACCCCGCCGTGCAACAAGTCGCCTATCAGGGACTGATCACACTCGGTTTCGCCGATCTTGCTGCGCGCTATGAGAATCCGGCAAGTCGCGCGGCTTTCGCAGTGCAAAGCATCTCGGCGCCACCCTCATCGCAGATTGAGCCTCGCTTACAGACGATTGCCGTACGAGGTATAGATGTATCCGAGTTCCAAGGCCGGATCGACTGGAGCGCCGTCGCTAATAGTGGCATCGGGTTTGCGCTAATGAGAGCCACAGAAGGCAAAAGTCTTCGGGATGGTAGTTTCGCAAATAACTTGCTGCAGGCCCGCAGGGCCGGTATCGTTACTGGAAGCTATCATTTTTACCGCGTCGAGGACGACGCCAAAGCGCAGGCGCAGTGGTATCTCGCAAATGCCCAGCCCGCAAGCGATGGTTTTCCGCCGGTCGTCGACATTGAGCAAGCGATTCCCCAAGATCGGCCCGGTACCGCTAAAGATATCCAGACGTGGCTTGACATTGTCCAAAAGGCAACAGGCCGGCGCCCGATGATCTACGTATACGGCGCGGTGCGGCAGCACCCGGACTTGCTAAGGATAGTCCAGAAATACAACGTGTGGCTCGCGCAATATAGCGGAGCAATTTCTTCGACCCCCGTTCTCACCCCCTGGACCGTTTGGCAGTATTCGTCCCAGGGGCGCGTTGGCGGGATTAGTGGGGATGTGGATTTGAACATTTTCAACGGCAACCCAAGCGGTCTTTCAGCGTTCGTAAATAACTCGCGTTAGCTTCCGCGGTGCCCGGTACGGCGCGACGCGCATGGCTCACACCGCGCCGTAGTGGGAAGGCGCGCTGCCGGCAGCTTCTTGAGACTTTTCGATAAAAGGCGACGCCGAAGTGGCTTTAGAACGACAGGCGATGGTTCAGACGCTGCGAAGTGACGATCGCGCAGAGGGCGCGGCCTGGGCGCCGATCGAGCGGCCTAGGCTGATCGAGCGGCTTTCGGCTTCGGCAAGCTTTCCCATCGCGTTGCTGGTAGCACCAGCCGGCTACGGTAAGAGCATCGTGCTGCGCCAGTACCTTCGTACTTTGCGACAGCCATACGCGTTGTTCGCGCTCCGCGCCGAGCACGCAACGCTGCTGAGCTTTCTGCGGGGATTTGCAGAAGCATTAGGCGAGGGTGCCCCACATGCGATCACGGCGCTGGCCGGGGCATACGAAAGAAATCAGGCGTCGCCCAAGCGCGGTACCCACTTGGCCGGCTGGATGTACGCACACTTGGAGTCGTTCTCCGGAGTCATAGCGATTGACGACCTTCACGTAGCAGATGACGATGCCGAGGTTACCACATTTCTAACGTCGCTCATCGAGCGAAGTAAGCACCGTATCCGATGGATTCTCGCCTCCCGGTCGACGACCGGGCTCCCAGTCGGAAGCTGGCTAGCTTATCACGATGCCGACCTGGCGATTGACGAACGCGATCTCCAGTTTACCCTCGGAGAGGCCGCAGCCGCCGCGCGCGGTTTAGGCCTTTCGATTCGCGAGGACGAACTCGGGGATTTGCTCGGCCTGACGGAAGGCTGGCCGGCCGCAATGAGCTTTGCCTTGCGTACGTCCACGCGGTCTTCGGACCTGCGCAACGTCTCCGCCGTCACGCGTGAGATGATCTATCGCTTCCTCGCCGAGCAAGTCTATGGCACCCTTGAAGATGAAGAGCGCAGCTTGCTCGAAGTTGCGATGGCGCTACCGACGATCGAGATTAAGGTACTCGAGCGCGCAGGATTCGATCGCGCGTTGCAGATTGTCGAGCGCTTGCGCGAGCGCACGGCCTTCATCCATGAAGAGTCGCCGGGGGTGTACCATTGCCACGATCTGTTCAGGAATTTTCTGCGCCATCAAAACGCGCTCGTGGGGAAGCGATCCCATCAAATCGTGCAGGAGCGAGCCGGCCGGGCGCTTGAGGCGAGCGGCGATATCGAACACGCGATTGCCGCATACGCCGCAGCGGCGAAACGCGAAGACGTGCTCCGTCTCCTTGAGAACCATGGGTTCGACCTTCTAGAGCGAGCTCGCAGCGACGTAGTTTCTCGTACGGTCGCGTCGCTCGATGAAACTACGCGTCGCGAAAATGCTACGATCCTCGCGCTGCACGGTGTTCTTCAGGCTATGGGCGGCAAGTTCACCAGAGCCGAATCGCTTTTGCGCAGGTCGCTCGCTCGCGCGGGCAACAACCGCGATCTAGTGGCGACGACGAGTCTGCGCCTCGCCTCAATGCTGGCAAATCAGGGTCAAGACGTTAGCGCTATACTAGAAAAAGTCGGCGCCGATTTAGAACAAACCGCCGCTCACCGAGCTGAAGCTATTTCGTTGATCTCTGGACAGCAGGCTGTGAATGGTAACCCCGCAATCGCTGCCAACGCTGCCATGCGCGTTGAGGGGATGCTTTCCGATGTGGACTCCGACGCGGTCCGCGCTAAAATTCTTCATCGCATAGGCATCGCCTACCATCACCTAGGCATGGCGGCACGGGCTTTTGAGGTATTGAGGCAGTCCTGCGAGCTGGCCGCCGACCTGCACTTATTTGGACTGGAAAGTAGGGCAAATGCCGTGCTTTCAAATTTGGCGCTGCACGAACGTGACGATGTCGAGCAACAACTTCGGTACGCCGAATTGGCAGTTGCATCTGCGGCAAAGGCCGGTGACACGTTTGCGTTGCAAACTGCGTTGCTTCAAATACTGAGCGCCGAGATGCGTCGAGGTAACGTTGAAGCGAGTATCGCAATCGAGCAACGGTTAGCAACGGTAAGGACCAGTGACTTGGCGAACCGATATCTGACGATCTTTCGGTCGGCACGCTTGGCTTGGGAAGGCCGGTTCGGCGAGGCGCATCAATTGTTGTCCTCGTGTTGGAACCAAATGACGTTCAGCGTCGACCGTGTTTCAAGCGGAGGCGAGTACGGACTGTTTCTAGCGCTTGATGGAAAGCGCGAGGAATCGGCAAAGTTGGTGAAGGAGATTCTGGGAATCCTAGATATCCAAGAAGTAACGGGGCTTTATCGAATCCGCGCAGCAGCTATCACGAAAGCACTCTGCGCCCTCACCGAAGCGATTAACGGCCGCATGACTCAGGCCGATCGAATTCTGAGCCGGCTTCGGTCCGACAAGGACGGCGTTGTCACGCTAGTAGTAAGAGTCGTCGAAAGTATTATGGTCAGGATGCGCCATGGCGGTGAGAGCGGAACGGATCGGGTGAAGGAAAACGTTGAGGCGTTAAAAGAGTTAGATTACGGCGATGTCGCCCATCTCCTAAGGGCCGTCGACTCGGTCATCGCCAGTACGGCTTTGGAGCGGCCGCGCAGCCGTGGACTTACGCCCTCGGAGGTTGAAGTACTTCGACTTCTCGAGCGAGGTTTGATGCCGAAGGAGATAGCAGAACGAACGTCGCGCAGCCTCTACACAGTCCGAGCACACATTGCAAATGCGATCACGAAATTGCATTGCCACGGCCATTCGGAAGCGATTCGTGCTGCGCGTCGGCTCCGGTTGATATAGCTCAAGTTCGGGGATCGGGCCGGGCAAAAGGCCATACAGGTGGCACTCATCGGTGCCAAGATCGCAGCATGGACGAGTATTTGATCGGGGCCGGGGCGCTCCTGACGGCGGGACCGGCGGCTACGATTCGAGGAGCCACGCTCCACGCACAGCCTCTTGGGGCGCTGGCGCGACGGGTTGATGCGGCCCTGATCGACTTCGAGTCGGCCGGCCCCGAGGAGCTTTCGCGCCTCCTCATCGTGGCGGCGGGCTGGACCGGCGCGCGCTTCCATGCCGAGGTCGTTTCCCGGCTGCTTGCGCTGTGCGAATGCGGGCTGAGTGAGGTCATCGCCACCCTGGCCGGCGCCGTCCAAACCGATGAAGTCCACCTCTTCGCGCGGTGGTCACCCGACCAAGCGACTCTGGACTCGCTAGAAAAGAGCGGGGTTAGAACAATTTCCCATCCCCTCGAAGCGCTCGGCCAGGCGGCGCTCGTTTCAGGGCAGCGAGTCGAGCGGTGGCGGGCGCCGGTCCGCGCAGCCTAATGCGCTGTTCAGGCGGCTCCAAGGGTGAGCAAGCACGATGCAGCGTAAGATGTATAACATGCCTAATGCCCGCGTCGCGGTCATCGACGACGACCGTATGGTTCGCGAGATGCTCGAACTTGGGCTCTCCCGCGAAGGCTACGAAGTCCGGACCGCCATGGACGGCATGGCCGCGCTCGACTTGGTCAAGGTCTTCGATCCGGAGCTGATCGTGCTCGATATCATGATGCCGAAGATCGACGGCGTCACCCTCTTGCCGCGGCTCCGGGAGATCACCCAGGCCCCGATCGTGATGCTCACGGCCAAGGGCGGGACGGAAGACAAGGTGCGGTCCCTGAGCTCGGGAGCCGATGACTATCTTGTAAAGCCGTTCGTTTTTGAGGAGCTGATCGCACGGCTGCAGGCCAAGCTCCGCCGCCCGCAACTGATTGAGGAGAATGTTCTCCGCTGGCACGATATCTCGATCAACCCTGGAACGCGCGAAGCTTGGAGGCAGAAAGAAGTCCTCGAGTTTACGCAGCGCGAGTTCGATTTGCTCGAAGTCTTTCTGCGCGAGCCGCGCCGCGTCTTCAGCAAGGACCATCTCCTCGAGATCGTCTGGGGCCACGACTTCGAGGGCGGCCCGAACATTGTTGAAACCTACATCTCGTACCTTCGCGCAAAGATCGACCGCTCGGGCGAGCCGGGTTCCTTCATCCGGACCGTTCGTGGCGTGGGCTATGGCCTATCGCTGTAATCCTTCGTCCTTCGACTGCGCTCAGGATGACATTACGGCGCTCAGGATGACATTACGGCGCTCAGGATGATACCGTAGCGTGAAGCTGGCTGCGAGGCTTTCGGCGCTGTATGCCGCCCTGCTTGGCGTTACGGTTCTCGTCGTTATCCTCGCGTCGTCGATCTCGCTGGTCTTTGAGCTGTCGCGCTTTTCGCGCGACGTGATGGTCGCCAAGCACGAAGAGGCCCGCATTCTCGTCGATCAATACCGCCGCGAAGGCGTGTCGCTCCAAAAAGCGGCGCCCGAAATCGTCGATGCGCTCGGGGGCATCGGCATGCGCGTGACCGTGTACGATATCAAAGGCCACTATCTCGCCGGCGATAAGACGCTGCATCCCAGGCCGCTGGCCGCGGTGCTGGCGGCCGGCGGCATGGCGCATTTCATCCCGTCGTCGTTGCGTGGTCCGGAAGAACAAACGGATAAGTATATGCGCGGACCGCCGATGCCGCCCGATCCGACGCGGCTCGAGCCGCTCTCGCTTACCTACGTCGAAGGCGGCTACGTCGGTTTCGAACAGTCCACTCCGCTGCTGCTCGTTTCACTGATTCCCTACTGGCGAATCGTGCTGACGATTGCGGCGGTCGCGATCGTGCTGTCATGGTTTATCGGCCGCCTCTTTGCCCAACAGGCCCTCCGGCCGGTCAACGAAGTGAGCGAGTCGCTGCGCGCGCTGGCCGACGGCGATTTTACGCAGCGCCGCTTCCTGATGGCGGGCATCGACGAGGTCGCCGACCTCACGGTCGCCTTCAACGACGCCGTTGCCAGCGTCGCGACCGCGATCGAGCATCGCAAGCACGCCGAGGAGCGCATGCGGCAGTTCGCCGCCGACGCCGGCCACGAGCTGCGCACGCCGCTGACCGTGATCGCGGGCTACATCGACGTGCTGCGGCGCGGTGCGATCGAGGAACCGCGCATCGCGCGCCAGATTTTAGCGACGATGTCGATCGAAAAAGAGCACATGCGCGGGCTGATCGACCGGCTGATGCGCTTGGCGCGCCTCGACTCCGAAGCGCCGCCCAATATCGAGTCGGTCGACGTGGCCGAGCTGCTGCGCGGCCAGTGCGAAGCCGCGCGGCGGCTGGACGACCGGCGCGCGATCGACTATAGCGTCGATGGGCTCAAGACCGTCGAAGCCGACAAGGGCGAGCTGGGCGAAGCGGTGTGGAACGCGATCGAAAACGCGTTGAAGTACGCGCCCGATGCGCCGATCCACCTCAGCGCGCGGCGCAACAACGGCCACGCGATCATCACGATCAAAGACGAAGGCCCGGGAATGTCGGAGTCGGAGCGGCTGCACGCCTTCGAGCGCTTCTACCGCGGCGATCAGCGCGGCGAGATCACGGGAACCGGCCTTGGCTTGGCGATTGCCAAACGGGCGATCGAACGCGTCGGGGGCGACATCGCAATCGACAGCGCGCCGGGTCACGGCACCGCGGTTACCATCACGCTCTGACGGGTTAATCGACAACGCCGCGAACCCAGGTAATGAGCCGATTCTCTTCGGATCGGCTCGCTGCAGGCTCGTGCTAGCTGCTACAGTCCGATAAACTCGTCAACGCTGAGACCGGCTTGCTCAAGAATTGTTGCCAGCGTTTTGACCTTTGGAAGTTTGCCGGTGCAGTGACGCGCGGAAAACGCGTCACCGAGCCAAGCTAACCGGCGAGCGGCACTTCGACCCGTTCGAGCTTAGTGCCGAAGTCGCTTTCGGGGATAGCTTCGCCCTGCGCGGCCAGATCTTCCAGACACAGGCGGATCGCGTCGCGTACATTGTCGAGGGCCTCTTCGACCGTCTCGCCCTCGCTAACGACGCCCGGCAAAGCAGGCGCAATGGCCGTGTAACCGCCGTGCGCATCGGGTTCGAGAACAACAGCAAAGCTGCGTTTAGCGTCCATGGGTATATCTTTGGTTCCTTCTGCACGAAACCCTAGATGTTGCAGGCACGGACCATGCCGCGCGGAACTGCGAGGTTCATTGTTTGATACGCAATACCGACACGCTGCGCTGGCCGCTAATGGCTGAAGCCGTCGCTGGCGCTTTTTCTTTTGCGGCGAGATCGATATCGTGGTCGTCGATAACGCGGCCAAGCAACTGCTGGAACTCGCGCGTGCTGCTCGATCTCGACGGTCCGGTCGTTACGGACGGAGGCTCATGGACCGAACGGCCGGTGCAACTTAGTGGTGAAAGAGCGTCGCCACCATGAGGGTCACCCAGCTTACGAGGATGAGCGACGTCATGCGCCACTGTAGTGCGTCGATCTTTGCATCGGTACGCTGAAAGCGCGCGTCAAAACCTTCCAGCCGGCGGTCGATGCTGTTCATGCGGTCGCTGATTTGGTGGTACGAGCCCTCGAGGCCGGCGATCTTCGTCTCTAGCAGTTGAAAGCTCATCGTTTCTTTGGTCCCTTCGTGCTGCGGTCGGCATTTCTTGCGCGCAGTACCCCGCGCGACGCCCACTGGGCCGAACTTAATCGCCTCTCAGGGCCGTTCAAGGCTCCGCAGCGGGGCGCTCCCCTATAATCTGCCTTGAGCATGGTACTTCGTTGCACCGCCCTCACGGCTGCGCTGCTGCTGGTCGTTTTCTCCCTTGCGCCGGCGCTTGCGCAATCGGACAGCGGCGAGATCGACATCGTGGTCGTCGATGCCGCGACCAAGCAGCCCCTCGAACTCGCCCGCGTGCTGTTGGATGGTCCGGTGATTACCTCGGAAATCACCGAACGCAACGGCAAGGTCACCTTCACCGACGTCCCCGACGGCATCTACCGCGCGCGCATCGTCAAGCGGGGCTATTCCAGCCTCACGTCGGCGTCGTTCGAAGTCCTCGACGGCCGGCTCGTCACCGTGAGCTTTGCGCTCGCGCCGGAGACCGGCGGCCTCAAAGTTATCGGCCAAGTGACGGCCAAAGCGTCGGCGACGATCTCGGCGACCAGCATCGACCAGAATTCGCCGCAGCGCCGCCTCTCCAACGATCTTGCCGATGCGCTCAACAAGCTCTCCGGCGTGAGCGTCTCCACCTCGAGCGACGACAGCGACGCGACGCAGACGATTTCGTTGGAAGGCCACGACCCGACGCAGACGCAGTTAACGCTCGACGGCATTCCGCTCAACGCACCGGGCTCGGCCGGAAATCTCGGCGCGTTTGCGACCGATCTTTTTCAAGGTGCGTCGGTGCACATGGGGCCGACGCTGGGCGGCTTGGGCGGCGGGGTAAACTTCAGCACGCTGCAGCCGACGTTGAGCTGGATCACGCAGATGCAGCTCTCGACCGGCAGCTACGGCCGCTGGAACTACTCGGTCGCGGAGACGGGCTCCGACGGCAAGCTGGGCCTCGCGGTGCAGACCGTGCAGCGCCTCTATCCCAGCCTCGCCGACGGCGACCTATTCGAGGACGCAAGCGGCCTCGATTACGTGCACGACGGTGACAGTACGATCTCGGGCAACGTGATGACCGCGCGCTACGAGTTCGGCGATTCCAACTCACTCACCGGGCTCTTCATGAACTCCACGCGCGATACCAACGTAATTTGCTTGCGCTACAACGGCGACCCGCAGACGACGCTGCCGTGCGGTTACGGGCCGAACAATTTCGACAACAGCAACGTGCAGCTTTATTCGCTGACCGACAACGCGCTGCTGGGCGCGACGCAACTGCAGACGTCGGTCTTTTCACTCGACGCCTCCAGCCTGTTCGACCAGTTGGCGCGCTACGTCAACGGGGAGCCGTCGCCCAACGGGTACTCGAGCGATACGACATCGCGCGGCTACGTGGTCAATGCGACGCTGCCCGCGCAGGAGCGCCATACGATCTCGTTTCAGGCCTACGGCACGTCGTCGCAGTTCGAGACGACGCCGCTGGTTCCGCAAGCCTTCGAGTTCTACAACGGTTCGCAGACGACGCAGTACTTCGTGCTGCAGGGAACCGACACGATTCATTCCAGCGACAAGCTCACGCTCGCGGGCTCGGCCGGCCTTAGCACGGCGACGGGCAACGCGGGCATCTCCGAGCTGGCCAGCGCGGCGGCAACGTGGAAGCCGACGACGCGCGACACGTACAGCGCGTCGTTCGCCCTCGGCGGCGCGGCGGCCACGCAAGGGCGGCTGCAGATCCTCAGCGATCCGGCCTCGCTGCGCTTTGATTGCAACGGCAAGGTCGCCTTCGGCAGCGCGCCCGGCGATCAGCCGACGCGCAGCTCGTCGAACTCGGCGCGGGTGAGTTACACGCACGATCTGCACGGCGGCAACGTCTCGCTGACGCTCTACCGTCAAGTGCAGACCGGCGTGCTGCTGCCGGTCTACGTGAACGGAGTGGTGCTCAACGGCCTCGGGGAGCTGCCGGCCGGGTATCTGCAGCAGGTTCAGGATATCTATAACTCGCCGGCGGGCTGCAACGCGCCCGCCTATACGCCGTTTGGTCCGCAGCAGCTCTATATGACGACGCCGATCTCCGGCGTGCAGCGCGTCTACCAAGGCGCGGAGGTCACGGGGTTCTTCACGCTGGGCGGGCTGGTGATCGAGCCGTACTATAACCTGACGGGCGCCGTGGCGAACTCGACGAGCTATATTTTCGACAATGCGTATTCGATTACGATTCCGGGCCAGCAGCTTCCGAATATTCCGCTGCAAAAGGCCGGCATCGTGCTGGATTATAAGGCGCCGCACTCGATGTTCGAGTGGCTGGCCGATGCACAGCACGTGAGCGCGAACAATCCCAACGACTTGCCCGCCTACACCACCTACGATGCGGGGGTCACGGCGCAGCTAACGCGCGGCACGCTCACGTTCGCCGGGACGAACATCACGAATGCTTACGCGGGCGTCTTCTCGAGCCCGACCTGGGCGGTTCCATACACGACGGTCGGGGGAACCGTGATTCCCAACATCGCGCGGCCGTTGACGCCGCGCACGTACTCGCTCACGTACTCGGTGAAGTTCGGACAAGGCACGACGTCGCAAACGGCGACAGCGTTTCATGCGCGCGGGCCTGGGGGCGGCGGCGGATTTTTCGGTGGCGGCGGCGCTGGAGGCCCGGGTGGGGGCGGCGCTCCAGGCGGTGGTGGCGGCGGTGGATTCCGGTCGCTCTTTTCACCGTTGCCGCAGACGCCGCCGGCCGATCCGTTCGCGGTCGGCGCTAATCCGCAGATGTGCAGCGCGGAGAATGCGAGCAAGGCGCGGCAGCTGTCGGCGGAACTCAAAGCCTATCAGGCGCAGATCGAAACGGCGCGAACCGCGGCGGGTTATCCCGCGACGATGCCGGCGCCCGCGCTGACCGACGCGACGGTGATCTATCACGGTCTCGGCACGACGTATGCGCTAGCGGTAACGCCCAAGGGGAGCGGCACGCTTCGCGTCGTCGCGGCCTGCATGTCGCTGCACATCGCGCGCGCCGACGACGTGACGCAACGCAAACTCTACGCTGCGTCGAGTCCGATCTTCTTCGTACCGCAACTGACCTTTATGCCGGCCGTCGGGATGTACATCGTGGCGCGTCAGCCGCAGGCCGGGCAAGAGACGTTCCGCGTCTACAAACTTCCGGCGACGCCGCCGAAGAATCCGTTCGAGCTGCGCGTCTCGGCGTCGTGCTCGGGCGCGGTGCAGAACTTGGCGACGCCGGCGATGGCGGAGCTGCAGAAACATTTCGCCTCGGGCACGCCGACGCCGAGCTGGACCATTACGGCCCATGCGGCCAAAGGCGGAACCTGGTACGAGCTCGACCCCGGCGATCCGACCGTGATTCCTGCACTGATGCTCTGCGGCCGAATCGCCGCGACAACTGACGATGAGCTAGCTTCGCACGGCGTCGCCGGCAAAGCCGTGCCGGAACTCAACTACGCGCCGAGCCTGGGACTGTATCTCGTGCGCCCCAACCGTCCGGCACCGCGTCCGTCGCCTTCGCCGTAACAACTAATACGCGCCGCGCATTAACGGCTTCATAAGTGAACGACGATCCTGGAAGCGGCTGACGGACGATCTGGCGCGTACTCGGAACAAGCGGAACCTGCTGCTTTGGCTGGCGCTGTTGTTCGGGTTCGGGGCTTTCGTGCTGAAACGACAGCGTGGCTCCTAATCCTAGCCGGAGCCGGATGCGGAGCCCTCGCTGTCTCGTTTCGTTTTCTCGCTAGCCGGTTCTAATCTACAAAGGCGGCGGAATGCATTTGCCCGCTGCGACACGACAGATGACGATTGGAGCGGGCTCCTTAAGGCCCGTAAACGGCGAGCCTTTTAGCGCCTTCAGCGCGCCCGTGCTCTCGATCGCATACGCCGAAATGTTGTCGGATCCGACGTTAGGCACGTAGGCGAACTTCCCCGCGGGATCGACCGCCACGTACTCGGGCTCGGTACCCGCGGTGAACGGCGAACCCTTCACCGCCGTCAGCGCTCCGGTGGTTGCGTTGACCGCGTAAGCGGAAACGTTACCGGAACTATCGTTGACGGCGTATGCGTACTTTCCGTTGGGATCGACGACGATGTTAGTCGGCTCGGTGCCCGCCGTAAACGGCGACCCTTTCACCGGCTTGAGCGCGCCGCTGCTTTCGATCGTGTAGGCAGAGACGTTATTGGACCCATAGTTCGCCGCGTAGGCAAACTTGCCAGACGGGTTGACCGTCACGCCGGAAGTCTCGCTACCCGCCGCGAAGGGCGAGCCCTTGACCGGCTTCAGCGCGCCGTCGCTCTCGATCGTGTAGGCGGAAACGCTATTGGAGTCATAGTTCGGAACGTAAGCGAACTTGCCCTTAGGATCGATGGCGACGTATTCGGGCTCCTCTCCGGTCGCAAACGGCGATCCTTTTATCACCGTCAGCGCGCCGGTGGTCGCGTCGATCGTGTAGGCGTCGACGTTATTGTCTCCGTAGTTGCTGACGTAGGCGAACTTGCCCGTTGGATCGACGGCCACGCCGCTCGGTTCCTTACCAGCGCTAAACGGCGACCCCTTTACCGCGGTCAGCGCGCCGGTGCTCGCATCGATCGAATAGGCAGAGATGTTTCCGGCGCTGCTCGTTCCGGTGTTGGCCGCATACGCGAACTTGCCGGTCGGATCGACCGCCATTGCCGTCGGCCCGGTGCCCGCGGTAAACGGCGATCCCTTTACGGGCGCCAGAAAACCGTCGCTTGAGATCTTATACCCGGAGATATTGTTGTCGCCGTAGTTGCCTACGTAAGCATACTCGACGCCAACATCGGGAAGCACCCTGGGGAGGATCGAGTTGGAGCCTCGCAGGCCGCCGATCTGTCCTTGCGATCCGCCGCATCCCGCCAGCAGCGCGATGAGCGCGGCAGTGCCCACCCCAGAACGACCAAGATTGAAATTCGTCATGTTGATGCTCCCCCTATCGAGGTGAAAGATTCGGCGGTGGCCCGGGCGGCTCCCCGTGTTCTCAGCAACTGGACGAAGTCGCCAAGGTTGTCTGGTGGTATCGCGCGCTTCGGGACGCAAATGAACCGATTCCCGACGGCGAGTGCGTAGAACGCCCTTAGCTCCACCACGCGGTCGACCGCGTCCCAGCCGAAGGTGCTCTCACCGACCGCCAGGTCGCCACGATTCGCTCGTTCGTAAAGATATAGCTTACATCATATCCCTTGTATCTTTTGTATATCTGTCGGGACTGTGTAGCGTGGATTCGGCCAGTTAAGAAGAAGCTGAAGCTAAGAGCGACCAGAGCCAGACCCGCGAGAAGCGACGCGGGCGTTCCCCACGTGAGCGCCGCACTCAATGCCAAAGAAGCTGCACCGATATAAACAATTACCCAAGTAACGATCCCCGCGCCTTTTCCAGGGCGCAATGCGTTTTGGCAGGCATAATACTCTTGCAATGTCGTTTCTGGTCTTATCGTAATTTCGTTCATCGAAGGCCCTGCGTCGCCCTAAACTTCGGGCGAGCGCCCTTGGCTGCGCGCCTGCTCGACCATTTCGCGCATGCGCGGATGCTCGCCGGGGATCGTCTTCACCCACGACTCGAAGCGCGGCACCGGGCGGCTCGCGCGAAAGAGAAAGTACCAGACGTTCATATCGCCCATGAACTTGAAGCGCTTCTTGAAGTCTTTGGCCAACGCCTCGTAGGAGTCGAACCTGGCGAGATAGTTCGCAAAGCTGCCATAGTCGCGATCGGCTTGAAGCAGCGCGGCGGCGTTGGCGATCGTAGCGTGAATCTTTTTCGGCGTGCGCAGTATGCCGGGCGTTGCAAGGACCCGCTCGACGTCGATCGAGTCGTACGTGGCGACGCGCTTTGGATCGAAGCTCGCGAAGGCCTCGCGATAGGCGTTCCAGGGTTCGGCGACCTGCTTCCAGCGCACGCCCGCCTGAAAGACCGCGCGCGTCATAAGCTCGAGGTAGTCGGCCAACGAGGCGGGTTCGATCACGTCGGGAATCGTTGCGGCCACGGTGTTGCGCGGCGGGTACGGCGGGCCGGCGAAATGTCCCTCCCGGGTTGCAGGGACCGGTCCCGCGGAGGTCGCAGAACCCGGCACGAAGCAACTCTCTCAAGCCGCCTCGACGGTAGATTTAAGGAGTTCCCCCTTCCGTGTACGTAGATGAAGAACTAACTTGCGTTGACTGCGGACGTCCGTTCGTCTTCAGTTCCGGCGAACAAGCCTTTTACCAGCAAAAAGGATTTCAGAACAAACCCAACCGCTGCCCCGACTGCCGTGCGGCGCGCAAGGCGATGCGCGGCAATGGCGGCGGGAACGGCGGCGGCGGTGAGCGCTCGGGCCGTCCGCGCGAGATGTTTACCGCGACGTGCAGCCAGTGCGGCGGCGTGGCCGAGGTGCCGTTCAATCCGCGTGGCGATAAACCAGTCTATTGCCGGGACTGCTTCGCCTCGCGCCCATCCTATCGCTAACTTTTTCGGCTCTCCGGAATCCGCGCCCGTCACCTAGCGTTAGGCGACGTGAACGATTTCCGGCTTCGACGAGGGCTCCGGAATGCGCTCTCCGGTCTCGCGCATTTCTTCCAGATGCCCTCGAATGGCCTCGCGGATATTTCGCGCGGCTTCTTCACGCGAGGGACCGAAGCTCGTGCATCCCGGAAGGTCGGGCACGTAAGCACTCCACGTTCCATCATCTGCGCTTTCCAGAACCGCTAGATACTCTTTCACTTCCTCAGCCCTGCCTGCTTCAAAATCGAGTTGAGCGTACCGGGTGGCACCTCCTCGTTCCAACACCTGCCTTTCCCCACTGAAAGAAAGGTAACTCTAGTTCCCGAAGTAGGGGCTATGGTCCGGCATTGGCCGATGGCCCGCGTGGCGATTGCTTTGGGGTGCGGCGCAGTCGTCGCCGGTTGCTCGAGTGACGCAGGCAGTGTGCTTGCGCCGAGCGCGCTGCATGCCCGGCATCCCGCGTGGATGAGGTTTGGCCCGCTAGCCGGCGGAGGGTCCGGCTTTACGTACGTCAGCCAAACGTGGGACTCAGTCAATCTGTACGATACGAACAATAAAAAGAACCTCGCCCCGCTCTGTCAGATTCCCGCATCCGGAGAGTATCCCGATGGCCTCGCGACCGATAAGTCCGGAACGCTCTATGTGGCGGGGAACTACGGCAAGAGCTTGGGGGTCGCAACCTTCGCGCCACGGTGCGGCGCCCAAGGGCCGTCATTTGACGAAGATTACGGCGAGCCGGCGGATCCCGTCGTGGACGGCACGACGCTCTACTTGAGCATCTCGGCCGACGTTGCGCTTCCGGGAAGCGTGACGGCCTACTACACCAAGGGCGGCCCGGAGCCGATTCGCCACCTCACCGATCCCGCCGTATCCGAAGGATTCGGCGTTGCGGTCGATTCGCGTCACAATTTGTTTTGGTCGAACACCAACGCATATTCGGGCGGCGGCCAGGTCGTCGAGTTTCGCAAGGGCCAGATGCCCGGAACGGTCTTAAAGGCGACGATCACGCCGGACTTTCCCGGCGGCGTGCTGATCGATCGCTCGAACAATCTGCTCTTCATCGATCAAAGCGCAAGCGCCGTTTTGATGTACGCGCCGCCTTATGATGCTCCGGCGTTCTCGAAGATTTCGTTGAAGGCCGCCGCCGTGTACTGCGCGCTCAACGCCCGGCAAACCCGAATCTATTGCTTGGATTATGCCAACGGCTCCGTCGACGTCTATGCGTATCCGAACGGTACGTACGAGTATAGCTACACGAACGGAATCGAGTCTTCCAAGGATCCGATCGGGATTGCCCTCGCGCCGGGGTCACCGTGATGCGGAGCCTTTTCGCGGTCGCGGTGGTTGCGGCGGGCATCGGCCTGTTGAGCGGCTGCGGCGGCGGCCTCTCGCCGCTGCGCGCGAGCGGCGACTCGTGGATGGCGCCCGGCGCGACCGCCGGGGATCTTTTGTATATCTCCGACGAGGGAACCAACGACGTCTACGTCTACAGTTGGCCGGCGGCAAAGCTGGTCGGCACGCTCAAGGGCTTCGACTATCCGCAAGGCGAGTGTGTCGACACGACCGGCGACGTGTGGATCGTCAACTACGGCAACTCGGAGATGATCGAGTACGCGCACGGGGGCACCAAGCCGATTGCGCGGCTTAAGGATGTCGGCTTCACGCTCTCCGGCTGCGCAGTCGACCCGACGACGGGAAACCTGGCCGTCACGGTGTTGGAGAAGAACGCGAACAGCAGCGGCGGCAGCGGCGGATACGTTGCGATCTTCAAGAAAGCGCGCGGCGTGCCGACTATTTATTCAAACGAGTTCTTGAACTTTCCATCGTATTGCGCCTACGACGATAAAGGGAACTTGTACGTCGACGGCTCGGGAGACATCAACCCCTGGGACGAGTTTGAGTTTGGCGAACTTCCCGCCGGAAAGAGCGCCTTCACCATCATCACGCTCAACGAAAACTTCAACTACTCGGGCGGCGTGCAGTGGAAAGGGCCATACGTCGCGATCGCCGACTCGCGCAGTAACGTCGTTTACGAGTTTAAAATTCGCGGCGCGTACGGCTACGTCAACGGCACGACGCCGCTGCAGGGCGGCTCGTACGTCTTCGACTTTTGGATTCAAGGGTCGAAACTGATCGGGCCGAACGCCGGCGGCGCCAGCGTGATGCTCTGGAACTATCCGGCTGGCGGAGAACCGACGAAAACGCTAAGCGACTTCGCCGTCCCCTTCGGCGCCGTCGTGAGCCGCTAGGCCATGGTGCGGCGGCTCGTCCTGCTCTCTCTCCTTATTTTGATGGGGTGCGGCGAGATCGCCAACGCGCCTGCCGGCGGCGCGGCGGCGAGGTTTGCGGGAAACCGCAGCGGCTCGACGCGGCTTGGGACCATCTTCACGGTGAGCACCTCGGGGCAGGAGCGCGTCATCTACCGTTTCAACAACTTGCGCGCCGATCGTGGCGACGGCGCGAATCCGTACGCGGGCCTGACGAACCTCAACGGCACGCTCTATGGAACGACGCTCCTGGGAACGTCTGCCGGCGGCACGTATAACGGCACGGCGTTCAGCGTGAGTGCAACCGGGAGCGAACGCCTGCTGCATATTTTTGGCATCGGCTTGGACGGGGCCTATCCCTACGCCGGACTGATCGCGCTCAACGGAAAGCTGTATGGTACAACGCAATATGGCGGTGCGTACGAGCGGGGCACGGTCTTCGAACTCAATCCGGTGACGGGAACGGAGCGGATACTCTACAGCTTTCCGGCGAATGCAAGCCCGCAAGCCGCGCTGACCGTCGTGAACGGGACGCTCTACGGCACGGCGAGCGGCGGCGGAACGGGCTGCGGCAGCGTCTTCTCGATAACGACCGCCGGTAAACTGCGCACGCTCTACGAGTTTACGTGCAAGAGCAACGGCGCGTTTCCGCATGCGGGTCTGTTGGCGCTCAACGGCGTCCTCTACGGCACGACGACCGAAGGCGGAAAGTCGGGGCCGTGCTGCGGGACGATCTTCGCCGTAAACCTCTCCTCCGGAAAGGAGACCCAGCTGCATATCTTCGCAGGAACTCCCGACGGTTCCGATCCCTTCGGAACGTTCATTGCCGTCGGCGGGTTGCTCTACGGCACGACGCAACAAGGCGGCGGGGGCGGCCACGGATCGGTCTACAGCGTCACGCCGTCGGGCACGGTGAACGTGGTGTACAGCTTCGGCGGTGGAACCGACGGCGAGCTTCCGTATTCAGGCGTAACTTGGTACAAAGGGCGCCTGTATGGCACGACGCCGTACGGCGGCGGCACGACGTGCAGCTATTACGGCACGGGTTGCGGGACGGTCTATGAAGTCAGCCGTTCGGGAAATGAAAAAGTGCTCTACCGGTTTGCAGGCGGAACGGACGGCGCGAATCCCTTCGGTGGATTGACGGCGCTGAACGGAACGCTCTACGGCACGACCTATTACGGCGGCGCGGAACGATGAGACTCTTGCGTGTGGCGCAACGCGCACTAGCTGCGTGCGCCGCAATGGCCGCACTCGCCGGTTGCGGTACGATGCCGCCGACACCGCAGCCCGCGGCGGCGCGGAGCGATCGCGGGAACTCTTGGATGATGCCCGGTGCTGCGAACGGGAGTCTGCTCTACGTCTCCGACACCGCGACCAACGACGTCTACGTCTTTTCGTACCCCAAGGGGAGGCTGGTGGGGACGCTCACGGGCTTCGATAACCCGCAAGGCTTGTGCTCCGACCGGAACGGTGACGTCTTCATCGCGAACTCCGCCGGAGAGGAGACGCTCGAGTACGCGCACGGCGGCAAGGCTCCGATCCAAACGCTCTACGATCCGCCGCGTTCGCCCGAAGGCTGCGCCGTCGATCCGGTGACCGGCAATCTCGCGGTGAGCGAGGGCGGTTCGGAGACGCTCGCGATCTACGCGAAGGCCACGGGCAAGCCGAAGCATTATAAGTCGCCGAATATCACGCAGTTCGCGTTCTGCGGCTACGACGATCTGGGCAATCTCTTCATCGACGGTTCGAGTTACTATTATTACTATTTCGAGTTTGACGAACTCTCAGCGGGCACCAAGGCGCTCAAGCCCGTTGCGCTTGGGCAGACGATCATGCAGGCCGGGGGAGTGCAGTGGGACGGCAAATACGTTGCCGTCGGCGACGCCGGCGCGAACGCGATCTATCGGTTCTCGATACGCGGCCACAAAGGAACGCTGGAAGGTACGACGTCGCTTACCGGTGCGAAGATGGTCGATCAGTTCTGGATCGCGGGCTCAAAGGTCGTGGCGGCAAACGTCGGCGGGCTCAACGTGATGCTTTGGAGCTATCCCGCCGGCGGCGCGCCGATCGAGGTCGTTAGTAATCCCCGTGTGCAGCCGCATAAGCCGTTCGGCGTAACCGTGAGCTCGCCACACTAACCGTCGCGCCCACGGGCGACGAGAGGCCGGCGATCGTGTTGAACGGGTTGCCGCCGGCTACGTAATGGTAGAGGCCGACGTCGGCGCGTTCCGCATCGGGTGCATAGACCGTTTTCCCTTGGAGCCACGCCTGAACGACATCGGTTGCCTCGTTGAGGGCCGTAAAATTCTCGAGGTAGCCGATGCTGCCGCGAATCTTGAACTCGTAGAGAACGGACTCGTTCGATTGCCGGTCCTGTTGGTCGCCGACCATCACCCATTTGCCGGTCCACTGCACCGTGCCGGGGAAGTAGATCGGTTGATTGAGGGCGATGTTGAGAAACGTGCCGCTGCCGCTTGGGAGAAGGGCGAAGGCGAACGTGCTGTCGGGCGTGTAGCCGTCGAGATATAGGTTCCCGGCATCGTCGTACCCACAGAAGTAATAGTAGTAGATGCTGGAGTCGGTGTACTGCGTAGGGCTGCCCGAGGCGTTCTTGAAGATCGCCACCGAGCCGTACTTATTCTTGGTCGCAAAGAGATTGGTGACCGCGAGGTTTCCCGTCGAGCCGTCGACGGCGCATCCCACGGGATAGTAGCCTTGGTCTTTCAGTCTCTGAATCGGCTGCGTGCCGCCATGGGCGTACTCTACGATTTCCGACTTTTGCGTATTGGTGATGAAGACGTTGCCGGCGGCGTCCGAACACTCGCCCTGCGGCTCGTCGAATCCGCTTAGCGTTTGCGTCAGTTTGCGGCTCGGAAGCGCGTAAACGTACACGTGATTGGAGCCCGCATCGGAGATGTAGAGCAGGTCCTGCCCATCGACTCCGCTCAGGACTGCGCTTCGCGCAGGCGCCAAGGAATTTGGGGTCGCAAGCGGAGCGATTCCGCCGCAGCCCGCGAGCGTCGCGGCGGCGCAGATCGAGAGCCATAATCTCGGCTTCACCACACCGTAACATTGGGTTAACCGCCCGCCGGTACCCTTCCAGAATGCAAATAACCTGGAAACCCATTGCGAATGGGGCCGACGAGTCGCGCGCCAAACTGCCCGACAGCGCGTTCGCCTTTCCCCAGGAGCGCAAAGAACCGCTTACCGACCCCGGTCACGTGCGCAGCGCGATCGCGCGCTTCGGATCGGTCGACGGCGTGAGCAACAACGAACGCGCGCAGGCCTTCGAAAACATCAAGGCGGCCGCCGAGTATTACGGGATCACGCTCAAAGCCTCGAGCTGGCACGACCTGGTGGGCTAGAGAAGGTCGGCGAACGCTTCGCCGACGACGAAGCGAAGCCACAGCGCGGCGTCGTGGTAGACGCTATCCGCCTCGTAGAATGCTGTGGTGCTGTTTAGCGTGATCGCATCAATGGCGAGTACGTCCGGCATCACGTCGAGCGCGACGAGCGTTCCGGTTTGGAGATAAGCGCGTACTTTCCAGTCGCGCTCGTTGGGCGAGCGAACCTCGACGACGACGTCGAGCGCGAACGGTGCGTGCTTCGTGCGCGGCTCAGGCTGACAACAGCGCCGCAGGCTATGGACCGAAAATGGTTCTCCGTACTCCGCAGCTAGGGTCTCCGTACAGGTACGGATACCGGAGCCTGGCCTCTTCGATATGCTTGATGGAGTATTGCGCAAAAGGAGTAGCCGGATGAGGATTTCAGGGTTTGGCCGTTATGCAATTAGCCTCTGCGTGGCCGCGGCCACGCTCGCCGGTTGCGGTCGCCCCTTTGACTACGCTCAGGGTGACAATGCTGGGGGGTCGGCCGATTTTACGCCGCTTGCGGTTCAGCGGGACGCGGCGTTGACGATACCGCACTTTGTGCCGCCGGTTGTGCATTCGGATCGCGGCCAATCGTTCATGCGTCCGGACGGCAAGAAGAGCTTGCTCCTCTACGTTGGAGACTGGTCCACCAATGATGTCTACGTTTACGACGTGCCAAGCGGCAAAGAAGTGGGAGTGCTCACTGGGAACGACGAGCCTTACGGCATGTGCGTCGACTCGAAAGGGAACGTGTACGTCGCGAACTTCGGCTCGGGAGAGCTTATCGAGTACGCGCACGGCGTCGCGAAGCCGATCAACACGTACGACGTGGGCGGCGAGCTGATCGGCTGTTCGGTCGATACCAAGGGCGACGTTTCGGCGACGGGTTTCGACCCGGGCGAAGTCACGGTCTACGCGGGCGGCAATCCCCAAGACGGCACGACGTATAGCGATTCGTCCTGCGAATACGAGTGGACGGCCGGCTATGACAGCAAGGACGACCTGATCGGGGTCGGCGAGTACTCCAGCATCGACGTCTGTGCCTTGCTGGCCGGTTCGAAGACCGAGACGACCCTTACGAAAAGTGGCATCACGATCGACTTTCCGGGTGGCTCGTCGTGGGACGGCAAGTATATTGCCCTTGGCGATCAGCAAGCCGGCGGAAAGAATCAATCCGGCGTGTGGCCGTCGACGCTCTCGGGCACCACGATTACGGCAGCCACCTCAGAAGTGGTGTTCGAGCAAGCGTGTGACGGCGACTACTCCGACATCGTCAATCCGTTCTTCCTCGGTAAGGGCTTCGTCCCGGTAATCCCGGGCAGCACTCACCGAGCCAAGTATATGATCGGGCCAAACCTTTGGTGCGTCGATTCAGGCTACCCTGGCACGGGCCTCTGGCACTATCCCAGCGGGAAGTTTTTCAAGACCCCCAAGCTTAGCTTGCCCCCAAGCGAGCCGTACGGGGCAGCGATCAGCTGGGGACGCTAAAGAAGGTATCCTTTGTGGTTCGTCCTTCGACTGCGCTCAGGACGACACGTGCTTTGGGCTTCGTGCTTCGACTGCGCTCAGCATGACAAGGGGGCGCAGGAGGCTGTTAATCGAGCGTTGACGCATTAACGGATGTATGGTAGAGTGGTCTCCGACCAAGGGGGCGTGCGGCCCCTAGGTCGCTATCTTCACAATTACCCGTTGGTAAGGAACGTGGTTATGAGAAGCGCATGCATTCAGGGCTGTACTGCCAGCCTGAACCTTCCATCCGCAAAACGACCGGCCATCATTCAGGTGATCGAGCCCCGACGCACGGAGCCGAGGCCGGAGCTGGGTAGGCCGGACGCACTAGACCTCGGTTATAAGCCGAGGAAGTAATGCTTCGCCGAGCCCTGCTGACGGCCTTAGCGGTCGTCGTTTGCAGCGGAACGGCAGTACCATCGGAGGAGTCGACCAGGGCGCAGCTCACTGCGTACCTTGGCGGCGTGCAGCTTCCCGACGGCGCATTTGCCGATAGCAACGCTTCAAACGAAACCCACATAACGCCCTACCGCGGTGCCTACGCGGCAATTGGATTGTCGTTGAACGGCGAAGCCGCGACGGCGCTCCGGTTCGCGCGCTGGTACGTCGCGCACATGAATCGGGACGACCAGTGGGGGCCGGGCTGCACGATCTACGACTATACGTTTAGCCGTCATCCGTTTGGAATCGCTTCGACAAAAAGCGCAGGCGCGATGGACGCGCCCGCCGGAGTCTTTCTCACGGCGATGCGGTATCTTTACGCGACGGGCGACGCGCGCGCGCAGGCCTGGGTTGTGGGCGAGGAAGTCGACGCCGAATGCATCGCGCGCGCCGCCTATGGGCTCTACCAGCCGGCCTACGGATGCACCCAGGCCGTGGTCGGCTACGACTTTTGTTTGACCGAAGACAACTTCGAAGTCTGGCGTGGGCTCGGCGACGTCGCGTGGCTCGAGGAGAATGCCTGGAATAACTCTTCGATGCGGTCGGCCTACCTCGACGAGCAGTCGAAGATCGGCGACGGGCTCTCCCAGATGTGGGACGCAAAGAACCAAAACTATAATTGGGCGCGCAGCACGGTGAACGGAGCGTTCACGCGCTCGGCTTGGACGCAGTTCTACCCCGGCGCTGTGACGCAGTTATGGCCGGTCATCGTCGGCTACGCGCGCTCCGACGAGCCGCGCAGCGTCGAACTTTGGCAACGGTTCAAAGCGGCGTGGCCTTCCATGGCATTAGCCTCACCCGTCCGCAGCCCGTGGCCCTGGACCGCTGCGGCCGCGGCAAAAATGGGAGACCTTCCGTTCGTGGCAGAGTATGAGTCGTGCTTGAACGCCGAGTACGCGGCCCGAGGATATCCGTATTCCTGGGAGGTCCACGACGCCGGCAATATGCTCACAGCGCTGGTTTGGGCGTCGGAACGCTCCCTGCGAAATTGGCCTCGCGAAAAGCGCCGAGCTTTTCGCTTTTGCGCGTTCCGCTACTAGCTTTCACCTAGCTCCGTTATCGCGTTAACGCCGGCTGCGCCGCCGCGGTTTGCTGCGTTAACGCTAGTTGCGTTTGTGCGTCAACGTTTCTCGACGGTGCTCAACTGTTAGTACGTTTGTACCAAATTAGAAAAAAAAAGCCTGAAGTATCTGGGTTGCGAGACCGATGGTAAGGCTAATGGCATCTTCAGAATTCCTTCCAAACACGCCAAGGAGTTACTCGACTTGCAACAGGTCTCGTTAGCCAGAAAACCCTTCGAAAAAACCTGGGAGTCGCTTCGCATGCCGCGGATGGCCGCGGCGTTGATCTTCGGCGTGCCGGTTCTGATCGGCGCGCTGCTGTTCGCGCTGCGCGCGTACGGCGTGCATCTCAACATCGACTGGATATATTATCCCACGTTCGCACTCGTCTACGCCGTGTGGGTTCTTCCGATCCTCGGTTTCATGTTTTTCAGTTTTCCTGCGATGCGCCCGAACCCGCACGCCGCTCCCAAGCGCCGCTTTATCTGCATGGTGCCGGCATACAACGAAGAGATGGTCATCGGAAATCCGGTGAAGAGCCTGCTCGCCCAAGATTATCCCAAAGACCTTTTCGAAGTTTGGGTAATCTTCGACGGCACCGACGGGACGGCGGACATCGCTCGGGAGATGGGCGCGAAGGTTCTCGTCACCCCGACCGACGGCTTCGGCAAGCACCGCGCGCTCGATTATGCCTTCAAACAGTTGTTGCGCGATGGTGACGAGCGGTACGTCGCGGTCTTCGACGCCGACAACGTCGTGGGCGCCAACTTCTTGCAGGCGATGAACAACGCCATCGAAGCCAAGGGCTACCGCTGCATGCAATCGTTTCACGACGTCCTCAACGGCGGCGACAACTGGGTCACCAAGGCGCTGTGGTGTTCCTGCGTTTCCTCGTCACGGATGTACCTCACCGGAAGAATGCGCAGCCTTTCGAACGCGCTGATCTGCGGCACCGGATGGTGCTGCGAAGCCGCGCTGCTGCGCCGCTACTGGCCGCTGATCAAGACGCAAACCGAAGATATCGAACTCAACGGCATCCTCGCCCTCGAGGAAGGAATCCACGTCGGGTACGTTCCCGAAGCGCACATCTACGACGAGAAGCCGCTCACGGTTTGGGTCTCGATTCGCCAGCGCATGCGCTGGATGTGCGGTCACGCTCGCGTGGCGTACTACTACTTCGGCCGCTGCGTGCGAGAGGGCACGCTGCGCGGCGATCTCGCGTTGATCGAACTAGCCTCGTTTTACCTCGTGCCGTTTGCCCTCTTGACGAGTTTCTTGACGTGGCCGCTGCTCATGGGCATTGCCCTGGGAATTTTCAGGATAACGGGGCCGCTCGCCAACGGTCCGATCGAACACGCCTTCGAAGTCGTCGCCCTGTTCTTCGTCTTCGGCTATCAAGTCGTGGGCTTCTGGGGAGAAAAACGGCTTCCGGGAAACGCGTTTATGCGGGCATGCCGCGTTCTCGCCTACTCGCTCTATACGCTTGTCTTCGCGCTCCTCGCATGGCCACCGGCCTTGGTGTGGGCGCTCTTCTCGGTCGCTCGCGCCGATTGGCTCTTCCATACGCCGCACGTCAGCGGCGATGCGAAAGAGCCGGCGCCCGCGCCCGCACTACAGGTCGCGCACGCGCGGCAACCCGTCACCGTCACCGTCTCCGCTTCAATGTCGGAAGGAGTTCTCTCATGATCCCACCGCGTCGCCTTGGCTTAATTCTCACGGCAGGCTTCGCTCTCATCGCTTCGCAGCCGGCGTCGGCCGATGACAGCTTTACCCGGCTCGACGTGAGCGACAGCACGATCGGCTTCACCAGCCCCGGCAACGCTTACGGTCCCTGGATCTATCAAGACGCGAGAGCCGTCTTCGTTCAGCCCGGCCAAGGTGCGATCAACTTCGAGTTCGCGCATCAGGCCGACGGCGATCAGGCCTTTCCAACCCACGGGGACTATTTCGCGGTGGGCGTGACTCGCGATTTCACGCCGCGGTTTTACGGTTACGTAAACTTTGGCTACGGTACCGCCTATCCGTACGCGAAGAACGACGTCCACGTCGAGCTGAACTATAAGACCACGCCGGACCTCAAGCTCGTCATGGGCGGTTCGGAGGACTTCATTACCTACTACGGGCGCCAGACGGGGCAGCTGCTGCAGCTGGGGCCCACGTATTACTATGGCACCGGCGACGTTCAGGTGCGGTATATCTCATCGGCCAACTCGAACGCACAGACGAAGAGCGGCGCTTCGGTGGCCTGGGACATCATCCCCAGCATTCGGTCGAAGTACACGTTAACCGGGTTGTGGGGACCGCAGCAGTATATCGTTACGACGCCCGGGATTCCCAACGCGCTGGCAAACTATCAAGGCGAAACCTACACGGTCGCGACCCAGCAGCAGTTGGGGCGCGTCGGCCCGCAGGGGCTAGTGTGGGGCCTGACGGTTAGCGGCATCCTGACGCACCTGACGCAGGCGGCAAATGGCGGACCCGTGTACACTGGTCGTGGCGCCACCCTGGGGGTGTGGAGTCAGTTTTGACGCGAGCGACACGACTGGAGTTTCTCTGGCAAGTTGCAAGTGCTGCGGCTCTGATGAACGGCGCATTTCCTAAGTCCATGGGCGCCGCCTCATTCTCCGCCGCGAGCCAACGGGGCCGCTTTGCGCAATGGATCGTTCGCAATCAGATCAGCGAAAGCGGCCTCTGCCGGTACTTCCGCTTCGGACCGCACGAACATGAAGAGTCGCCGCTCGCGACGGCCTATACGATCTTGCTCTTCAACGAATCGGAGCCCGAAATCGCCGACCGGCTGGCCGACGGCCTGATTCGCCTGCAAGAGCGCTACGCGACGAATCGCCACGTCGGCGGCGGCGTTCCCTCGATTGCCAACGACAGTTCGCAGCTCTTCTACTCCTCGGATGCGCTGGCGGCGATCAAGGCTCTGGTCGCCGCCTATCGCCGCAGCGGAAATGCGGCGCATCTTCGCGCCGCCGGCGGTTTCGCGGAGTTCGTCGAACGCATGTGCGACGGCGAACGCGGCGGATTTCTCGTCGAGAACCTCGGCTTCCCAATGCAGTACGCGGCGCCCGACGGCGCCATTCAAAACTGGCTGGTGCCCAACGTCGCAATGCTCTTTTGGGACGCGCTCGACGATTACGCGCGCGCTTCGGGGAGCCTTTCGATTGCGCGGCTCTTCGAGCGCGGGCGAACGTTCGTGCTGCGTTCGGTGCAGGCGCCGAACGGTGCCTACTACGATCATTACGAGCCGGGCTTTCCGGCGCGAGGCTACTCCGAGCGGCGCTGGCGCTGGTTCAAGATCGAGGCGGACGGCCGCCGCGTCGCGATCGGCGACAACATGATGATGTCGGCGCTGGGCGCGCAGCGGCTCGGCGACAACGGCGCGGTCGATCGATTTTTGGCCTGGACCAAACCGAGAGACGGCGCCTTCTACGCCTACATCGACGTGGACACGGGCGGCTCGGGTTTTCAAGCCGGCGACACTCCGTACTTCGACGTCGTTTGCTCGGGGATGTACCGCGAACTGCTCGCTCGCAGCGGCCGGCTCACGAGCGCGGACCAAGCGGCATTCGAGCGCGTCTTCGCGCTCTCGAGCGGCGCGGACGGAGGCTACCGCTGGGGGCTCAAAGGCAACGGCGGCTGGGTGCAAGGGTCGGCCGAGGCGCTGGTGACGGGCTACTGGGTCTCGCTGGCATAACGATGATTTTCGCGTCCGCGATTGCCGCACCGGCCGCCGAGCGAACCGGGCTCTCGAAGATCGAGCACATCGTCATCGTCGTGCAAGAGAACCGCAGCTTCGACAATCTGTTTCGCGGCTTCCCCAACGCGCACAGCGCGTCGCGAGGAAAGTTGCCCAACGGCACGACCGTTGCCTTGAAGCCGGTTTCGCTGGCGGCCGCATACGATATCTCGCACAGCCTGCAGGACGCGAAGACGGCCTACGACGACGGTCGCATGGACGGATTTGCAAACGAATACGCCAGCGCGAAGCCGGGCGACTCCCATCCGCAATACGCCTACGTTCCCCGCTCCGAGGTGACGCCGTATTGGTCGCTAGCGCAGCAATACGTTCTCGGAGACCAGATGTTCGCGTCGCAGCTCGACGGCAGCTTCGTCGCGCATCAGTATTTGATCGCGGGGTGGGCGGGACGCAGCTACAACTATCCCGCGGTCGAACCGTGGGGCTGCGACTCGCCGAGCAGCAACGCAATCGGTCTGCTCAACAGCATCGGGCAGCCCCTAGGGATAACCTATCCGTGCTTCACGTATTCGACGATCGCCGACGAGCTGGACCACAAGAATATCTCCTGGCGCTATTACGCGCCAAAGACCGGAACCGGCTACTCGTGGACGGCCTTCGACGCAATCTCGCGCGTTCGCAAAGGACCCGACTGGAAGAATATCGTCACGCCCGAGACGCGAGTCTTGCAGGACGTCGCCAAAGGCGAGCTTGCGGACGTGACGTGGGTCGTGCCGTCGCTGGCCCTCTCCGACCATGCCGGATCGAAGAGCAAGCGCGGCCCGTCGTGGGTCGCTTCGATCGTCAACGCGATCGGTAAGAGCCAGTTCTGGTCGTCCACGGCAATCTTCGTCGTCTGGGATGACTGGGGCGGATGGTACGACGACGTCGCACCGCCGCAACTCGATTTCGACGGCCTCGGGATTCGCGTGCCGCTTCTCTGCGTCTCGCCGTATGCCAAGACCGGCTACGTGGACGACACGCGTTACGAGTTCGGAAGCCTGCTGGCGTTCATCGAGGACCGCTACGGGCTCGCGTCGCTGGGCCGAACCGACGCGCGGGCCGCCGTACCGCTGGGGTGCTTCGATTTTGCTCAGAAGCCGCGCACCTTCGTGCGGATCGCGGCTCCGTACGATGCGGGAGAGGTCGCGCGATCGGCGACTGCGGAGGCTCCCGATGAGCAGTAAGCGCGCGCCGCGCGGAGCCCGCATCGTCGCGCTGATGGCGTTGGCCGCATGCACGGCGCACGGCGAGAGCGCGATTCCGCCGGTTTCTTTGCAGCGGCCGCCGGCGACTTTTTCCCGAGTGAATGCCGGCGGCGCGATGCTGTATGTTTCCGATCCCGTCGGCAACGACGTTGCGGTCTATCACGCGAGCGGCAGCAAACAGAGCCCGATCGCAACGATTACCCAAGGCATCGCCGGCCCCGCCGGCATGGCGGTCGACGGCAAGGGGAATCTCTTCGTTGCGAATACCACGGGCAACAGCGTTACCGAATACGCGCCCAACGGCACGTCGCCCGAAGCGACGTATTCGCAAAGCGTCCTCGGGCCGGTGGACGTCGCGGTAGACGGCGCGGGCACCCTCTACGTGGCAAACTTCTACTCGTTTGCGGCCTCGGTCGTCGAGTTTCCCAGCGGCAGTCGGACGCCGTCGGTAACGATCGGGGATCCGTGTTCGTGTTATCCGGTCGGCTTGGCGCTCGACGCCAAGGGCGATCTCTACGTCGCGTACGACGACTACTACGAGCAAACGCTGATTTATAAATATGCGCCGGGCTCGAGCAAAGGCGTTTCGCTTGGCTTGCAGTTCAGTCAACTGCGTTGGGAGGCCCCGGGCCTGGCCTTCGACAAGAGCGCGAATCTGCTCGTCGCCAATGCGACGCTGCCGGGCGTGCAAATCTATCCGGCCGGCAAACTGAGCCCGTCAAAAACCCTCGAGAAGCGCGGCTCGCCGCGCTTCCTCGCGTTCGATTCAACCGAGAACAACGTTTTTGTCACCGACACCAGCAAAAACGCCGTCGAGGAGTACGCGTATCCATCCGGCCACATGACGAACGTCATCACCAACGGCCTCAAGAGCGTCTACGGAGTAGCCGTCAGCCCACCCTGAGCCCCCTGTTTGTCCGCATGTCCGTGGCGCGATTGTCTCGTTTCGGATATGATTGGCTTTGCTTTTATCGTGAGCGGAAGCTCGGCTTAAGGAGGGGCGCAAATTGCGAGTCTCGGCGTTAACCAGGTCCGCTCTTGCCGTACCGCTCGCAGGTTGCGGCGTATTCTTCGTCGCTCTCGCCGGCTGCTCGGCGACGAATCTTTCCCCACCGCAAGGCGCCGCGCCGGCGGTTCGCGCCGGCGCGCGCGCCGCGTATGGCATGGGCCCAATCGTCCAGCCGAAGCTGGTCGGGACGATCCTGGGCTTCGATATCGATCAGCACGGCAGCGACGGCGTTCTTGCCAACTACAACAGCCGCTCGTTGAGGGTCTCGCTCGAAACCTTCGACGAGACAACCGGCAAAGTCACGAAGGTCGTGCGAGAAGGTGCCGGCTCGAGGGGCGATTACGTGGTGTACGGCATCGTCGGGGGCGACGTCGGCTTCCTTTACCACAACAAGTACGGACTGATGAATCCGGTGACCGGCGAGAAGATTACGGGATCGTGGGCGCCGCCGAAGTCGTTCGAAGTATCGCAGGTCGCCGAGAACCAGAGCAGCTCGACTTCCGTCATGCTCGGGTACGACGAGAGCCAACCTTCGGCGCCGACCGAAGTGGTCGCGGCCGACGTCGTCAAAGGCACGGCCAAGGTGATTCCGCTCGATCAGAACCTCTTTAGCACCGGCGGCGTTCCGGTGATTGCGCAGGACTCGGTGACGAATCAAGCCGTGATCGCCGCCCAAAATGGCGGCCGGTACACCCATCCGGTGATCGGCATCATCGATCTGCAGTCGGGAAAAACGAAAACGTTTACCGGCCTCGGCTACGGCGACGTCGACGGCATCGGCGTCGATACCAAGACCGGCGTCGCCTGCACTACGACCGGAATCGACGCGGGCATCGAGTTCTACGACCTCAAGACGGAGAAAGGCAGCGAGGTGCAGATTCCCAATTCGGGAGGCAGCCAACTGCGCAGCGGTTCGGGAGTTGCAGTCGACTCGCTTCACGGGCTGTGCATCGTCGCGCAACCGGTCTCGGGAAGCGGCACGCAGGCCAGCGCGATTTGGGTCGTCAACGAAAAGGGCACGTTTTTCGAAGAGATCCAGGGCTTCAACTTTTGGTTCGGCGTGGGGCCCGCGATCAACCCGGAGAAGCGCATCGGCTACGTGATAAACCCGCGTCCGGAGTACGGCAACCTCGCCGGATTTTCGTACTAATGCGACGCGCATTGGCCCTTTGTGCTTTCGCCGTCCTGTTTACAGGCTGTAGCGGCGCGACCGGTTTTGACCGTGCTGCGTTGGTGCCGGACCGAACGGCGCCGACGGTCGGGCGTTCGACGCGCGGCGACCTTCTGTACATCTCCGAGTACGGCGGCGGCGTGCTCGACGTGTTCTCCTATCCGCAGGGAAAGTTCATACAATCGATCGCGTATCTCGACGGAACGCCGCAGGGAGAGTGCGTCGACAACAAGGGCGACGTTTGGGTAGTCGAGATCGGCGGACATCCGACGATTGAAGAGTTCTCCCACGACGGGTCGCCGATCGGGTCGTTGAGCGATCAAGGCGAAAATCCTTACGGCTGTTCGATCGATCCCGTCACCGGCGATCTCGCCGTGTCGAGCGAGTACGGCTCGACCAGCTTTCAGGGGAGCGTCGCCGTGTGGAAGAAGGCCGCCGGAACGCCGACGGTTTACGTCGATCGGGCGATCCAGGTACTCCTGTGGTGCGGTTACGACAACAAGGGGAACTTGTTCGTCGACGGCCTGCCGCCGAGCGGCAAGTCGGAGTTTGCGTTCGCCGAGCTGCCGAAGGGGAGCAAAACGCTCACCAACATCAAGCTCAAAGGAATCGTCTTTCCCGGCAACATTCAGTGGGACGGCAGTTCGCTCACCGTCGGCGTTCCATCGTATAAAAGCGGCTCGGCGATCTTCCAGGTGAAAGTTTCAGGATCGAATGCAACGATCACCGGAAAGACCGTGCTCGAGAAATCGTATGAAGTCTATGGATCGTGGATTGCCGGTGGTACGGTCATCGGGCCCGACGATGGGCCTTCGCTCAGCACGGTTCAGCTCTGGAGATATCCCGCCGGCGGCAAGCCGACGATGGCCTTGAGCAAGGGCTCTTCTACGTTTTTTAACGGACCATTCGGCGCGGCCGTGAGTCCAGGGAAGTAAGTTCTCAGCGACCTTTACGTAGGGCCGATGTACAATCGCGCTATGAGTAAGAGCTTTTTTGCCCTCGCGCTGGCGCTTAGCCTAATTCCGGCCGCGGCGCTCGCCCAGGATACCAACTCCCAGCCGCAACTTACGGACTCCCAGCGGCAGCAAATGCATCAGATGGTCGACCAGTTCAAACAGTCCGAACGGCAACTCCACGAGCAGCTCCGCTCGCAGATTCTCTCCTTGCTGACGCCGGTTCATCGTCGCGCGCTCGCGGCAGCGATCGGCAACCTCGTGCTGTCGCCGAACCCCGACATCGACGCCGCTGCCAAGCAGATCGACGCGATCCTTTCGCCCGCCGAGCGGGAGCGGGTTCTCCAAGCGCACCAAGCGTTCGAATCGCAGGCTCGCCAACTCCACGAGCAGATGAAGTCGCAGTTGCAGAGCGAGATACCCAACTGGCATCCGCCGAGCCACGACCACACGATGAGTCCGGAGATGCAGGCGCAGATGCGCGATCCGGGCTGGATCGTGTTGCGCGCACTGCCGCCGCACGACGAAGGGATGGGCGACCACTAGCGGGCGATGCGTTAGGAACTCCAGGTAATCACGATCTCGCCGCTCCCGGCGGGTCCGGTTCCCTGCGAGTTCTTGACGTGCTTGGCGTTCTTCTCGACGAACGAGGATCCGCCGCCGCCGCCGCCCCCGCCGCCGTGTCCACTGGTGCTGTCCGAACCGGCGCCGCCACCGCCGCCACCGTAATAGCCGCCGCCGCCGCCACCGCCACCACCGCCGGTGGAGGCGTTGCCGCCGCCGGTACCGCCGGCGGCGCGCTTGCCGTGAGCGCCGTGCTCCCCGGAGCGATAGCCTCGACTGCCGCCCTCGCCACCGGCGCCGCCCGCGCTCTGCGTGCCGCCGGCGCCGCCAGAACCATCGGCGCTGCCGCTGGACTCACCGCTTCCGCTGCCGCCGATCTTCCCGCCGCCCGCGCCCCCGCGGCCGCCCGCACCGTATACCGCTCTTGCTCCCGCGCCGCCACCGCCGCCGGCGACGAGCACGCGGTCCTTCAGATCATCGCCGCCTTGCCGGACGTCGGACGCACCGCCGCCGCCGGCTGCGCCGCTGCCTCTGCCGTTGTAGGAAGTCCCACCGGCGCCGCCGTCGGCGCCTCCGTTGAAGCCGCCGGGGCCGCCGCGGTCGCCGCCGGTCACACTGGTTGGACGGCCGGATCCGCCGGCGCCGCCGACGTAGATGCCCAGCGTTTCACCCGGCGTGACCAGGATCGTTGCCTTCACCACGCCGCCATCGCCGCCGCTTACCGAGCGTTCGCCGTCGCCGCCGCTGCCGCCGACGACGTCGACGCGCACCTGCGCGACGCCCGAAGGGACGACGAAATGCTGCGGTTTTCCGGTGTAGTTGAACGTCTTCGATTGGGTCCCGACGGGGCGCGATTTCGCGGTTGGAGAGTTGGCGAGCATTTGTACGCCGCAGCCGGCGAGCAATGCGAGGGCGGCCAGCATGCTGAGGGAACCGCGATCGAGCCGAGGAGCGTTCATGGTTTGCTTCCTTGTATTAACTAGTCCAAGTAATAATGATCTCGCCGCTGCCGGCGGGTCCGATCCCCTGGAGATTCTTGACGTGCGTCGCGTGCTTCTCGACGAACGAGGATCCGCCGCCGCCACCGCCGCCACCGCCGACTCCGCTGGTGCTCAACGCGCCGGAGCCGCCCCCGCCGCCGCCGTAATAGCCGCCGCCCGCGCCGCCGCCACCGCCCCCGCTCGAGGCGCTGCCGCCGCCGCTGCCGCCGACGCCGCGTTTGCCGTTGGCTCCTCGCTGGCCGGAGCCGTAGCTCTCACGACTGCCGCCGGCTCCGCCGGCTCCGCCCTTGCTCTGGGTCCCGCCACCGCCGCCGTAACCGTCGGGGTTGCCGCTGCCGTATTTATCGCCGGCCCCCTCGCCGCCGATTTCGCCGCCGCCCGCACCGCCGTCGCCTGCGCCGTAGGCCGCGGTTGCGCCCGCGCCTCCGCCGCCACCGGCCACGATCACGCGATTCCGCAGCCGGTCGCCGCCTTGCCGGACGTCGGAGGCGCCGCCGCCACCGCCGGCGCCGCTGCCCGGGCCGAAGGAAGAGCTCCCACCGCCGCCGCCGTGGGCGCCGCCGTTGAAGCCGCCGATACCGCCGGCGTCGCCGCTGCCGCCCACGCTTGGATTTTGGGATCCGCCGATACCGCCGACGTAGATGCCGAGCGTTTCACCGGGCGTTACCGGGATCGTCGCTTTCACGACGCCCCCGTTGCCCCCGACGACGTCGTATCCCCCGCCGCCGGCGCCGCCGGTGGCTTCGACGCGCACCTCCGTGACGCCCGAGGGGACGACGAAGTGCTGCGCTTTGCCGATGTATTTGAACGCCATCGATTGCGTCGCCACCGGGCGCGATTGCGGAGTCGGGGAGTTTTCAAAGACTGGCGATCCGCCGCAGCCGGCGAGCAGCGCTAGTGCAACCAGCGTGCCGAGGGGGGCGCGATCGAGGTGGAGAGCAGCCATGATTTGCCTCCTAAATCTTGATCTGGGTCCCCTTTTTTCGACCGCGAGTTCGGCCGTTCCGCCTAGATCATGACTAAAGTTATCGGATTTCCTCGAAGGCTGCGACGAGCCGTTCGAGTCCGGTGCGGTCGCGGGCGGTGAAGCGCGCCTTCACAGGGCTGTCGACGTCGAAGACGCCGAACAGCGTGCCGTCGCGCAGGATCGGAATGACGATTTCGCTGCGTGAGGCAACGTCGCAGACGATGTGATCGGCGAAGGCGTCGACGTCATCGATTACGAGCGTTTCGCGCTTTGCCGCGGCGGCTCCACAAACGCCGCGGCCGTGTGGAATGCGCGTACAGGCGGGGCGTCCGCTAAACGGGCCGAGGACCAGATCGCCCGGCGGCGTTGCGAGATAAAAGCCAGCCCAGTTGAGGTCGGGAAGTTCGTGGTAGATCAGCGCCGCGAAGTTGCCGGCGTTCGCGATGAAATCGCTCTCGCCGTCGAGCAAGGCGCGCGCTTGCGCTTCGAGGCGCTCGTAAAGTTCGGTCGTCATTGCTTGAAGGGGTCCTCGTTGTAGTACGGCGCGTGCGCGCCGTCGACCGTGATCGTATACCACGGCTCGGGCGACTGTTTGTCGAGCAGATCGAAGCGTTCGCCGTCACGTGCGAGGTGCGTGACTTCGACCGTGTAGCGAAGCGGTTTGCCCGGGATGAGCAGCGCCGGAGTGTCGGTGCGAACGAGGTAGGCTCCGCGGCCGCCTTTTGCGTTGAGCACCGTCGCGGTGCCGTCGGGATCGACGACGACGGCGCTGCCTCCGTCGACTCCGAGCGCGTAGATTTGACTCGCATCCGGCAGAAGTCGATCGTGGAAGATGCGCGCGAGAAATGCGATCGTTCGCCCCAAGCGATTGCGCGCGACCAAATGCGTATCGGTGATCGTGTCTTGCAGCGGGGGCCAGGCGAAAAATCCGGTGGTGAAGCTAATGCGCGGTTCGAGCGGATCCTTCACGGCGTCGGCGGTGGCGGTTTCGAGGTTCATGGCATCGGCGGCAACGGAGTCGTAGACGACGGCGCCTTGAATCGCCAAGCCGGCGCTTCCGCCGCCGACGACGCCGCCCCGCGCGTAGACGCGCTTGACCGCCTCGATCAGTTCCGTCCCTTTCCAGCGAACGTAGTTGGCTTGGTCGCCGCCCGCGAAATAGACGGCGTCGGCGCCGTCGACGATTCGCGCCACGGAGTTCACCTGCGCCGTCGAGACGCAGGCGGGGATTAGGACCGTCTGCACCGATGCGAAGTTTCCGGCTTGATAGAAGTGGCGATCGTCGATGTTGGTATACGAAGCTCGCAGGATGACCACGTTCCCGCCACGCCGCGTCGTGTCACCGAGCAATCGCTCGTGCATCCATGTTAACGTATTATCAGGCGAACTCGAGGCGCCAGCGCCGTCGAGCAGCAGACCCGGGCCGTGCAGATGCGGCGACGGTACGTACGTTCCGAAGCGCGGAAAGACGGTGAAGGCGCAGATGGCGAAAACGAGCAGCATCGGCAGCAGCTTCGTGATATAATGCGCTTGACACTGCCGCGCCGCCCTGTCTCCTGAGCGCAGGACGAAGGGCGGCGTGTATTGAGGGAGTTTACTATGGCGCGTTTGTTGACGTTAGGAGTTGCCATTGCGATGCTGACTTCGTGTGCGGGCGGAGGTGTGCCGCCGGTCGGCAATCAGATCGCGAATCAGGCTGCGCGGGTGAAGCCCGCGAGCGTGCCGGTTGTGGGCGGCTGCCAGATATTCCCCGCGAACAACTGGTGGAACACCGACATTTCCAACTATCCGCTCGATAAGCTATCCAGCAAATACATTGCGGCGCTTCCGGGAAATCTGCATCCCGATTTCGGGCATAACCCCGACTACGGAATTCCCTTCAACATCGTGCCGAGCACGCAGAAGAAGGTGCCGGTGAGGTTCGGGTATGCGTCGCAGAGCAATAAGGGGCCGTATCCGATCCCGCCCAACGCGGAGATCGAGGGCGGGAAACACGCTACCGGGGATCGTCACGTGCTGGTGCTGCAGCAAGGAGTCTGCAAGCTGTACGAGATGTGGCGCGCATTTCCGCTTCACGGCGGAACGCGCTGGAAGGCCGGATCGGGCGCGCTCTTCCATCTCGACTCGAACAAACTGCGCCCCAACGGCTGGACCTCGGCCGACGCCGCCGGTCTTCCGATCATGCCCGCGCTCATCAAGTGCGATGAGGTGAACAAAGACAAGGTCATCAACCATGCGATGCGCGTGACGTTCAACGAAACGCAGATGGGCTATATTCATCCGGCCACGCACTATGCGAGCGACAGCAAGGATCCCAGCCTGCCGCCGATGGGACTGCGTTTTCGCATGAAAGCCTCGTACGATACTTCGAGCTTGCACGGTCAGGCGCTCGTGATTGTGGTTGCGATGAAGAAGTACGGCATGTTCGTGGCAGACAACGGCAGCAACTGGTACTTTCAAGGCCAAGGCGGCAAACAGGCATCGTGCTGGAACAACAACGACCTCGATCAGCTCAAGAACATTCCCGGGAGCGCGTTCGAAGTGGTGCAGACCGGAAGGATCCGGCGTTGAAAAAACTCGGTTTGGCCGTATTGGCAACTCTTCTGGCCGCGATGGTCTCGCCGCCGGCGGCTCGAGCCGATTGCATGCAAGCCACGCGGGGAGTCCTCAACGTAGCGCTGACATCTTACACGCAGTGGCAGAACTATAGCGTGGCGTCCACGCCGGGGGAGCGAGGCCTCGCGGCGCCCGAGTGGGAGAGTTTCGAGCACGAGATGGATTGGATCGTCGACAACGGCGACATCGCTCGCTGCAGCCGCAGCACCCAGCTTCTGTACTATTCGTTTAGCGCCAGCCGCGACGCGATGCGAATGACGCGTCTTTCCGCGCTGCAAGTCGCTTTAGCGGGTGCCGCGGACCCCGTCATAGCCAAGTTAGCCAACGTCGTCAGGGCCGCGCTCGACGTTTATTACGACGATGTGCGGAGGCTCTACTACATGGGATACGCGCGAAGGAGCCCCGCGGAGTACGCGCATTTAAAACGCGACGTCAGCGGCTGGTATACGACGACGGGAGTCACCTTTGCGACGTGGGAGAACGCGAAGCCGCCGGCGACCAACGCAGCCCCTCGCAGCTGCGGCGAACGCGACCAGCCCGCTAGAGTGATCAACCAGGTGCAGCCGATCTTTCCGGAGCCGGCTAAGGAGGTCGGCCTCGGAAAGACGAGCATCGGCATCACGGTCATCGTCGGGCCGTCGGGCAATCTCATCGATGCGCGCGTGACGGATACGTCGTTCAACGTGTCCATCGACAACGCAGCCCTCGGAGGCGCTCTGCTGTCGACGTACGCGCCCGCCATGCGGAACTGTCAACCAGCGATGGGGACGTTACTCGTAAACTTTGACGACCAGTCGGATTAGGCGTTCCTTAAATTTTTGGCCGATCAATTGGCCGATCTACCACTCGATGATGATCCGGCCATTGGCCGTGTTCTTCCAGCCTTGTTCGTTTAAGATGCGGACGGCACGAGGCGCGATGAACGAGGATCCCCCGCCGCCGCCACCACCATTGCTCGCGTTACTGGGGCCGCTAATGCCTTCGCAGCCGGCGCCGCCGCCACCACCGCCGTAGTAGCCGCCGCCACCACCACCGCCGCCCGCGGTCCCCGCAAGGCTACCGCTTGCGGTACCCGTGCCGCCGACTCCGCCTGTGGCAAGAGTGCCGTCTCCGCCGAAGTTGCCGCTGTAACCATAACAACCGGCACCGCCGGCGCCGCCGTTTCCGCCCGACTTTTGGCTGCCGCCGCGACCGCCGCCACCGCCTCCTGACCGGTCCGCGCCGCCGGCACGCGCAACTTTTCCGCCTCCCGCGCCGCCGGCGCCGATGTGCTTCCTGCCGCCGGTATCAACGCCGCCTTGGCCGCCCCCACCGCCGGCGACGATGACGCGGTCGGCCACCTTGTTACCGTGTTGCCGCACGTCCGAGGCGCCGCCGCCTCCGTAGCCGGCGCAGTCGGTGCACTGGCCGCCCGCGGCACCTCCCGCTCCGCCGCCGTTGAAGCCCCCGCCGTTGCCGCCGCCGCCAACGAAGATCGCAAGCATCTCACCGGGCTTAACAGCAACTCGAGCCTTGACACGGCCGGCGTCGGCGCCTTCGGGACCGGCACCCGCACCGCCGATCGCGGTGATGACCACCAGCGTCACGCTTGGAGGGACCTTGAACGTTTGCTCCCCGCCGGTGTAACCGAAGGTCTGCGACTTCATCGCGGATCCGTGATAACTCGGCAGCACCACATCGGTCGCAGGTTGCGATCCACTGCAGCCCGCGATCAACCCGGCCGTGATGGCCACGCGTAGGCGGCGTTCGAGGTCCGTTATTTTCATCTATGTTTGGAGGCT
>DATGGV010000005.1:0-35029 GCA_035308305.1 Candidatus Cybelea sp. | reverse complement strand
CTCATCTCGAGCAGTTCCTCGAGCGCTCCGAAGGCGCCACGAAAGGGACCGTCGTTTTAGCGACGGTCTTCGGCGACGTGCACGACATCGGAAAGAATCTGGTGCACACGATTCTTGCCAACAACGGCTATACGGTGCACGATCTCGGCAAACAGGTTCCCATGAATACGATTCTCGAGAAGGCCGTGGAGGTGCGGGCCGACGCCATCGGTCTCTCGGCGCTCTTGGTTTCTACCAGCAAACAGATGCCGGTGTGCCTCGAGGAGCAGGACGCGCGCGGGTTAGCATTCCCCGTCATCATCGGCGGAGCGGCGATCAACCGGGACTTTGGCCGCCGCATCGCGCTTTTGGAGGGAGGTACGCGCTTTTTCGAGCCGGGCGTCTTTTACGCGCGCGATGCGTTCGAAGGGCTGGAGCTCGTCGATGCGCTCACGAGCGATCCGCAACGGCGGCAAGACCTCGTCGAGCGCGCGAAGGGTGAAGCGTTTGCGCAAAGCGAGCGCCGCGCCGCGCCCGTTCCGTCGCGGACGGCGGCGATCTCGGCGGTCAAGGCGAACCACGCGCAAGTTCCGCAACCGCCGTTTTGGGGCGTTCGCGCGCTGGATCGAATCGATCCGCGGGAGCTTTGGCAGTGCTTCGATCTGCGCAGCCTCTATCGACTTTCGTGGGGCGCCGCGAACACCAAAGGCGACGCGTTCGAACGCCTCGTCGCCGAAGAGTTCGAGCCGCGCCTGGCGCGCTACCAAGCCGAAGCGATTGCGGGCGGCCTGCTCGAGCCGAAGGTCGTGTACGGATATTTCCCCGCCGCCGGCTTAGGGAACGAGGTCATCCTGTACGATCCCGCGCAGCCGGCCAGAGAGATTGCTCGCATGGAGTTTCCGCGCCAAATCGGCGGGGAGCATTTGAGCCTGGCGGATTATTTGCTCGAGCCGCGCGACGGCGGCCCCAGCGACGTGGTCGCGTTGCAGATCGTGACCGTCGGGCGCACCGCGGCGCAACGGACCGAAGCGCTCCAGGCGGCCAGCGACTACAGCGAGTCCTACTTCGTCCACGGTTTCTCGGTCCAGGCTGCCGAGGCGCTGGCCGAGTACTCCCATCGTTACATTCGCCGCGAGCTGGGTCTGGAGAGCGGCCGCGGGAAGCGGTATTCGTGGGGCTACGGAGCCTGCCCCGATCTGGGGCAGCACGACCTGGTCTTCCGGCTGCTCGACGCGACCGCGAAGATCGGCGTGACCCTGACGCCGGCCTTTCAAATCGTCCCCGAGCAATCGACGGCCGCCATCGTGATGCATCACCCGAAGGCTACCTACTTCAACGCCGCCGCAACCCGGGAGGTCGCCGCCGCGGCCGGCTAGGAGTCCGACAGACTTCCAGCAGGCGGCGGGGCGTCGTGGGCGTACCGTCTGCAACCATGACGCACACGCTGCTCGTCGTCGCGCTGATCCTGGTCGCGCTCGTGCTGATCGTTGCCCTGGTGCGGGCAATGCCGCGGCACGAGAGCCCGGCACCGACGCCGCTCCTTGCCGCGATCGGCTTCGTTACCGATTTCTTGGACACGCTCGGTATCGGGTCGTTCGCGGTGACGACGTCGCTCTTCAAGTTCTTCCGAGCGGTTCCCGACGAGCGGATTCCCGGCACGCTCAACGTGGGGCATGCGCTTCCCACGGTCGTCGAGGCGCTCATCTACATCGTCATCGTCGCGGTCGAGCCGAAGACGCTGCTGCTGCTGATCGTCGCGTCGGTTGCCGGTGCCTGGCTCGGTGCGGGATTCGTCGCGCGCTGGCCGCGCCGCTACGTGCAGATCGGCATGGGAACGGCGCTGCTCGCCGCGGCCGTGCTCTTCATCCTCACCGGCATAAAGGGCAGCCACTTCGGCCTGAGCGGCGCGGCGCTGGGCCTCGACGGCCCGCGTCTCTGGATCGCGGTTGCGATCAACTTCTGCCTCGGCGCGCTGATGACGATCGGAATCGGACTCTACGCACCGTGCATGATCATGGTGAGCCTGCTGGGGATGAATCCGGTTGCGGCTTTTCCGATCATGATGGGGTCGTGCGCGTTTCTCATGCCGATTGCGAGCTTGCGCTTCATCCGCTTCAATGCGATTTCGATGCGTGCCGTCTTGGGCCTGACGCTTGGAGGAATTCCCGGCGTGCTGATCGCCGCGTATATCGTGAAGTCGCTGCCGCTGGGCGCGGTGCGCTGGCTCGTCGTGGTGGTCGTTCTTTACGCCGCCATCGTCATGCTGCGCTCGGCGATGCGGTCGTCGCCGGCGGCCGAGACCGACTACGCGGCGACTTCGATCTGATTGTAGACGAAGCGACCGCCGACCATCGTTGCGATGACGTGATACTCCTTATTCCAGAAGGAGAGGTCGGCACGCGTGCCGCGCGCGATCCGGCCTAGTTCGGAGTCGTGCCGAATCAATCGCGCCGGCGCGTAGGTTGCGGCAACGATTGCCGCGGCGAACGGAATTTGCGCGTACGACATGTAGTTGCGCAGCGCTTCGTCCATGCGCAGCGCGCTACCGGCGATGGTTCCGTCGGCCGAGCGTACGACGCCGCCTTCGATGTGATAACCGGGATCGGCCGCAGGCATTGCGTCGGTCGCCAACACGAGCCGGTCGCCCAGCGTTCGGTGCAAGATGTCGATCATGACCGGCGAGACGTGAAAGCCGTCGCAGATCACTTGCACGAGCGTGCGCCGGTCTTGAATGAACGAGGCGAGGATCGAAGGATCGCGATGGTCGAGCGGCGGCATCCCGTTGAACGCGTGCGTCAAGGAACGGAAGCCCAAGCCGATCGCCAGCATTCCTTCACGATAGCGCGCGCTGGTGTGTCCGGCCGAGCAGACGACGCCGTTCTCTAAGAAAACGCGAAGCGCTTCGGTGGCGCCGTCGATCTCCGGCGCCATCGTTACCAACAGGCAGGCACCTTTGCACGAGTCGACCATCTCTTGCGCCCGGGCGGCGCCGGCCGTAAGGAGCCACTCGTTGCGATGAATGCGCCGGAACTTGGGGTTGAGGAATGGGCCTTCAAAGTGCACGCCGAGACAGCGAGCGCCGTTGGGCCGATCCTCCTCCAACTGGTTTGCCGCCTCGACGATCTCCGACGCGGCGTGGAGCATCGACTCCCATGGAGCGGTCATGACGCTCGCCACGAAACCGGTCGTGCCGGTCTGCGCGTACGCGGTGCCGGCAACTGCGACGGCGTTACCTTGATCTCGATTGAAGAGATATGCCCCGGCGCCGTTCGTATGCACGTCGATCAAGCCCGGAGCGATCGTGCTGCCCGGCGGGAGCGGATAGTCGGAAGGGCCGTCGGCTGCAAGAACGCCCACGATCCGGCTGTCTTCGATTGCCAAACGCCCGAACGTCGACGTTCCATCGCCGACCGCAATAAAGGCGGGCCCAAGAAGGCGTTTGGACATTACGCCCAAGTTCGGCGAATCAACCCCAGCGCCTCGTCGCGATGCTCCGCCAAACCCCTCGCAGACGCTTGCTCCCTGGGGGCGATAGCCCGGGCCGATGGCGACGGGGTCACCCGGCAAAAATCGCCCCCCGCACAAGGGGGGCGAAGCGCCGGCTAACCGAGTTTGGCTATATCTTCATCGAGTTCAGACGGATAAAATGGCGGCAACGTCGTAGGGGTTCAAAACCGTGGGTCCGACTCGGCTGTACACAGCCCGCTGTTCTTCGACTTTCTCCGTGAGGCCGTTATGAGAAACGGCCCGTTCGTGCGCATCACGGGGACGATGTTATTGACGGGCTTCTTGCTCTTGTCGCTCGGTTTTGCCGTCGAAGGAACGTTCGAGACCCGCGCGCAGATCGCGAGCACGTTCGCGCGCCAGGCGCAGATCCAACAGGCCCAGATCGACCTCGAGGAGCTGCTGCGCCTGCAAATCGATGAAGAGAACTCGTTGCGCGGCTACCTCTTGACGCGCGACCCGTTTTACACCGCCGAGTACCGTTCGGCCTCTGCCGGCTACGACGAAAAAGAGAATGCAATCCGCAAGACGCTGGGCGAACAGGAGCTGCCCGGCGCCGACAAGCTGCTCATCGACTACGCGCACCTTCAGCTCGAGTGGCGCAATACGGTCGCGGCGCCGCTGCTCGCGCATCCGCGCCTCCGTTTGCAAGAGCTGGACAAGAGAAACAAACTATTCGCCGACTACGAGACGCTGACGGCCGCGGCGATTCGCCGCGAGCTCGAGGGCACCGGTGACGAGCTCGCTCTGAGCACGCAGGAGCAGCTCGATCGCGCCTCTTATCTGCGCGCGGCCTGGGTGCTCGTTTTCGGCGTCTTCGCGATCGTTTTAAACACCTATCGCTCGCGGTTGAATCGCGAGCTCGAAGAAGAACGCACCGTTACCGAGATTCTCCAGCGCGCGTTTCGCAGCGAGTCGACGCCGTTGCCGCACTGCGACGTCGGCAGCGCGTACCTATCGGCGAGCAGCCACCTCGCGGTCGGCGGGGACGTGTTCGACATCTATCGCCTGTCAGAAAGCCGGGCGCTGATCTTGATTGCCGACATCAGCGGAAAAGGCGTCGACGCGGCGGTGCTGACTGCGTTCATCAAGTTCATGGTGCGCGCGATTGCGCTGCGCAATAGCGATCCGACCGCGATTCTGACCGAGTTTAACGTCGTGCTCTCCAAGGCGGTCGGCGATCCATACATCTTCGTTTCGATGTTCGTCGGTGTGCTCGATACCGATACGTTCCGGTTGACCTACGCGAGCGGCGGCCACGATGCCGCTTTCGTTCGCCGGCGTAACGGCGTCGCTCAGTTGGCGGTGACCGGACCGGTCCTGGGAGTCATGGAAGAGCCGTTCGGGGCCGAGACGATTTACTTGCAGCCCGGCGATACGCTCGTGCTGGCGACCGACGGTCTGACCGAAGTTCGCAACGTGGCCGGCGAACAGCTCTCCGACCAGGGCGCGATGGAGCTGATCGAACGGGCAAGCCCCGGGGCGCAGCAACTCGCAGACGAGCTTGCTGCGAGCGTTCGAGCGCGCGGCGGGAATCGCGTGGGTGACGACTTGGCGATTCTCGCGATTCGCGTGGTCGACGGTGAGGTGCCCCGTGCGTAAGGCGTGCGCGCTCTTAATCGTCTGTTTGATTTCGCTTTCCGGCAGTGCGTTGGCCGACTGTCGCGTCCATAAGGGCGAACACGTCGTGCTCTATAGCACGACCGACGATCCTGCGGTGCTGATGTGGGACTCGCGCGCACGCCTGCGCGAGTATCACGCCGCATCGTTCGACGAAGCGCAAGCGATGCTGCCGCACGCCCTCCTGGTTTCGCCGGGCACGCATGGCGACGTCGTCAGCTGCATCCCCGGCTTTGTCGTCTCACCGCTCTTTACGACGCCGGATGACGCGGTCGGCGTCTCGATTACGAACGGGTCGATGAAGGGTGTCGTTCGCTGGGTGCTAGGCTCCGACGTGCGGCCGCTCCACAAGAACCCGGGCAGGTAAAAGCGCCTGCCGCTGCGCGAAGGCGATTCCGTAAGCTCGTCGCAGGAGCGGTTCGGTGAGCACCGCGTCCGGAGAATCCAGCGCCAGCAACGCTCCATCGCCTAAGAGGGCGATGCGGTCGGCGTAACCTGCGGCCTCGTTGATGTCGTGAAGCGCGCAGACGACGGTCTTTCCCGCTCGCGTCAATCGCCAAAGCAATGCGAGAATCTCGTGCGCGACGCCGACGTCGAGATGACTGGTCGGTTCGTCGAGCAGCAGGATCGGAGTCTCTTGGGCCAGTCCCAGCGCAATCCAAACGCGTTGCCGCTCGCCCGCACTGAGCGTCGAAAAGAGCCGTTGCGCAAAAGGTTCGATCCGCACGGCGGCCAGGGCGCCGTCGACCGCATCCTCATCGTTGGGCGCGGCGTTCCACTGCCACCAGCGATGATGCGCGAAGCGTCCGATCGACACGACGTCGCGGACGAGCAGCGACTCGAGAAAGACCTCGTCGCCGGTTACGAACGCGAGCCGTTTTGCGCGGTCGAGCGCCCGCAGTTGCGCGGTGGGCGCGCCGTCGATCGAAATCGTGCCGCAGCGTACGCGATGCAGTCCAGCGATCGCGCGAAGGAGCGTCGTCTTGCCGGCGCCGTTGCGCCCCAGCAGCGCGACGAACTCCCCGGTCGCCACGCGAGCGTCGATATCGCGCAGAAACGCGCGTCCGCCGACGTCGAGCGTGACGTCGCGCAGTTCGATCACGGGCGCCTCACACGGCGTCGCGGCGCAACGCGCTCGCCGGACGAAGGTAGAGATAGAGAAATGCGGGGACGCCGATAAAGGCCAATAAGACCCCGATCGGAAGCTCCGCGGGTGCCACGATCCGGCGACAAACGGCATCCGCGACCATGCAGAGCGCGGCGCCGATCGAGGCGCAGGCCGGCAGCAGCACTCGCGCGTCCGAACCGACGATCCGCCGCCCGATGTGCGGAACGATCAATCCGATGAAACCGACGAGTCCGGCAAGAACGACGCTGCTCGCCGCCAAGAGCGACGACGCGGCCAGCATGATCCATTGTGCGCGATTGACGTTAAGGCCGACGGCGCGCGCGCGCAGTTCGCCGATCCGCAACGCGTTGAGCGGCGCGGCAACCGCAAATGCGAGCAGAGCTCCGACGGCCGCGTACGGGGCTGCCATTGCCAGTTCGGGCCAGCCGCGCCCGGCCATCGAACCCGCCAACCACGCGACAACCGTGCTGGCGTACTGGTTCGATTGCGCGCGAACCAGCGCTAGGGTTACGATCGCCGCGAAGAGCGTGGAGAGCGAGACTCCGGCCAGGATCAGCCGATTGGAATCGATGCCGCCGCCGCGGCGCGCCAGTGCTGCCACGAGGAGCGCCGCGCCGAGACCGGCGACGAAGCCGATCCCCGGCGTTGCTGCGGCCGAGACTCCCGCTACGATCGCGATCGCGATTGCGGCCGCGGCGGCGGCGCTGACGCCGGTCAGATAAGGATCGACGAGCGGGTTACGCAGCATGCCTTGAAGGACGGCGCCGCAGAGCGCGAGCGATGCGCCGACCGTCGCGGCAATGCAGACGCGCGGCAGTCGAAGCTGCCAAACGATCGTGTGCAGCACGCCGGTTTCGTGCGGATGAAGCAGCGTCCACCCCACGTCCGCCGGCGAGAGCGAGGTGGCGCCGACGAGCAGGCTCAGAGCGGCGGCTAAGAGAGGCAAGATCGCAAGCGCCGCCGCTCTCATCGGCTTCGCAGCTCGACCTGCACCGAACGTCCCGGCATCGGGTATCCCGCGTAGAGCGCGTAGCGGTCGTTGCCGAGGTTGTAGCCGCGCACCTCGAACAGCAGCGACGTGCCCAGCCGATAACCGGCGTAGGCGTCGATCTGCGTGAAATCGGCCGGCTGATAGACCGAGTAGGCCGCGGAGAGATACGGGTCCGGCGCTTCCTGCGGCCCTTGCGCTCGAGCCTCTAGCGTGAATCCGTCGAAACGGCTCGTTGGCGGCGCATGGTAACGCACGGCGGTCGTCACCGCGAAGACCGGCCCGCGCCCCGAGATTCGTTCGCCCGTGTCGAGATCTTGCGCTCGGTAAAGGTTCACGACGCCGACGCTTGCCGTTAGCCCGTGCTCCGCAGGCGTTTGCACGGAAAACGCGAGGCCTTGAATCGACGCGCGTCCGATATTCTCGGGAATGTAGAGCGGCGGCGGCGAGACGATCAAGTTCGAACCGCTGGTCGTGAACCAGCCGAGGCTCACCCCTCCCCAGAGCGTGGGTTCTTCGAGCGTTGCGTCGCCGACGCGCGTTCGCTCCGCAACCAGATTGGGATTGGAGTAGCCGGGATAGTAGAGCTCCTCGGCAATCGGTGCGCGAAACGCGGTCGCCGCGTTGAGGCGCAGCTGCAGCGTGCCGGAAAGCTGGGCGATGCCGCCGACCGACGGAGAGTACGCGCCTCCCAAGCCGCCGTCACGCTCCGCGCGCAATCCGGCGTAGATCTGATTGCCGTTCGAGCCGAACCATTGCGACTGCACGTATGCCGCGGTCTGCGCGTACGCGTCGAAGATCGGCGAATTATCGGCAGCGAAGGGCGAGCCCCCACCGGTGCCTTGGTCGACGCGCGCGATCCCACGCATCAGATCGATGCCGTAGACCAGCCGCTGGCGAGCATCGCCGACGACGTTGCGGAGGCTCGCCATCCAGTGCTGGTCGTAGAGCACCTGCGCGTAGGGCGGATTCGACGTCTGGCCGGGTGACGGCGTCGGGTAGTATGAGTTCGGACAGTTCGAATCGACCGGCGTGTTGCAGGTATACGAAATATCCTGCGCCGAGTCGCCGAGCTCGAGCGTGGCCGTCGAGCGCGGGCCGTGCGTTTGCGCCACGAGCCGAACGTTTCGGTCGACGTTGCTCTGTTCGCTCGTCGGCGAGAAGTAGCCCAGCTCGCCGGGCGCGCCCGCGAGCGCGTCGGTAAGATTTCCCGAGAACGTGAGATCGACGGCGCCGATCGCGTGTCCGTAGCGCGCGGAGAGGCCGGTCAACCCCGCTTGCGCGTTTTCGCGGTTCGGTGCGTTTTCGACGGAGTAGTCGTTGGTCGCATAGGTGCGTTGGAAGGAAAGATACGGAGTTTGAAAGAGGTACGTCTGCTCTGCGAACGATCCCGTCGAGATCGTCGCGGAGCTGCCGGCGCTCGCGGGCGCCGTGATGATATTGATGACGCCCCCGATGGAACCGGAGCCGTAGAGCGTCGATCCGCCGCCTTCCACGACTTCGATGCGATCGATCCCGCTCACCGGGATCTGCTCGAGGTTAACGTCGTCGATCTGGTTGCCGGCGACGGGCAGACCATCGACGAGAACCAGAACCTGTTGCGACGAGCTGCCGCGAATGCCGACGCTCGCGGCGGCGCCGAAAGCGCCATAACGCACGACGTCGACGCCGGGGACGGATTCGAGGGCGTCGGCCACGGTTCGATTACCGTTTTGCGCGATCTGCGCGGCAGTGACGACGTAGGTGGTGCGCGCGGTGCGTTGCACGGACTCGATGCCCCGGTCGCTGGTGACGACGTGAGCGATCTGCGGGACGACCGTTGGGGTTGGGGAAGGTAACGGCATAGCCGCGACGAGCGCGGCGAGCAGTGGGGACATGGCAATCCTTTCCTTGGCGCGAGGTGGACCTGCTCGAGCGTTTTGCGCGCATCCTGACTCGCGTGCCTCGACAAGCTCAGCACACATACAGTGGCGCGACCGTGCCGGCATCACACCGGCTTCCCGCGCAAAACGTAGAATCGCCACTTGTGCAAATCCGAGCGGCGACCCTTTTCATTGCCCTGCTGGCCGGCGGGTGCGCGTACGGCTCCGGTTCGGGGAGGAGCGGCGGCATCGTCACGCTGGTGCCGTCGTTTGCCGACGACCTGTACGCGCTCGGTGCCGGGCGGCAGCTCGCCGCCGTCTCCGCCTTTACCGACGATCCGAAGGCGTCGGCGCTGCCGCGCGTCGCCGATTCCTCCAGCGTCGATGCCGAGGCGATCGTCGCGCTGCGTCCCAGCCTGGTGATCGGCATTCCCTCGCAGGCGCGACTGGTCGAACCGTTACGTCGCGCGCACCTGCGCGTGGTGCTGCTCTCCGATGACGGTTACGATCGCATTTTTACCAACCTGCTGACGATCGGCGCGCTCGCCGGCCGCCGTCCCGAAGCCGCCGGGCTCGTCGCGCGCTTGGCGCGGGAGACCGCCAAGCTGCACGCGCGCACGTTTCGGTTTGCCTGGCATCCCCGCGTATTTATTGTCCTGGATAGCGCGCCGGTCTGGACGGCCGGCTCCGGTTCGTACATTTCAAAGCTCGTGACCATTGCGGGCGGCCGCAACGCCGCCGCGGATCTCGGCGCTGCGTACGCGCCCTATAGCAGCGAGGCGCTGCTTGAAGACCGGCCCGACGTGCTGATAGCGGATCGCGCCACGCACCTGCAGGCGGTGCTCGATCGCGAGCCGTGGCACAGTCTGCAAGCGGTTCGTCTGCATCGCGTCTATTCGATCGACTCCGATCTCTTGGAGCGGCCCGGACCGCGCTATAACGACGCGATCCGCTGGCTCGTGGATCGATTGAGCCCGATCGCGACGCGGTCAAAGCGATGACGCAGCGGGCGATCGTCGTCGCAGTCGAGACTCGGGCCCTGCACGAGGCAATCGATTCCGAGCTCGATGAGTTTGAAGCGCTGGCGCGGGCGGCGGGAGCGAAGATCCTCGATCGCATCGTGCAGCGGCGCGATGCCGTGGATGCCGCGACGCTGGTCGGCAGTGGAAAGGCGAACGAGATCGCGCAGCGGGCGCACGAGGAAAAAGCCGACCTGCTCTTGGTCCTCAACGACCTGCGCCCGCGGCAACGAAAGAATCTGGAGAAAATCATTCCGCTGCCGATCGTGGATCGAACGATGCTGATTCTGGACGTCTTTGCGCGGCACGCTCGCAGCCGCGAAGGGAAAGTGCAGGTCGAGCTCGCGCAGCTGCGCTACCGTCAGTCGAACCTAATCGGGGCCGGCGCCGAACTCTCGCGCCTCGGCGGCGGAATCGGAACGCGTGGTCCCGGCGAGACCAAACTCGAAGTCGACCGGCGCCGGATCGCGCAGCGCATCGCCGCGCTGAACGTAGCGTTACACAATATTCGGCGGCAGCGCGCGCTGCGGAGGAGCGGCCGGCAACGGGAGCCGCTCGTCGCTTTGGTGGGATATACCAACGTCGGAAAGTCGTCGCTGCTCAACGCGATGACCCGCAGCGACGCATACGTCGCCGACCGTCCCTTTGCGACGCTCGACCCGACGATCCGGCGCGCCTACCTTGGCCCGGGTTCCTACGTTCGACTGGCCGACACCGTCGGCTTCATCACCGACCTTCCCAAAGAGCTCGTTACCGCATTTCGCGCCACGCTCGAAGAGCTGCGGGAGGCGGATCTGCTGGTGCACGTGCTGGACGCGAGCAACGCGCGATGGATGGCACAGCGACGCGCGGTCGACGCGATTCTAGCGCAGCTGGAGCTCGATGGCGTGCCGGCGCTCGCCGTCTTCAACAAGTGCGATCGCGCCGTGCCGGAGGCCTTGGGTCAAACCGGTGCGCTCTACGTCAGCGCCAAAACGTCAGAGGGTCTCGATTCGCTGCGCGCTGCAATCGGCCAACGGGTCGCAACGATCAAGGATGCGGAGAAAGAGTAATCGCCGAACGGTCGCCGATCCACGAGAGCGGCGGAATTTGAAAGAGTCGCGCCAGCTCGTTCAAGTGTGAGGCGTACGTGGCGCGCAGTTCGCTGAACCGCACCCAGGCTTCGTCGCGATCCTGCAGCGTGTAGCCGGCGGCCACCAGCCGTTCGCATGCGTGGTCGAACTCCGATCGTTCGATGCCGACGGACTTGTCCTCCATTCCGGCTTGGAAGTATACGGCGAGGTCGCGGGTTGCATGGCGGCCGACGTTGTACATGATGCGAGCCTGCCCGTCGTTCGTGCCCTCGACCGTCGTCATCAGCAGCGTGGCGGCGTCGAGCAGCGTGCCCAGCGTACCAATCCAGGACTGGTCGTCGTGGCTCGAGCGGAAAAAGGCTAAGACCGGGTACGCCAGATGACTCTCCATCACTTGTGCGGCCCAGCGCTGCGCGTCGATCATCAGCCGCGGCAGGTCGTCGCGCGTCATCGAATAGCCCGCAATGGCGAGCAGATTGACGCCGCTCGGCGGCGCGCCGGCGCGAGCCGCGACGGTTACGACGAACGTCTCGCGTACCTGAAACGATCCGAAGATTGCAAACAGATACGCCGTAGTGATCGAAAGCAGCGAGAGTCCGGCAAGCCCCGCCAGGACCGATACCAGCCGGGGCCCGGCGGTTCGTCCGACGACGTCGCCAAATCCGATCGTGAGCAGCGACGTTCCGGCGAAGTAGAGCACCGCGCCAAACGATGCGTGAGGGGGGGTAAGCCCCGCACGCAGACCCCATACCAGCAACGCGAAGCCGGCGATCAGCAAGGCGACCCAGATGCCGAGCAGCGCGATCAGCATGAACGGGGCGAAGACCGCCAGGAACTCTTCGCGCCGATCCGAGTCCGCAGGGTAGAGTCGCCAGCCCACTGCGGGCCAGATCCGCCACATCGAGCGCCAGACGTAGAAACTGATGCGAAAGCGCCGTGCGGTAGCACGCGGCATGACGACGACCTGGAAGATGTCACCGAGCGTTAGCACGACCAGAGCGATACCCGCCGTCATGCTGAGAATGTTGAGAATCATGTCGTGGGCTGACGCTTCGTCGCAGCGGGGCGGCAAGCCGCTCGAAGTCGAATGGCGTTCGAGATGGCGGTCATCTTCATTACGGGGCCCGTCAGCTCGGGCAAGAGCGCGTTCGCGGTTCGTCTCGCGCTGGAGAGCGGCCGCGAGGTGACCTATATTGCGACCGCCGCGGGCGAACCTGAAGACGTCGAATGGCGGGCGCGATTGACGCGGCACGTGCGGGACCGGCCGGCGGCGTGGCGCACCGTCGAAACCGCCTCGATGACGCACGACGCACAGCTCGCGCTCTTTCGCGACGCGCCGGCGACGGCATGCCTCCTCGTTGACGCGCTCGGCACCTGGTTAGCCGCGCGGATTGCGAGCTGCATCGACCTGTTGGAGATCGACTACAACGTCTTCGCGTCGCAGCTCGACGACGAGGCGGCCGAGTTCGTCGACGCGATGCTCGCTTCGCCGTCGTCGGTGATTGCGGTCAGCGAACAGTTCGGCTGGGACGTCGTCCCGGTCGCGGCCTCGGCCCGCCTTTTCCGCGATGCAATGGGGCGGATGGTTCAGCGATTGGCCAAGCAGGCCGACCACGCATACCTCGTCGTCGCCGGATACGCGCTCGACTTACGGCGCATCGGGCAGCCGATCGACTGCGAGCCGGCCGATTAAGAGGGAGCGGGCGACGCCGCGGACGGGCTCGCCGCAGCGCTCGGCGCCGTCGTCGCGGCCGGGCTCGGGGAGGGTGACGGCGTCGGAATCGTGGGAGGCTGCAGCGTGGGCTGGCCCTGCGGGGTAATGAGCGGAACCAGGCGGATGTAGCCGATCGATACCGTCGTGTCTTTGGTGATCGTCGTATCGGCGGTCGCCGTCGCATAGCCGGCGGCCCGGGCGGTGACGGTCTGGTCGCCTGCTACGGCACGAAGCGTGAAGCCGCCATTGACGTCGGCGCGCGTCGTGTAGAGCGAACCGACGGAGAGCAGCGCATTTGGAATCGGGTGATTGGTCATCGCGTCCAATACGCGCCCGGTAACGTGCCCGAAGTCTTGTACGCCTACGACATTTGGCGGCGGCGAGCATCCGTCGCCCAGAGCGAAGAGCAGGAGCATCCCCAAAATCGCATAGCGCATGAGCGGATGTACGTTTAAGACGTCGCTGCGTCCCCCCGGCGCCCGGCGTTTAGCAAGCGGCCGGAGGACGCGGAGGACAGGTATGGCCCACGATTTGCAAAAACGTTCGTGAGCCATGAATCCCTACGGACCGGTCGCGATCTTCCTCTGCGTTGCGCTGGGGGCAGCTTTGTTCTTCAGCGTGTTGCCGGGGCTTCTGGGGCGCGCCAAGCCGAACGCGCACAAACGTGAAGCCTACGAATGCGGCGTCGAACCGACGTCGGCGGTCGTCGGGCGGTTCCCGGTGCGGTTTTATCTGATCGCGATGCTCTTCGTCGTCTTCGACGTGGAAGCGGCGTCGTTCTATCCCTGGGCGGTGCAAATGCACGCGCTGCGCCTCTTCGGTCTGCTCGAGATGGTCGTGTTCATCGTCGTGCTCGCAATCGGCTACGCCTACGTTTGGAAAAAGGGCGGCTTCATATGGCGGTAGTGGCGGGTTCATGACCGTTAGTCCGGGGCACTTCATGCTGGCGCGGCTCGACGACGTCGCGCGCTGGGCGCAGAGCTCGTCGGTCTGGCCGTTGACGATGGGCCTCGCATGCTGCGCCATCGAGATGATGACGGTAACGTCTTCGGAGTACGACATCGCGCGGCTAGGGTCCGAAGTCTTTCGAAGCTCGCCTCGACAGGCCGATCTCATGATCGTTTCGGGACGCGTCGCGCAGAAGATGGGGCCGGTCGTCAAACGCCTCTACGATCAGATGGCCGATCCCAAGTGGGTCATCTCGATGGGCGCGTGCGCGAGTTCCGGCGGAATCTTCGATAACTATGCGATCATTCAAGGCGTCGATACGATCATTCCGGTCGACGTCTACGTTCCCGGCTGTCCGCCCACGCCCGACGGACTTCTCTACGCGGTCAACTTGATTCAACAACAGATCCGCGCAGGTGGCCGCGGCGGCATCCTGGCTCGAGCCTAAACTTCTACATCGATCATGCCAAGCACGCAAGTTCCGCCGATCGCCGGTGCCGCGATCGACCCGCCCAGCCTACGCCCGCCGATCGACGACGCCGTCATCGAACGGGTCGCTCCGTCCGAAATTCGCGCGCGTCTCGAAGCGCTCAAAGCCGACGGCTATGCGATGCTGCTCGACCTCGGCGCGGTCGATTACTTGGGCCGCTCGCCGCGTTTTGACGTCGTTTACCATCTGCTTCGGCTCGCTCCAAAACCGGCCTCGGTCGCCGAGGTAAGCACTCCCACGCGCCTGCGGATTCTCTGCGGCGTCGAGGAAGACATATCGCTGCCGACGGTCAGCGATCTTTGGAAGTCGGCGGACTGGGCCGAACGCGAGATCTACGATCTCTTTGGAATTCGCTTCGACGGACATCCCGATCTTCGCCGGATACAGATGCCGAACGATTGGGTCGGCCATCCGCTGCGCAAAGATTATCCAATGCGCGGGCCCGCGCTCGAGCGCGCGCCCCGCCCGGCATTTGCCAACAAGACCAACGTCGTAGCGGGCAGCCCCCCTTCGGGGCGTACCCTCGAAGCGTTGCAGGAACAAGTGAAGCGGGTTCGCGAGGGACGGCCATGACCGCGTCCGCCACGCCACCGCCCGAGGTCATCAGCCGGAGCGATACGACGATGGTGCTCTCGATGGGACCGCAGCACCCATCGACGCATGGAGTCCTGCAGATCGTCCTCGAGATCGACAGCGAGAACGTCGTTAAAGCCGACCCCGAGATCGGCTATCTGCACACCGGCATCGAGAAGAGCGCCGAGGGCCTCTTTTGGACGCAGGCGCAGACCGTCATCGAGCGCATGGACTATCTCGCCCCGTCGTCAAACGCTCTCTGCTACGCCTTAGCCGTCGAGAGACTGCTCGGCATTACCGACCGCATACCCCAACGCGCGCAGACGATTCGCGTGCTGATCGGAGAGCTGACGCGCATCGCATCCCATTGCGTCTGGCTAGGCACGCACGGCATCGACCTCGGTGCGATCTCCGTCTTCTTTTACTGCTTCGATCTGCGCGAGAACATTCTCGACCTGTCGGAAGCGACGGGCGGCGCGCGCATGCACCCCAACTACATCCGCGTGGGCGGACTCAATGGGGATCTGCCGGAGGGCCTTCTCGCCAGACTCGACGCGCTCATCGAAAAGTTTCCGGGCCGCCTGCGCGAGCTGCGCGGCCTCTTGCAGGCCAACCCGATCTTTCAGGATCGCACGATCGACATCGGCGTGCTTTCGCCCGAAGAAGCCGTGCAATGGAACGTCACCGGCCCAAGCCTGCGCGCCAGCGGCATCGCCTACGACGTCCGCAAAGCCTTTCCGTACTGCGGATACGAAACCTACGACTTCGACGTCCCGACGCGCACCGAAGGCGACGCCTACGCCCGCTTCCTGGTACGGCTCGACGAAATGGAACAGTCGATCCGCCTCATCGAGCAGGCTCGCCGCCGCCTCGACACGCCCGGCCCAGTGATGATCGACGATCCAAAGGTCGCGCTCCCACCAAAAGAGACGATCGCCCTCTCAATGGAAGCGCTGATCCATCACTTCAAACTCATCAGCGAAGGCTTTCGCGTCCCGCCGGGCGACGTCTATCACTCCGTCGAGTCCCCACGCGGCGAGCTCGGCTACTACATCGTGAGCAACGGCGAAAACAAACCCTACCGCATCCGCACCCGCCCGCCAAGCTTGTATAATTTGCAAGCGCTCAAAGGCATCGCGCCAGGGAATTTAATCGCAGATCTCGTCGTCATGATCGGCTCCCTTGATCCCGTCTTTGGCGAGGTGGATCGCTGATGCTGCGCTCTGTCTCGGCGTCGCGACGGGATGGTGCGGGGCCGCTCGTCGCTCCGCCTCCGGCTGCGCTCCTGCTGCACTGCCTCGTCGCTCCGGCATCCATGCCGGAGCCTGTCCTGAGCGAAGTCGAAGGGCTCCTCGGTCAGAGCCCCCTCACCATCCCGTCGCGACGCCGAGACAGAGCGCAGCATCACTCACGCAACGCGTGCGATGCCAATTCTCAAGCGAGAGGAACGACGACAAGTTCGGCTGGATCATTGGTAACGCTGGGCCTCGGCGCGTGGCGTGATGCCGAGAAGGCTCTGACCGAGGAGCGCAGGCATGGATGCCGGAGCGACGAGGCAGTGCAGCAGGAGCGGAGCCGGAGGCGGAGCGACGAGCGTCTTCTCGGCATCATGCCGCGCGCCGAGGCCCTGAGATGACGCAACGAGAGACGAACTTTCCGGCGTTGCTTGAGCGGCTCCGGCCTGAATGCGAGAAGATTATTGCGCAGTATGAGCAGAAGCGGTCGGCGCTTTTACCGATTATGCATTTGTTTCAGGAGCATGAAGGGTATTGCAGCCGCGAAGCGATGCGTGCGGTGGCCGAGATGCTGGATCTAACGCAGGGCGAGGTTGAGTCGACGGTTTCGTTTTATACTTTGCTTTATCGGCGGCCGGTTGGGAAGTATATGTTGCAGATCTGCCGTGGGCTGGCGTGTTCGATTAATGGGGCCGAAGATATGATGGCGTATTTTCGGGAGAAGCTTGGGGTTGGGCAGCTCGAGACGACGGATGATGGACTCTTTTCGTACGAGGAGGTTGAGTGTCTGGCGGCTTGCGATCGGGCTAGCTGCATGCAGGTGAATCTCGATTTTGTCTATAGTTTGACGCCGCAGATGGTCGACGAAATGCTGGCGGCGATGCGCGCCGGGAGCTATTCTACGGCGCCGATGGCGCAGACTGAGGCTCCGGGGCGCACTTGGGCGATCTCGCAAGAGAGCGATATTTCGCGCGGTAAGAAGTCGCCCGGTGCGGTGGGCGTTTCGTTGCCGAACAATGCTGGGGGCATCGGCGATAGCAGCGGGATTATCATGCTCGATCATATTTTGGCGCGCGACGTCGAGTTCTTTACTAAGACTTCAGAACGCGCCGTCGTTGATGCGCGGCAAGTTGTCGAGGTTCGCGAAGAGGAAGGGAGCCATGCCGGTCACTAAGGTTTTAACCGAAGGCATTGGCGAGGTCGACCTGCGTGGCATTGATGCTTATCGTGCGCGCGGGGGATATAAGCAGTGGGAGCGCGCCGTGCGCGAGATGCAGCCGATCGACGTACTGAATCTGGCCGAGAAGTCTGGTCTGCGTGGACGCGGGGGTGCTGGTTTCCCGACGGGGCGCAAGTGGTCGTTTCTTCCTAAGGACAAGCATTTGCGGTATTTGGTCTGCAACTGCGACGAAGCGGAGCCCGGGACGTTCAAGGACCACATGCTGCTCGAGGAGACGCCGCATCAGGTGATCGAGGGCATGCTCATCGGGGCCTATGCAATAGCCTCACATCACGCCTTCATTTATATCCGCGGCGAGTTCCGGCGAGGGTATGAGATATTTTGCGCGGCTTTGGAAGAGGCTAAGCGCGCCGGTTACGTCGGCAAGAATGTCTTCGGGAGCGGCTTCGATTTGGAGGTGACGGTTCATCGGGGAGCCGGCGCGTACATCTGCGGCGAAGAGACCGCGCTTCTCAACTCGTTGGAAGGCAAGCGCGGAGAGCCTCGCCTCAAACCGCCGTTTCCCGCCGTCGAAGGCTTGTACGGCATGCCGACGGTGGTCAACAACGTCGAAACGCTCGCCTATCTCGTTCCGATTCTGGAGCGTGGCGCGGAGTGGTTTGCCGCGGTCGGCACGGAGCGCACCAAGGGTTACAAGGTCGTCTCGGTCTCCGGTCACGTTCGCAGTCCGGGCAACTATGAGATTGCGATGGGAACGCCGATTCGCGAGCTGATCGAGATCGCGGGGGGTCTGCGGCCCGGGCGAAAGCTGATGGCCGTTCAGCCGGGCGGCGGTTCGTCGGCCTGCATTTTCGAAGAGCACCTGGATTGGCCGTACGACTACGAAAGTTTGGCCAAGGCCGGCTCGATGTTGGGCTCCGGCGCGATGGTCGTCTTTGACGACACGACCGATTTCGTGAAGGCGGCCTACAATCTCGCGCGATTCTTCGCGCACGAGTCGTGCGGCCAGTGCACCCCCTGCCGCGAAGGCGGCACTTGGATTACGCGGGTGCTGGATCGGCTCGTCGACCAGCGCGGGATTCCGGGCGACTTCGAAATGCTCGCGCGGGTTTCGAGCGGCATCACCGGGCTGAATCTTTGTCCGCTGGGCGACTCCATCGAACCGTTCCTGAAATCGGTGATGGTCCGCTTTCCCGAGCAGTTCAAGTCGCGCATCCTCGCACCGCAGGCTCAGCCCGCATGACCACGACGGCCGCACCGCAGACCGAACTCGTCAGTTTGACGATCGACGGCGTGCCGTTGAGCGTTCCGAAAGGAACGCTTCTGGTGGAGGCCGCCAAAACGGTCAAGCAAGAGATTCCGGTCTACTGCTACCACACGAAGTTGGGGCCGGCGGGACTCTGCCGCATCTGCCTCGTCGACATCGAAGGGACTCCCAAGCTGCAAATAGCCTGCAACACCGTGGTGGCCGACGGCATGGTGGTGCGGACGCGCGGCGACCGCGTCGAAGCGGCTCGCGCGATGGTGCTGGAACTCTTTCTGGTCAACCACCCGTTGGACTGCCCGATCTGCGACAAAGGCGGCGAATGCGATCTGCAAGATTACGCGATGGCCTATGCGCGCGGCAACTCCGACGTCGCCGATCCGAAGCTCGCTAAGCCGAAGGCGGTCGATCTGGGTCCGACGATCGTTCTCGACGAGGAGCGCTGCATCGTCTGTCAGCGGTGCGTCCGCTTCGACGACATCATCGCCAGGGAAAGTCAGCTCGTCGTCAAGGACCGCGGAGCTCGGGATATCATCGCGACTGCGAGCGGCCATCCCTATCGCCACAACTTCACGGGAAACGTGACGGAGCTCTGTCCGGTCGGCGCCTTGACGTCGAAAACCTATCGTTTCAAATCGCGTCCCTGGGATTTGGAGCGCACGCAAACGAGCTGCACCCAGTGTGCCGTCGGCTGCCGGCAGTACGCCGACGTGCGCTACGGCAAGCTCTTACGAACGATGCTCGTCGAGGAAGATCGCATCTCGGATGGTTGGCTCTGCGACCGCGGCCGGTACAACATCGGTTTCTACGATTCGCCGGATCGTCTCACGCAGCCGCTCTATCGCAAGCATGGAAGTTGGACGCAGATCGGCTGGGACGACGCGCTCCTTCTCTGGGCCAAGGCGATCACCGACGCGATCGCGCAACGCGGCCCCGAAAGCGTCGGCGCAATCGGCGGCGGCCGGCTGACCAACGAGGAAGCCTTTGCGCTCGCCCACGTTTTTCGCAGCCTCGGCGTGCGGAATCTCGATTGGCGCGCGGGACGCCAGCGCCAGGCAACGCCCGGCGCGCACGCCGGCTCGCTCGAAGAACTCGATCGCGCGCAAGCGATCGTGATTACGGGGGAGTCGCCGGAGCAGCGCGCTCCCGTGCTATGGCTGCGCGTCCAGAAGGCCGTTCGCAACGGGGCGGCGGTTCTCTCGGAAGAGTCGGCCGCAAAAGCCCGCGCGGCCGTTGGGGATGCGACGCGCGTCGCGCTGATTTGGGACGGCGTCGATCCAAAGGTTGGAAGCAGTTACGCGCAAGCCTTCGCCGATATCTCCGCGCTGGCAACCTACATCACGAGCGAACAAAGCAACGCGCGCGGCGCGGAAGCGATGGGTATGCTGCCGGGCGGCGGCGCCGGGTACTCGCCCGTCGAGCGAGGGTACGACGCATTGGAGATGCTCGACGCTTCGCGCAGCCCGCAGCTCGCCGTTCTCTCGATCTTCGGGGCCAACCCCGCGCGTAACGCACCCGATCCGGCAGCCGTTGGTCAGGCGCTCGATGCGATACCCTTCGTGGTCGTCAGCGAGCTGTTTATGACCGAGACGGCGCAGCACGCGACCCTCGTTCTGCCCGCGGCCGGCGCCTTTGAGAAGAGCGGCACGATCGTAAATCTCACCGGCGACCTGCTCCCGGTTAGCGCCTCGCTGAAGGCGCCCGAGTTCGTTCGCTCCGATTTCGAGATGCTCGCCGACCTCGCCGCGCAACTCGGCGTTCCGCTCCCGCCGACGCCCGAGCTCGAGCGCAACGTAATTCTCGCGGCCACCACCGAGCCGCGCACTTTCACGCTCGGCGACGAACGCTTTGGCACCGCCGCCACGCGATCATCCTTCGACTCCGCTCAGGGTGACACGATTCGGAACACGCCCATTCTTTCGGGGGGCGGTACTTGGCTGCATGATCCGACGCTTGCAGGGATGAGGGCCGTTTAAGTGCCGGTGTGGCTCGAGGTCCTCATTAAGTCGGTGATCTTGCTCTTCGTCGTCGTGACGTCGTTTGCGTATGCGATGCTGGTCGAACGCAAGGTTCTGGGATGGATGCAGCTGCGCCCGGGACCGAATCGCGTCGGTCCTTGGGGCCTTCTGCAGCCTGCCGCCGATGCCGCCAAGCTGATACTCAAGGAAGATCTGACGCCGGAGACTGCCGATCCGCTGCTCTATAAGTTGGCGCCGTTCATTTCGCTGCTGACGGCATTTGCCGTCTATGCGATCATTCCGTTCGGCGCTTCGGCGTCGGGACAAACCTGGGCGATCGGCAACGTCAATGCCGGCATTCTGCTGATTCTCGCGATCGGTTCGCTGGGCGTGTACGGAATTTGCTTGGGCGGCTGGGCCTCGGGATCGAAGTATCCGCTTTTGGGAAGCGTGCGTTCGACCGCGCAGATGATCAGCTACGAGCTGGCCATGTCGTTGTCGCTGATCGGCGTTCTCGTTCTCGCCGGTACGACGTCGCTCGACGGTATCGTCAACGCTCAAGCGCGTTGGTGGTTCGTGCTCCCGCAGTTTGTCGGTTGCGTGATCTACGTGATCACCGCCGTCGCGGAGACGAATCGGGCGCCGTTCGATCTCGTCGAGGCGGAGACGGAGCTGGTCGCAGGCTTTCACACCGAGTACTCGGGACTGCGCTTCGGGCTGTTCTTCATCGCCGAGTACGTCAATATGCTGACCGTCTCGTGCATCGCGACGCTGCTGTTCTTCGGGGGATGGAACGCGCCGTTGCACCTCACGTTCATTCCCGGTGTCGCCTGGTTCGTCATCAAGGTTGCGTGCTTCATGTTCTTTTATATGTGGTTGCGTGCGACGCTGCCGCGGCTGCGGTACGATCGCCTGATGGCCTTCGGCTGGAAGGTTCTCTTGCCGGTGGCAACGCTCAATCTCGTCGTCACGGCAGTCGTCGTGGCGTACACGGGTTAGCGATGGCCTCGCGCAAGCGGCTCTACAACCCCGGCGCAATCCTGAAGGGATTGTCGATCACGTTTGGCTTCATGTTTCGCAAGCGCCCGACGATCGAGTATCCGTCGAAGAAGAAGCAGCACGCGCCGCGGTTTCACGGTCTCCACGAGTTGCGCCGCTACGACGGCGGCAAAGAGCGGTGCATTGGTTGCGAGCTTTGCTCGAGCGTCTGCCCGGCCAATGCGATCACCGTGATCGGCGCGGAAAACTCGCCGGACGACCGGCGTTCGCCCGGCGAGCGCTATGCGGCGCGCTATGAGATCGACGAGCTGCGCTGCATCTTTTGCGGAATGTGTGAAGAAGCGTGTCCGACCGATGCGATCGTGCTCACGCCGCGCTTCGAAATGGCCGACTATCGCCGCGGTTCGTTCATCTACGATAAGGACCGGCTGCTCGTGCCGCCGGACGCCGGCGTCGGCGCGCCGCCCGACGACCGTCCGGGGGGAATCCCGGGCGATCTCGGGCGAGTTGCCGAGATCAAGTCCACGACCGACGTTGAGACCGGATACGATGCAACCTGGCGCGGCGAGATTCTGAAGACCCAGCACCAGGGGCTGGCGATCCTCAAGGAGCGCAAGGCGGACAAATGATCGCGTTCTGGCTGCTCGCAATCATTCTCATCGCCAGCGCAGTATGGACGATCGCCGCGAACAAGCCGGTCTATAGCGTCGTCGCGCTGCTGGTCAACTTTGCGACGCTGGCGGTGCTCTACGTCACGCTCTCGGCCGAGTTCTTGGCCGTCATCCAAATCATCGTCTACTCGGGCGCCATCCTCGTGCTCTTCGTCTTCGTGATCGCGCTCTTGGGGAGCGGCGTTGCCCCCTTTCCAACCGGCCCAAATCGCTTGCCGAAGATCTGGGTTCCGGCCGGAGTCTTCACGCTGGCAGCGTTTGGATTCCTCATCTACGCGGTTTCCAACGTCAAAATGGCCGCGGCGCCGGCGACCGGAGCAGTCGGAACGGCCGGCGTTTTCGGCAGCGTCGCCGATTTCGGCAAGGCGCTTTTCACCGTGCAGCTCCTCCCGTTCGAGGTTACCGCTTTGGTGCTGATGGTTGCGGTCATCGGCGTGATCACGCTAGGCGGCGAGCAAATGAGCGATGCCGAAGCGCCGCGCAGCCGAGTGCGAGCCGATCGTGACGTGCGCGAGGCGATCTTGCGCGAGGGTAAGGGCTGATGAGCGTTCCGATCGGCGACTACGTTACGCTGGCTTCGGTCATTTTCTTCATCGGGGTGATCGGCGTGATCGTCAGGCGCAATCCGCTGATCATGCTGATGAGCGTCGAGCTGATGTTCAACGCCGCGAACCTGCTGCTGATCGCCTACGCGCGGCTCTGGCTCCAAAACGTGGGGCACATTTTTGCCTTCATCGTGATCACGGTCGCTGCCGCAGAGGCGGCCATCGGCCTCGCAATCGTGGTGACGACCTTCCGTCCCGAAAAACACGTCGACGTCGACGACATTCGGGCGCTGCATGGTTGATCCGGCGTGACGCATCAAGTACTCGGCGTCGTAGGCTCGTATCCGCTGCTGGTCGCGTTATGGCTGTTGCCGCTGGCGGGGGCCGTGATCTGTTGGACGTTTGGGCCGCAACTGCGGGCGGCGGCGGGTTGGCTGGCATCCGGTTTGGTCGGCGCGTCCTTCGTCCTGGCCGCGCTCTCCTGGCACGACGCGACGCAGAGTGCCGCGGGCGCGACCGGAGCGAATCAGCCGCTCTTTTCGTGGATGGCGGGCTTCGATTTCGGGCTTTTGCTCGATCCGCTCTCGCTGCTGTGGACCTTCATCATCACCGGCGTCGGCTTCTTGATCGTCTTCTACTCGATCGGCTACATGCGCGGCGACGTAGCGTTTGCGCGATTCTTCGCCTACATGAGTTTCTTCGTCTTCGCGATGCTGACGCTGGTGCTCGCCGACAACTTCGTCGGGCTGCTCGTGGGCTGGGGCCTGGTCGGCCTGGCCTCGTACTTTCTCATCGGGTTCTGGTTCGAGCGGCCCACGGCCGTCGCCGCGGCGCGCAAAGCGTTCGTCATCAACGTCGTCGGCGACGTTGGGGTGATGTTCGCAATCTTTGTCATCATCGCTCACGTGCACTCGATCGGGTTCGGCGACACGTTTGCCGCTGCCGGCACTTTGGGGCCCGGGGTCATTCTCACCATCTGCATCGCGCTCTTTATCGGCGCGGCCGCCAAGTCGGCACAGGTGCCGCTGCACACCTGGCTGCCCGATGCGATGGAAGGCCCGACGCCCGTTTCGGCCTTGATTCACGCTGCCACGATGGTGACCGCAGGCGTCTATCTGATCGCGCGCTGCGCGCCGCTGTGGAACGCGAGCCACGAGGCGCAACTCGTGGTTGGGACGGTCGGCGGCCTCACGGCGCTGCTCGGCGCGATCCTCGGAACCGCGCAATGGGACATCAAGCGGATCCTCGCCTATTCGACGATGTCGCAAATCGGCTACATGATCATGGGCGTCGGCACCGGGGCCTACGAGGCCGGCATCGCACAGTTCTTTACCCACGCGTTCTTTAAGGCCCAGCTCTTTTTAGGCGCCGGGTTGGTGATCCACGCGCTCTCCGACGAGCAAGACATTCGCCGCATGGGCGGCCTCTGGAAGAAGATGCCGTTTGCGTTTTGGGTGATGCTGACGGGCGTGCTCTCGATCAGCGGAGTTCCCGGTTTCTCGGGGTTCTTCTCGAAGGACGAGGTCATCTACGGCGCGCTGCAGCACGGGCATCCGTGGCTCGACGGCATCGGCATCGTGACGGCCGGCATCACCGCCTATTACATGTTCCGCCTGCTCTTCGTCGCGTTCTTGGGTGAGTACCGCGGCGAAACGCCCGTGCACGTGGGCGGCGCAGGTTCCTGGATCATGAACGTGCCGGTCGCGATCTTGGTCGTTCCGAGCGTCGCAATCGGCGGCGCACTGCTCTTTGGCGGCGACGCCTCGCCCTGGGCGCACTTTTTTGCGCCGCTCTTTGCCGCGCAGGCACATTTCGCCGCGGCCCAAACTCCGGCACCGGCGATCTCCGAGAATCTCACCTCGGTGATCGTGGTGATCGTCGTGGCGATCGGTTTTGCCATCGCGTGGCAGCGTTATGCCACGGCGGCGGCGCAACGCAATGCGGTCGAACGCCTGCGGCGTGAGACCGAAAAGATGCCGGCCGTGCTGACGCACCTCTTTTACTTCGATGCCGCGATCGATGCGATCTTCGTGCGTCCGGCGCAGGCCTTGGGGCGTTTTTTCGCTCGCGTCTTCGATCCGTACGTGATCGACGGCGCCGTACGCGAGATTGTGGTGATCGCCCGCGGGTTTGGAACGCTCGTGCGCTCGTTGCAAACGGGTCTCTTGCGAGCGTATGCGCTGATCCTTGTCTTCGGGGCGGCCTGTTTTATCGCGTACTACGCCGTAGCCGGGGCACCGCACTGATGCCGCTCGTCCTGGTCAGCATTCTGCTTCCGCTCGCCGCCGGCGCACTTCTCCTGGTGCTGCCGCGCGGCGATCGCGCGCTCTCCCGTCCGATTGGAACCGTGGTGGCCGCAATTACCTTTGCGACGGTTTGGGCGGCTGGCACGGCGGATTGGAGCTTTCATTGGCTTTCGCGGCCGTTCGTCTCGGCCTTCCACTTCGGTGCGACGCCGATTTCGTTCTGGCTCGCGTTGCTGCTGGCGCTCTGCACAACCTGTGCGATTGCCGCCTGCCGCGTCGAGCGGCTGCGCGACTTCGTCGCGCTCTTGCTCGCGCTCGAAGGGACGATGCTCGGGCTCTTCTTGTCGCGCGACCTGCTGGTCTTCGCGCTCTTTTGGGATCTGATGCTCGTCCCCGTGTTCTTCGCCTTGGTCGGCTGGGCCGAACATCCGGCGACGGCGTGGCGTTACTTCATCTATAACTTTGCCGGCGGTTTGACGCTGCTGTTGGCGACCGCCGCATTCGGCGTCATCTACGGATCGACCGATGTGATCGGTCTTCCCGGCGTCGCGCTCGTAGGCGGCTGGGCTCCCTGGATATTCGCGGGCTTCGCCTTCGCGTTTCTGGTGAAGACGCCGGTCTGGCCGCTTCATACGTGGATGCCGCCGACCTATGCGGGCCTTCCCTCGCCGATGACGGCGGTGGTCTCCGGCGTGCAATCGAAGGCCGGCCTCTACGGGTTTCTTGCAATCGCCACGGCGATAATGCCGGCCGCCCTCTATCGGTACGCCGCGCCGTTGATCGTGCTGGGCCTCATATCGCTCGTCTACGGAGCGCTCATCGCGCTCGTGCAGGACGACGTCAAGCGCATCGTCGCGTACTCGTCGCTCTCTCACCTCGGATTGATCGTCCTGGCGATCGCGATTGGGAACCGGCTGGCGTTGGACGGGGCGCTCGTCTATATCGTCGCTCACGGCCTCTTTTCAGCCGTGTTGTTTCTCTTGCTCGGTTACGTCGAGGAGCGCGAAGAGACGCGAGCGCTCCCGCGGCTCGGAGGTTTGGGTTGGAGCAATCCGCGACTGAGCGGCGCGCTCTGCATCGCCGCGCTCGCGGCTCTGGGCCTACCGGGATTGGCCGGCTTTGCCGGCGAGCTTCTAATTTTGATCGGCGTCTATCAGAACGGTTACGTCTGGCCCGCGATCGTCGCGCTGGTTGCAATCGTGCTGGCGTCGGCGTACATGCTGCGCCTGTATCAGGGCATCATGAACGGTCCGCAGCGTAAGGACTTGCCGGTGCGATCCGATCTCACCTGGATTGAAGGTCTCGCCGTCGCGCCGTTGCTGGCCGCGTTGGTCTTGGTTGGGGTCTATCCCAAACCGCTCTTGGACAGCTCTGCCGTCACCACCGTGCAAAGCGGACCTCTGCCGTGACGCTTTCGTTTACGAGCGCCGATTGGAACGCGATCGGCCCCGTCGAGATCCTCGCAGCGGCCGGCCTTGCCGTGCTGCTCGCGGATCTCTTTGCCGGCCGCCACCAGTGGCGCTACGTTTCAATCGTCATCGGGCTGCTTGGGGTCTCGATCGCCGCGGTCGTTGCGGGAAGGCAGTTCGGCCACGATTACGACGCGTTCTTCGGCGGTTTCATGACCGGCGGATTCGCGACCGTCTTCGAAGAGATCGTGTTGATTGGGACCGCGGGTTCGTTGCTGCTCTATAGCACGATCGGCTCGGCGTCGCGCGTGGCCGGCACGGTTGCAATCATGCTGTGGAGCGCGTGCGGCGCGATGCTGATGGCGGGCGCGGCGAACTTGATCGCGATCTTTCTCGGGCTCGAGCTGCTCTCGCTAGGGTTGTATGCCCTCTGCGCTGCCGTCGATCGAAAGACCGCGCGAGAGTCGGCACTGAAGTATTTGATCCTGAGCTCCACCGCCACGGCCTTCTTGCTCTTCGGCGCAGCGCTGCTCTTCGGCGCCACGGGAAGCGTCGTGCTGGCCGATTTACTCAATCCGTCGCTGGCCGCGAGCCCGCTCTTCTGGATGGGCGCCGGCATGTTTCTGATCGGCCTGGTTTTTAAACTAAGCCTGGTGCCGTTTCACACCTGGACGCCCGACGTCTTCGAGGGCGCGCCGCTGCCGGTCACCGCTTTCATGAGCGTGGTGACTAAGGCCGGCGCGCTCGCCGTCTTTGCGCGGTTCACCTACTCCGCGTTGCCGGCGGGAGTCGCCGCAAAGCTCCTGTTGCCGGTCTGGATCGTGGCGGCCATCTCGATGATCGTCGGTAACGTCGGCATGCTGGCGCAGAGCGATCTCAAGCGGCTGCTGGCATATTCGGGCATCGCGCAGATCGGGTATATCGTCGTCGCGCTGGCGGGAGGAACGTCGCTCGGGTTGCGTTATGCGATCTATTACTTGACGGCGTACGCGTTCATGAACTTGGGTGCGTTTGCCGTCGCCGCTTCGATATCGGGCCCCAACGAGGAAGGGTCGCAATTGAGCAGCTATCGCGGGCTGGCGCGCCGGCGGCCGTGGCTGGCGGCGGCGATGACGATCTTTCTCCTGGCCCTTTCCGGCCTGCCGCCGACCGCGGGCTTCCTAGGAAAGATCTTGATCCTTTCGGTAACGGTGGCAAATGGCTATATCTGGCTCGCCGCCGCGCTGATCGCCGGCACGGCGATCTCGCTCTATGCCTATGCCAAGGTGATCCGCGCGATGTACGCCCCGGAGGAGGGCCAACACGAGGGCGGCGACCTGCGCCCCTTCGTTCCGCTGGCCTGGGCCGGGGCGGCCCTCTGCGCCGTCGTCGTCATCGCGATGACGTTCTATCCCCTCACCCCCAGCAACGTGCTCCCCCTCGTGCGATAGCGCCGCGTCACGCGGCCCGGCGGCCGTGCGCTATACTCCCCGAAGAGGTGCCCACAATGATTCGACGCGCATTCGCTGCTCTAGTTCTGGCGGTTCTACCATTGACCACGACGTTCGCGGGGTCCGTGAGGGCGCAAGACGCCGATATCATTCCGGTCGACGCCCACGCCGCCGTCGACCAGCAGGCAGCGATCCTCTATTCGCGCCAGCTGATCGCCGCGGGGCAGTTCGATCGAGCGGTCGATGCACTCGCGAGTTTTGTCGCGACTCATCCGCAAGGCGTCGAGGCGGCGCGTTTTCTCGGCGACCTCTACTACCGGCAGGGGCGCTTCGATAAAGCCGAAGCGATCTACCAGCAGCTGCTCGCCCGCAATGCGCACGATAAAGAGACGCACAATCGTCTCGGCGTCGTCTATGCCACTGAGAATCGCGTAGACGATGCGATCTTCCAGTTCCAAAGCGCGCTGCCGGGAACCGATTCGATTCGAGATCTCGTGCTGCTTCATCTGCGCAAGGGCGACCTTCCGCAATACCAGGCGGAGATGGAACGCGCTGCCCGGTCGGAGCCGACGGATTCAGACCTGCAGGAAGAGCTGGGTGAAGTCTATGAGGCGATCCATCGCCCCGCTATGGCAGTCGTCTATTTTCGCCGAGCGCTCGATTCCGACCCGACGTCGATTGCCGCGCTCAACGGCGCCGGCATGGCGTACCTCGACATCCACGACCACGCGACGGCACTTGGGTATCTGAATAACTGTCTCAACCTCGATCCGCTGAACTACGCCTGCCTCGACAACGTGGGAGTGGCAAAAATACAGGCCGGCAGCTATGGCGACGCAATCGGAGTCTTTACGCGCGCGCGCCGCTTGGAGCCCGAACGCCCCGAAGCTCTCGTGAACGTCGGTTACCTCGCCGACCTTCGCGGCGACTGGAAGGGCGCCGTTACGTACTACGTGCAGGCGATTGCCGTCGATCCGTACGTCCCCGAGTCGTACGTGAACTTAGGCATCGATTATGAAAAGAACGATCTCTATCCGCTCGCGCAAGCGGCACTGCTCAAGGGCGTCGCCGCCGCACCCTACGACGGCCGCGTGCACTACCTGCTCGCGCGAGCCTACGCCGCTCAGGGAAAGAAAGAGCTAGCCTTGGAGCAGCTCAAAGAGGCCGCAGGTTCGCTCGATCCCGACGTCGCGCAGATCGCCAAAGAAGAGACGGCCAGGCTTACGGCCTCGGCCGACTCCACTCCGCTATAACTCCGGCGCCGGCGGGCGTCAGATACCCGTTTGGCCGGGGTAGAACGCAACGCCCTCGTTAACTTGGAGGGGCGGCCCGATGCGCGAGCAGCAGGTGTACACTTGCAGTTGCTTGCCGCCAGGGAACGACCAGGAAACTCCAACAGGCCCTTCTTGCGTGGTGTCCGTTGCACCGAGAACGATCCGGCCGTCTCTGCTCACGGCGATGCCTTCCGTCGCCGTGCCGGTGGCGATTGAGTGACCGGTCGGCGCGCCATTTTCAGTGTATTCGGTGATCGTGTGGGCGATGAGGTCGGTGACCAGCAGGTTGCCGGCGTTGTCCGGCTTGATGCCGCCCACAGATTGCAGGACGATTCCGAGATCTTTCGCACCCTTTTCCTTGCCAAGCGGGAATTCGACGACGAGGCCGTCACCGACGGAATCGGCGGTTAAGAGCGCGACAAAGACGTTGCCGGCGGCGTCGCACGTCAGGAACGGGTTTCGGAAGTCGTTTGCATAGTCGAGGCTGCCCGTCGGCGTGGTGCTGCCGTGCGCGTAGACTTGGATGCTGGCGTGGTTGCTGCTACTGTTGTCATAAAGGTCCGCCACATAGGCCGTGCCGTCCGGACAGACCGTTACGTCGATCGGATCGCCAACCGAATCGGTGAGCGTCTTGCTCGGAGATAGACCGCCGCGTGGATAGACCAGGACGTTGCTCTCGTTTGCGACCCAGAGACTCCCCTTCTTGTCGACGAAAAGGCCCTCGGGCCCAAGTAAGCCGTTCGCGATCTGGCCAACCTGCTTTCCTTTCATCGTTAAGACATCGACGACGGAGGCGGTGCCCCAACTCGACATGTACAGGAGCTGCGTCCGCGCGCCAATCGCCTGCATGAAGCCATGGCTTGTGTTCGGCGTGAGCGGTCGAAGACTCGTGACCTGCCGGGAAAACGCCTGGCCAAGCGAGTTTGTGGACCCGGATAGCGCCGGCGTTTGCGAGCTGCCGCCCGAGCAGCCCGCAAGAAATGTTACGAGCACTGCGATGCCCAGGGCGTTGAGAGTTAACAATGAATGGCGCACTTAGTTGTTCTCCTTCGAGAGTGACGGGGTCACTGCGATGCCGATCGGCTGGCCGCCGACAGCGATGGTGTTTTCGGCCGCGCCGCCGGCTGTGTACTTGTACTTCTCCGCAAGGCCGGTGCCGCCGGAGTCGGCGGCATAGAGAGCCGCTCCCGAAGCAAGTATTGCAATGCCCACCGGGGAGATCGATCCCGTCAGCGGCGTCGTCGACACCGGCTCACCGAAAGCCCCGCTCACTGGCGGGTCGAACGTAACGACGACTTTATTAACCTCGTCGCAGAAGGCGATCCGGCCCGCCTTGTCGATCTGAATGCCACCCGGGAAACTAACCGTGTAAACGTAGTTGAGGTTCGTAATGGTCGTAGCGTTGCAACCGCCGCTGACGAGCCCGTACGACGTTTGGTAGCCGCTGTTCAAGCCGTCGATGTAAAGCACGCCCGTCTTGTCGAACGCGGCGAACATGATGCGGTCGAAGTTGGACCCCGAATAGGTAACGGTGGCGCAGCTCTTCGTACTACCCTTCGCGTATAACACGACGTTGCCGGTGTCGAGGCGGCATTTCGGGGCACTGCAGATGTTCGTGATCGCGACGATACCGGAATCGGAGACGGCCACGTCAGCCGGAAACTCGCCGGGGTCGGCAATCGTCATCTTGGGTGCTCCCGTGTAGGGGGGCGCGTACACGAGTACATTCGAGCTGTTGGTGTTTGCGACGTAAAGGTCGCCGTTTTTGTCGGTCGTGATGCCCTGCGGCTGCGTCAGCCGCGTGATTTGGCCGACAATCTTCTGGTTCTTACCGGCCTGGGGATAGATGTCGACGACGCCACCCGCCGCGTCCGACACGAACGTCAGTGGCTTGCTTGCAGCAGTCGGATCCATAAAGCTCGCCGTCGCGACCGGCTCGTGCGAGATTCGCGCGATGGTCGGGGCGAGCAGGCTGTTGTCGGCGCGAGCGGTGGACGGTTCACCCGGAGAGAACGGTGCCGGCGAACTAGCGCCGGAACAGCCGGCGAGCATCGCCAGCATAGCCGATGCGCCGAGCGCGGCATGGATTGTGCGAAAAATAGCCATAGAGTTGGCCTACCATTTCTGCTCCCTTTGGTCTGCTCCCAGGAAAGTATCGGTCGTCCAACTGGTGAAGCATTCGCACAATGAGGGTCGAAAACGAGGCATCAGCAGAAGAAACAAAGGTCTTGAGGGTCGCCTCCAACGAGATTCTAGCACTGAAATTTTAGCAGTCCCAAGGACATGCCACAATCGTGGAAACCCCGAGTTCCTCTACCGGCGTACCGATTCGAGCAGTTGGTGACGAGAGCGTAGGCCCATGCGGCGTAAGATCGAGGTCATATGACACTCGACCGTTCGCGGCGAGATCGAGAGTCTCTCGCCGATCTCGCGATTCGACAGTCCTAGGATCGCCAGCTGAGCGACGCTTTGCTCTCGTAGCGTCAGCTCAGACGGGATCGAAGGTGCCGAACCCGCAGATCCGTCGGCCGCGCCGCGAGTGCGATGGGCGCAGGCTCCAAGCAGAGTCGCGGCCAGCTCGTAACTCGTCCATCGGAGTTTGCGGAATAAAGCGGCGGCGGCCGTTGCTTCGCGCATACATGCTTCGGCGTCGCCCTCGCGGTCGAAAATGAGGGCGTCGAAATAGTGTAAGTGCGCGGTCGCCACGTCGGCGTTCGGCAGAAGCGTTCGGCTTCGCAGGACCTCACGTGCCCGTCCAAAGTAGCGCTCGTCGCCGAACTGGGCGACCGCCAACGGCAAATCGCAAGCTTCGTCGGCGTTCTTCACGTACTCGAGAGCTTTTGCGAGCAGCTCTCGAGCTTTGGGCAGCTGCCCCACTCGATGGAAGTAGCGCGCGAATGAAGAGGCTACGGGTCCGAGTCGGGGCGGCTCCCCCGACCTAAACGCAAATGTCAGAGCATCCTCGTTTGCGCATTGGTTCAGAAGATACGGGTCGTTGCACTCGATGGCGATCGGTATCCCGATTTCTGCCAAGGCTTCGAGTAAGACCGGCGGAGGGTTCTCAAATATGGCCGCTTGATTGACGTAGGCATGAGCCAGATGGCGGTTACCCTGGTGGCTCAGTACGCGCGCGTACTCAAGGGAAATACAGGCGACGTTCCAGACGAGATTCCGATCGCGTGCGGCGCTCAAGGCCTGCAGATACAAGCCGGCAGCGAGTTCGGTGCGCCCGAGCATGCTGGCGGCTATGGCATGCGCCTGAAGTATGCTCGTGTACTCGTACGGATCTTTACCTTGCTCCGCGTAATGGAGCGCCTCCGCAAAACTGTCCGAGGCCATTTCGGCGTTGCCGGAAGATGCGTACACGAACCCGCACAGCCGGTGGTATTTCGAGAGGACTTTGGGATCTCGGGGTAGCGCGCTAACGTCGATGGCGTGGAGGTAGCGCTCCGCTTCATAGTATCGCGACAACAAGTGAAGGACCGTTGCCAACGACAGCCGGGTCGAAAGGATCAACTCGGTGTTGTTGGAAGCGGTCGCGAAATTGAGCAGGCGTTCGGAAAGTGGTACGATGTCGGCGGTTCGCGAGCTCGACCATAGCGTCCGAATCTGCTGCATGTGCAGCTGGGCGACGCTGGCCGCAGTGCCAGGCACGGGCACCGTTTCTTCCAGTGGAATATTGAACCACCCATCGGCGTCGGTCGCGATTCCGCGATGGAATGCGGTGTCGCCGACCTTAACCGCAAGCCGCGCGTGAGCGCAGAGGTCGCCTGCGGAGAGATCGAAGGCTCGTTGATAGCTCTTCAGAGCTGCGCGGTAGTCGCCGTCGGAAGAATAAGCATCGCCAAGCGCCTCCAGGGCCGAGACGCCGCGTTCCATTTCGCTCTTCGTCCGAATCGCCAGTCGTCGTCGAACGGTGCGCGCGGAAGCGTCTGCCGAACACTTCGGACACGTCGATCGACCCGCGGCAACCTTGACGGCGCAGCATGTGCGACACAGCCCATCTGCCGCAGCGTGTCGGCGCTGCTCCAGCTTGTATTCAGCCCCGGACCTCGGCACGGGTGCCTGTTTGGACAGAGACAGGTCGCCACCTCTGTCCAGGGAGGGCCCGGCAGCATTGACTTGCGGTTATGCTTTCAGCGCAGCCGTTTCACGGCTTTAACCAGAAGACCGTTCCAGCATGGTTTGCGCCCCCGCCGGCGGTCGTTCCGTAGAGCGCGCCGTTGACGTTTATAAGGCCCGCGTACGGGAATGCACCATCTCCAGAGTAGCCGGGAAAGTCGTGGAGCATGGTTTCATTGCCGGAAGTGGTGATGGAGAATACCGTTCCGGGGCCTCCGTTCGGCCCTTCAATCGTCGTACCGTAGAGCGTGCCGTTGACGTTGATGAGTCCGGCCTCGGGGTACCGGCCGTCTCCCGAGCCGCCCTTGAAGCTGTAGAGCACGCCGTACGTAATACTCGGACGCATTCGCTCCGCCGTTGTTGCGCCGGAGGATGGACTCAGCGGCACGCCGGTTCCGCCGCCGCATGCTGCCAGCATGGAAATGGCCACGCAGGCGCCTAAGGTGTAGCCTGGGGATGTCGAGAATCGGCTGGGATACTATCTGGGTCAAATGGCGCCGCGCATCGACGCCGGCGTCGCGGTGATTCCCTCTGAGAACCGACCCCGATGAGCTGCAGCATCCAACTTACGTTCTAGCGATGCACTCGATCTCGACGCGAGCACCGCGTGGCAAGGCCGCGACGGCGACGGTCGAGCGCGCGGGTTTGGTCGCACCGAAGAACTTTTCGTAAACGCCGTTGACGGCGGCAAAATCGTTCATGTCGATCAAGAAGATCGTCGTCTTGATGACGTCGGCAAACAGATACCCGGCGGCGCAGAGAACCGAGCCGAGGTTCTCGATGACGCGCTCGGTCTGCGCGGCCGCATCGTCGCCGACCAGCTCGCCCGTACGCGGATCCAGCGCGATCTGGCCGCTGCAATAGAGCTCGTTCCCGCATTGGATCGCTTGGCTATACGGTCCGATCGCCGCGGGTGCGTGTTGAGTGAAAATCTGCTCGGGTTTCATGCTTTGTCCTTCGTCCTTCGACTGCGTTCAGGATGACACCAACGGAGTCATCGTTCCTTTGAAGGCCATCGGTGGTTCCTCGATGCCGAAGTTTTTCTGGTAGAGCTCGTCGATTGCCTCGACTTCGGCCGCCGTTAAGGCCGGCGTCTCCGGCGCGGCGGCAAACTCGCGGAGTTGTTCGCGATCGTAGATGTTCGGAAGGACCGTCATCACGCGCGGCTCGGCCAGAAGCCACTGGATCGCCGCTTGACCGAGCGTGCGATTCGGAAGCTCGAGGAATCGAAGCTGCGCGACCTTTTCCACTCCGTTGAGCAGCCATTCGCGGGGGCGGTGGCGGCGATGATCGTTCGTCGGAAACGTCGTCTCGGCGGTGTAGTGGCCTTCGAGCATTCCGCTCGAGTGCGGCACGCGGATCATATAGCCGGTCGGCGCGCCGGCGTCGGCGGCCGCGCGGATTTGCTCGTCACCCGGATACTGTTCGAGGATATTCCAGATGATCTGCATCGTCGCGACGTGGCGGCGGCGAACTGCTTCGACGCCTTCACCCAGCCAACCGATTGCGGGCCCGAGCGCGACGCCGTACATGCGAATCTTGCCCTCTCGTTTGAACGATTCGAGCAGGTCCCACAAAGCGTCGTCGTCGATCTGCGCCATGCGCGCGTTGTGCATCTGGTAGACGTCGATATGGTCGGTTTGCAAGCGGCGCAGCGATGCCTCGAGCGCCTGGCGCACGAAGGCCGGGGAAAAATCTTGCGGCAGCTCGGACTGCCCACGCCGCGCTTGTCCGGCTTCGGAAAAATCGTAACCAAACTTGGTCGCGTAGACCACGCGATCGCGGCGTTCGCCGAAC
>DATGGV010000004.1:0-29821 GCA_035308305.1 Candidatus Cybelea sp. | reverse complement strand
AGCTATCCGATGGGCGACGGCACGCAATGGTCGCCGCAGGACGACGACCACAGCTACATGGGTGCGATCACGCTGCGCGAGGCACTGATGATGTCGCGCAACATCGTTGCGGTAAAACTTGCAGACCGCATCGGCTTGGATCGCATCATCGACTACGCGCATCGCATGGGCGTGACGTCGCCTCTCGAGGCGAATCTTTCGCTCGCGCTGGGTTCGTCGGACGTCACCGTGCTCGATCAGGCCAGCGGCTACTCGACGCTGGCGAACCAAGGATTGCACGTTGATCCCACGCCGTTTCGGCTGGTGAAGGATTCGCTCGGCACCGTGATTCTGGACGACCGCTTTCCTGCGTCCACCGACGTCGTGAGCGCGGGAACTGCCTATATCATGACCTCGATGCTGGAGGACGTCATCGCGCACGGTACCGGCTACCCCAATGCCGTCATCGGGCGTCCGGCAGCCGGCAAGACCGGCACGACTTCGAGTTTTCGCGACGCGTGGTTCGTCGGCTATACGCCCGATTTGGTCACGGCGGTTTGGCTGGGCAACGATGACTATACTCCGATGAACGAGTCGTATGGCGGAAACGTGCCGGCGCGCATCTGGGCAAAGTTCATGAAGGCGGCGCTGGCCGGCACGCCGCCGCACGATTTTCCGTTCCCCTCCGAAGAGGTCGCAAAAGTCGCCGGTTGCCGGCGCGGATATGAATACTTTCTGCGGGGCACCGAGCCTCAATCGGGTTGCGGCGGCTCGATCGACCAAACCGAGCCCGACGACGTCCAGCCCGCGACGGCCGGCCTCCCCGAACCCCCGCAACCGCCCGTGGCAACGCCCTCGCCACTGATTGCGCCGACGGCGCAACCGCCGCCCACGGACGAGCCGTAACGTTGCGATGAACGGCGAGCCGCTCCTGGAGGTCTCGGTCGGCGAATTCTCCCGGCGCTTCGCCGGAATGGTGGCCCGTCACAAAACATTGCAGCGCATCGCCATCGTCGGCGAGATCACCGATCTGCGGCGCTGGGGTGACGGCAACCTCAACATGACGCTGAAAGAGGGCGAAGCAATCCTTGTCTGCTTCTCGTTTGCAAGCGAGGTGCGGCGCTTTCCGATCCTGCGCGAAGGACTGATGGTCCGCGCGGAAGGCAGCGTCGAGATTCGACCCAACCGAAGCCTCTATCAGCTTCGCGCGATCGCCGTCTCGCTGGTCGGCGAAGGTAAGCTTGCCGCCGAAATCGAGGAGTTGCGCATGCGACTGCGCGCCGAGGGCGCGTTCGACGCCTCGCGCAAACGCGAGATACCGGCCTTTCCGCGCAGGGTTGCGCTGATCACCAGCGACGACGATGCGCGTGCCGATTTCGAAGGCCGCTTGCGAATCGACGCGCCGCACGTGCAGGTCGAGTTCTTCCGCACGCGCGTCCAAGGCAAAGGAGCGGAGATCGACGTCGCCGAGGCGCTCGATCGAGCTTCGCGAGTCAAGGCCGACGTGATCGTGATCACGCGAGGCGGCGGCTCGAGCGAAGATCGCCTGACGTTCAATCTCGAAGCGGTCGTGAGGGCCATTCTGCGCTCGCCGCATCCCGTGATTACCGCCCTGGGCCATCTCAAGAACCGGCACCTCGCCGACGAAGTCGCGGATCTTTCGCTGGCGACTCCGACGGCCGCCGCGGTCCATCTCGGCAAGGAATGGTCGCGCGCGTTCGAGTTATCGGAGCGTCTGCGCGCGGCGTTGTACCGGGGTTACCGGTCGGTTCTGGCCGGAAAGACACAGAGCGTGCGCTTTGCGGACGTCGCGCTCGAGCGTTCCGCGGAAAGTTTCGTCAACCGCCGGCTCGCGCAGATGCGCGCCTTCGAGCGGCTTCTCGATCAGCGCAGTCCCGCCGCCCGCGTCGGCGCGTGGCGTCTCGGCTTCGTTCGTTCGAGTGCGGCGCTGGCGCGCTCGTTCGAACGCCTGCAGCAGCAGTGGCTGCGGCGTCTGGAACGCGCGCAGGCGTTATTGGACGGTGAAGATCCGGGTCGCCCGCTGGCGCGCGGCTACGCCATCGTTACCAAGAACGGCGTGGCGGTGCACGACGCCGCCGTGCTCGGGCCCGGCGACGCCGTGACGGCGAGAGTTGCGCACGGGACGTTCGACGCGCGCGTGGAATCGGTGCACGCTGTATGACCGAGAAGCTGCCCAAAACGTTCGAGCAAAAGCTCGCGCGCATCGACGCGATCGTCAAGGAGTTGGAGGGCGGCACCGTCGAGCTGCAGCGCGCGACCGAACTCTTCACAGAGGGCAAAGTGCTCGCGCGCGACTGCGAAGCGCTTTTGAAGAGCGCGCAAGAGCAGATCGACGAGGCGATGGCCGAGCCGCAGGCCGGCGGCGGCGACGCCCGCGCCACCCCGGCTGCGGAGCTCGACGACGAACTTCCGTTCTAACGACACGGGCGCGTTCGCCCTCGTCAAACCGTCCGCCGAGCATCTCGACGCTTACGTCACGGCCTTGGAGCGAGGCTGGTCTCCCGACAACGTGCGCGACGAAACCAGAATCGAACAGCTGCACCTCATCGCGTCCGACCCGCAAGCCTTTCTGAGTTCGCTCGACGATCGGCAGGCCCGCGGCGGGCGTCTTCCCGGCATCCGGCGCTGGATGTGGGACGGCGATTTTGCCGGCACGATCGGATTGCGGTGGCAACCCGGCACCTCGGCGTTGCCGCCCGGGTCTTTGGGGCACATCGGGTACGGGGTCGTTCCGTGGAAGCGTGGGCGAGGCTATGCCACTGCGGCGCTGCGTTTGATTCTGCCCGAGGCTCGAAACGAAGGCCTTTTGTACGTCGAGCTCACGACCGAAGAAGAGAACGTCCCGTCGCAGCGAGTGATTCTCGCCAACGGCGGCGTCTGCGTGGGAAGATTCGAGAAAAGCACCGTACACGGCGATCTCGCAGGGCTCCGGTTTCGCATCGATTTGAGTGAAGGGGAGGCTGTCGATGCCGCCCAAAAACAGTCGCCATGCGTGCCATAATCTCCGCCGCACTCGCTTTGGCGATGCTCTTGCTCGTTGCGCCGACGGCCGTCGCTCAGAGTCCGGCGCCGGCACAATCCGCGAACGATCTCGCCCGCAGCCGGATCGATACAATGCTGCGCACCGGTCACGCCGACGCGTCGTGGTTCAGCGCCGGCTTCTTAGCGCAGGTCTCGGTGGCCGAAGTGGATGCGGTGATCGCCGGCCTAATGGATAAGCTCGGCGCATATCACAGCGTCGAGTTCACACCAACCAAGTTTATCGCGCGGTTCGCCAAGGGAACCGACGACGTCCTCATCCACATCGATGCGGACATGAGGATCGACGGACTGCTCTTCAAGGCGCCGGAGATAGCGGCAAGTTCCCTCGACGACGCTCTTACGACCCTGCGGCACGTAACCGGCACCGTGTCCTACGTGATCGCTGAAAAGGGGCGCCCCGACCCAGCGGCGCTCAATCCGTCCGAGGTGCTGGCGGTAGGCTCGACGTTCAAGCTCGCCGTGCTCAACGCGCTTCTCGACGAAGTTACCAGCGGCTCCCGGCACTGGAACGACGTCGTGCCGCTTGCTGCGCGTTGGAAGAGTCTGCCGAGCGGCGTGCTGCAAACGTGGCCTGCCGGCACGCCGCTGACGCTCGCGACGTATGCTGCAGAGATGATCTCCATTAGCGATAACACCGCGGCCGATGCGCTGCTCAGGATCGTCGGCCCAACCGCCCTCAAACGCTACGCGGGCAGCAACGAACCGTTCTTGACGACGCGAGAAATGTTTATTTTGAAGTCGGACGAGGGCGCGAGCATGGGCGGCATGTATCTCACCGTCGATTCGGCCACCGGCCGCGCCGAAGTCCTGCGCCGCGTCGACGCGCTGCCGCTGCCCGGCATCGAACAGCTGATGAACGCGCCGAACCTCGCAATAGAGTATCACTACTCGGTTCGAGATCTCTGTAAGCTCATGGAACGGGTCGCTTCGCTGCCGTTGATGTCGATCAACCCCGGCGCGGCCGATGCGGCGGATTTCAACCACGTTGCGTACAAAGGCGGCTCGGATATCGGCGTCATCAATATGACGACGATGGTGACGACGCATCGCGGCACCAAACTCTGCTTTTCGGCGACCGCGAACGACTCGGCCCGCGGAGTCAATGAAACGGCATTCGGGGCGGCCTACGGAGCTGCGCTGCGCTATCTCAAAGAGTTTTAGATTCCTTCGACACGGTGAATCCTAAGCGCAGCATCAAACGCCTCGATGACGCCGTTGCAGATCAGGCCGGCATAACGCGATCGCAAGCGCGCAGCCTGATCCTCGAGGGGCGGGTCACCGTTGAAGGAAGGCCGGCGACCAAGGCGGGACAGGGCGTGGCGCACCAGGCCCGCATCGCAATCGAGAAACCGCGCCGGTTCGTCAGCCGCGGCGGTGAGAAGCTCGATCACGCCTTGACCGCATTTGGACTCGACGTGCGTGGCGCGACGGCGCTCGACGTCGGCGCCTCGACCGGCGGCTTTACCGATTGTCTCTTACAACGCGGCGCGGCGAGCGTCACGGCGCTCGACGTCGGCTACGGCCAGCTCGACTGGCGCTTGCGAAACGATCCGCGCGTCGTGGTGGTCGAGCGGACCAACTTTCGCCGGCTCTTCGACGATGCGTTTCCCGCCGGCTTCGACCTCATCGCGATCGACGCGTCCTTCATCTCGCTGCGCACGATCTTGGAGCGAGCGGTACGGTATTTGCGGGACGGCGGCACGATCGTTGCCCTCGCCAAACCGCAGTTCGAAGCCGGGCGCGAGCGGCTCGGCGCGGGCGGCGTCGTGCGCGAGCGCGAGACGCATCGCGCGGTCCTGGAAGAGCTGCGCGGGGCCGCCCTTCGGCTCGGGCTGGTTCCGGTGGCGCTCGCGGGCTCACCCTTACGAGGACCGGCGGGCAATCGTGAGTTTTTCATGGAGCTTCGCCGGACCGGAATCCCGTTTGAGGACGCACGAATCGAAGAGGTCCTCGACGAACGACCCGCATCATGACGGTGCTGGCTATCGAATCCAAGGTCGTCGCGCTCTTCGTCGACATGACGCGCGAGAACGCGCGATCGATTGCACGCCGCGTGGCCGACGACTTTCGCGCCGGCGGATTCGAGGTGGTCGATGGCGCGCGTGCCGCAGATGCAGCGCTGCTCATCACGGTCGGTGGCGACGGAACGCTCCTGCGAGCGGCACGCATCGCCGTAGAGCACGACATCCCGTTATTTGGCATCAACACCGGGCGCTTGGGCTTTTTGACGGAGCTCGACGAAGACGATCCGCGCCTAGCCGACCTGCCGGCCTTGGTGGAACGAGGACTCTTCATCGATCGGAGAACCGCGCTGCAAGCGGAGTACGGCGAGCTGCGATACTTCGCTCTGAACGACGTCGTCGTCAGAAAAGGGGAAGTCTCGCGCATCGTGCCCTTTGGTTTACGCGTGGATGACGGGGCCGCTACCCAAATTGCGGCCGACGGAATCTGCGTTGCAACGCCCACCGGTTCGACGGCTTACTTTCTTTCGGCCGGCGGTTCGCTCATCGCGCCGACCGTCGACGCGTTCGGCGTAGTGCCGCTGCTGCCGCATACGCTCTTTTCGCGTCCGCTCATCGTGCCGACGCATTCGACGATCGAGATCACCTCCGACCTCGAAGGCGCCCAGGCACACCTCGAGTGCGACGGCGAGGTGCTCAGCGAAGTGGCGCCCGGCTCGAGCGTCGTCATCCGCTGTCATCCCAAGCGAGTCCGCTTCGCGCGAACCAAGCCGCTGCACTTTCTCGAACGCCTCGAATCAAAAATGCTGTGGGGCGTTTCCATCAAGGATCCGCGTCGTTAACGACTCCTAAGGAGAAGGGTCCGACATGCTCAGGCGCCTGGACATTGAGAACTACGGTCTGATCGCGCGCGCCGGCGTCGAGTTCGCGCAGGGCGCGACGATTTTCACCGGCGAGACGGGCTCGGGGAAGACGATGCTGCTCGGCGCTCTCGACTTCGCACTGGGCGCGCGCGCCGCTCCCGACGCGGTGCGACGCGGAGCGCGAGGCGCTATGGTAACGATTTCGTTCGAGCCGAACGATTCGCTGCGAGCGCGACTCGGGGCCGACGGTTTCGAGCTGGATCCCGGGGAAGAGGCCAGCATCGTTCGCGAGATCACCGAGGCCGGGCGTTCGAGCGTCCGCATCAACGGGCGACCGTCGACGGCCGGGTACGTTCGCGATATCGGCGACGCGATTGCGGAGCTGGTGGGCCAGCACGAAGCGCAGCGCCTCCTCTCGCCGGCCTATCATTTGGAGCTGCTCGATCGATTCGCCGGCGATTCTGCGCTCGCGCCGCGCGATTCGGTGAGCGCGGCATACGCTCGGGCGCAGGCTGCGGCGCAGTCGCTCGAACGGTTGACCGGCGACGAACGCGATGCGCGGCAGCGGTACGACGAGGCCCTTTTTGTCGCGCGCGAGATCGAGGAGGCACAGCTGGATCCCGCGCAGCTCGAGGAGCTGCGCGAGCGCCGCACCTATTTGGACAACGTCGAACGCATCGCCGTGGCGCTGGACGCGGCGCACGAAGCCCTGACGCGTAACGATTCGGCCGCGACGCACGCGCTGGGAACGGCCGCCGCGGCGCTGACGGGCATCGCAAAGTTCGGCGACGGCTTACGCGAAATGGCCCAGCGAGCCGAGGCCCTGCAGACCGATGCTGCCGAGTTAGGCGCCGACGTCGCCCGCGAGTTGGATTCGACCGAATTCGACCCGGCCGAACTCGAAGCGATCAATTTGCGGCTCGCCCTGATCGAGCGTCTGCAACGGCGGTACGGGGGAACCATCGACGAGGTCATCGAGCGGGCGCAGCGCGCCCGAGCGACCGTCGAAGAGTTCGAAAACCGCGACGATCTCTTGGAACGGTTGCGCGCGGAGGCGTCGGCGGCCACGCGCGAACTCGAGCGGCACGCGCATTCGTTGACGAAGGCGCGCCAAAAGGCCGCGACCGCGCTCGAGAAACGCGTGATTGCGGAGTTTGGCGAGATCGCCCTGGGATCCGGCCGCTTCGCCGTCGATCTGCAGCATTTGGAACGCATCGGAGCGCTCGGCGCGGACCGCGTGGAGTTCCTTTTCGCCGCGAACGCCGGTGAAACGGAGCGGCCGATTGCGCGGGTTGCCTCGGGCGGTGAACTATCGCGCGTCTTGCTGGCCCTCGTCGTCGCGCTCGCGCGGTCGCGCAACTCGTTCGAGGCGTTGATCTTCGACGAAATCGACGCCGGCATCGGCGGTGCGACCGCGACCGCGGTGGGCGCGCGGATCGGAGAGCTGGCGCGGCAAGGACAAGTCGTCTGCGTGACTCATTTGGCGCAGATCGCAACGTGGGCCGACCGTCACTACGTTCTCGACAAGGTCGAACGCGCCGGCGAAACGACGATTGCCGTGCGCGAGCTCGACGACCGCAAAGCGCGCGAAGCCGAGATCGCGCGGATGCTCTCGGGCGAGACGCACGAAGCGGCCTTACGCCACGCCCGCGCACTGCTCGTCCGCGGAGGGCGGTCGATTAAGGAATAGGGTGGATCTTGAGCACGTTGGTGCCGCCGGATCCGACGGGCATTCCGGTGGTAAAGGCGATCAAGTCGCCGGAGGTCACCAGGCCGGCGCTTACCATGGCCCGCTCGGTCATGTACAACAGGACGTCGATCGACGAGTAGGGATCGATCAATAAGGATTCGGTTCCCCAAAGCAGCGCGAGCCGGCGCGCGACGTCGCGTACCGGTGTCAGCGCGACGATCCTGGCCTGGGGGCGAAACGCGGCAATGTGATGGGCGGTGTTGCCGGTGGTCGTCCCGGTGACAATATACGGCGTCTTGAGTTCGGCGCTGGCTCGCGTTGCCGCCTCGGCGATCGACGAGGCAACCGTCGGCTCCATGTTCTCCAGACGGCGATCTCGCAGGAGCGCGTGTGGATAGTGCCGCTCGACTTCGCGCGCGATCTCTGCCATCGTGCGGACCGCCTCGGTCGGATAGCTTCCCAGCGCCGTTTCGCCGGAGAGCATCACCGCATCGGTTCCGTCGAGAATCGCGTTGGCGACGTCGGTCGCCTCGGCGCGCGTCGGCCGGGGCGACGTTATCATCGACTCGAGCATTTGCGTCGCCGTCACGACCGGCTTGCTGGCGCGATTACACTTTGCAATGATCTCTTTTTGGATGATCGGCACCGTTTCGATCGGCACCTCGATTCCTAGATCGCCGCGGGCGACCATGATCCCGTCGGCGGCGGCGATGATGTTGTCCAACTCGGCGAGCGCTTCATGCTTTTCGATCTTGGCGATGACGGGAACGCTTAGCCCGCGTCCGGCAACGAAGTCTTTCACGATGGCGACGTCCTCGGCCGACCGCACGAACGAAATGGCGACGTAATCGACGCCGTGATCCAGCCCGAAGGCCAGGAACTCGAGATCGCGCGGCGTTACCGACGAAATGTTCAGCGAACCGTCGGAGTAGTTGATTCCTTGCGCGGAGCGGAGGTCGCCGCCGAACTCGACCGTCGTCTCGATATCGTCCGCGCTCTTTCCCACGATCAGCAGCGCGATTTGACCGTCCTGGAGATACAAACGCTTACCGACCTCGACGTCGGCGGGCAAATCGCGATAGGTCGTGCTGACGCGTTCCTTGGTTCCCTCGACTTGCTCGGTGGTGATGATGAATCGCGCGCCGCGCTCGAGCCGGACGGAAGGCACGCCGTCGGCAAGCAAGCCGGTACGTACTTTCGGACCGGGCAGATCTTGCAGCACCGCCGTATGAATGCCCAGCTCGCGCGATATCTGCCGCGCGGAGCGAATCACGGCGGCGTGCTCCTCGGGGGTGCCGTGCGAAAAGTTCAGGCGCAACACGTTGGCCCCGCACAAAAAGAGCGAACGCAGCACGGCCGGATCGCGCGATGCGGGACCGACGGTCGCGACGATCTTCGTGCGCTTATGCAGAATTTGTTCCATCGAAGAATCAGCCTTGTGCCTCGGAACCGGCAGGCTCCTGCGGATGCAGCAACGCAGTTACAGCGGTGAAGTTCGGGCGCGATCCGCGGGACCGGCGCTATCCGGAACGACTGGCGGGAAGCTTTCTTGCGTCGCTTCTGCTGCACGCTTTGCTTGCCGCGCTGCTCTTTACCGTGCTCGTGAGCTCGTCGGAGCAAGGCGCGAACGAGAACGTGCAAGGCGGCGAAGTGATAACGCTCTCGCGAACTTCCCCAGTGGTGGTTCCCAATCAGCCGGCGGCCACTCGTGCCGTGGCGCCCGTGCCGCACGTGCCGGAGATCGCGCCGCTGCATCACGCCCCCTTAACGGCGCCCCTCGCGCAGCGCCTGCCCGTCAATCTTCACGAGCTCGCGAAGTCCGCACCTACCGCACCGCCGAATCCGCCTCCGATTCCGCAAAACACGCCGCAGCCCAACCCGCAGCCGACGCAAAATATCGCCGAGACGCGCCCGAGTTACGAAGTGCCTGCGGCGCCGGTTAGCATTCCGACGGTCGGACCGATCGCCGTTGCGTTGAAGGCGCCGCCGACCGCGGTGCCGTCACCGGCCCCTTCGACCGCGCCCGTCGTTCGGGCCTCACCCAAGCCCGCGGCTCCAACGGCGCCGCCCAGTGCCAAGCCCGCGACGCCCGCCCCGGCGCTGCCGAAGCCGGTGCCGACCGCCGCCTCCCTTGCCCGCGCCAGCCCGGCCCCGGTCAGCGGGGTACCCAGCCCCAGCCCCACCAGCACGGCGGCAGTCGCGCGGACCGCCGGGACGGCGCCAAAACCAGCGCCGAGCGGTGGTGCCTCCCCGGGGCCGCGTACCGGCAACGCTGCCGTTCGTAACGCCGCTCCGCAGCGTCCGATTGCCGTACGGCCGGTGCCGTCGCCGAGCGCCCAACCGACTCGCGCGCCGAGAACGCAAAGCGCGCCAAATATCAATGCCAAGCTGCGCGCAATGCTTCCCAACAACCCCGTGAATCCGCAGAGCAAACAGTACACGCCGAGCTACTCGCTGCGCGGCCGCCTCGAGCCGACGCCGCCGCCCGACGTCCTCGCGCGGACGAAGTACATCTACGAAGTCAAGGGTACGGGCGACGAGGATCACGTGAAAATGTGGGTCCTTGCTGCACGCAAGGCGGGCCCGACGACGATCTGCACGGGATGGCTCGTGCGGTATCCGCGGGCGGAGCGCGGCGGGTACGCCGTCGCGGCGGGCCCCGACTCGACGATCGTGCGCAGCAGCGCGCCGGGAGGCCCCGCAAACGGCACGCAGATCGCGATCGGCGGCGGCGGCGGGGCGCAGCAGCCGCTAAGTCCGTTCGACTCCGGCATCGCCCCGATCGTGGACGGGATGGTTTCGCAACCCTGTAACGGACGGCTCTTGGTACCCTTCGCACAGTCGCCCGCCTCGTCGCCGTGACGGGACGTCTTTCCCGCTTGCGTTCCGACGTAAGTCGCACTAGAATTCGAATGTGCCGGAATGGCCGGTACGGTTACTCAACACCAAGGAGGGCGGTTGGAACCGCAAAATCCGCCGGGTCAGCGAACCCGCGAACTACGCGCCAAGTAACAGGGCGCCCTTAAGCGCGCCCACGGCGGCCGGACGATTTTCCGGCGGCGCGCCAGTCGCAAGATTGGAAAACAGAGCGAGGGGCCGTGCCCACGTGGGGTTGCGGCCCGTCGTCCTTTTCGCTATCCTATGAGATGGATTTCAAAAGGAGCGTGGGTTATGTCCCGCGCTTCGCTGCTTCAGAGAGCAACCTTCGACGACTGTGAAAGGCGATATTGCAGCGGCTTTCGAGCGCGAGCTGGATGCGATCGCGCACGACAAAGCCTTTGTTGGGCTGGAGATCGTGCAGCATCGCGCACGATCGGTTCGTGGAGCTGCCGAGCTTCGCGTGACGATCGACGCGGCCGGCGGCGCCGATCTTGCGCTCTGCGAACGGCTGGCGGCGCGCATCAACGCGAATCTCGGCAGCGTAAATGAGGATTACAGTCTGGAGGTTGAATCGGCTGGTCTCGACCGCCCGTTGGTTCGACCAAAAGATTACGAACGGTTTGCCGGTGAGCGAGTGAGGATCGTCACGTCGCTGACCGTCAACGGCGGCAAGACGCATCGCGGCGTCTTGCGCGGCCTCCGCGGCGAAACCGTCGTTTTGGAGACCGAGCGGGGCGAGCTCTTGCTGCCGATGGCCGCGATCAGGTCGGCGAACTTGGAATACGACGTGCGTCTGGATCTCCAGCGCGACAAACGACAACGGAAACAACTGCATGGCAACGATAGAACACACGGGAACTGAAGACAAACTCATCGACGTTCTGCACTTCATTGCGCGCGAGCGTAACATTTCGTTTGAAATGCTGCTCGAAGCGCTCGAAGCGGCGTTACTTACCGCGTACAAGCGTCACTTCGGCAGCGAGTCCAACGCGATCGTGCTGGTAGACCGGCAGAGCGGGGCGTACCGGGTGTTCCACCGCCGCAACGTCGTCGAAGAGGTTGTCGATCCCAAACTCGAGATTTCGCTCAAAGAGGCCGGCAGCCCGTACCAGGTGGGCGACTTCTACGACGAAGAGGTCACGCCGAAAGATTTCGGACGGATCGCCGCGCAGACCGCCAAGCAAGTCATCGTTCAGCGCATTCGCGAAGCCGAACGCGACACCGTCTACAATAAATACGTGCGCAAGCTCAACGATCTGGTTACCGGCACCGTACAGCGATACGAGCAGCGCAACATGTACGTCGCGCTCGAAGGTCGGGACGAGGCTGTAATGTATCTCGACGAACAGGTTCCCGGCGAAGCCTATCGCATCAACGATTTCATTCGCGCCTACGTCCTCGACGTGAAGAAGTCTCCGAAGGGGCCGCAAGTGATCCTTTCGCGTGCGGCCGAGGGCCTGGTGCAACGCCTTTTGGAGCTCGAAGTTCCGGAGATCGCCGATGGAACGGTGGAAATCATGGCGATCGCGCGCGATCCCGGCGGACGCTCGAAGGTCGCGGTGAGGAGCAACCGGGCCGAAGTGGATCCGATAGGGGCGTGTTTGGGGCCCAAGTCGAGTCGAATCGCCAACGTCACCGACAACCTGCGCGGCGAAAAGGTCGATATCATTCGCTACGATGCGGTCCCTGCGACCTTCATCATGAATGCGCTCGCGCCCGCAAAGGTCATCGCCGTCGAGCTCTTCGAGGAGGACGCCGTTGCGTTGGTCATCGTGCCGGATTATCAGCTTTCGTTGGCCATCGGCCGAGACGGACAGAACGTGCGGCTCGCCGCGAGATTGACCGGCTGGCGATTGGACATTGCCAGCGAAAGCGAATCGGCGCAGGCTCGGGAGCGGTATCTCGTCGAGCGAGAACAGGCAGCCGCGCAAGCACCTGCCACCGAGCCGGAGGAGGGGAGCGCGGAGCCCGCTCCGGAAGGAATCGATGCAGAGCTGATTCGCAAGCTCGAAGAGTTTCGGCGCGAACGCCTCGGAAGCGAAGATAGCTAATCCGGTCCGAACGTGCGTCGGCTGCCGCCGGCGGTTCCCACAAGGCGAGCTCGACCGTTTCGTTCGCTCGGCAACGGGTTGGCGCGCAGACCGGAGCGGGCCTCGCGGCAAGCAGCCGGGCCGCGGCGCCTACCTCTGTTCACCGCAATGCGTCGAGCGCGCCGCGAAAAACAAGCGGTATCCGGGTCTTGGCGCGGCGGCGGTCGAATATGGTTTAATAAGGAACTCATGCAAGTAAATGGATTCGATGATGCCGCGTAACGACCACGCCCTCCGATGAGGGCCAACCTTTGATTACCTAGCGGAGCCAAGCCATCGGTTGGGGCTCCGCGCACTCCAACTGATGGGACTCGGGCGCCCTGCGCTCGAGAGTGAACTTGGCCGGAAAAGTACGGATTTTCGAGCTCGCAAAAGAAGTCGGGCTCACCTCAAAAGAACTGACGGCGCTTTTCAACGAACGGTTGGGAGGCGTTTTCGAGGCAAAAAACCAGCTGAGCGTAGTGCCGGACCAGATCGCCGATCTGGTGCGCGCCGTTCTGCTCAAGCCCACCGCGGAGGCGCCCGCCAAGCCGAAGGCGCAAGCGCCAAGCGCCGCCGCTCCAGCGGCCGCGAAGGCCCCCGCTGCGAAACCCGCTGCAAAAGCGCCGGCCCCAGCGCCCGCGCCGACCGCAGTGCCGGCGGCGGCCGCCTCGCCCGCGCCGCCCATCGCGCGATTGAAGCCCGTCTCGAGTCGTACAGCGGCCCGCCCTGCGGAAGCCCCTCCGACGGCCCCGGAGCGGGTTGCGCCTGCACCCGAACCGCCTCCGCCGCCTCGCGTTGCCCCCGCACCGCCCGTCCGGGCGCCTTCGGAGCCGATCTTTCAGCTTCGCCCCGTTCCCGCCGGGCAGCCCTCGGTTGCAAAGAGACAGGCGCCACCCGCTGCGGCGCCCGGAGCGGCCGCATCGGCATCGCCGGGACCACGAACCGGCCTTCCCGGGCGCCCCGGGGTAGCGCCCCGCCCTGGTGAAGTCATGCCCGGCCAGGGCGGCAAAGGGACGGGTGCTCCGGCGCGCGGTCCAGTCGCTCCGCGGCCACTTCCTCCGCCACGCCGCCCGGCTGGAAACGGCCCGTTCAGGCCGCTCACGCCTGGGATGCGTCCGGCACCCGGTCGCCCCGGTACCGGGCCGTCAACGGAAGCGCCGACGCCTTCGAGCGGAGCGCGCCCGGGAGACCGCGCGCGCAGCCATGAGGAGAAGGCGACCGCCAAAAAGGATCGCGAGAAGGAACTGCTGCTTGAGAAAGAGCGCCAACGCAAGAAGAAGGGTGAATCGGCGCCAGCGCCCGCGCGCGCGCTCGAGACCATAGAAATCCCCGATTTGCTGACCGTGCAAGAGCTGGCGACGTCGATGATCGTGCCGGCGCGCGACGTCATCACCGAACTGATTAAGATCGGAACGATGGCGACGATCAACCAGAATATCTCCAGCGACGTCGCCATCCAAATCGCCAAGCGCTTTGGTTACAACGCGGTGGTCAAAGAGGCCGGCGAAGAAGTCACCGTCGAGCAAGAAGAGGACAAGCCCGAGATGATGACGCCGCGTCCGCCGGTCGTCACGGTGCTCGGCCACGTCGACCACGGTAAGACGTCGCTGCTCGACAAGATTCGTCAAGCGAACGTCGCGGGCGGCGAAGCCGGCGGCATCACGCAGAAGATCGGTGCGTATATCGTCGAGCGCAACGATCGCAAGATCACTTTCGTCGACACGCCCGGTCACGAGGCCTTCACCGCGATGCGCGCGCGAGGCGCCAAGGTAACCGACGTTGCGATCCTCGTCGTCGCCGCGGACGACGGCGTGATGCCGCAGACCAGGGAAGCGATCGCGCACGTGAAGGCGGCGCACGTCCCGATCGTCGTTGCGATCAACAAGATGGATAAGCCCGACGCGCAGCCGGATCGCGTAAAGCAGCAGCTCGTCGAGCAGGGATTGCAGCCCGTCGACTGGGGCGGTACCGTCGAAATGGTTCAGGTCTCCGCGAGGACGGGCGAAGGCATCGACGGTCTGCTCGATACGGTGCTGCTCGAAGCCGACATTCGCGAACTGCGCGCGAACAAAAACCGTCGCGCGACGGGCGTCGTGATCGAATCCGCGTTGCACCGCGGGCGCGGCGCCGTCGCAACGGTGCTCGTGCAGAACGGCACGCTGCGCGTCGGCGACATCGTCGTGGCCGGGGGCACCTTTGGGAAAGTGCGCGCGCTCATCGACGACAAAGGCAAACAAGTAAAGAAGGCCGGCCCCTCGATTCCCGTCGAGGTGATGGGCCTCTCCGACGTGCCGTCGGCGGGCGATACGCTCAGCGTGGTCAGCGACGAGCGCGTAGCTCGGGAAACCGCCGAGAAGCGGGCGACGCGGCGGCGCGACGTTCGCATGGCGGCCACCGGCACGCAGCGAGTCTCACTTGAGACCTTCATGTCGATGCCGGCCGAGGGAAACAAGGTGCTCAACCTGATCATCAAAGCCGACGGCCAGGGTTCGCTGGAAGCTTTGCAGGCGCGCATGGAATCGCTCTCGACCGAGGATGTGGAGATTCGCGTGATCCACGGCGGCGTGGGCGCGATCTCGCCCAACGACGTCAATCTTGCCAGCGCATCGAACGCCGTTCTGATCGGCTTCAACATTCGGCCGGACGAGACGGCTCGACGCCTGGCGGAGAACGAAGGCGTCGACCTGCGCTTCTACCAGGTCATCTACGAGATCGAAGACGACCTCAAGAAAGCGATGCGCGGCATGCTCTCGCCGGTCGAGCGCGAGGTCGTGCTGGGCCGGGCGGAAGTACGCCAGGTCTTCAAGGTCAGCCGAGTCGGAACCATCGTAGGTTGCTACGTCACCGGCGGCAAGATCACGCGCAATGCGAAGGCGCGAGTCATTCGCGACGCCGCAGTCGTGTTCGACGGCGAAGTCGAAAGCTTGCGCCGCTTCAAAGACGACGTTCGCGAAGTCGCCGAAGGCTTCGAGTGCGGCATTCAGATCGCGAAGTTCCAAGACCTCAAAGAAGGCGACGTCATCGAAGCCTACGCCCTCGAACAGGTCGCCCCGGAGCTGGCGCGCGCGTGAAGGCACAGCGGATCGCGAAGATCGATCACGAGATCCAGCGCATCGTTGGGACGCTGATCTCGCAGGAGCTGCAGGATCCTCGGCTCGCCTTCGTCACCGTAACGCGTGTCGAGGTGAGCGACGATTTGCGGCACTGCAAGGTCTACGTTTCGGTGATCGGCGATCGCCATGCGGCGCGGCAGTCGCTCGACGCGCTCACGCACGCGAGCCGGTTCCTGCGCGGCGAACTCGGGCGCAAGATCGATCTGCGCTACACGCCCGAGCTGAGCTTCGTCGAGGATCGCTCGGCCGAGCGCGCCATCGAGCTGGCAAAGACGCTGCGTGACGCGGCGCAACGTGGGACACCGGAGGAGAGCGAATGATCGAGAGCACGCCACGCCTCGCATCGGTCGAAGAGGTCGTCGAGGAGCTGCACCGCCGCAGATCCTTCGTAATGGTCAGTCACGTCAAGCCCGACGGCGATACTCTGGGCTCGGGACTCGCTCTCGGTCTAGCGCTCAAGAAACTCGGAAAGAACGTTTGGTATTTTCAGCAAGACAGCGTCCCCCGCAACCTGCGCTTCTTGCCCGACGCCGATCGCGTCTCCAACGAGCTGCCGCAGTCGATCCGCGACGACGCCCTCTACGTATTCTGCGACATGAGCGACTGGCGACGCGCGGGCGAACTCTTGCCGCCGGTCGCGCGCGAGAACATGCTCGATATCGATCACCACCTAGGAAACTCCCTCTTCGGCAAGCTGAACTTCGTGCTGGAGAACGAGTGCTCGACCGGAAGCGTCGTCATGCGGATTCTTCGCCGCCTCGGCATCGTCATCGACGGGCGGATCGCGACCTGCATCCTCGCGGCGATCATGACCGATACCGGCGCTTTCATGCACTCGAACACCACGCCGGAGGTGCTCGACGTTTCGGCGGATCTGATGCGTCTGGGTGCCGACAAAGAGCGCATCACCCGCGAGATCTTTGCCAATAAGCGGGTTGCCGCGACGAGACTCTTGGGCTGCATCATCGGCGCGATGCGCTTCGAACACGGTGGCCGTTACTGTTATTCCCACGTGGACGACGCAATGCTCGCGCAGACCGGCGCGGACGGAGAAGACACCGAAGACACCGTCAACGTCCTGCTCGGGCAGGAGGGCGTCGAGGTCGCGGCGCTTTTCAAGGCGATCGAGGGCGAAATCCGCGTCTCCTTGCGTTCGAGCGGCCGCCTCAACGTGCAGGCCGCGGCCGGCAGCTTGGGCGGGGGCGGACACTTCCGCGCGGCCGGTTTGACCTACCACGGAACGCTGCACGAAGCGATCGTCGGCGTCGAGGCGGCATTGGTCGCACAGGGTCTCTAGTACGCCTGTACAGGCGGCGAGATGATCGGTTTCGTCAATCTCTTTAAGGCGGCCGGGCTCACTTCGGCACGCGTCGTCTCGCGCGTTCGCCGGATCTACGCGATCTATGGTGGCGATCGAAAGATCGCCGCGGGTCATCTTGGAACGCTCGATCCGCAGGCGGCCGGCGTCCTTCCCGTCGCAATCGGAAAGGCCACGCGGCTCATCTCGCTGCTCGAGGATCAGCGAAAGGGGTATGCGTTCACGCTGGTGCTCGGCCGATCCACGACGACGCAAGATGCGTCCGGGGCGACCCTCGAGGAGCGGGCGATTCCACCGAACTGGCCGCGTCTCTTGAGCGAGGCGCTTCCGCAGTTCGTCGGTAAAATCGCGCAAGCTCCGCCGATGTACTCGGCCGCGCACCACGAAGGCCGGCGCCTCTACGAACTGGCGCGCGAAGGAAAAATCGTCGAGCGCAAGACGCGGCAAGTTACGATCTACGGGCTGACGCTGCTCGGCATCGAGCCCCCCAATTTGGCGCGGTTGCGCGTCGCATGCAGCGAGGGAACGTACGTCCGGACCTTGTGCGACGAACTCGGAGCGGCAATCGGCGTTCCGGCGCACATGGGTGCGCTCGTGCGCGAGGGCTCGGGACCCTTCGTTCTTTACGAAGCGCTCACCATTGAAGAGATCGCCCGTGCGCCCGAACGAGCGCTGATCGCTCCGGAGCATATCATCCCGCTGCCCACGATCGTTCTCGACCTGCGCGGATCCGCCGACTTTCGCGCCGGCCGGGTCGTTCCGCTGCCCCAAGGCGCGACGGGTCGGCACGTCTTCGTGCGCGACGAATCGCGAACCCTGGTCGGCGTGGGCGAGGCACTCGGCACGCTCCTCGCTCCTCGCAAGGTCTTCGTATGAAGGTTCACCACCGGCTCGAGCGCGAGAGCGATCGGCCGCTGGTGCTTGCCATCGGATTCTTCGACGGATTTCATCTCGGCCACCGCGAGATCGCGCGGCAAACCCTGCGGTTACGCAAACCTGGTTGGCGCGCCGGCGTGCTGACCTTCGCAAACCATCCGGCAACGCATCTTCGTCCCGGGACCGAGCCTCCGATGATTTGCACGCAGGAAGAGCGGCTCGACCTCTTCGCGCGCGCGGGTTTCGCCGAATGCTTCTTCGTGCGTTTCGACGAGCGAATTGCGACGCTCTCCCCGGCCGCCTTTCTCGACCTGCTCGTTGGTCCGCTCGGCGCGCGCGGCGTGGTCGTCGGCGATACGTTTCGCTTCGGCCACCGGCGCGCCGGCGATACCGCATTCATGAGCGAGTACCTGAAGCCGCGCGGAATCGCGGTCGCGGCGGTGGACCGGGTCGGTGCGGATGGCGAGCGCGTTTCGAGTACTCGCATTCGCAACCTGATTCGAGACGGAGATATTGCGGCCGCTGACCGGCTGCTGGGCGGGACCGGTTACGAGATTCGCGGGCCGGTCGAGTTTGGCGCCGGTCGCGGCCATACGCTGGGGTTCCCAACGGCCAACGTCCACGTCCCGGCCAAGCTGATTCCACGGGATGGAGTCTATTCCGCGACGGCCCGGTACGACGGTCGCGATTACGCGGCGCTCGTCTCGATCGGAACCAATCCCCAGTTCGACGGCAGCCGGCGCACCGTGGAGGCCTGGCTGCGTGATTTTCAGCACACGATCTACGGGCGAGAGTTGTGGTTACGCGATCTGCGCTACCTGCGCGAACAGCGGTTTTTTCCCGACGTCGCCGAACTCGTCGAGCAAATGCAGCGCGACGTTGCCGCGATCGGTTATCCGAGTTATGGCTAAGAAGGTTCGGGCTTCCGCCATCCTTCTCGCTTGCGCGCTGGCGGCATGCGCTCACGCCGGGGGCGCCGATTCGACCGGCTCCGCGAAGGTCGCTCGCGTCGGCGAACCGGCGCCGCCGTGGACGGAACCGAGCCTCCCGGGCCCGAGTCTCTCGCTGGCCGCTTTGCACGGCAAGGCAGTCTATCTCAACTTTTTTGCGACCTGGTGCCCGCCGTGCAACGCCGAGGCTCCCGCGATCGACTCCATTGCGCGCGCTTATGCCGCTCGCGGTCTGCAAGTCGTCGGAGTCGACGTACTCGAAAACGCTCGTAAGGCGACCGAGTTTCGCCACGAGCACCATTTGACGTATCCCGTCGTAGTCGACGAAGGAACCTTGCGCGACCAATACGCCGTCAACGGCCTCCCGGTCCACGTCTTCATCGATCGGGCCGGAATCGTACGACGCATCGTCGTCGGCGAGATGTCGCCGGCAGATATGCGCAGCAACGCCGAACGCGTTTTGCAATGATGGTTTTGCTGCAGCGCCGGAGACTTGCGTGGAGCTTAACCGTTGCGCTCGCCGCCGGCTGCAGCGGCGGCGGCTCGGAGTCCGGTGTAATGATGCCCGCCGCAAACTCAGGCGGACCGGCCGGTTTGGGGGCGGCGGGGAATACCGTCGTGCGGATATTCGTTCCGGCGCAGCAGAATGCGTTTGGCCGAGTGCAGGCACCGCAGCCGCCCGCGGGCAATGGACCGCCCGTCCTTGGCGGCATAGTTCCGCCGCCCGTTGGAATCTCGCCGGGGGCCACGCCAACTTCGCCGCCTCCGCCCGGCTCGCAGATGCTGGCCATCAACGTCAACGGTCCGACGGCAATCAGCCAGACGCTCGCGGTTGGGCCGAATGCCGGAGGCTGCGCGCCGGCGACGGGCGGTACGAACTGCCAACTCACGCTTGCTCTTCCAGCCGGCACCTATATGGGGACGATCGGCGTCGGCAACACCGCCGCCCCGACGGCAATTGCGTTTACCGTGACCGCCAACGAACAGAACGTCTTCGGCGTCACGCTGAGCGGCGTGGCTGCGCAGGTCGCGCTCGTTCCCGCGTCTTCGCTGAGCGCGCAGAACCCACAGGGCGGCATCGACCTCTACGGTTCCGGACGCCACCCGCTGCTCGTGGAAGCGTTCGATGCGAACCAGAACGTCATCGTCGGCGGTGCTGCGGGAACCTTTTCGTTGAGCCAGGCTGGAGGCGCGCTGGCCGTCGGCATCACGCAACCCGCGACCACCACGCCCAATCTCTTCTACGTAGCGTCGAACGGCGTCGGGAATACGACCTCGGCGCTTCTGCGGGCAACCGCGGCCTATCTCGGGCCGGGGAACCCGTGCTCGCAGCCGAACGCGGTCTGCAGCAGTACCGCTCGCGTCGACGTCCGCCAACTTTTGGGCGTTGCAAACTCGAACGCGAACGACGTCACGCTCTACATCAACGGGCAAGGCTTGCCGCTGGCAACCGTGCAAAGCGGAGTTAGCAATCCGCAGGCCCTGATCTTCGACGCGGCCGGCGACCTCTTCGTCGCGAATCAACCCGGAAGCGTGACCGAATACGCCCCGCCTTATAACACGCCGCCGACGACGATCAGCAACGGCGTAAACCATCCGCAGGCGCTAGCGGTCGACTCGCGAGGAAATCTTTTCGTCGCGAACGGCAGCGGAAGCAACACCGTGACGATGTACTCGCCACCCTATAACGGACAGCCGGCGCAGACGATCTCGAGCGGCATCGACGACCCGGTCGGCATCACGCTCGACTCGAGCGCTAATCTCTTCGTAGTCAACGAGGGCGCGAACAGCGTGACCGAGTACGCGCCGCCCTACGTTGCGGCGCAGACGACGATCTCGAAGGGGCTCAACGCGCCCAACTCTCTGGCGCTCGACGTTCACGGAAATCTCTTCGTGGCAAACCTCAACTCGACGCCGAACTCCGTCGTCGAATTTTCACCGCCGTTCGCTGGTGGAAGCGCGCCGGTTGCGACGATTACCGATGGCGTGAACGAGCAAGGTGCGATCGGCTTGAACGGTTCGGCCAATCTGTTCGTTCCAAACCAGGGAGCGAACACCGTAACCGAGTACGTCGCGCCGTACGTCAACCCGCCGAGCACGATCGTCGGAGGGCAAAGCCAGCCCGTCGCCCTGGCGATCGATTCGCTGGGCAATCTCTACGTGGCTAACTACGGCAACAACACCGTTACCGTGTACGCGCCGCCGTACACCAGCGGCTCGTGGACGACGCTGGGCAGCGGCATAAGCCTGCCGCTCGCGCTCGCACTCTCACCCGCGACGAACGCGGCGACCGCGCTTATTCCTTAAGGAGACCAACCGGAACGTTCTAGGGCGTGTTGCCGACGACGATGCTGCCGTTGAAAATCAGCGGCGAACTGATCGGGCCGTTGAGCGGAGTACCGGAGTGAAGAACTCGCGCGTGCGAGCGGCAGCGCCCGCCGAACCGCGTTCCGTTGGCGCTGACGGTGAGGCGGCCGAAATGAAGGCTGGAGACGCCCGAGATGTTCGTGACCGAGTTATTCTGACCCTCAACCACGAAGAGCGCGTCGCCGCTGCGATCGTACTGTAAAGCAGCCGGACCCTAGGAATTTGTGTCTAGGCGGCGCGCACCTGCAAGCTATCGCCGTCAAGCGCCACGCGCGCGGCGGAACCCTCGCGGACCTCGCCGCGCAGCAGCGCGGTGGAGAGCGGCGTAGAAACGTAATGCGAGACCGTGCGCGCGACGTAGCGAGCTCCACTGCCGGCACCCATCGAAACGCGCGCGAGATAGAGCTTGGCTTCGTCCGACAGCTCGAGCGTGACGTTGCGCGCGCCCAGCCGTTGCGCGAGGGCGTCGACGTGGATCGTCACGATCGCTTCAATCTGCGGAAGGCCAAGCTCCTCGAACGCAACGATCTCTTCGATTCGATCGAGCAGTTCGTGGCGCAACGCGATTGCGAGTTCGTCTTCTTCGAGGTTCGTCGTGAGAATGATGATCGTATGGCGAAAGTCGATCGTCCGCCCTTTTGCGTCGGTGACTCGACCTTCGTCGAGAATCTGCAGCAGAATGGCCGCGACCTCCGGGTGGGCCTTTTCCATCTCGTCGAAGAGCACCACGCAGTAGGGGCGCCGGCGCACGGGCTCGGTTAGCTGACCGGCCTCGTCGTGGCCGGCATATCCGGGGGGAGCCCCCAGCAGCCTGGAAACTCCGTGCGACTCGGTAAACTCGGAAAGATCGACGCGCACCAGTGCGGTCTCGCTGCCGAAAAGCGCCTCGGCGAGCGCTTTGGCCAACTCGGTTTTGCCTACGCCGCTAGAGCCGCGGAAGAGAAACGTTCCCAAAGGTTTGCGCGGATCGTGCAAACCGGTGCGCGCGCGCCGGATTGCGTTTGAAACGGCGGCAATCGCGGGCTCCTGCCCGATGACGCGTTTGGAAAGCAGCGTCTCCAGCTCCAAGAGCCGACTCGTTTGCGACTCGGTCAACGCTGCTTGCGGGATTCCTGTCCAACGCGTCACTACGGCCGCTACGTCTGCGGACGTGACCGGAGGAAACTCGACGGCCCCTTTGTTAGCGAGCGCGACCGAGGCCGCCGCTTCGTCGATCAGGTCGATTGCCTTATCGGGTAAGAACCGATCGGCGATATAGCGCGCCGCAAGCTGCGCGGCCGTCTCAACGGCATCGTCGGTGATGGTGACGCGGTGATGTCGCGCGTACTGCACGCGCAGGCCGCGAAGAATCTCGGTCGTCTGCTCGATGCTCGGTTCCTCGATCATCACAGGCTGAAACCGGCGCTCGAGCGCCGGATCCGACTCGATGTGCTTGCGGTATTCGTCGAACGTCGTTGCACCGATGCATTGCAGGTCGCCGCGCGCTAACTCGGGCTTGATCATCGAGCTCAGATCGAGAGGAGCGCCTTCGGCGGCGCCGGCACCCACCAACGTGTGCAGCTCGTCGATAAAGAGCACGACGTCGCGTGCGCTGCGCTTTACTTCCTCGAGAATCCGCTTGACGCGCCCCTCGAACTCGCCGCGATACTTCGTTCCGGCAACCAGCGGCCCCAACGAAAGCGCCAGAAGACGTTTGCCCTGAAGCGAGACCGGTACATTTCCCGCGGCGATCCGCTGCGCCAATCCCTCGACGACGGCGGTCTTTCCAACCCCGGGCTCGCCCACGAGGCACGGATTATTCTTGCTGCGCCGCGCAAGGATGGACGTCACTCGCTCGATCTCGCGGTCGCGTCCGATGACGGGGTCGAGCTTGCCCTCGCGCGCGAGTTGGGTGAGGTCGCGCGAAAAGGCCGCCAAGGTCGGCGTTCCCCCCCGCAGCCTCTTGCCCAGCCCTTCGAGCGGTGACTCACTCTCCCGGCCTTGCAGCCTTTCGACGAGCAGCGCGCTCCCGGCGATCAAACCTGCAGCGGCCAGCGCGGCTCCGACAAAAGGCAGCGCGCTGGCGGCGGTTCGTTTTTGAGCACAAATGCCGCAGAGCCGTCGTCCCCCATAAGAGACGGCGCTGGGGCGGTTCGCGCAGGTTTCACATAAGCCGTTCATCGCCGAAGTCTACTCGGAATTACATCGGCGGGTTTCGCCCGGAAGCTCAGGGCTCTGCCAGAAAAACGACCCTGACCGAGGCGGATTCGCTTACATTCGATTGATCGAGGTCGGTTGATACCCGGGAGGTCACGCGCGCGATGGTGGCCATACCGGTTGGTTCGGCGTAACCGTTGTCGGGGTAGGCGATGCTCTTTATCGAGACTATTCGCAGCCCGGCGCTTCGCGCGATGGTTTCGGCGTTGGCGCGCGCGTCGGCGATCGCCTTCGATATCGCTTGCGCCCGCGCTGCGACCCGATCTGCTAGACCGAAGGTTACGCCGTTGATATCGGTTGCGCCGGCGTCGATGCAGGCATCGACGACCGTCCCAGCCATGCCGATCCTACGAACCGTAACCTGAAAATTACGGGAGACAGTATAACCAAATTGTTCGCCCGTCGGATTGGCGGCCATGGTCTGCGGCCGCGGGTTATACCTCACGTTGTAGTAGTCCAGCGCGACGTCGGCCCGTGCAATTCCCAGCTTGGCAACGCCGCCGACGATGCGGTCGTAGGCCGCATTGTTCTGCGATACGGCATCGCTTGCGCTCGAAGCGTTGGTCTGAAGGCCGGCCCTGACAGTTGCGATATCTGGCGGCAACGCGACGGTTCCAGTTCCCGATGCCGTTATTTCCGTGACGCCCGGCTGCGCCGCCGCCGCAAGACCGCCGGTAATCCAGAACGCGGCGAGCAGGCAAAGGAAAGTGCGCTTCATAATAGCCTAAGAGTCCATCGCCCGGGCGCTCTCCACCTGTTCGGCTTCGACGAGAGTGCGCTTGAGCGAGGGAGCGAGGAGGCATAGTGCTCAGCGCGGTGGCCTTTTGGGTCGTTCTTGGCTTGCTAACAGGCCTTATTGCCCGCTGGATCGTCCCAGGGGACTCGCCGGGCGTCATGACCGATATGTTCGTGGGCGCGGTCGGCGCGGTGATCGGCGCCTGGTTGTATGGCCCGTTTCGTCACGTGGACGTGAGCGGATTTAGTTTACCCAGTCTGGTCTGCGCATTCATCGCCGCGGTCGTGCTCCTCTACGTGGTGCGCATGTTTAGCAGGGGCCGGTCCTCGGCCTGAAGGGCGCTGCGATTCGTCGCTGGAAGCGCAACGCTTATGACCTACATCATCACCGAGCCGTGCATCGGCACCAAAGATAAGTCGTGCGTGGACGTCTGTCCCGTCGATTGCATCCACGGCAAGGACGAAGACGAGATGCTGTACATCGACCCAGAAGTCTGCATCGATTGCGGCGCCTGCGTTTCGGCCTGTCCGGTGGAAGCGATCTTTGCCGATTCCGACGTCCCCGAAAAGTGGGAGAACTATACCGCCATCAACGCCGACTATTTCAAGAAGGCATGAACCCAACAGTCTCGAGCGACACGTTCGACGCGTTCTTCGCCTGGGCGCCGTGGGTCATCGGCGTCGCAATCTATCTCGTCTTCTATTTCGCTAAGCGCCGCGAAATCGCAACCAGCATGGCCGCAGCACACGCGATACCCTCGCAAGCGCACGCGGCCCAAACCTTTGCTTGTTCCCAGTGCGGACGCAGCGGCCCCCGCGAGCAAATGGTAGCGCAAGATCACGGCGGCGCAGTCGGCTATCAATGCACCAATTGCGCCCAGGAATCTCTGGTTTAGCCCCTACTGCTCCTGGCCGTAGTCGGCGAGGACTTCGTGAATGCGCGAGGCGATGCTCAGCGCCGCGTCCCACTTGCGCTGCCACATATTTCGTCCGAAGATCAGCCCGACGCAGCCGGCGGCCATTGCCACGTGGGCTTTGTGCACCGTCGCATCGTCTCCCATGCGGCTTCCGCCCGAGACGAGGACGAGGCTGCGGCCGGCGGATTTGACGACCTTACGCAGTCCCTCGACGTCGTCAAACGACAGGGTGTCGTAGGGCTTGGGCAGCTTGGCGGCGTCGGCGGGCTTCCAGACCGGCTCGTTGAGCTTGATGACGTCGGCACCCAGCTCGCAGGCCACGCGCGCCGCGTAGTCAACGGCGTAGAGCGAATCGATGCCGCCCTTGCCTTTGATCGCCGAGCCGCGGGGATAGGCCCACACGACCAGCGGCATTCCGTAGCGATCGCAGTCCCGGCGAACCTCGTTGCATTGCGCGATGTCGACCTCTTGTGCCGGACTGCCGACGTAGAGCGTGTAGCCGACGGCGTCGGCCCCGAGCCGGACCGCATCTTCGACCGATGACGTGAGCGGACTAAATGCCTCATCGTCGGGCGGGATATTCGTTTTGCCGTTGACCTTGAGCAGCAGCGGCACGCGTCCGGCGTAACGCTTCTGATACTTCTCGGCTAAGCCGACGTGAAGCGCGATGCCCGAAAAGTTCCCTTGCACGGCAAGCCGATAGATCCAGTCGGTATCGATCGCGTCGGGATTGTCGAAGAAATCCACCGGACCGTGCTCGAGGCCTTGGTCGATCGGCAGCATCATCAGCGTCCCGTTCGCCGGCCCGTGCTCGTACATCAGCCGGTGAAGACGCGTGCGCTTCCCGATCGAGAGGTCCATGGCGTCGAAGGTCGGCCGAACGATCGAGGGCGTAGCGGTAGCAGTCATAATGGCGGCGCCTTCGCCGAACCGCGAAGGTTATCCTGAGGCGGCGACCAAAAGGCCGCACGTGATTGCGCGGGTCGGATTCATCGGTCTTGGAGCGATGGGCGAACCGATGGCCCGTTCGTTGCGCCGAGCCGGATTTGCCGTGAGCGCGTGCGCGCACCGGCGCCGAGAAGCGCTGGAGCGCCTGCACGCGCAGGGCGTAGCCGAAGCCGAAGATCCAGCGGCGCTTGCCGCCGGCGTGGAAGCCGTCGTCCTCTGCGTGCCGGACGCGCCGCAGGTCGAGGATGCGCTCTTCGGCCCGCGGGGGGTCGAAGCCGGAGCGGCACGCGGCTTGCTGGTGATCGATATGTCGACGATTTCGCCGGTTGCGTCGCGCCGGTTTGCCGAGCGCCTCGAGAAGCGAGGCGTGGAGTTCGTCGATGCGCCGGTAAGCGGCGGCCCGGTTCGCGCCGCCGACGGCACGCTGACGATCATGGTCGGGGCATCGGCCGCCGCGTTCGAGCGCGCCAAGCCGGTGCTCGACGCGATGGGGGTCCCACACCACTTGGGGCCGGTCGGCATGGGTGAGACCGTGAAGCTCGTCAATCAGATCATCATCGCGAACGTGATGATCGCAAACGTAGAGGGGCTCGTCTTTGCAAGAGAGGCGGGCGCGGATCTCGCAGAAGTCCGCGCGGTGCTCGCTTCGGCAACGGCCTCGAACTACGTTCTGGAAAAGTGGCTGCCGAAGACGTGGCTGGCAGGCACGTTCGAGGGAGGCTTTGCGCTGGATCTGCTGCGCAAGGACGTCGCGGCCGCACTCGACGCGGCTCGAGCCGCAAACCTACCGATGCCGGCCACCGGGCTGGCGTATCAACTCTACACCAACCGTAGCGCTAAGGGAGATGGCGCGCTGGACTACAGCGCGATCGCAAAAGCCTATGACTGCAATTCAGGAGCTTAAACCGCCGCGAGGCGCATCGATCAAAGGCCCCGATCTCAACAAGAAAATCCTCGTCGTGGACGACGAGTCCGCGATCCTGCAGACGTTGCGCTTCAATCTCGAACGCAGCGGCTACGCGGTCGTTACCGCCGGCGACGGTCGGACGGCGATCGCAATGGCGCAGCGCGAGCAGCCGGATCTGATCGTGCTCGACATCATGCTGCCGGTCCTCGATGGGGTCGAAGCGTGCAAGGAGATTCGCAAGTTCAGCCCCGTGCCGATCATCATGCTGACCGCGAAGGATCAGGAGATCGACAAGGTTTTGGCGCTCGAGCTGGGCGCGGACGACTACGTTACCAAGCCGTTTGCTCTGCACGAGTTTCTCGCGCGCGTGAAGGCGCGACTGCGCCGCCAAAACTCCGTTGCGCCCGGACACGACGAGGCGATCGCTCTCGGCGAGATCGTTCTCGACCCGTCGCGCCAACAGCTGACGGTTCGGGGGAAGGGCGTGGCTCTGGCGCCCAAAGAGTTCGGACTGCTTCGCGTCCTCATGGAGAATCACGGCCGCGTCGTTACGCGACAAACGCTGCTCGATAAAGTCTGGGGCTACGACTTCGAGGGCGAGCAGCAAACCGTCAGCGTCCATATTCGCTGGCTCCGCGAAAAGATCGAGGAAGACTCACGCGCGCCGCGTCATATTCTCACCGTACGCAGCCGCGGCTATATGTTTAAAGCTTGACCCCGGCGGAATGGGCGCTGCCGGCGCTCGCCGCCGGCATCGTCGCCGGACTGATGCTTGGGCGCATCCGCTCCGTGCGTCAAAAGCCCCCGGCGGTTCCCCCGCCGCCGCAGGCTTCCGCGCCGGCGGTGAGCGTCGAAGGCACGTTTGCGCCGCTGGTGCGCGCGTTGCCGCTCGGCGTCATTATCGTGAACCGCGCCTGCCATGTGGAGTTTGCCAACGCCGCGGCGGGAGCGATCTTTGGTTTCGATCCGGAGCGCGCGATCGCGCTGCACATCATCGAGGCGGTTCCAAACGTCGAGTTAGAGCGGCGAATCGCCGACGCGATGCGGGGCGAAGGCTCGGTCGCCCCACTGATGCTCACCCGAGCCCGGGTTGCGCGAACCTATCGCGTTTCGGTCTACCCGTTGACCGACGAGAACCAAGAGTCCACTCGCGTGGTGGTGATCTCCGACGACCAGACGGCGCTCGCCCGGCTCGACCGTGCGCGCAAAGAGTTCCTTTCCAACGTCTCGCACGAGTTGCGAACGCCGCTCTCTTCGATCAAGCTGATGCTTGAGACGGTGCTCGAGGCGCCGGAACAGGAGGCGCGCGAACTCTTCGTGCCGCAGGCTCTAGCGCAGGTCGACCGTTTGACGGCGCTCGTCGGACAGTTGCTCGAACAGGCGCGCGCCGAGTCCGGACAGCTGAAGCTCGCATTGCGCGACGTCGATTTGGAAGAGGTCGCTCGCCCGATCGTCTCCTCCTTCGAGCAACACGCGTCGAATAAAGGGGTCTCGCTCGAGCTGGCGGCGCTGCGCCCGGTTCGCGTCGAAGCAGATCCCGACCGGTTGTCGCAAGTCTTCGTCAACCTGATCGACAATGCGCTGCGTCATACCGCCGAGGGGGGGCGCATTCGAGTCGAGATCGACGCGCGCGATAGCGATGCCGTACTGCGCGTGCGCGACACCGGGGAGGGGATTCCGTATCGCGACCTTCCTCATATCTTCGAACGTTTTTACGTCGTGGACCGGTCGCGAAACCGCAGCACCGGCGGCGCGGGCCTGGGGCTGGCCATCGTCAAGGGAATCGTCGACGCCCATGGCGGTGCGATTTCGGCGGAGTCCATGCTCGGGCGCGGTACGGCATTTACGATCCGGTTGCCGATCATGCGCATCAAGCGCTAGAGGTTCCCGTCTCTGCGGGCGACGAACAAGCCAACGCGATGTTCGCCGATACCGCCGATCCGGCCACAGTTTCTACCGGAACGAAACTCAACGTCGAGAATCTGGACGTTTACTACGGCGCGTTTCAAGCGATCAAGAACGCGTCGCTCGCCGTGCCGGTGAACCAGGTGATGGCGTTGATCGGCCCATCTGGGTGCGGCAAATCGACCTTCATCCGCGCGCTCAACCGGATGCACGACTTGACTCCGGGCGCGCGCGTCGAGGGGCGGGTGTTGCTGGATAATCGGAACATCTACGCTCCGGAAATCGACCCCGTCACGATTCGTTATCGCATCGGAATGGTTTTTCAGCGCCCGAACCCCTTTCCAAAGTCGATCTTCGAGAACGTCGTCTACGGCCCGCGGATTCACGGGGAGACCGACAAAGCAACGCTGATGGATATCTGCGAGCGCAGTCTCCGCCGGGCCGCACTATGGGACGAGGTCAAAGACCGTCTCGACCGCTCGGCGATGGCGCTATCGGGCGGTCAGCAACAGCGTCTCTGCATCGCCCGCTGCTTGGGGGTCGACCCCGAAGTGATTTTGATGGACGAGCCCGCCTCGGCCCTCGATCCCATCGCAACGAGCAAGATCGAAGACTTGATCGAAGCCTTGAAAAAGGAATACACGGTCGTGATCGTGACGCATTCGATGCAGCAGGCGGCGCGCATCAGCGACAACACCGCGTTCTTTTTGATGGGAGAGCTGCTCGAAACCGATAAGACCGCGACGATTTTCACCAAGCCGAAAGATAAGCGGACCGAGGACTACATAACCGGCCGGTACGGATAAGGTTGTAACAATCCAACTTAAACTAACCTTAACAAACAGCCGCTAGACTCTAGTTTACACGCTTACCTCCTCGCCTACTTAAGGAGAATCCCCGATCGTGTCACGTTCTCACGTTGGCCTTGGCCTTTTGGCGTCGGCAATCGTTCTGGCGAGCACGTCCTACGCGCTGGCGGAAACGCAGGCAACACCAGTAGCGCAGACCGGCTCCGCGGCAGACTTCGGTTCGCCCCCGTCGGGCCAGATTCCGATTCTCTATAACGACCGCCATGTGTATA
>DATGGV010000003.1:0-62855 GCA_035308305.1 Candidatus Cybelea sp. | reverse complement strand
GCACCGGGATACGTGCGAGGTCACGCTCGCGGAAGCGGATCCGAACATCACCCCACGCCGCGAAATACTGCGTGGCCGCTGTCGCCCAATCACGCGCACGCGTTCGATCGAATCAGCCGCATCAATCGCGCCTCGCAGCTTGTCAAACTCGGCCAGATCGGCACCAAGCCGCACGAGGATACGGCGCTGGCCGTCCAGCTTGCCCGCGATAAGCTCGCGCGCGATCGCGTGGCGCCTTACTGCTTGCCAAACCGAGCGAGCTCGTGCTACGTTTTCGATATGCGGTCGCGGGCTAGTGACGGCCCCCAGAAACGCTGAAAACACGGTTAACCTACTATCCAGAGCATGGAGGATCTGTGAACTATCGCTTGCCGGTTGGGTTCGTCACACTTTTGATCGCGGTCGCTGGCTGCAGCGGCGTCGCTAATCTTCCATCAGCGCCCGCCAATCAAGCGGCGTTTTCCCCGGCGGTGCGGGTTGCCGGACGAACCGTTCGTTCCCATCCAGCCGGTTCGGCGAGCTTTCAGGTCCTCTATACGTTCCAGGACAGTGCCGACGGCGGAAACCCCTTTGCCGGCCTGACCGTTGACAGCGCGGGAAACCTTTACGGCACGACGAGCTCGGGCGGCAGCGGTTACGGCACCGCCTTCGAGCTGAAGAATACGGCCAAAGGATATAAGTACGTCGTATTGCATACGTTCGCCGGCGGCAGCGACGGCGCGAATCCCTACGCCCGCTTGATGCCGGGCGCCGGAGGGAAACTGTACGGGACTACCGTGAACGGCGGCGGAGCCGGCGCCGGAACGGTCTTCGAATTGCGGCCGGGCAAGGCGCCCCGTACCGAACGCGTGCTGTATGCTTTTACTCAGAGCGTCCAGGGCGCCAATCCGTCCGCCGGGGACCTGACGATCGACTCAAACGGCGCAATCTACGGCACCACGCAGTATGGCGGCGCCTACGGGCAGGGCACCGTCTTCAAGTTGTCGCCCGCAAAGGGAGCGGATAAGGAAAAAGTCCTATACAGCTTCGGTGCGACCTCAAACGATGGTACGCAGCCGTATGCCGGGGTCACCCTTGACCGGGCGGGAAACATTTACGGCACCGCCGCGCTCGGCGGCCAACGGCACCGTCTTTGAGCTGACCCCTTCAAAGAGCGGATGGACCGAACAGATCATCCACACGTTCGGGAACGTGACCGACGGCGGGACTCCGTACGCCGGCCTGAGCTTCGATGCGCAAGGCAATCTCTTTGGCGCGACCACCCAAGGTCCGGGAGCGGGCGGGGGCACGTTTTTCGAACTGACGCCTGCGAACGGAACCTGGTCGTTCAACACGATCTACAGTTTGTCAGGATGGGGGATATCGGGCGAATTCCGCACCGCTTACCTCGACCCGAGCGACAATATCTTTGGGACCACCCATTGCGATGGTCAGTACAGTTCCGGGTCGGTGTATGAGCTACAGCGCTCGGGGAGCGCCTACAACTACGTCGACCTGTACGATTTCACGGGCGGAACCGACGGACAGTACGTTTTCAGCAATCCGGCGTTCGATGCGCACGGCAACATCTTCGGCACGACCAACGTGGGCGGTTCCGGGTACGGGGTCGTTTGGGAAGTTCGGGCAGCCGGCAAAACCGGCAGGCGCCACGTGTAATCTCGACTGCTCCGGGTTAAACGTCCATAGGAGACGAAGCCGCAAATTGTGCGCCCCCTTCCAGCTGCCGAGCTGGCTACGCCGATCGGCGGCGATACCTGGCTAAGCCCAGCAAAGCTCTACGCAATCGTTGCCGGCAGTGCAGCTGCGGCTGCGGCGCGCGGCGCCCTCAGGGCATACCGACGAAGTTAGGGCGTGTTTTCAAAGTAGTAGATTCACAAAGTGCATGCTTGCGGCAATGAGGATGACTGCGGCGTAGTTGGCGGCAAGCTTTTCGAACCTCGTCGCTACGGCCGCGACGGACGCGCTTGATCTCACCGGCATCAATGAGCCTTACGAGCTGCGGCGCGTCGTGGTTCTCGCCGCCGGTGAGCGCGAAGACGAGCAGGTTGCCATTGCTATCAGTACGCAAATGGATTTTCGTACCGTAAGCATTCGCGCCAATGCGGCAGCGTGAGTGCGAGCTCATGCGTTAGCGGCGCGGCGATCCGGCAAATGCCGTTCGGAAGCTCGCCGAAGTGAATCCGCACGTCGCGCCAGGCCGGGAAATACAGCGCCGCGGCATTAGCTTCGATCACGCGCACTCGCTCGAGAATCCGGCGCTGCCCGTCGAGCTTCCCGGTGATCAGCTCGCGCGCGCCTTGGGCATACACGCATCGCAATGCGGACGCCGGACGGACGAGACACCCCAACTGCCATGCCGGCAGCGCGGCGGCAGCGCCGGCAAGGCCAGACTCAGCCGTTCGGCGGCGACGTTGCGGCAGATCGCGGCGCGAACTAGGTGGGGTAGAACTTAATGCGGTGGCGCGAGGCTTATCGTTATGCCGTAAACGCTTACGGTTCCGTCCTCGAATGGGCCGAGAATACTCACCGCTTTGCCGCCCGCCGGATATGACCATAAGCCGATCTCTGCGAGAGTGCTCGATTGCGCTATGAACGTGCCGTCTTGAATCCAAGCCTGAATGTAGGGGAACTTTCCCGAATAGTTATTTTGCCACCCGCTGATATGGGTGGCCCCTGTAACCTTGAGCGACTGCTTTCCGAAGCGCAACCGAAACACCTGATGCGTTGTGGGATTCGCTAGCGTCATGTGCCGGCCGTCCCACTGAATGCCGCCGTAGACGTCGTAGCGCTTGCCGAGCGCATAGTTTGCAAACGTGCTGCTACCCTTGGGAAGCTCCGCTATGAAGTTTCCGCTTCCGCTGCCGTCCACGAAGAGATTGCCACGGTCGTCGTAGCCGCAAAGGCCGTACATGTAGATGTCCGGGTCCCGATACCACGTCGAGGTCCCTCTACTGTGCCGAAAGATTGCCACTTCCCCCGCCCCCGATGCTTCCTGGGTAACTGCCAGGTCATTCGTGGCGGGATCGACGGCGCAGCCGAGCGGAATGTCGCCGCTATGAAGCGTTCGGATCGGCTTGGTCCCACCGTGCGCATACTCCAGCAAACCGTAGCCGGAAAATATAAAAACATCGCCTTCGCGGTTTGAACACAAGCCGCTGCTGCTAACGCCGAGGTCGCCTACGAATTTTCCGTGAGGGTACGAAAGTACATAAACGTTGTCGCCCGTCGCGACGTATAAGAGGTCTCCGCCCTTCGCTTCCGGCAGCATCCACGACGTGCCGGGTTCGACGCGCGCGACCGGTGTTTGCGGCATCACACCCGGCGCGCCGATCGGCGGCTGCGATCCGCCGCAGCCGGCGAGCAGCGCAGCGCTTATGACCAGTGCACAACTAAAAACAAACACTTTCATTTCCGTGCTCCCGTCGTCAAAGAGATAATAACCTTGCCATTTCCTGGCGGCGCAGCTCCTTGTTCGCTTTCGAGCACCGTTGCCGCGTGCGAAGACCCGCCGCCCCCGCCTCCGCCGCCGCCTTTACCGAGCCCCCATCGATAGCCCCGATCAAGATTCCAGACCAATCACGCGACCACGCCAATGCCCGCGGATACTTCCCGCGGTCGCGCGGACGCTCCGCAAAATTGCGCACCCTATTGGCAGGCGGCGCGCCGATCTGCGGCTGCGATCCGCCGCACGCCGCAAAAACCGTAGCTGCGCCGTCCATAAGCGCGTAGCGAGCCAAAATCTTCATCTGTTGTCGCCTCCAACCCGGACTCACGTCGGAATCATGGGGCAATTTTGAAGACCGTGCCGCAACCGTACCCGCCCTCACAGCTTGATTGCCCACCGGCGACAGTAACGCCGTAAAGGCTGCCGTTCAATGCGGTTAGTCCAGCGTATGGATAAGCACCGTCGCCAGCGGAGTAGTTCCCCATAAAGTCGTAGAGGACGTCTTCCTTCCCGGCCGCGTTCATCCTAAAAATAACGCCGCAGCCGTAACCCGTGCTTCCGTCGCAGTAGCCTGGACCACCTCCAGTCGTTGTACCGTAGAGAACGCCGCCGACCGCGATGAGTTTGCTATACGGGATTTTGCCATCGCCGCCATCAAAGCGATGCATTACGCGCTCCGCGCCGGACGAACTCACATCAAAAACAGTTCCCCATTTTTGGCAGATCTGGCACGGGCCTTTGCCACCGAATGCAGTCGTGCCGTAAAGTGTTCCCTTCAACGCCAGAAGACCGGCTGCTGGATTTCCGCCGTCCTTGGAATAGTCGGAATATGAAGATCCCTTAAAGCGGTACAGCACGGTCTCGTGACCCGAAGCCGTCACTTTGAATACCGTCCCGCACCCCGCTTGAATGACGCAATGGCCACCAGAGTTCGTGGTGCCGTAAAGGACGCCCTTAAGAGCGATGAGCGGTGCGTTCGGCGTGGCGCCGTCCTTGCCGCCCTTGAATCGGTAAAGCACTGCTTCCGTACCTGAGGTGGTCGTGCTGAACACGGTCCCGTTATCGTTACCGCCGTTGCCCGTGGTTCCAAAGAGGACGCCATTTAGCGACGTGAGTTCGCCACTTGGATAGTATCCGTCGTTGCCGCCCTGGAACCGGTACAAAACTTGTTCTTCGCCTGACGTGCTAATTTTGAACACCGTACCGCATCCACCGTAGCTGGAGCAATAGCTTGAACGGCATCCGGAGGGATTGCATCCACCCAGTCGCGTCGTACCGTATAGCGTACCGCTTACCACCAATAAGGCGCCGGTGGGATCGTTGCCGTCCGACCCGCTCTGAAAGCTATAGAGCACTTTTTCCTGACCGGACGCACTGATACTAAAGACCGTTCCGCATCCGTAGGGCGGGCATCCTGAGCCGCCGTTGCTCGTCACGCCGTATAGCACACCATTCACGGCCGTTAGTTCTCCAGAGGGATACTCACCGTCTGCCCCTCCATTGAAGCTATAGAGTACCTTGTAACCGTTGGCGGTAGTGGGGACGCGGTTTTGAAGTTGACTGATCAGCTGAGTCGGTGGCGGGAAAGCCGACTGTGATCCACCGCACCCCCCAAAAAGCGCAGCAGCGCCGATGCTAAGAGCGGAGCGAGCTAAGGTCCTCAAGCGCGATTCCTCCCAGAAGCCGAACGAACGAGCGGCTAACAACGTTCGGCGTAGCCGTCAGCTATCCCAGCGGAGTAAGCATTTTACGGCGGCAATGGCGCCGACCCCGTTGCCCACCGTGAGCCGCATGCCGGGCGGTAGGTCTGAGGCGTTCATTTCCGAAACAAATTACGACGGCCGTTGAAGAGACGCTTCTTCAGGGGGAAAGAAAATGAGGACCGTAGACCTAGACCGGCACTATGTGCTGATCATTCTTACCGCGATGCTCGCAGGGTGCGGCGTACTTCCCTTCGACTCCACTCAGGGCAGGCTGGCTCAGGATGACATGCAGCCGGCATCCGCAGCCCACACCGATAGACTCTACCTCTATTCTGCCGACTGCTGCGGCGCTCTGAACTCAGGTGGAGTTAAGGTCTACGACCCCAGGCCGCAGCAAGTGGTGCGGCGCCTGATCGGCGGGGCTCAGAATCCAGAGCTCGTACGACTCGATGGAACTGGAACGCTCTATGTGCTCAATGGATCGAAGGCTGGGCCAGGCGGCGTCGCGGTAAGCGAGTTTGACCAAGGCGGTGAGAAGATCTCCCGTCGAGTAGGTCACTTTTACTGGGCGAGGACGTTCGCGCTGGATCGCACGAACAGGCTGTACGTTGCCAACTGCAATACCTGCGTCGATTCCGGAGCCGATCCTCAAGCGAAAGTCCTAGACTCGGTCACCGTGTATGGATTCCATCGAACGCAACTCCTACGCACGATCACGCAAGGCATTCACGCGCCTTCGTCGCTGGCGTTCGATTCTAGCGGCAGTTTGTACGTCTCGAACGGCGGAGTTAAAGGGAAAAATGGGTCAGTTACCGTCTACAGCCCGGGATCGTCAAGGCTGCGCCGTACGATCACGCGCGGGATCGAACACCCCGGACCGCTGGCGATCGATAGGTCCGACGATCTCTTCGTCTCAGACAGCGCTGGACATGGCATGGGTGCAAACGAAATCGTCGAATTCGCGCCCCACTCCGACTCGATCCTTAGAACGATCAGCGACAACGTCGACGGCTATCTTTCGCTGACTCTCGATGGCTCGGGAACGCTCTATGTTTCCAGCTGGCCGGAGGAGCCGAGCGGCGCCGGATGGATTTCCGTTTACGCACCCGGCAGTATCAAGCCCGCATATATCATCACCCAAAAGATCGATGAGCCGGTCAGCGTGGCACTTGGAGGTGACGGTAATCTGTATGTCGCTAACGACGGCGGCTGGACCAGCGTCTACGCGCCGGGTGCCAAGAAGCCGTTGCGAGTAGTTGCGAGCGGAGCGTTAGGCGAACCCCAATCGCTCGCATTTGGCCCCCGCTGAACTCAAGCCCCGCGGCCGCATCGCGCAAGGCTCCGGCCCCGATCGCGTACTCGGCAGAACTAATGGTTAGCGATAAAGCGAGAGAATGACCGAGCAGCCAAACGACGATCGAATGCGGCCGCCGACGTTCTTTACGTTGTTCATGGTTTTGAGCATGAAGTGGGTAATGATCGTCTTTCCCGCTGCGATCATCGTCATTATAGTTATGCCAATATTCCTGCCTAACACGCTTTCGGCGGCACCCCAATGGGTAATGCCCGTGATTGCCGGCGTGGCACCGTTTGCATTGGGGTTGATCTCTGCGACTTGGCCATGGCGGCGAGGTACGGTGAGCGCTGTAGCAGGGCCACGAATTGGCGGCCCAATGTGGCTGTTTTCTGCTGTTCTCAATCGGTTGCTATATCTTATCGTCCTGCCGGTTTTAATTCTTGTTATTGTGCTTCTCGGAAGGTTCGTTCCCGGCGCGCTTGCGATGATCTCCTCGCAGCTAATTTTCACGATTGGCATTGGGGTGGTACTGCTGCTGCTCGGTCTGAGATTGGCCGAAGGCATCCGCCGGTTGCGGTAACGATAAGATGCGCGCAGATCCGCCGCAACCGGCGAAGAGCGCAGCTGCGCCGATGCTCAAAGCGTAGCGGTTCAGCATCGTTACCATCCCGTCGGAGCCGCTCCCGTTAGGGGGTCAATGCGAAGACGGTGCCGTAGCCATGCGCACCACCCGACGCTGTCGTTCCGTACAGCATACCCTTAACGTCGATCAGGCCTGCATAAGGCGATGCGTCGCCTTCGTCGCCGCCGAAGCTGTAGAGTATCGTCTCCGCGCCCTCCGGCGTGATGCTGAACACCGCGCCGTCGCCGTTCGTACCGCCGCCTACTGTCGTGCCATAGAGCTTGCCTTTTACCTCGGTCAGCGATGCCCAGGGATTCGCACCATCGGACGGAGATCCGCTGAAACTGTGCAGTACCTTTTCCGTGCCGTTCGGTGTAACACTGAACACTGTCCCGCAATCGCAGCTGCTCGCGCCACCATCGTCCGTCGTGCCGTACAGCTTACCGCCTAACAGGATCAGGCCTGCGACGGGGCTACGGCCATCGCTTCCCGCGCCGAAGCTGTGAAGCACCTTTACGGTGCCGCTCGTTGTAATGCTGAAGAAGGTGCCGCCGCGATGCTTGCCGCCGGCCGTCGTTGTTCCGTATAGCGTACCTCCTACGTCGATTAGGCCTGCATAGGGAAACGCGCCGTCGTACCTCGGTTTTTCAGAGCTAGACCCTATTCCGTGGAAGTAGTGCAGCACTTTCTCCGTGCCGGCTGTCGTGATGCTAAAGACCGCTCCGCAGGAACCGCCCTTGAATTCGCAATCGTCGTCGCCGCCGATCTTTGTCGTTCCATATAGCGTACCCTTGACGTCAATCAGGGGTGCATAAGGTAGACCGCCCCCGGAAAATCCGCTGAAGGTGTACAGCACTGTTTCGGTGCCGCTTGGCGTGACACTAAAGACCGTTCCGCACGGGGTATAATCGGACGAAGTCGAACCAGGGCAAGGATACGAGCCGCCGCCCGACCCGCCTAAGGTTGTCGTTCCGTAGAGCGTGCCGCCCACATCGAGTAGGCTTGCCTGAGGGTTAAAGCCATCGCCGGTTGCGCCGAAAGCATGCAGCACTTTCTCCGTCCCGCTTAGCGTCACGCTAAAGACTGTTCCGCACCCGTCGCCGGAGCCAGAAGTGCAGTGACCGGATGCGCCGCCCCCGTCCGTCGTGCCGTACAGCGTGCCGCCCACATCGATTAAGCCGGCGAGGGGCTTTGCCCCGTCGCTTCCTCCGCTAAAGCTATACACGATCTTGTGGTTCGAGCCGCCGCCGCGCGCCAAGAGCGCTGAAGTCGCGCCCGGCGCACCGATCGGCGGCTGCGGTGCACCGCACCCAGCGAGAAATCCGGTGGCGACTCCGATGCTAACGAGACACCGAGCGAAATGGTTCATTGCGATTCCTCCAGGATGCCTGAACGGTCGAGTGCCCAGGAGCTTCGCGGCACGCGGCAATTATCCCGGCGGAGCCAGCGTTTACGAAGGGTAGGTGTGGAATGCTCGTTTCCGAAACAGATTACGACAGCCGTAGAAAAGACGCTTCTTCAGGGGGAAGAAAATGAGGACCGCAGACGTAGACCCGCGCTATGCGCTAACCATCGTTACCGCGATCGCACTCGCGGCCTGCAGCGGGCCGCAGCCGCCGATCGGCACTCCGGGGGCGATGCAGCAAACTCGCGCACTCGCTGGTCGCACAGATAACACGAACTACAAAGTCGTGCATCGCTTTCACGGCTCCCCCGACGGGGGCGACCCCGCCGCGAGCCTGATCGACGTGGGTGGCACGCTCTACGGCACGACGTTCGCAGGCGGCACGAACGGCGAAGGCACAGTCTTTATCATCACGCTGAGCGGCACGGAGAGAGTGCTGTATAGCTTTGGCAAAAACCCCGACGGAAATGGTCCTGGGTCAGGCCTGGTCGACGTGAGCGGTACCCTTTACGGCACCACGGAGGACGGCGGGGCACACTACTGCGCCGCTTTCTACACCAACTGCGGAACCGTCTTCAGCATCACGGCGGCCGGCACCGAGAACGTGTTGCATTCCTTCCGCGGCGGCCCTCACGACGGCAACGGTCCAGTGGCGCCGCTGGTTGACGTCAAGGGCGCGATGTACGGCACCACGGAGTATGGCGGCAGGTACTGCTTAGGGACCGGTCTGGTGGGGTGCGGAACCGTCTTCAGTATCAGCAGAGGCGGCGCGGAGCGAATCTTGCACAGTTTCGGCGGTCCACCCGACGGCGCTTATCCTGGAGGCCTCGTAGAAGTAAATGGTACGCTCTACGGAACGACAAACAGGGGCGGTGCGAACGGCGACGGCGCGGTGTTCAGCATCACACCGGACGGCACGGAGAAAGTGCTGCACAGCTTCGGTCCATACTCCCACAGCAGAGATGGCAGCTATCCCGTGGGAAGCTTAGCCGTTCTAGGCGGCGTGCTCTACGGAACGACCGAAAACGGCGGCCGGCACCACCTCGGCGGCACAGTCTTCAGTATTACAACGGGTGGCGCGGAGAAAGTCTTGCACAGCTTCCATTGGGCGCCCGACGGTGCGAATCCGGCATCGGGGCTGGTGGACGTTGCCGGTACGCTCTACGGCACGACGCAAAACGGCGGCGCATACCTTGATCGGGGGACAATCTTCAGCATTACGCCGGCGGGCGCGGAGAAAGTGCTGCACAGCTTCGGTAACGGAACCGATGGCAGTTTTCCCGCGGCCAATATGTACTACGAGGGTGGGAGCCTTTTAGGCACGACCACTCGCGGAGGTATTCGCGCAGGCGTTCATGGTAAGGGCACGGTTTTTTCGCTTACGCCCTAGCCCGTCGGCAACGAGCACGTCTTAGGTGCAGCAGCCGTCGGGCCGCAATGCTGATCTACTTAGCTTCGGAAGTATGAGCAAATGAGAACGTTCGCTCCCATCCTCTACGCCCTTACTGCGGTCGCCGCTATGTCACTTCTCGGCTGCGCCAAGCCGCACTCACAGACTAACGTCGCCGAAGCAACGAAACAAGCGCAGGCGGTCACTGCGCCGGCATCATCTTCGACTTACAAGGTACTGTACCGCTTCGACGGTCGCGACGGATATCCGAACACGCGGTTACTTCGCCTCGGCGATAATTTGTACGGCACTACCTCGGGTGCCGTTTACCGCATCAGTACTCACGGCGTCGAAAAGACGTTATACCGATTTGACGCATCCTCCGAGCCCTTTATGCCGGCGGGCGGCCTCATCGAGGTGAACGGTACGCTCTATGGTACGACGTCCTACGGTGGTACAAGCTCGACCCGCGACGCAAACGGTACCGGCAAGGGCGGCATTTATACGTTAAGCAAACAAGGTAAAGCGAACGTTTTTTACGCCTTTAAGGGTGCGCCCGATGGTGCAACTCCCAACGGAGGTTTGATCGACGTCGGAGGCACGCTGTACGGCACGACGGCTTACGGAGGGTCGAAGTGCCGCCGCATACGGCCCGGCGGTTTTGCGGGTTGCGGAACCGTGTATAGCATCAGCCCGAGTGGTGTCGAGAGGGTGCTATACAGCTTTGGCGGAGGCGCCGATGGGGCAAATCCGATCGGCGCTTTGATTGACGTTGACGGCACGCTCTACGGCACGACGTTCGTGGGCGGCGGTTCGAATTGCCCTATGGGGCGGGGTAACGGCTGCGGAACCGTCTATAGCGTAAGCCCGAGTGGAAAAGAAAAGGTTCTCTATAGATTTCCATCGTGCTGCGGAAATGATGGCGCGGCACCGAATGGCGGGTTGATTAACGTCAACGGCACGCTGTACGGTACGACGCTTTGGGGCGGCACCGGCGACCCCGGCATGGGAACCGTCTACAGCCTTACGGCCGGCGGCAGAGAGAGCGTCCTGTACACGTTTCGGGGAGGCTCGGATGGAATCTACCCTTCGGATTTGATCGAGGTTAACGGTAGGCTATATGGCACGACCGAACGGGGCGGCGATTCGAATTGCGGAACTCTGTTCAGCATAGCCATGTCGCCGGGAGCAAAACAAATGTTACATACCTTCGCTTGCGGCTCAGATGGAGCGAGACCGGGATTCTTGACCGAAGTTCGTGGAAAGCTCTACGGCACAACGAACGGCCCCGAAAACAACGAGCCGCACAATGGTGATGAATCCCTGAACGCTCAAGGAACAATCTTCGCACTGACGCCATAGAATCCGGCCTCTATGCCGTTACGGCGTCCCGAAGCGGAGATGCTCGCTGTTACTGAGGTTTACTTGCCCGAAGATCAAGAGCTGATAGTTGCCGCCGGTGTCCTCGTAGTTGACGGGCGTCGTCGGGAAGTAGAGTATTCCCGCGAAGTTGCAAGTGCAGGTGCTGAAATTGATGGACGCGCCCTGCGAACGGGGCCGATAAAAGAGCATGCCGTAGTCGTTTCCGCTTCTCGGAGCCGACAGCGTCAGGTGTGAATCGCTGAAGTTCGTGTCCTGTACTTTCGCAGCCATGTAGATCGTGACGCCGCTGCCTGAAACGTTCGCATTGTTGACGTGGAACTGACAATTAATCACGTAGAGGCCGGGACTTAGCGTGTCGGTACCGGAGAGAACCAATCCGTTGTAACAGCCTGGGACGAGCGTGAAGTTATTGTATTGCCGGGCGGGGCTGCACTTGGAGATCGACGGCGGATGGTCCATCAGATAGGAACAGCCGAGAAGCGTGGGACACGGGTCGTTCACGGTGGGCCTTGGGGCTGGTGTCGCCTCGGGAAACATCGCCCCGATCTCTTGATTTGCGAATTGCTAAGGTCCGACGCCTCATTCGTGCTAAGGAGATAGATGCACGGACCCCCTATCGAAGCAGAAGCGATCGGCGGCCGCATGTCATCCTGAGCCAGTCTGCCCTGAGCCGAGCCGAAGGGAGGCACGCCGCAGCTTGCGAGCATTGCCAGGGCCACGCAACTGCTGAGCGCAAGGCGACTAAGACCTGAAAGTCTCATGGCGGCATGCCTCCTTAAACCCTGCTGCTGAGTTCGTTCGCTGCGCCACGCCCCTATTCCAGCGAACGACGCGCGAACGAATGTCAGGGTTAGACTCTACGCCGGTTGCTGGGCAGGATTGCGCGCGTGGCGGCGGCCTTTGCGTTTCCGGGATAGTCTGCGCAACTCGAATCCTGGTATACTTGCAGCCCTACCAAAAGCGACGGCGACATCACTATCCGATAACACATTTTGCGTGAGGGTGATCTCTTAAAGGACAAACATGAGTGTAGCAAACAGAAAAATCATCGATTTTCGCAATCGTCCGCCACTCCAGCCCTATAAGGGTCTATACGACCTCAAGAACAACATGCTTATGAAGACCCATCTCAAAGTTAAGAATCGCCCGGCAAACACGGCCTCTCCGGCCATGTCGATGGTTGGGAAGCCCGGAGCAATGGAGCAATGGTGGAAAGAGATCGACGAGGCCGGGATCGATGCGGTAGTCGTCAACGGGCGTTATGCCGGCGGCATGCCGGACTTCACGATGGATAACGACACGCTCGCTAGCCTGCAGAAACAGTATCCGGCAAGGCTCTTTGGCCTTTCACAGATTAACCTCGACCAGGATCCCGACGAGACGGCAAGGGTAGTCGAAAAGGCAATCAAGGAGCAGGGCATGGCCGGTGCCAACCTTGAGCCGGGCTACCAGACGGTTGGCCTGGGGAAGATGGGGACGTTCACGGACGACCCTTCGTTCTGGCCGATCCTCGAGGTGCTTTCCGACGCCGGCGCGTTTCTGCTCATCCAAACCGGACTCTTTGTCGGAACGGATATCTCGTTTAACAATCCGGAAGCCCTAGACCGTATGCTGTTTTCCTTCCCGAAGCTAAACGTGGTCCTCGCCCACGGCGGCTATCCGTATATTCAGGAAGTACTTGGTCTAGCTGCCAAGTGGCCGCAGCTCCACCTCTCGGCTGACGTCTATATGTTTTGGCCGAACGGCTTTCTCTATGCCATGAACTTAGAGCGAATTCCCGAGCAGCTCGTCTTCGGGAGCGCTTTCCCGTTCTGCGATATGAAGACGTATGTCGAGGAGACCTTCAAACTTCAAAAAGAGCACGACGTGAGCGATGCGACGATGGAGAGGTATCTCTACTCCAACGCCGCCCGGCTGCTCAAAGTCGATGAAGCGGGAGCGCGGAAACCCGACGGATCAGTTGCAGCTTCAGTGCCCGCTTAATCGCTCAGTTACACAAGGAGTTCGAAATGACAACAGCAGCCGACGTGGCGGCGCCCCAGATTCCCGTCGGGCTTCAAGGCAAGCTGACTAAGGAAAAGTTTGGACCTTCGATGCCCTCTTACGCGCCGCTCTATCCGTCGTTCGGTCCAGCGGGGTGGTGGTGGACCGATATCGACGCCGTGCTTATCGACTATATGACGGACGCCGAGGCGGCAGCCGAGTTTCTGCCGGCAGGATGCAACCTCATTAGTATCCCGCTGGCTCCGACGCAGAGTGCTGTCAAGATGCTGTTCGCGAACTATCGAGGCGGCACGCTCCCTCCGTACCTTGAGGTCATCCAGAACATCCCTTGCCTCTACAAAGGACAGCTCTACCTCTACGTTTGTCAGATCTGGGTCGACACCGACTCCGCCATGACGTCGGGCCGTGAACTCGGCGGATTCCCCAAGAAGCTGGCTAAGATGGGTATCGACTGGCACGGGGAACTCGGTACGGGCTTTCTGGAACGCTCTCAGGAGCGACCGCTGAGCAGCGGGAATCGCATCGCTTCATACACTTTCAAAAAGACCGGTAAGATGTTGTCGCTCCCGCTGCCGGCGAACAAGAAGCCGACCTTCCCATTCCCCTACAATCTAACCCTGCCGCTTCCCGAGGCCACGGGTAAACCCCAAGGGCTGCCGTTCTCAACGCTCTCAACGCGATTTATCGCGGATATAGGCGGCGACAAAAATCCGTGGGCACTTGCGCAGTTGAACAGTTTGGTTTGGACCTTGGAGAAGGGCGAGTTGTGGGCCGGCGAGGCCAGTCTGGCCTTCCACCCATCGGAGGATGATCCGCTCTACAAACTCCCCGTCAACCAAATCCTCGATGCCATGGTATTCTACGGTGACATGAACGCCAAGGCGGGGATTTGCGAGAACTGGTAATACGCTGCTCTCCGACGGGCTGATATCGGCGGCACTCGACGTGTCGCTGATTATCATGGAAAATGGCGGCTCAACGGTCAGAGCGGAGCGCGCCTTCAACGAAATCCTCAAGGGATCGAACGTCGAAGGCGTCACGACGCTCTGGCGCTACGATTTCGTCGCGGTCACCCGCATGACGGACTCCAAACCAGAAACAACCTTTCGCACCATCCGACCCCCGGGCGCGAATCTTTTGCGCGTTGCCGAAGCGTCGACGCTCGCAGAACGCATCGCCAGTGGCGAGGTCGATCGAGCGAATCTTGCTGCTGAGGTGCGGCGCATCAGGAGTACTGGCTCACCTTACCAGGCGTGGCTGGTTATCTTCGCCGCGGCTTGTGCTTCGGGATTCTTCTCACAATTTATCGGCGGTGATTGGGGTGGTTTCGGCATCGCATTCACCGCCGGAGCAATCGGTCAGACGGTTCGCATTGCACTTCAACCCAGGAACCTCGGAGCCGCAGTCACGACGATGGTGTGTGCGCTTCTGTCGGCAGTAATCGCTGCGTTCGGCCTACGCGCGGGCATCAGTCAAGTTGCCCCCGCGATATTGATTGGATCGGTCGGCTATATGATTCCGGGCCTACCGCTGGTAAACGGATTTATCGACGTAGCCTCTCACCGAAATATATCCGTGGGGATTCAGCGCATACTGAATGCGGCGTTGCTCTTTCTGATACTGGCGATCGGCATCGCAGTCGGCCAGACCGTGGTTGAGATGAAGTGAGCTGACGATGGACATCGCGCCGATGCTGCTCAACAGTATTTGGGCGGGCCTCTTTGCCGCAGCGCTCGCCGTCGTTCTAACGGCGCCGGCTCAGGCCATCGTTCCCAGCCTTCTGTGCGGCTTTGCGGCTCGATTTATTCGAAATGTTCTAATCGGGTGGGGCCTGAGTTCGAGTGGGGCGGTTGTTGTTGCCGCAGCCGGGTGCGTGCTGCTGGCGATCGCACTAACCAGCCGACGCCGTGGCGCTTCCGTGATTGCAATCGTAACCGGCGTTCTCCCACTCGGCGCCGCCGTGGCACTCTTCAACTCCATCAAAGGAGTCCTCAATATTTCGGGCCTCAAGGAGCAGGCACTCATTACAGCATCGGCGCAGCTGGCGGCAAACCTCAGCGCCGTGTTCACCACGACTTTCGCGATGGCTTTGGGGATTGGCCTCGGATTCCTAATCGCACGGTTTTTTGGTTGGGGAAAGGTTTTTCAGAACGTTCCCAAGGCGTAGGGGTGGAACTCATGGTGCTTGCACTTGTACGAGGCTTCCGATCTGGTTCGGCGTTCCGGAAACGATCACGATATACCGGCGTATGCTCGCGTGCTCGCCACGCACGAGCTGTCGAATCGGGCCGATTGCGTTTACGACCTGCGCACCTGCCGGATTCGTCTTAAACGAGGAGAGTAGCTGTAGCGTTCCGCGACCGTCGGGGCGGCTCGAAAGCGCCAGCACGTACGATTCCTTTGGGCGAAGCCCCGTTACCGCGGCTTCGAGCACCTGGACGAGCCCTTGATCGAACAGCGAAACGCTCGTCGGTGATCTGCCGCGCGACGAGGCGTTCTGAGATACCGCGACCAGCGTGAGATGCACGGCGTTGGCGGCCACGCCCAGCGGCTGCAGACCTTCGGTGCCGTCGCCGTTGGGGACGGCGTTGGGCACGTAGACCACCGCTTGCGCCGCCTGGCCGATCGGAATGGTCGCGATCACTCGATTGGTGAGCGTGTCGATTGCCGCCATCTGGTCGGCGTTTTCGAGGCCCACGTAAACACGTGTTCCGTCGCCCGACGGCCAAATGCCGTGAGGTAACTTGCCGGTTGGAATGGTGGCCACTTGAGCGAAGTCGGTAGTCCGGAACACCTTTATTTCGTTCAGCCCGCCGACCGTTACGTATGCGAACGTTCCACGAGCGTTGTGGACGATGTTGACGTGGTTTGTAATTGGTCCGGTATCGATCGTTCGCAGCAGTGTGAACGGTGGGCGAGCGTCAAAGACTTGAGTTTTACCCGAGTCCTTTAACGTGAACCAAACCTGCGCACCGTCCGGCGTCGCGGCGATATTAGGACAGAAAGGACTCGCCTGTGGAACTCGCCCGACGATCTTGTGATCGGCAACCGTAATGATGACGGTCTCGGGCGTAAAGGAGGAACAGACGTAGCCGTACTTTCCATCGGGGGAAAATATCTGCATGCCCGGGCCGTTTGGAACGATGATGCGGGTCTTTTCTTGATACGTCGTGCCATCGAGGACGGAGACGTAGTTCTCGCCGCGCACGGTCACCCATACCTCCGACCCATCCGGCGTGAAGAACGCTTCGTGAGGCGAGCGGCCGACGTAAGTAACGTGTGTCACCCTATTGGTGGCGGTGTCGATGAAATTGACGGCGTTCGATCCGATCGCAACGACCGCTATCGTGCGGCCATCGGAGGAGAACCCCATCCCGTGAACGAGCAGCTGGCCGATATAAAGCGGACTCAAACTAGCGGGATTGGGGTCGCCCAGGCGAATGACGCCCAGCAGCTTATTACTAGCGGGATCGATAACCGAAACGGTATTCGAATACTGCTCGGCCGCATAGACTCGATCGTGATGGCTAATCGGAATATCCGCCGCCGCGGATGAAAATGGAGCCTGACCGGCCGATGCCGAAGCCGTGGCAATAAAGGTCACGCTCAGCAACGATGCGGCTCCTCTTAAGAATCTCCCCATGATTAACGCTCCTTTATCGACTCGCCGACGGAAAGCCTCAATGCTGCAATCTCCTCTTGCTGCGTCACGATAATCTCTTGGGCGAGCCTACGCGTTTGTTCATTGTGCCCGTAACGCAGCTCGGCCTCCGCCATCGCGATCGCGCCGCGGTGGTGGGGCACCATCATATCTACGAAGTCCCGATCGACGTCGTGCGACGGTTGGATATGCATTGCTGCCATCATTCTCACCATGGCGGTGTTCATCGCCGAGATGAACGCAGCTTCAGCAGACTGGCCGCGCGCTGGGATTAGCACTACCGCGACCAAAAGCGCAGTACCAAAAAACCAGCGGCGATTGATATCGAACATCTTCGGCATTTGCACCACTCCCATCGGCTTTTCAACGAGTCCTGCAGCCGCGCGAGCGTGGGACTGTACCCACACACGGGCCATTAGAAATAGCGTACGAGCGCTAGGCCGCTCCCGAGGCGTTGCTCTCCTTTGTCACGGAATCACCACCATGAAACCGGTTGCATGGCGCCCGGTCCTCCTGGCGATTTGCGCTCTTGCGGCGCTCGTCCAGGTAGCGGATGTGCTCGACGCGACCGGAATGGGCGGTGCTCCACCGTGGCTGGGCTGGTGGGGAGCTGTTACTGGCCGCTCTTCTAAGCCTTTTAATCTCGTGGTTCAGGGGTGTCGACCGCGGCGGTCCGGCTGCCCGCGCCGGCCTTCGTCGCGGGGATCTCATCGACATCCGTGCGAACACCTTCGTCGAGCGTTACGCTCTTTCCGGAGCGCCGCTCAATGGACGTCCTCTCACCCTTTCGGTGCACAGGGGTTCGCTGCAACAAGTGCTTACGGTCGTACTGCGCAAGAGCGAGGGTCGGTGTTAGCGCTCTGCAACTCGGACCGTTTCTGCAACAGCGCTCCTCGCGCGATCGTCACAACGCTGCTCGACGAAGGCCAGTACCTCGCCTCAGTGTCGACATTCTACCGAGTCCTACGCGCGCACGAGCTCACGCGCGAACGCCGGGCGGTCGCGTCGCATCCGGCGCGCGTCAAACCCGAACTGGTGACCACCGCGCCCAACGGCCTGTGGAGTTGGGACGTGACCAAGCTCCCTGGTCCGGCGAAGTGGACGTGGTTCAGCCTCTATCTTGTGCTCAAACGCATAACGTGTACGTAAAATCAGCGCAGCCGCACATTAATCACGCGCGACGCGTGGTCTCATTCGAACTGAAAACTTCCGCGATCCAAGGAAGCGGCAGTCCCTCGGCCTTTATCGACCAGGCCGGTGCGCCGGTCGGGTACGAAGATGCAAAACCATTTACGTCGCTGCGACCGTCGAACGGTATGGGATACTGGCTCTTCGATGCGATCGCGGTGCTTGCGGGGCTAAGCGCAGCAACGATAATCGCACAACAGGCGAAGGCTACCGAAATGTGCGTCTCCGCCCGAACAGACTGGCCGCGCAAACGGCAAGGCTCATAAAATCCCGGAAGGGAATGAGCCAAACGTCGTCGCGGCCGGAGAGGCCGAGTGCCCGCCGCGCAAGACGATGAACCGCGAAGCGTAACGCGGCGACGATCCCCAGGAGGGTCAGCCCTACGAGACTTCGCGAGATGGCCAGATAAATGAGCGCCATGGGCAGCGCGTAGATGAGAAACGAGAACGCATAACCGGCCCGCGCGAGCTGGAACTCGGTGCGCGCCCAGCGCAGCTCGTGCGCCCATAGTTCCCCAAACGAGGTCTCCGGAACCGTCGTCGTGACGGTGTAGCGCGACAGCTCGACCCGGAAACCCTTGCGCGCCACGAGCTGGCCGAGTTCGTGGTCGTCGGCAAACGTGTTGCCCAGTGCCGTCAGGCCGCCGATGACGGGGAGCAGCGTGCCGCGCACGGCCATCGTCGCGCCCAAACAGAAGCGCAGCTCTCCGAGTCTCAACGCGACCAAAACCGACGGCGCGAAGCCGTCGTCGATGCCGAGCGCGCCCAGGCGTGAGATCACGTTATCGCTGGAAGTTCCCGAGTAGAGGCAGGTTACGGCGCCCACCGCTTGGCTTTCAAAATCGGCGGCCAGCGCGCGCAGATAGTCGCGCCCCACGCGAATGTCGCTATCGGCGATCACCACGATATCGCGGCTTGTTATCACGCCGTCCTTGGCGAGATTCGCGATCTTGGGATTGCTGAGTTCGCGGTTCTCGCCGAAGACGATGCACGCCCGGCAATTCGGTGAATCCGCGATCACCCGCTCGACGACCGCCAACGCCGGATCGCTTCGTTTGTGGAGGCAGAAGACGACTTCGTGCAAGCCGCCGTAATCCTGATCGCAGAACGAGGCAAGGTTCTCGTAGAGATCCGGTTCGAGGCCGGCGACGGGCTTGAGAATCACGACGCTTGGAAGGAACTCGCTTGCCAGCGGGCACGGCCGTCGCGCGAACTTGGCAAGGGCGCGCGCCGCCGTCCCAAGGTAGATCGCTCCGATGATGGTGACGGCGAGGAAGAAGAGCGAAACGCTCAGCACGTCGCCAGCTCGCCGTACGTTATGCTCGCGATGCCGAGCCGTTCGATCGCGGAGCGCACGCCGGCGCTCGTGAGCGCGGCAAGCTCTCCGCTCCACTGATAGCTCTCGGTCCCGGCGTCCGCACCGCTAAACGCTCCAACTGCCGGGTGGAAGAATATCTCCGTCACGCCGTCGGGCAGATCGGCGAGCATCTGCAGCACGCGTTCCTCCGTGAGCGCTCCGGCCTCGGTCACGCCGAACGCGTAGTCGTTATAGACGACGCCGTCACGCCGCGCTCGAGCGCGCATCAACGCCAGCCACGGGGCGATGCTGCGCGTTCGGCCGAACGGTTCGCGGGGAATGCGGATTGCACGCAGCCCGTATTCGCGGCCGACGCGCAAAATCAGTGCGAAGACCGTTGGATGGACGTGCATGTGAGACTGCGCGTCGGCGTGATCCAGCGCGAGCCCCGTCTGCGCGAAACGCTCGAACTGCGCGCGAATCTCCGCCGCCAGTTGTTCGCGGACCCCCGGGCGGAAGAAGAACCGGACTCCCGCGCCGACCAACTCCGTCAAAAAATTCCCGTTGCGGTCGACGAGATCGGGTACGCGTTGCGGCTCCAGCACCGGCCGCCCGTTGACCAGCACGACGTGGAGACCGACGGCAAGCGAAGGGAGCGCGCGGGCGCGTTCGACGGCGTCGTGCGTCGCCGGCGCGCCGACCATCAGGCTTGCCGAACGTAAAACGCCGTTACGATGCGCCAGCTCGACGGCTTCGTTGACCTCAGGAGCAATCCCGAAGTCGTCGGCCGTGAGGATCAGCCGCTTCAGCGCGCCCTCGAGCCAAGCAGGTTCGCTGCGGCCTCATCGACCAGCCACGTCAACTCACCCGAACTCGGTTGCACGAGTTGCGCCGGATAGGTCAGCGGATCCGACGGCCCCTCATAGACCGCTGCGAGCGCGCGTGCCTTCGCACCTCCCTCGACGGCGAACACGACACTCCGCGCCGCGTTGATCAGCTTCGGTGTCACGGTCACGCGCCAGATTCCCTGCGACTGCGCGTAGGCCGCTTCGACCAGCGAGTCCTCCTCGATAGCCTGCGCGATCCCGGGAAGCAGCGAAGCGGTGTGCCCGTCTTCACCCAGGCCGAGCAGTATTAAATCGAAGCGCGGGCTCGTCCCCAAGTCCGCGCGCAAAATCGAGGCGTACTCGTTGGCCGCTTGACCTGGGTCGGCCTCGCCCCGCACGCGCGCGACGTTCCCCTCGGGGATGGGAACCGCGTCCAAGAAGGCCTCGCGCGCCATGCGGTAGTTGGAACGCTCGTCGTCGGGCGGCACGCAGCGCTCGTCGCCAAAATAGATGAAGATCTCGCTCCACGAAAGGCTCGTACGTAGCGGATCTAGCGCGAGCAGTTCGTAAGCGGCGCGCGGCGTCTTGCCGCCTGAGAGCGCCACGGTAAACGCGCCGCGTTCGGCGATGGCGGCGCCGGCCGCCAAAACGAAAGACTCCGCCAACGCTTGCGCGACCGCGCCGGCATCGGCGAAGACGAGCAGTTCGCCGGGTTGGTTCACGGTGTGGGCGTTCCCGACGCAAGAATGGCGCCCGCAGCGGCCAGCGACGCTTGAAAGACTCGATCGTTGTGACTCGACAGAATCGCGCGCTCGACGAGCGCGGCGACGCCGGGGTTGTTGATTGCGCGAAGTCTCGGGGGCTTCGCGTGTCCGCCGGTCACGCTGAGGTTGATCGTCTCGCCGTGCGGGTCCGCTTCAGCCGCGAAGGTCGAGCGCGGCGAAGTCAGCGCGACGCGCGCAATGCGCCGAAGCTCGCCTTCACGGCGAATTTCAAAAGCGATCGGCTTTCCGTCGGGACCGGTCAGCGAGTCGGCCGAGCCGGGTTTCCAGCCTAAGCGGCTCGCGAGCCATCCGAGAAGATATAAGCCTTCGGGCTCCGAACCGCACCCGATCTCGACGCGCGTCAGATCCAGCAGCTCGCAGGACTCTTCGCCGTCAAAAAGGATCGCGACGCTCTCTTGCCACGGCGCGAGGCGCAGGTAGGCGATGTCGGCCAGCGGCAACTCCGGATGACGCTCGACGTATTCGACGAGCTGGCGCAGCGCGCCGTTCCCGGCGTCCACGAGCGAACTGTTGTAGACCACTGTTCGCGCGTCGCGCGAAAGCTCGCAGAACCGCTCGTCGTCGCCGATTCCCGGCGCGACCCACAGCAGAATCACAGGCGCCTCGGGCAGTCGCAATGCATTCGCCGCCCCGCCTAAGAGCGCGGCGCTGCTTCCCTTTGCGCCGATTTCGATCCAATCGTCGCCCTCAACGTGATGCATTCCCTCACTCTGGGTGGCGTCGAAGAGGATCACGCGCGATGGATGTTTTGCCGCGAGCGTGTGGATGCGGTCGCGCGCAAGCGCGCCGATCGCGGCGTCCTCGAAGAAGACGATGATGGTCATCGTGGCAACGTAGACCCCGCCGCCGCGCTCGCGCGCGCGTTCGTCGAGTTCTTTCAAAACGAGTCCGAACGACACGGCTAAATACGGCGCCAGTCGGAGAAGAGGTGCTGCGCGCTTTGCGGGCCTTGGCTTCCGGCGGCGTAGTTCGGGAACGTGAAGTCCTTGGTATGCTGCCAAACCTCCAAGATCGGCGTGACAATCTCCCAAGCTCGCTCGACGGCGTCCCAACGCGTGAAGAGCGTCTGGTCGCCCTGGATCGCATCGCCGATGAGCCGCTCGTACGCCGGCGGCGACTGAACCCCGAAGCCGGTGCCGTAGCTAAAATCCATGAAGACGCTGCGGATGTGTTCCTTGGGTCCGGGAACCTTGGCTTCGAAGCGCATCGAAATGCCTTCGTCGGGCTCGATCTTGATCACCAGCACGTTGGGCTCGATTTGATCGGTCGCCTCGCCATAGAAGCGATGGGGGATGGGCTTGAACGTCACGGCAATCTCCGAGACCTTGCGCGCCAACCGCTTTCCGGAGCGCAGATAAAACGGAACGCCGGCCCAGCGCCAGCTCTCGACCATGAGCTTGACCGCGGCAAAGGTCTCGGTGTTGGAGTCGGGTGCGACGTCTTGCTCCTGGCGATACGCTTTGACCGCGGCGCCGTCGACGGTTCCCGTGCCGTACTGCCCGCGCGCCGAGATCGACCAGACGTCGCCGTGCGCCGGCGGCAGAATCGCCGAAAGCACTTTGTACTTTTCGTTGCGGATGTCGTCGGCGTGCGAGCTGATCGGCGCCTCCATCGCGACCAGCGCGAGCAGGTTGATCACGTGATTTTGAATCATATCGCGCAGCGCGCCCGCGCTATCGTAATAGCCGCCGCGCTCTTCGACGCCGATCGACTCGGCCGAGGTGATCTGAATGTTCTGCACGTAGTTGCGGTTCCAGATCGGCTCGAAGATCGTGTTGGCAAAGCGCAACGCGATGATATCCTGCACCGGCTCTTTCCCGAGATAATGGTCGATGCGGTAGATTTCGTTCTCGGGAAAGACGCCTTCGATCGTCTGCTGCAGCTTTCGCGCCGACTCGAGGTCGGTGCCGAAGGGCTTCTCGACCACGATGCGGGTCCAACCGTCGCCGTCTTTGTCGAGGCCGGCTGCCTTGAGCTGCTGGATGATCTCGGGAAAGACCGGCGGCGGCGTCGCCAGATAAAAGAGGTGATTGCCGGCGGTTCCGAACTCGGCGTCGTTCTTCGCGAGCCGCTCTTTGAGTACCAGAAAGTGCGCTTTGTTGGAAAAATCGGCCGTTACGTAACTGATTCGCTTCGCGAAATCTTCCCAGAGCGGGCCTTGCGGCTTGCGGTCCTGCGGCATGAAGAGGTCGAGCTGCTTGCGGCAATACTCGCGGAACGCGTCGTCGCTGAACGACGTTCGCGAAAAACCGACGAGCGCGAACGCCGTCGGAAGCATGCCGTGCAAGTGCATCGAGTAGATTGCCGGCAGCAACATCCGCTTGAACAGGTCGCCGCTCGCGCCGAAGAAGACCGCGCTGCACGGCGTGGTGATGCCTTCGCTAGGCAAGCCCGTGCGCAGCGGGTTGGTCGCGACTCCGTCAACCATGCTCGGCCTTGACGGCATGGCCGCCGAACTGATTGCGCAGCGCGGCCACGACCTTGGCGCTAAACGATTCGTCTTGGCGGGAGGCCATCCGCGCGAGCAGCGAGAGCGTGATGACCGGCGCCGGAACGTTTTCGTCGATGGCCGCCGCGACGGTCCAGCGCCCCTCTCCGGTGTCGTCGACGTAGCCGCGAATATCCTTGAGGCCCGGGTCGTCGCGAAACGCCAGAACCAACAACTCGAGCAGCCACGAACGAACGACGCTGCCGTGGCACCACAGCTCGGCAAGCTGGCCGAGATCGTACTGGTACGCAGATTTTTCGAGGATCTCGAAGCCCTCGCCGTAGGCTTGCAGCAGCCCGTACTCGATGCCGTTGTGAACCATCTTGGAGAAGTGTCCCGAGCCTGCGGGACCGACGTGCGCGTAACCCTTAGGCGGGGCCAGCGTCAGAAAGATCGGCTCGCACTGGCGCACTTGCTCGTCGTCGCCGCCGACCATGAGGCAGTAGCCCTCTTTCAAGCCCCAGACCCCGCCGCTCGTGCCGGCGTCGATCAACGAAACGCCCTTGGCTTTGCAAGCCGCGTAGAGTTTCAAGCCATCCTTATAGTTCGTGTTTCCGCCGTCGATGATGATGCCGCCGCCGCCGATGGCATCGGCCAGCTCCGTGATCGTCTCGTCGGTCGGGGCGCCGGCGGGCACCATGACCCACGCGATTTTCGGCGGCGTCGTAAGTTTGGCGACCATATCCGACAGGCTCTGCGCGCCGGTCGCACCCGCGCCGGCGGCGGTCGCGACCGCCTTGGGGTCGCGGTCGTAAGCGACGACCTGATGACCGCCCGCGATCAGACGCTGCGTCATGAAGTTGCCCATCTTACCGAGGCCGACCATTCCGAGTTGCATCGCGTCTTACCGAACCTTTCCCTGGCGTATAAGTGTAGCGAGAGTGAGGCACCCCATTGCTTCGGGGACGCCCGCTTTTTCGCATCCGGCGAAAAAGCTACTCCCTGACTCGTCGCTCCGGCATCCATGCCTGCGCTCCTCGCTCAGAGGCCCCGAAGCAATGGGGTGCCTCACTCTCGCCACACTTATACCCGGGCCGCGAGCGCGTCGTCGACCGCGGCCAGCAGCGCGCGCAGCGCGGGTTCCACCGCGCCTTTGAGATGAACGCGCACGCCGCGGCGCCCGCGTTTGTCCAGCGACATCCAATCGCCAAGCGCTTGTGCCGCAAGAAGCGTGCGAAAACCGACCTTCATGCCCGGAATCATCGGATCGTCGGGATCATCGGCCGTGATCTGCAGCACGACGCACGTATCGGGACCGCCTTTGTGGAGCTGCCCAGTGGAATGCAGGAAGCGCGGCCCGAACCCGACGGTCGTCGCGACGCGGCGCGCGTCGCGGATCTTCACGCGCAGTTCTTGGAGAAGATCGGTATGCGTCGGATTGCGTGCGATATAGGCCGTGATGGCGTTGTAATCGTGCAAGCGCAACTGCCCAAAGAGCCCCGCCAGCCCCTGCGTTGCGCTTTGCGCGGTAAGCGCGCGGCTTCCCGAAAGGTAGGTCACGCTGAAGTCCGTACCTTCGACGTCGGCCTTGGGCTCGTCGAACTTGCCGTTGCGCGCGTACTCGGCGAGCAGCGCGACGGTATTATCCTTCGATTCTTGCACGTTGGGCTGATCGAAGGCGTCGATGCCGAGAATGACGCCCGCCGCGGCCACGGCGATCTCCCAAAGATAGAACTGTTCGCCCACGTCGTAGGCATCGTTCATCTCCAAGCGGATCACGGGATGGCCGGCCGCCTCGAGTGCGCGCAGCTTATCGGCGACGCCCGGCTCTGGATCTGGCAGATTGGCGCCGACGTACACGAAGACGCGGTCGTCGGAGTAGTTCGCGGGTTCGCCGAGCGGCTCGCCTTCGATCGGCACGATGCCTCGCCCGAGTTTGCCGGTGGATTCGGCGATCAGTTGTTCTGCCCACGCGCCGAAGGCCTTGACCTGCGGATGCGTGACGATCGTGAGCTTGTCGCGGCCGTTCTTCGCCAGCCCGCCGATGGCCGCACCGAACCGAACGCCCGGAGCGCTGCGAGAATCGACCGTGCGATCGTTGGCGTGCATCGCCCCAAGTGCGCGATCGAGCAGCAGGTTGATGTCGTACCCGGCAATCGCCGACGGCGTGATGCCGACGAATGAGAGCGCCGAGTAACGCCCGCCGATATTCGGGTCGTTCTTGAAGTCGTCGCGGAACGACACCTCTTTCGCCTCTTTGTCGAGCGACGTTCCGGGATCGGTGATCGCAACGAAGTTGCGCCCGGCCTGCGCCGATCCGACCTGCTTGCTGACCTTATCGTGAAAGTATGCGTAGAAGGCGTTAGGCTCGGTGGTCGTGCCGCTCTTGCTGGAGATGATGAAGAGCGTCTCGCCGACGTTTATTTTCTCTTCCAGCTCCTTGATCTGTTGCGGGCAGGTGGAGTCGAGGACGTACAACTGCGGGTAGCCGTCGCAGCGTCCGAAGGTATCGGCGAGAATGTCGGGGGCCAGCGAGCTTCCGCCCATGCCGCAGACCACCGCAAAATCGAAGTGCTCCTTCGCTTCTTTCGCGAATGAGCGCAAACCGGGGACTTCCTCGAGCATGCGTTGCTGGATGTCGAGCCAGCCCAGCGATTTCTTGATGATCGCCGCGTCGTCGGGCTGCGTGGACCACAGCGTTGCGTCGTGCGCCCAAATTCGCTTCAGAAAATCGGCCGATGCGAGCTGCTCCAGCGCTCCGTCGTAGCCCGGTTGCGAGGCGCCGAGCGCGAGCTGCACGCGCTCGGCCCCGCCCGACTCGAGGAGCTTCTGCTTGTAGACGATCGCGCCGAGGAGCGCAGCGAACGAATCGCAGAAGAGCGTAACGCCGTCGACTTGCAGGTCGTGCGTGACGTCGAAGAGCGAGATCTTCGCGTCTTGTAGCGCGCGCATCTGGTCGTTGGCGCCGCCGAGGTCGCTCTCGACGGTGTCGGCGACGACCGTCCCGTGATCGAGAAGGGCCTCGAGCGTCGCCGGCGGCATCGTGTTGACCGTGTCCGGACCGACGACCGTCTCAACATACATCAGGTCGGCATAGTGCGGATTCTTCGTCGAAGTCGAAGCCCAAAGCGGCCGCTGCACCGCGCCTCCCTTGGCCTTGAGCGGCTCGAACGCGCTTCCATAGAAAATTTCTCTAAATTTCTGGTAGGTGAGCTTGAGATTGGCAATGCCCGTCTTTCCCAGCAGATGTTCGAGCTTTTCGCCTTTGCCGATGCGGTCTTGCAACAGCTTATCGACGGCGGTGTCGATCCGGCTGACGAAGACCGAGTTGACCGAGCGGATTCGGTCGATCGGCTTGCCCTCGGCAACGCGCCGCTGCAGGCCTTTGACGTACGCCAGCGCGGCGCGTTCGTACATCTCAATCGAAAAGATCAGCGTCACGTTGATGTTATAGCCGCGATAGATGGACTCTTCGATCGCCGGCAATCCGGCCTTCGTCCCCGGGATCTTGATCATGACGTTGGGGCGCTTCACGCGGTCCCACAGCTCTTTCACCATCGCGATCGTGCCGCCGGTGTCGTTGGCCAGCAGCGGTGAGACCTCGAGGCTGACGAAACCGTCGTTCCCGCCCGACGATGCATAGACCGAAGCGAAGGCGTCGCACGCGCTTTGAATGTCGGAGACTGCCAGGTCCCAGAAGAGCGCGTCGGCACTCTTCTCCGAGCCGATCAGTTGGCCGAGCTGTTCGTCGTAATCGTTGCCGGCGCCGATCGCTTTCTCGAAAATCGTCGGATTGCTCGTCATCCCGCGCAGGCCCTGATCGATCATCCGCTTCAGCTCGCCCGACGCGAACATGCTGCGGCGGAGGTTGTCGAGCCAAACGCTCTGCCCGTCGTCGAGCAGTTGCTGGATCTGGTTCTTCATCGGTCTCTCCTAACGAACGGCGAGTGCGAACTTTTCGAGGGCGACGTTGGCGACGTTCTCCGGCGTAAAGCCAAACGACCGCGCGATGTCGGCGGCCGGCGCGGATGCGCCGAAGTGATCGATCCCGAAGGCAAAGCCGCGGTCGCCGACATACTTGGACCATCCCAGCGTCGCGCCCGCTTCTATTGACATGCGGGCCGTGATCCAGGGATGCAGCACCTCGTCCCGGTATGACTGCGGCTGGGCGTCGAAGAGTTCCCAGCACGGCATCGAGACGACCCGCACCCGCACGCCTTTGCCTTCCAGAATCTTTTTGGCGTCGACCGCCAGCGAGACTTCGGAGCCGGTCGCGATCAGAACGAGATCGGGGTCGCCACCGCCGGCTTCGGAGAGAACGTAAGCGCCGCGACTCACGGCCGCATCGCGCGCCCCCAGGAACGGAACCTTTTGGCGCGTGAGAACGAGTGCCCAGGGCGCGCCCTTGCGCGCCACCGCGAGCTTCCAGGCTTCGAGCGTCTCCAGCGAATCGGCCGGGCGCACGACGAAACAGTTCGGTGTGGCCCGCAGCGTTGCGAGCTGCTCGATCGGCTCGTGCGTCGGGCCGTCCTCTCCGAGGAAGACCGAATCGTGCGTGAAGACGTAGATCGAGTGAATCCCGGTCAAGCAGCCTAACCGCAACGCGGGCTTGAGATAGTCGACGAAGTTGAAGAACGTGGCGGCAAATGGAAGCAGGCCCCCATGCAGGGCGATGCCGTTGCTGCACGCCGCCATCGTATGCTCGCGCACACCGTAATGAATGTTGCGGCCGCCGTAGTTTCCCGGCTCGAAGTCGCCGCAGTTTTTGAGATAGGTCTTGGTCGACGGATCGAGATCGGCCGATCCGCCGACGAGTTCCGGCAAGCTCGCGGCAATGGCATTCATCACCGCCCCGCCCGCATCGCGCGTGGCGACGCTGCCGTTTTCGGCATCGAAGCTGGGCCACGGGAGATCGCTGGGCACTTCGCCGCGTAACGCGCGCTCGAGTGTCGCCGCGAGCTGCGGATTCGCACGCTTCCAAGCGTCATAAGTCTCGTTCCAACGGCCCTCCAGCTCCGCGCCCTTCGCGCCGATTTGCCGGTAGAACGCCAGCACGTCGTCGGGCACGTAGAAGTCGGGCTCGAGCGGCCAGCCTAGCTCTTCCTTTGACTTGCGCACGTTCTCGGGGCCGAGCGCCTCGCCATGAGCTGAAGAGTTGTCTTGGCGCGGCGAGCCATAGCCGATGTGCGTGCGCACCGCGATGAACGACGGCCGGTCCGTCACGTTTTTAGCGACTTCGATCGCCTGGTCGATCGTCGCGACGTCGTTGCCCTTATCGATTGGAACCAGCTGCGTATGCCAGCCGCTGGCGTCGAAGCGCGCGATCGGATCGTCGGTGAGCGTGATGTCCGTCGGGCCGGCGAGCGAAACCAAATTGTCGTCGTACAAGACGATGAGCTTGCCGAGCTTGAGATGGCCGGCGAGGGAGAGCGCTTCCTGGCTGATGCCTTCCATCAGGTCGCCGTCGCCGCAGATGCAGTAGGTAAAGTGATCGACGATGGCTTGGTCCTCGCGGTTGTTGACCGCTCCCAAATGCGCCTCGGCGATCGCCATGCCGACCGCATTGCCGACCCCTTGCCCCAGCGGCCCGGTCGTGGCCTCGACTCCCGGCGTGCGCTCCGCCTCCGGGTGCCCCGGCGTCTTACTTCCGAGTTGTCGAAAGTGCTCGATATCGTCGAGCGTCAGGTCGTAGCCGGTGAGATACAGGAGCGCGTACAGCAGCATCGACCCGTGTCCGGCCGAGAGCACGAAGCGGTCCCGGTTCAGCCAGTGCGGGTCTTTGGGGTTGAACCGCAAGTGGCGGGTCCACAGCGTGTAGGCCATCGCCGCCGCGCCCATCGGCATGCCGGGATGGCCGGAGTTCGCCTTCTGGACCGCGTCAACGGCCAGAAAACGGATAGCATTGATTCGCTGCTCGTCGGCGGGCGAGTTCGGCACGACTACTCCTTTCCCGTGGTGGCCTATGATAATGCGAGGCGGGGGCGCGCTTCCCTGGCGCCGTAGCACAGGCACCGTGACCAAGGACGAACTTCAAACGCGGATCTCGGCGCTGGCGCAGGGCGAGGGCGACGTGCGCGGCCGCGAGGGGCGCGCAGTCGACCGGGTGATCGCAATGCTCGATGCCGGCCGGCTGCGAGTCGCCGAGCCCGGCGACGACAACTGGGTAACCAACGTTTGGGTAAAGCAAGCTATTCTTCTGTACTTTGCGCGCCGTTCGGTCGATTGGATGGGCGACCGCGATCGCGACGCGCTGGTGTATTATGATAAGCTACCCGTGAAACGCAACTACAAGCGGCTCGGCGTTCGCTGCGTACCGCCGGGCGTCGCGCGGTACGGGAGTTTCCTTGGGCGCAACGTTATCCTGATGCCTGGATTCGTTAATATCGGCGCCTACGTCGACGAAGGCACCATGATCGACACGTGGGCGACCGTAGGCTCGTGCGCGCAAATCGGCAAGGGCGTGCATCTTTCGGGCGGCGTCGGGATCGGCGGGGTGCTCGAGCCGCCGCAAGCCACGCCCGTCATCGTGGAAGACGGCGCCTTCATCGGTTCGCGCTGCATCGTAGTGGAAGGCGTGCGCGTCGAGCGCGAGGCCGTTCTGGGAGCCGGCGTCGTCGTAACGGCCAGCACACCGATCGTCGACGTGCGCGGCGCGGCCCCGGTTCGCAGCAAAGGCCGCATTCCGGCGCGCGCCGTCGTGATCCCCGGAACGCTGCCGAAGCAGTTCCCCGCCGGCGAATACGCCACGCCCTGCGCGCTCATCATCGGCACCCGCAACGAATCCACCGACCTAAAAACCTCCCTAAACTCCGCCCTCCGCGCCTACGACGTAGCCGTCTAGCGTCATGCCGATAGTGTCATGCAGTAGTGTCGTGCTGATAGTGTCATGCAGTAGTGTCGTGCTGATATTGTCATGCTGAGCGCAGTCGAAGCACGAAGGGAAGCCACATGAACCCGCGCGTCCCCGAAATTGCACCTTCGCTCATCCGCCAGCTCAACGCCAAAAAGCGCCCGACGTCGATCGACTTGGGACTCGGGGAGCCAACACTGCTGCCGCGCATGGAGTATTTCGAGCGCGCGATGGAACGCGTGCGAACCAGCGGCGTCAAGTACACGCCCAACGCCGGGGATCCCGAGCTGCGCGAGCTCATCGCGCGCCACTACGCGTACCCCGGCATGGAGAAGCCCGAGAGCGTTTGCATCACCATCGGCTCGCAAGAGGCGATGTACGTAACGCTCAAGACCCTGCTCGATCCCTCGCGCGACGAGTTGCTCGTCGTGGAGCCGGCCTTTCCGTCGTACGTCAAGATGGCGGCGCTCGAGGGAATCGACGTGCGCGTCGTCTCGATGCTCCCCGACGACGACTTCGAGTTCGATGCCGAGCGAATCATCGCCGCGATCGGCGAGCGAACGCGCGTGATCGTGATCTGCTCGCCCTGCAATCCAACGGCCCGCGTCATCTCCCGCGACGCGGCCGAGGCCCTCGTCGAGGCGCTATGGCGGCGCGGGGGCGACCCGATCTGGCTGATCCACGACGAGATCTACCGCGAGCAGCTGTTCGTCGACGACGCAGCCGATCTCGCGCGGCTTTATCCTCACACGATCGTCGCGAACTCGCTGAGCAAGAGCAATGCCTTGACCGGACTGCGCCTCGGATGGATCCTCGGACCCGGCGCGTTTGTGGGGCAAGCGATCAAAGTGCACGCCTGGGCGGTCTCGTGCGCCGATACGTTTGCCCAGTATATCGCCCTGGAAGTCTTTCGCGATCCCGGAAACCTGCAAGAGCACGCGCCTTGGTACCGGGAGCACCGCGCGCTAGCGCGCGAAGCGCTCGAAGAGAGCAGCCTGCCGTTCGTCGATCCTGAGGGCGCCTTCTACGTCTGCGTGCGACTGCCCAACGGAACGCGGTCGCTCGATGCCGCCCACGATTTAATCGGACGCTTCGACGTCGTCGCGATTCCCGGCATCGCATTCGGCGAATCTCTGGAAGGCTGGCTGCGCCTAAGCTTCGTCGCGTCCGCCGAGCGCATGCGCGACGGAGTAGCGCGCATCGCCGAATACTGCGCAAAGCTCCCAGTGTCGTGCTAAAGCCGGGGTACTTACCTTTGGTCCCCCCGAGCTTGCGCCATTCCTGGGAACGTGGATTCGGGACGAACTCTCCGTTTCGCGCAAGACTGCGAACCTGACCCTCGGCAAGGAAGAGTTCAAGAAGCTGTACGCTTGCGGTTCCCACGAGGAGCTCCAACGATGTCTGGCCGCGGATCCGGCTCTCGCCGAAAAATATAAGCGGCGGCTAAGCCTTTCAGGAGGGCAGAGTTTCCTACTGATTGCTCCGAGGGAGCTGACGTCACACTCTACCAGACCAAACGGGACGCCGCGTACGGTGACGTACCCCGTACTGGGCGTTCGCAAGGAAGCGCGTACGACGATAGTTGAGACGACGTACCGCGGCAGCCGCATGGGGCTGGCGTTGCGCATGACAAAGGAATGGCTCCTCGTGAGCGAACGCTACTACGGGCGAAATGCTCAACTTTTTCCGCGCTCACCCGTCTTTCGCTATTACCGGGTTCCCACGTAGGCCAACCCGGTCGGTTGGCTGAAAGGCGCCACGCACTCTCCGGCGATACTACCCGATCATATTCTGTAAGAAGCCGCAAGGCAAGCGATTACGCGTGACTCGCGGTGCGCAGTTCGCGGTCGACCCGTGCTAAGAAAAAGTTAACCGGGATTGGCGCAGAATATCTTTGTGCGTTGCTGTCGCTAAGCCAGTCTTGCTAGCAATGCATTTTCTAGCTAACTAATTAACGCTAGCGTCTTGACTGGGGGGCAGAGAGATAGAATGTCGTTACGAGGCAACGAAAGTTTTTTAGACTTACGCAAACGTCACGACAGTTGCTCAACTCCACAAGAAACGTGCCTGGGGGCGCGAAGTCGCCTCCGTCGAACTCGACGATAAGGCTTCCAGCCTTTTGGGGGACGGGCCTATCTGAATCTGCTTCCCATGGCGCAAGTAGGCAGTCGGACACTATGATGTCTGCGGGATTCGTTATCGCGTTATCGTTGCATGGGCGATGTAGATTGCGTCATTGGTGACGTGTAGGTTATTGCCATAAAGCCGGCAACCGTGAATAAGGCTCTGCGTTGCCCCCTCCAATATGATATGATTTACTGACTCATTCGTGCAATCGTAAAGGCTGACGCTCGTTTCCTGGCCGCTCGTCGTCATGTCCACGGCGCTATTCTTGTTCATTCCCGGCTTCCAATGGAAGCGGACGATAGAAATGCGGTAACCGCCGCCACCGATACAATCGCTGCCTCCATCACCTTTGAAGGAGCCAAGGTCGGCCTCGCAATCGATAACTCGTGTGAACCTCGCATTCTGTCCGGAAATCCAAAGGCCATATCCCCAGACGTCGTAGAGGTTGACTCGCTCGATCATACTGCGCGCGGAGCAGAGAATGCCGGAGTATAATGCGGACGTGCCGGGGCTTTCCAAATTCTGAGCCTGGCCGTCTATCGTCATGTCTTCGACGCTGCAGTCGGTTACATTATAATGCGCTAGATCCAAGATAAAGGAGAGGTCAGGCTCGGCGGGTGAGGCGGCGCCCGTCCATGTCTCGGGGTTGAGTCTAATCGTCGTGGAGTCTTTGCCCTCGCCCACGCACCGCGTGTAGGAAACCTGTCGCGTGAGAGGGCCACTAACCAAGTACGTACCGCTGGGAAAGTATACGATTGCGCCCCCGTTGGTGTGCGGTGGGTTGGCAGCGGGTACAGCGGCGAAGGCAGCATTTATCGCGGCCGTATCGTCGGCCACACCGTCACCGAAGGCGCCGTAATCCGTCATAACGTTAAGAACGGTAAGATTACCCACGAATGTTCCTTTCTGGATAAAATGTCTCTTTATGTCGCGCGATTAGGGCGCGCTAATTGTCGAGCCAAAAGGCTCCCCGGTCATCCCATCGAATTTGCGCACGAGCTTGCCGGCCGGATATTTCCAAACACCTGCGAAATCCGAACTTGGGTCGGGACTGATTAGCTTTCCGCGGTAAAAGGTGAACTGATCGGTGGCTTTCGCGCCCGCGAGAGGTGTTGTCCGGACGATGTCCGCAACGGAGTTAGAAATGCGCACCTGGTAGATGTTATTGTCTTCGCCATCTCCAACCGTGAGGTACCCGTCGTGTGCCTGGATTCCGCCAAGATACTCGATCGGCTTGCTCAGGGCGAAATTCGTGAACGTATGCGCGCCGTGCGGCAGCTCGCTGATGAAGTTCTCGTTATAGTATGTAGAATCGTCGCTTGCGAAGAGATTGCCCTGCGAGTCATAAGTGCAGAACCAAAAGTTTGCGTTGGGGTCGTCAATTCTCTTGTTTGACCAACGTCTCCCAGGCTCAAACACGTAGATGGCGGCGGTTTCCGAGGCCACGGCCAGGTTACCGGTCTTTGGGTCCACGGCGCAATCGATCGGAGTGGCCGCGCCCTTTAGCGTTCGAATCGGTGAGCTGCCGCCGTGCGCGTATTCGACCACGTCTCGACCATAAGAGTCGGTAACAAAAACGTTGCCGGAGGCATCGGAGCAGAGCCCTTCAGGCGTGAAGAAATCGGTAAGAATGCCTACCACGCGGCGCGAAGGATACTCAAAAACGTACACGCCTGAAAGCACGGTCGAGATATAAAGCAACGTGTGCTGCTTTGCCTCCGGTAGCATCCAAGACTTGCGGAGTTCCGTGCCTGGTGGTGAGTTACGATCCGTTTGAAAATCCGTACCCAGTGGCTGCGTTGATCCGGCGCAGCTGGTACAAAACGAAACAGCCAGCCCTATGACTAGGGCACGGCTCACGGACGTTAAGAGCATGTTGGTTCGCCTTTCGGATGACCTACCGGGCCACATTGCTTCGGCTAGCTAAAAAGAGGAGCGCCCGTGGCAGATCTGCCGAATCGTAAAGCTCAGACAAGAGGCGGATTGGAGACGCCGGCGTTCTCACGCCGGCGTCTCCGATCGTCTCGTAGTCGCTTCTTACGACGGTTGACAACCTTTCCCCGAATGCTTGCCGTCTAAGTGGACCAGATTCGTCTGATCGCGGTTCGTTGCAGGCGGCTTCGTCTCCGTGCGGAGTCCCGAGCCGCCGCTGACCTCGTCGAGCTGCTCCTCCGACACCTTGCTCAACTCTTTTTCGGCCGGGGTTGGGTCATTTTGAGTTCTCATGAAACCGCATACTCCTCTCTCATCTCGGGCGAATGACGAGCAAGATTCGTTAGCCTCGCCTGCTTACTTGGGAGGCATGGTTTGCGCTCCGTTCGGGGGAAGAAAGGCGGCATGGCAAACCTTCCGCCGCAAGCATCAGAAATGAAAGAGTACTCGGAACGTGCGAGTAACTCGCAAGTGCGAATTACCACCGCGCATGGCGATATCGTCTTCCGTCTCTTTCCCGACGACGCACCGCTTCATTCGGCCGCCTTCATAAAACTCGCGGACGCGGGATTTTACGACGGCCTCAAGTTCCACCGGGTGGAGCCTGGTTTCGTCGTTCAAGGCGGCGACCCAAAGGGCGATGGAACTGGAGGGCCCGGCTACAATCTCAAAGCGGAATTCAACGCGCGGCCGCACGTGCGCGGAACCGTGGCGATGGCGCGCTCTTCCCGGCCAGACTCAGCGGGTTCGCAGTTTTACATCTGCCTCGGCGATGCGCCCTTTCTTAACGGCCAGTATACGGTCTTCGGTCAGATGACCGAAGGCTTCGAGGCACTGGACGCGATCAGGCGCGGAGACGCGATGATCAGCGTGAAGACCGAATCGCGCTGACCCTCGCGTTTACGTTCGCTCCCGCACGTCGAGCTTGACCGCGTCGTACTCCGAGTGCGCTCCTTTGCTGGAGCTACTTGGGCTTCACGACGCGAAGCCCGAGGAGCGTTTCAAAAGGTTCGAAATCGCGGTCGCGATGCAACAATTCGTGACCCGCCTCTAAACAGAACGTCGCGATCCAGCAGTCAATCGTCTTGCGCACGGTACGGCCATTTGCTCTCAACTTACGGTAGTTCCGCGCCGCCGACACGGCCAGGCGCACGCCGCCCATCGGCCAAACCGCAAATTTCGAGAGCTCTCGTTCGACGGATTTGGCGGTGCCCTCATCCGGGACGCCCTGAAGCACCTCGCAGAGAATGAGGTCGGTAAGGCCGATGCGGCGACGCACCAGTTCGCGGGACAGCCACAGCGATTCCGGCGACGACTCGCCGCGCAGGTAGTCGATCCAGACGGTCGTGTCGACGATTACCATTCGCGCGCGCGACGCATCTCGTCCAGGTCGCCCTGCCACGCTACTCGGCCGCGTAACCGCCGAATTCCGGCCTGCGCCTTCGTTTCAACCAGCAACCGCAATCCTGCCTCGACGACGGCCCGCTTCGTGCGTGCGCCGCTGCTGCGCATAGCCTGACGCATCAACGCGTCGTCTATTTCTATGTTCGTTCTCAATGTCTTACCGCAATGTGTACGATTTATTAAATGGTGTGTACTACCTACCAGGCCACATTCTAACATCATGCGGGCCTACGCGCAAGGGCGATTTCGAGTCAGGCGATCCAGACGGTTTGGATGTTGACGAACTCGTGGATGCCGAATGCGGAGAGTTCGCGGCCGTAGCCGCTCTTCTTGACGCCGCCGAAGGGTAGCCTCGGATCGCTGGCCACCATGCCGTTGATGAAGACGTTCCCCGCCTCGATTCGTCCGGCAACTTCCTCGGCAAGCGCGATATCGCGCGTCCACAGGTTCGCGCCGAGTCCGAAGCGCGAGTCGTTGGCAAGCTCCAACGCGTGCTCGAGGTCGTCGGCGCGCACGACTGCCGCCGCGGGCCCGAAGACCTCTTCGTCGAACATGCTCGTCCCAGGCGCAACCTCCGAAACGACGGTTGGCTCGTAAAAGAAGCCCGGGCGTTCGATAAACCGGCCGCCCGTGACGAGTCGCGCACCCGCGGCGAGCGTCGCGCGCACTTGATCGTCGACGGACTGCCGCAGATCTGCGCGCGCGCACGGCCCGAGCTGCACGCGTTCGTCCATCGGATCTCCGACGACCTGCGCGGCCGCAAGCTCCGCGAAGCGTACAAGGAACTCATCGTAGACGGCATCCTCGACGATGAAGCGCTTAGCCGCGATGCAGCTCTCGCCGTTGTTCTGAAAGCGCGCGGTAACGGCCGTCTTCGCCGCCGCAGCGAGATCCGCGTCGGCGAGAACCACGAATGCGTCCGAGCCGCCCAGCTCGAGCACGCACTTCTTTAAACTCTCGCCGGCCGCGCGCGCGACCGAGACGCCGGCATCTTCGCTCCCCGTGAGCGTGACGGCGGCGATGCGCGGATCGGCGACGATCCGGCTCATCTCTTTCCCCGGAATCAGCAGCGTACCGAAGCAGCCCTCCGGCGCGCCGGTCTCGTTGAAGATGCGCTCGATCTCCAGCGCGCACCGCGTGGTATTCGTCGCGTGCTTGAGCAGCACGACGTTACCCGCCATCAGTGCTGGCGCGGCCGCGCGAATGACCTGCCAGAACGGAAAGTTCCACGGCATGATTGCCAGCAGCACGCCGAGGGGTCGAAAAGCGACGTAGCTGCGCGAGGCCGACGACGGCGTGACCTGCGCGGAGAGTAGCGCTTCGCCATGTTCGGCAAAGTACTCGAGTCCCCACGCGCATTTCTCGATCTCGGCACGCGCCTGCGTGAGCGGTTTGCCCATCTCGCGCACGGCCGTCGCCGCAAGATCCTCGCGCTCCAAGCGAAAACGAGCCGCCACGGCTTGCAGCAAACTCGCACGGCCGGAGAAATCCTCGCGTCGCCACCACCGCGCTCCGCGCGCGGCCCCGGCGAGCTTCGCCTCAATTTGCGAGGCGTCCATCAGCGCGATGCGCTCGATCACCTCGCCGGTCGAAGGGTTACGCGTCTCGATCATAGCGCGTGCATCGCCCACGGCCCCGAAGGCCCCGCGTAGACTTCGACCAGGCTCTCCGGCCGCAAATAGGCGCGTGCCACGCGCTGCACGTCGGCCGCGGTAATGCGGGTGAAGCGTTCGTTGAGCGTGCGGTAGTAGTCGACCGGCAGACGATAGTCGGCAATATCGAGCAGTTGTTTGGCCTGACCCTCCGTTGACGCTTCGTCCAAGAGCGCGTTGCTGATCAAGCGCACCTTGGCCTCCTGCAGTTCGGTAGCCGAAACCGGTTCGTCTTGCAGGCGGCGCAGTTCTTGGCGCACGATGCCCACCGCTTCAACGACGCGCGCCGGCGACGCGTTGAGCTCGACTCGCAGATCGCCGCGATCCGCCCCCGCCTCCAGCGAGCTGTTGACGCTGTACACGAGGCCGCGCTTTTGCCGCAGCTCTTGCCAGAGTCTGGATTCAAATGCACCGGCACCGCCCAAAATTTGATTGAGCACCGCGAGCGTATCGTAATCTTGGCTCGACCGCGAGAGCGCCGGCTGGCCGAGCCGGATGAAGACCTGATTGGCCGCGGTGCCGATATAGTCGTGGCCGCTCGACGCCGGCGGCATTGCCATCAAACGCGCGTTCGGCTTTGGCCCGTCCTCCTTCCACGATCCGAAGCTTGCCTCGAGCGCCGCGCGGACGCGCGCCGGCGAAAGATTGCCGACTACGGATATCGTCGTTAGATCCGGACGCCAATAGGTTGCCGCATATCTCTGCAAATCGGCGCGCGTTATGGCCGAGACGCTGGCTGCCGTGGGCTGTCGCAAACTCGGATCCGCGCCGGCCAAGAGCAGATGGTTGTAGGCGCGATCGATCAGCACGCCGGAGATGCGCCCCTCCGATTGCAAGCTGTTGGCGAGCTGCGACCGCTCGACGCCCAACCAGGGATCCTCGAAGGTCGGGTGCGCTTCGCCGTCGGCCAAAATCGCGACGACGCGCTCGAAATCGCGCGACTCCGCCGTCGCCGAGAAATCCTCTCCGGTCTGGAGAAAGACGCCCATCTCGTCGGTGGCTTTGCGGCGCTGTTCGAACGGGTATGCCGCGCTGCCGTAATCGGCTGCCGACGAGGCCAGCCGCGCGATGCCTTCCTGCCCGAACGGCTCAAAGGCCGGAGAGCTTGCGATCGAGCCTTTGATGACGACCGTTGGGCGATCGGTTTTGGTTTGCACGAGCACGCGCAAGCCGTTGGCTAGCGTGAACTCGACCGGCGACAGCGTGCTGCGGGCCGTCGTCGGCGTCTCCACGGCCTTGGCGATCCACTGCGGTTCGACAATCGGGCCATTTGGAATGCGTTTGGAGAAATCGTCGCTGGCCTCAGACGTGCTCTTCTCCGAGTTACCTTTCGGTGGACTGTCGTTGGGACTCAGGTGGCCGACGACGGTCGGGCGGCTCAAATACTTGCGCGCGGCCGCGAGCAGATCGTCGCCGGTTAGCGCCGCTAAGCGGCGGTCTTCGTCGGCCACTTTTTCGTGAACGATGCCGTAGGTATAGCCGGCGAGATCGCCGATGCCGTCGACGGAATCGGCGTCGTAGAGCCGCTCCGCGATCGTCAAGCGCTTCGCCGCGACGACGAGATCCGGATCGAAACCATTACGGAGCACCGAGTCGAGCGTCGCTGCAAAGACGGACGCGGCTTCGCTGCTGTTATGGCCGGGGTTCAGAATAATAAAAACGTGCAGCAGACCGCCTTTGAGCTGCGTGTCGGCGTCGGTTTCGATCGCGAGCGCGATGTTGCTCTGCACGAGCGCCCGGTAGAACGGAGACCGCTGATTTTCGAGCAGCGTGGCCAGCGTGCTGATGGCCGGCTCCCCGTGCTGCGTATCGCCGGGAATCGCGTAGGCGAGATCGACAATCTCAAATGGAAAGGGAAACTCCGCTTCAACGGTCGTCTCGGGCGCCGGCTTGGGATTGAGTTCCGACCACGGCGGCAGCGTCTTGGAGGGAATCGCACCGAAGAAGCGCTGGGCCTTTGCAAACGCCGCTGCATGGTCGACGTCTCCGGCGATCACCAGCGTCGCGTTGTTGGGCGCGTACCACTCGCGGTAGTAGCGAGCAATGTCCGCAACGGTCGCCGCGGCGACGTCGCTGCGATCGCCCAACGGCGTGCGGCCCGCCGGTTGTCCGGGGAAGGCCGCGGCGCGAACCCGCGAGAGCAGATTGAAGAACGGCGAGCTGGCATCGCCGTCGATCTCGTTGAGCACGGCATTGCGTTCGATCGCCCAGCCGGCGGCGTTCAGCGAGGCGTGCTGCATCCGGTCGGACTCGATCGCCAGTGCCACGTCGAGTTTGTCTGCCGGCATCTCGAAATAGAACTGCGTGTAGTCGTAGTTCGTCTCGCCGTTCATCTGCGCGCCCAGGCGTGCGACGATGTCGTCGAGGCCGCCCGACGAGATCTCCGGCGTTCCTCGGAACATCATGTGTTCCAGGGCATGCGCCAGGCCGGTCTTGCCCGGCGTCTCTTGCAGCGAGCCGAACCCGTACCACATGCCGGTCTGGACGACAGGCGCCGCTCTATCCTCGACGACGACGACTCGCAGCCCGTTGCGCAACGTCGTCGTGAAGATCCCGGAATCTCCCGGGCCGTTTTGCGCCGGCGCGGCCTGCGCCGTGCACACCATGAGCAGCAACGCGAGCAGCGTGGTTTTCATTTTCAAAGCGTCGTGACTCCCAAGTAATAAGCGGCCGTCGCTTCAACTGCGGCCAGTGGAAGGCAACCGACGAGCTCGCAGCCGAGCACGTCGATTCCCCGCTCGGCCGCGAGTGCTCGAACCAGTTCCACTACGCGGTAGAGCGGCGTTGCAGCATAGTCCGTGACGTTGAGGGAGACCTGCACGCGATCGTCGCCGCGCGGCAGGGCAAGCGCGCGCAGGGTTCGCAGGCCGCCGTCGCGCTCGCGAATCATCCGGGCGATCGTTCGGACTGCCCGGAGATCGGTCGTCGCCAGCTCGATGTTAAACGCGATTAAGACGTCGCGCGCTCCGATCGCGATCGCTCCGGCGCTGGGGTGCCGAAGGACGTCGCCCTCGTCGGGCGCCCACTCGGTGTTGCGGCGGATCGCCGGCAGCAACCGGCGCTCGGGTGCTCGCGCGGCCGCCCCATAATAAAAGGAAGGCACGCGGTAGCGCCGCCAGATCTCGGCGCCGGCGCGATGGGCCAGGGCGGCGGCCTCGGGAAGCGTCGCATTGCGCAGGGGAACGAACGGCAGCACGTCGAGCGCGCCGATGCGCGGATGTACGCCGGAATGCGCAAGCAAGTCGATCCGTTCGAGTGCGACTCCGGCGAGGGCCACGGCCGCATTCACGAGAGTTTCGCCGTCGCCGACGATCGTAAGCACGCTCCGATGATGAACCGTGTCGCTGCTCGCGTTCACGACGCGCGCACCGGTGGACTCAACAGCCTCGATAGCGGCAGCCACCGTCGACGCATCGCGGCCCTCCGAAAGATTCGGCACGATCTCAAACAAGGTTCTTGTCATTCTGACTTGTCATCCAGAGCGAAGGCGCGGAGCGCCGTAGTCGAAGGACGGTGTCACCCGAGTCTGTTGTGCCTCGCTACTCCTGAGTTCCTACGCCGGCCAACCGGGTTGATTGGCTGAAAGGCGCCACGCAACCGGCGTCGATACTGTCCAAGCCTAGTCCGACAAACGCCGCGAGCCCACGCGATTATGCGCGACTTGAGGTGCGCATTTCGCAGTCGACCGGTGCTGAAAAAGTTAACCGGAATCGACGTGGAATATCTTTGTGCGTTCTTGTCGCTCGCTAACTCTTCTAGTGTTTCATTTTTTAGCTAACTAATTAATGCTAGTGTATTGACCAGGGGGGGTCGAGAGATAAAATAACGCTACGAAACAACGAGTATTCGCCGACACACACGCAGCAGCGCTCGTTACCAAACTTCAGACGAACTTGAGGTGCAAGAGAGATGGAAATCGGAGTTCTAAATGCACGAGACCGTGGCGTAATCAGTGGAGCCGGCTACGGTGAAACCAACAAGATTGCTCTGGAGCGCGCGATCGACGAAATGCGTGCTGCCGGCGGCGGAACGATTTTCATACCGACGGGCATATATGAACTTCCAAACCCAATCAACGTCGTAGTCAGCACGGCGCCAAGCGCCTCGGGCACGGTTCGAATTACCGGCGAGAAAGGCGCGACGCTAGCCCCGCAAAACGAGAATAGTATGTTTGTGGTAACCGACGTGTGCGATAGCGGGTCCGCAGGCCATGTCGCCTTCGAGGGGCTGCGTTTTCAGGGAAAGCCTTTGGCAGGATGAGGCGCCAAAATTCACTTGTTGGCCGTTGCGCAGCGGTCCTTTGCGTGACCGCCATGCTGCTCACGGGCTGCGGTACGGCGCCACCGATCGGCGTGCCGGGCGTCGCATCACAAAGGCCGGGCAGCGCGACGCATGCCTCGCGATTTGCACGATCGACTCCGCTCTTATACGTCGGAAACGTTTCCGGCTACAACGACGTCAAGGTATACCGCGCAGACGCCAAAGACCCGAGCCCGATGGAAGTGATCTCGGACGGCCTTGATACTCCGGTTGGCGACTGCATCGATTCCGATGGCACGCTCTACGTCGCCAACGAGCCTGCGGGCACCGGTTGGGTTTCCGAATTTCCAGCTGGTAACACGAAACCCTCGAAAACCATTACGCAGGGCATCAACACGCCGGCATTCTGTGCGATAGACGGTGACGGGAATCTTTGGGTAACGAATATCGGTGGTCCTAACGTGACCGAATACGAAAAGGGTGCGACCAAGCCGCACACAATTATTACGAAAGGCTTGTTCTATCCGGACGGAATCGCGATCGACCAAGCTGGAAACATGTACGTCAGCAACTTAGTTACCCAGGGTACCGACGGCTTCGGTCCCGGAAATGTCGTTGTCTACGGCCCAGGCAAAAAGTCGCCAAACAGAACTATAACCGACGGCGTGGTTTCCCCCGTCGGCATCACCGTAGATGCCAGTGGCACACTCTATGTCACCAACGAAAAAGAGAACGACGTAGAAGAGTACCGGTCAGGTCAGAGCCGACCCTTTCAGAGCATTACGCAAGATCTGGAGACCCCGCTTGCGGTGACAGTCGACAGGGAGGGTTATCTCTACGTTACCGTTCGCGGAACCAGCATCGTCGTCGAGTTTGCGCCCGGCTCGACCAAGCCGTCGAAGCGCGAAATCAGCAAGGGCCTCTTTGAGCCCGCCGGTAGTGCGCACTGGCCTCCGTTGCTGCCAAACAACTGATTTGTTGAATTGACTCTTCAGTTAAGGCCTAATAGTTAGACCTGACGATAAAGATGCGCTGATCGCCCAGCGCTCCGCGTACGTGCCCGATCGGTGAGGACAGGTCGGATCACACGGCGACGTTGCTACAAAGCCAAACTTTTAGAAGGAATATACAATGTACCTTGTCTCTAACATCGAGTACCCCGCGACTCTCTACGAACCGGCTTTGCCCGAAATAAACGGGGTCTACCACGAAGACCGCGAGGTGAATCTTACCGGCGTGCCTGGCCAGTCGCAAATGTATCGTACTTATAATGCGGCTTTTGACCTGGTTTTTATGAATTGGGCTGTCCAAACGGCCGGTCTTCCGGCCTACGCAACAGTCCAGAATCCCGACGGATCCATTCACTACTTTACGCTAAACACCGCTACGGGACAATGGGAAGGAAGCGGCAACAACGCCGTCTACAATGCCGTCGACTACGGTTTGAACATCAACGACGCCGTAGGCGCGGATAATCAAGCGGCCCTACAGGCCGCGGTCGACGATGTCATCACCGCGGGAGGCGGCAGAGTCGTCATTCCCGCCGGAACCTACGCGATTGCCGGAACCATCACGATATCGGGCTTGACCGGTGCCTTCTCATCTGCGGCGAATCCGCCGGCTCAATCCTAAATCGGCAAGAATCCGCTGATACGTTTTTGATTGAAACGGCTGGCTACGAAAGCAACTTCGGGATCCGGTTCCGCGATCTGAGGTTCCATTACGTGAGTACGTTGGAGGCGCCCAGCGGCACTGCAATAAACTGCGCGTCCGATGTCGCTAACGTCACCGCCGAAGGTTGTGCCGTCGCCGACTGCCCGCAGGCGTTCGCCGCAGGCTCGAGCAACGGGCAGGCGCCCGCGACGGCTTCATACGGAGCGGGGGTCGCCATCACGGGGCCGTGCAACCAGGTCCGTATCGTGGGCGCCGACTGTTCGGGCGTGTTCGACTTTTTGGGTTCCGCAGTCCTTCAGCCCTACGGCCTCAGCGTAGCCAGCGGCGTGACCAATGTTGTGGTCGACGCTTGCGATCTGAGTGGCAACGCAACGTACCCGCTGTACGCTCCACCCGATGGGACCGATCTCCGCATTACCAACTCGCGTGGGTATAATGACCTGGTATTAGAGCTTTCCAGCACCCTACCCCTCACCGGCACGCGGTTCAACGGTACGACATATGGATACTTCGGGCCATCGACATTCTATGTCAGCCCCGGTGCCAGCGCGATTAAGGTGTCGAACAGCGGCAGTGGCTCGGCCCCAGCGGTCACCACCGGACTGCTAACGGGTGCGTTTCGACTCGACCCGGGCGAGTGGGGAGAAATCGACCACACAGGCTCAATAGCAAGCTTCGTCCTCGTCGGGACGTAATCGGCGCTTTCGATGCGATAAACAGGCGGTGCTCGTCTGCATCGCCTGTCTATCGGGCAACCTTCAATATCCGGTTTGTTATCATTCGTCCTTCGACAAGCTCAGGATGACAAGCACATCCGGATCGCCGCGGTGATGTCGCTCGCATTTGCCGGCGAGATGGCGTCGGAGTAGCCGAGTTTGCGTGCTTCAGAAATGCGGCGCTCGGTGCCGGCGACCGCGCGCAGTTCGCCCGATAGTCCGACTTCGCCAAAGACGGCAAGCTGCGACGGTAGTGCAACGTTGCGGAACGACGACGTAATAGCTAGCGCGATGCCCAAATCCGCTGCAGGCTCGGCGACCCGCAGGCCGCCGGCAACCGATGCATACACGTCGTGCGTTCCAAGCAACATCCCCGCTCGTCGCTCGAGCACGGCGAGAATCATCGCGAGCCGCTGCTGATCGAGATTGTTGGCCAAGCGCCGCGGGGTCCCGTAGCTGGTTTCGCCGACGAGCGCCTGTACCTCGATCAGCACCGGACGCGAGCCGACGATCGATGCGACCACGCACGAGCCGCTGGGACGCTGCGTGCGCGCGCCCGCAAACAGCTCCGACGGGTTCGCAACCTCGCGTAACCCCGAGTCGTGCATCGAAAAGACGCAGATTTCGTCGACCGAGCCGAACCGATTCTTGTACGCGCGGAGGATCCGGTACTCGCCGTTCGTCTCGCCCTCGAAATACAACACCGTGTCGACTAGGTGTTCGAGCAGGCGCGGGCCGGCGATCGCGCCGTCTTTGGTAACGTGGCCAACAATAAACGTGGCGCAGCCCGTGCGCTTCGAGTATTCCATCAGCGCTTGTGTGCAGTCGCGAATCTGGGTGATGCTGCCGGCATATGCTTCCGACTCCGGCAGCCAAACCGTTTGGATCGAATCGATGACCAGCGCGAGCGGTCTTTGCTTCTCCAAACGATCCAGGACCGCGCGAAGATTGGTTTCAGGATAGACGAGCAACGCCGCCGCCGGCTCCGCGGCCAGCGTACGATCGGCCCGCAACTTTACTTGCGCCGCCGATTCTTCGCCGCAGACGTAGACCACTTCGCCGTCACGCGCCAGGCGCGCGGCGATCTGCAGCATCAAGGTCGATTTGCCGGCACCCGGCGGTCCACCGACGAGCGTCAAGCTCCCCGGGACCGTTCCGCCGCCCAAGACGGCATCGAACTCCGGCATGCCCATCCGCAAGCGAGTAACGCCGGCCGAGCCGATCTCGTGCAACGGCAGCGGCACCGCCGATTGCGCGGCCGCCGGTTTGTCGCGTGCGCTTCGCGCGACCGTGAAGGGGCGTTCGTCGAACGCGTTCCAAGCTTGGCATTGCGGGCAACGTCCAAGCCACCGCGGCGATTCGAAACCGCAGCCCGAGCAAAAATAGACCGTCTGCGCTCTCGCCACCCGTTCTCGAAGGTTCTTCGGGCACGCCGCATCGCCTGGGAAGAGTTCCGGCATGCCGATGGAACGACGGGGTGGTGCGTTGACCGCGCTATGACTAGTCTGTATACTAGTCACATGAAAGCAATTGGGATTTACGATGCGCGAGCCCAGCTCGGCGAGCTCGTCCGCCGGGCCGCGACCGGCGAGCGAATCATAATCGAGGTGAGGGGCCGCCCGATGGCGCAGCTCGCGCCCGTGGAAATGCTGGGCGAGGATGCCGATGAGGCCGTCGAGTGGTTCGTCGCGCGCAGCAAGGCGCGCAAGCCGTGGAAGGTCACCGCGCGCGAACTGATTGTCGAGGGACGGCGCGAGTGACGCTGGTCGTGGACGCCTCCGCGGCGCTCGCGTGGTCGATCGCCGACGAGAGCGATGTCGAGGCACTGGCGTTACTGAGAAGAGTGAGGGCCGAAGGCGCCATCGTTCCGGCGCTGTGGCTCTTTGAGATGGAAAACGGGCTGCGGAACGCGCTGCGGCGCGGCAGAATCACCGAAGCCGAGGCCCAGACCATTCAGGCAAAGCTGTCGCGCTTGCCTATTCGCGTTGCGGATTCGTCCGAGCGCATTTCCTTTGATGGCGCGCTGGCCTTAGCCAATCGGTTCGACCTTAGCGTATACGATGCGGCGTATCTTGACGTCGCGCTTCGCTACAAGGGCGACCTCGCGACACGCGACCGCCGGCTCGCAGAGGTCGCGGGCCGGCTTGGCCTGGCGCGAAAGCCGGCTAAGCGTCGCCGGTGAACTCGCAATCGCCGCTCCAGATCGCGATCGACGGGCCGGCGGCGTCCGGGAAAACGACGGTCGCCCGCGCTCTGGCACGGCGCCTGCACGTGCTCTATCTCGACACCGGTGCGATGTACCGTGCGCTCGCGTACCTCGCGTTGCGCACTGGCACCGACGTCGATAACGGCGCCGCGCTTGCGCGGCTCGTCGCCGCGCAACCAATTGAAGTGCGTTTAGACCAGGCGGCGCCGTTGAGCTTTCGGATTACCGCCGGTGGCCAAGAACTCGACGAGGCCGCGCTGCAGAGCAAGGAGGTCACCGCAATCGTTTCGGCGGTCGCGGCGCACTCCGAAGTTCGTTCGGCCATGGTGCGCGCGCAGCGCAACATCGCGCAAGGCTCGCCGGTCGTTATGGCGGGGCGAGACATCGGGACGGTGGTGTTGCCCGGCGCGCGAGTGAAGATTTACCTGACCGCGTCGCCGGAGGCCCGCATCGCGCGCCGCCGCGCGCAGCTCGAGGAGTCGGGCGTCAACGTGGATGCCCGCAAGCTCGCCGCGGAGATCCAGGAGCGGGATCGCCTCGACGAAACCCGAGCGGTTTCCCCGCTCGCGCCGGCCCACGACGCCCACGTCATCGATTCCAGCGACACCGACGCCGCCGCCGTAGTCGACGAAATCTGCCGCCTCGCATCGCGCGTCTCATGAACACGGCGTTCTACGATTTCTCGAAAGCGACGGTGCGATGCGCGGCGCGCGTGCTGTGGCGCGCGCGGGTCTTCGGAGCGGAGAACGTTCCCGCCTCGGGACCGCTGATCGTGGCCTGCAATCACGTTTCGTATCTCGACCCGCCGCTGATGGGATGCCTCTGCCCGCGGCGCATCAGCTACATGGCCAAAAAAGAGCTCTTTGAGGTCCCCGTGCTGGGCGCCATGATTCGCGGCCTCGGCGCCTATGCCGTGGACCGGAAGGGCAGCGCCACCTCCGCTATCAGGCGCTCGCTGCAGGTCTTGGAGGCGGGCGGAGCGGTCGGAATCTTCCCCGAGGGCACCCGCAATCGCACCGGCGAGGTCCAGCCTCAGACAGGTGTCGCACTCCTGGCCTCGCTGGCGAAGGCTCCGGTCGTTCCGGCGTGCATTCTTGGGAGCGACCGGGCGCTGCGCCTCAACCGCATCGACGTTGCTTTTGGGCCGCCGCTCGCGCTGCAAGCCGGCCGGAAAGCAACCCGAGAGGACTTGGCGAAGTTTACCGGCGAGGTTATGAACGCGATCGAACTGCTGGCGGGGAGTATTGGTGGAAATACGTAAGGCATCCGTTCAAGGATTCTGCTTTGGCGTTGCCATTACCGTAAAGAAGGCGGAGGAGGCGATCGCCTCCCGCGGTGACGTGACCACACTGGGGCACGTCGTGCATAACCCGCAGATGGTGGAATCGCTCTCGGCGCGCGGCTTGAAGAATGCCACGACGGTCGACGACGTCGATTCGGGCGCGCTCTTCGTTCGCGCCCACGGGCTGCCGGTGGACGTCTTCGAAAAGGCCCGCGAGAAGAATCTCGAGATCATCGACGCCACGTGTCCGATGGTCACCAAGATCCACGTGCAGGCCGAGAAGCTCAAGGCCGACGGCTATAAGATCGTGGTCATCGGCGATCCCAATCATCCGGAAGTCAAGGGGACGCTGAGTCACGTGCCCGGCGCGTGGTGCATCCAAAGCCGCGCGGACGTGGAGAAGCTTCCGCGCTCCAGCAAAGTCGGCGTCGTCGTTCAGTCGACGTGGTCCGGCGAAGGGTTCACCGAAATCGTTCGCGAGCTTTCGGCGAAGTATTACGAAGTTCGCGCGGTCAACACGATCTGCACCGATACGCACAATCGGCAGAACGAGGCGCTGCGGCTGGCAAAGGACGTCGAAGTGATGATCGTCGTCGGCGGAAAGACCTCGGCCAACACCAAGCATCTCGCCGACCTCTCCGAGTCGCACGGCGCGCGAGCCTACCATATCGAAGGACCCGACGAGTTGCGCCCGCAGTGGTTCGAGAACGTGCACGTGGCCGGCCTTATGTCGGGAGCCTCGACGCCCGGCTGGCTCGTGGACGAGGTCGAGGCTCGGATGGAGGAGCTCGCGGCTCCTGCGTAGTCCGTCCGACCTCGCGGAGCGCTTTGAAAGCGCCCTCGAAGAGCGAATTACCGGATATCGGGGATCGGAAGAGATCTCCGATATGCTTTTGCGACACTTCGGTTACGGCGGTTACGGACCGGCGCGCCGCGGCAAGCGCCTGCGGCCGCAAATGGTGATGCGGGTTGCAACCGGTGAGCGCGCGCCGCTCGAGCACGCGCTCGATGCCGCGGTGGCCGTCGAAATCTTTCATAACTATTCCCTCGTTCACGACGACATCGAAGATCGCGACGAGCTGCGCCACGGACGCCCGACGCTGTGGAGCCAGTACGGGGTGGCCGCGGCGATCAACGCCGGCGACGCGATGTGCGCGCTCAGCTTTTTGAGCTTGGAGCATGCCGGCGCGTATCTCGACGCGGCCGGAGTCCTGCGAATGCTCGCGCTTCTGCACGAAGCGCATGCCGTGATGTGCGAAGGGCAGTCGCTCGACCTGGATTTCGAGTCGGAACGAGCGGTGGATCTGCCGGGCTACTATCGCATGATCGAGTGCAAGACGGCACAGCTCTTTGATGCCTCGTGCCGGTTGGGCGCGTACGCCGCCGGCTGTGATGAGGCGACGGTCGAAGCCTACGGTGCGGTCGGACGCGCCTACGGCATGGCCTTTCAAATTCGCGATGACGTCGCGGGAATTTGGTCGACGCTGGACGAGACCGGCAAGACCGCCGGCAGCGACATCGCGCGGCGAAAATGGACGTTTCCCGTCGTCTGGGCGATTTCGCAGCCGCCGTCGCCCGCGCGCAGTGCCGTTGCGGCGGCCTATGCGGGCGGCGCTTCGCTCGACGATGCCGCAGTGCGAAGCGTCGTCGAGGCGCTCGACGAGCTGGGCGCTCGCGAGGCGGCCACCCAAAAGGCGGCCGAGCACGTCGGCGTGATCGAGCGCCACCCCAATCGCGAGTTCGGAGAGTTCTTAGCCGCCACGCTCGGTCTCACCGCGGCATGACGAGCGCGCCGGCCCGCCCCGCGTTGCAAGTGTGGGGCCTCCCTGCGCTGCTCCTCGCCGGCTTCTTCGTGCGGCTTTTCTTCATCGGAAACGAAGGCTTCAAGACCGACATCAGCACGTACGTGGCATGGGCGCTTTCGCTGAGCGAGCATGGCTTTCGAACGTTTTACGCTACCTCCGGCTTTGCCGACTATCCGCCCGGCTATCTCTACATCCTCGGCATCGTTGGCCGGCTCTGGCACGCGTTCTTCGCGGCGCACGACCACGGCTACGTGGTCCTTCGCGCACTGGTCAAACTGCCCGCGATCCTGGCCGATCTTGGAGTCGGCCTGCTGCTCTACGCGATCGTTCGCCGTTTTGCCGGCGTGGGCATAGCGTTTGGCGTGGCGGCGTTTTATTTGTTCAATCCCGCGACCATCTACATCTCGGCGTCGTGGGGACAGGTGGATTCCATCTCGGGCGGCCTCGCGCTCTTGGCAATCTACGCGCTCTTGCGCTCCGAGGACGCTTCGGCAGACGGCGGCAATAGAGCGCAGCTCGCGTGGATCGTCCTGGCATGGCTCGCGTTTGGCTATTCGATCCTGATCAAACCGCAAGCAATGGTCTTACTGCCGCTGCTCGTCGCCTTCGCCTTCGTCGGCCGGCGCGAGCGCATCGTTGCGACCGCGATCGGCATCGCCGCGGCCTTGGTGCTCGCGGTGATCGTAACCGAACCGTTTCATCTCAGCAATCCGATTGCGGCGCTGGTCTGGTTGCTGCAGCAATACGCCTTCGGCTCGAATGTCTATCCGTACAATACCGTCAACGCATTCAACCTGTGGGCGCTGCGTGGGACGATGTGGCTGTCCGACACTGCGCCCATCTTGGGGCTTCCGCAATATCTCTGGGGCCTGGTCCTTGTTGTGGCCGCCATGGGCCTGATCGTGTGGCGTTACGTCCAAAGCCGAACCTCCGCGGCCTTGATCGAAGCCTGCGCGATCGCCACCCTGGCCTTCTTCATCCTGGCGACGCGGATGCACGAACGCTATCTCTTCAACGGCTTGCTCTTTACGATCGCCTGCATTCCCTTTGCGCGGCGCTACCTTGGGGGCGCGATTGTGCTCTCGATCGTTCTCTTCGCAAACCTCCTTTATAGTCTGCAATACCTGCACGCGGTCACGGGCATCGCGCCGGGCGCCAACGCGCAGAATCTCTGGGGTCTGTGGACGACCGTTTTCTCGCTGCTTGCCGTCGGCACGTTCTTCGTGCTCGGCTATCAGTTCTTGGGCGGTGCCGAGGTCAGCCCGGCTAAGCCGTCGTCGAGCCCGGAGCCCGCGTCGGAGTCGCAAGCCGAAGCGGCCGTTTTCCCCCCGTTGCGCCACTGGTTCGATCCCCGCGAGGGTTTGACCGCAATGCGCGCTCCGCTCGACTATGCGATCGTGGCGGTGCTGGGCATAGGAAACTTCATTCTGTCGTTCATCGGCTACTGGTGGCCCCCCGATAAAATCTTCGACGAAATTTACTTCGCGCGCGCGGGCGAAGAGTATCTGCAGAACATGCGCATCTACGAGAATACCCATCCGCCCCTGACCAAGCTTCTGATCATGCTCTCCGTGATGCTCTTCGGGGGAATGCCTCACGGCCACGGTCTTGGCGGATGGCCGGGCCTCAATCTCCTGGTCGGCCACATGCCCAACGGCGACAACTCGTACGGCTGGCGCTTTCTCGACGTCGTCTTCGGCGCGCTGGTCGTCATGCTGCTGTACGTGTTTGCCAAACGCGTCACCGGCTCGACGATCTTCGCGACGATCACCGCCCTGCTGCTGACCTTCGACGGCATGCATTTCGTGCAGTCACGAATCGCGACGCCCGAAGGCTTCGTCGTCTTCTTTGCCACGCTGGCGGTCTACGCGTTCTACCGTTTCTGGATCAACTCGCAGGTCGGCGAGCGAGCCTACGTGGACGTTCCCACGTGGGCCCTGGCCGCCGGCCCTGTCGGGGCGTTGTTCGCCGGGGTGGGACTCGCTTCGATCGGTCGTGAGTTGTGGCATTTCGATACGGCGTCGACGGTCGTGGCCTCACTCTATTGCGCGAGCGGAATCTATCTCTTCGTCCGTTACGTGCTCTTCGCGCGATTCTTTGGCGACACGCGGCGGGAGCTTTCGTACGCTGAAGGCTCCTACGCGCTGCGCGATGCCGCCGGAACCGCGCTCTTCGCCGCCGACGGCGGAACCATCGACTCGCGCGGAAAGATCACGCGCGGTGACATTTCGCAGGGCAAGGGCGGCACGCTGCTCTATCGCGACGATCCGCTAAAGATCGACTACTCGCGCGACGGCAGCGTTACCTACGATACGCCTGCGGGCAGCGTCACCTATGCCGACGACGAAATTCGCGACCGAAGCACGGGCGCCGTTGAGAACGGGCACACGTCGCGGCGTTGGCTGGTACTCTTTACCGTGGCGCTCGGACTGCTCGTAAGCTCGAAATGGTACGGCGTGATGGGCTTCGGCGTGAGCTTCGTCGTGTTGATCGCCGTCTGGCTCCAAAAGTACCTGTTCGAGCGGCGGCCGACGCTCTGGGGTAATCCGCGCGGTTTTCGCATCGACGGTGCGCTGGCGACGATCCTCTTCGTGAGCGCTACGGTATACGCGCTCGTGTGGGTTCCGGACCTGGTACGAAACTCCCCCGATCCGGGCGAGGTGCACAACGTCAACGACGTCGTCTATCGACAGTATACGATGTACGAGTATCACCACAACCTCGTGGCGACGCATCCGTACTCCTCGAAGATGTGGGAGTGGCCGCTCGACTACGTGCCGGTCGCGTACTTTTATCAAGATCGCCGTAACAATATCACGAACGACAAGGCCTGCTGCATTTACGAGATTACCTCGATGCCGAATCCGATCATCATGTGGTTCGGCCTCTTCTGCGTGCCGTTCGTCGGCGTGCTGGCGTGGCGAGAGCGAAACAAAGCCTACGCGCTGATCGTTATCACCTACCTGTTGCAATGGCTGCCGTGGCTAGGGTCGCCCCGCCTGATCTTCGCCTATCACTTTTACGTCAACATTCCGCTAATTTGCCTGTGCAACGCGATCTTTTTGCAGCGGATCTGGTTGTGGCTGCGCGGCCGGGAGAACCTCCAATGGCTCGGGGGTCTGGCCGTCGGCGGCTACGTCGCGGCGGCGGCAGCGGGATTCATCTATTTCTATCCAATTCTGGCGGCGCATCCGATTGCGTGGAACGCGTGGCACCAGCGGATGTGGTTCCCGACCTGGATAATCGGCCCGGGCTAGCGAAGGCCCGCAAGGAGAGGTTTGGCATAAAATGTCGGGACATTCCAAGTGGCACAATATCAAGCTGAAGAAGGGCAAAGTGGACGCGCAGCGGGGCGCGCTCTTTACTAAACTCAGCAAAGAGATCATCCTCGCGGCAAAAGGCGGTTCGCCCGACCCTGAAGCCAACTACCGGCTCAAGATGGCGGTCGAAAAAGCGCGCGAGTTCAACATGCCGCAGGAGAACATCAAGCGCGCCATCGCGCGAGCCTCGGGCCAAGACGGCGAGCGCGAAATCGAGGAAATTCGCTACGAAGGATACGGTCCGGCCGGGCTGGCGGTCGTCGTTGACGCGGCGACCGACAATCGAAACCGAACTGTCGGGGAACTGCGCTTTCTCTTCACGAGACACGAAGGCACCTTGGGAGAGACCGGCACCGTTGCCTGGATGTTCGATCCCGTCGGCATCGTCGAGATCGATCCCGGCGGTAAATCGGAGGACGCAGTGATGGAAGAGGCGCTCGTCGACGGCGTCGAGGACATCGACTACGACCCGGAGGTCGCCGTCATCTATACGCAGCCGACGATGTTGGCCGGCGTACGCGACGCGCTTCGCGCTCGAGGGGCGCGAATCTCGGACGCGTACCTCGGCATGCGTCCCAAAACGAAAATCGAGCTTACGGGCAGCGAACTTTCCGTCGCGCTGGCGTTTCTCGATGCTCTCGACGAACATGAAGACGCGCAGCGGGTCTTCAGCAATCTCGACTTTAGCCGCATCCCGGTGGAGGCGCTTACCTGAAGCCCTCTATCATCGTCTTGGTAATCTTCGTCGCGTTGGTCGTCTGGTTCGGGCACCAGATTTACGATTTCTTGATTCCCTCGTCCGCCACGGTGACCGTGCCCTCATTTGTGGGGCAGACGCTGACCGACGCCAACGCCGAGATCGGTCGATTGAGTCTTAGCTCGACCGTCGTCGATCACCGCACGAGCGACCGCTATCCCAAAGACGTCGTCATCATGCAGCGCCCGCCGGCCGGCGATCAAGTACGGCAAGGGCGTCAGGTTTCGTTCGTCCTTAGCGACGGAATTGTCGCGCGCCTCATGCCCGACCTGCGCTACCAGTCCATGCGTGAGGTGCAGCTCGATCTCTCTCGCGCCCGCCTTACGCTCGGAAAGGTAGCCTATGCAAAGAGCGACGTGATCCCGGCGGGGCACGTGATCTCGCAGTCTCCCGCGCCGATAACCAGCATGCACGAGGGGGATCCCGTCGCGCTGGTCCTCAGCCAAGGCGGCAAGCCGAACGTGCACGTTCCCGACTTTGTCGGACTGACGGTCGATCAAGCGCGGACGGTCGCGGCCGATACCGGCATTACGCTCGGGCAGATCGTGTGGACCCCGCTGGGCGGAAGCGGCCCGGCTCACGGCGTGGTCGCGCGGCAGCTTCCCTCACCCGATGCAAAGATCGCATCGTTCGAGCCCGTTTCGCTGCAGGTCAGTGCCGGGCCGAACGAGTCGGGTTATATCATCCATCAGGTCCACGTGCTCGTCTCGGTTCCCGAAACCGACAACGCCGGAACCGCCTCGCAACTCGACGTGCGCCTCGCTCTCACCGATGCCACCGGTCAGTACGACCTCTACCACGCCTTTGCGCAGCCCGGTCAGAAGCTCGACTTTACCGTCACCGCGATCGGAACGTCCGTGCTCGACATGTATGTCAACGACACGCTCGTCGGCGAAACGCGTCTCGGAACCGAACCCCCAAACGTCTACAAATCAAAACCCTCCGCCTCCCCATCCGCGTCCCCCTGAGCGTCCTTCGACTACGCTCAGGATGACAAAGGGAAAGGCGTGATGAAGCCGCCGATACGATGACAATACTTGCGCCTTCGCTGCTTTCGGCGGATTTCGCTCGAATTGCAGAGCAAATTGCCTGCGTGCAAGACGCGGGCGCGGAGTATCTGCACCTCGACGTGATGGACGGGCGCTTTGTTCCGAACATTACCTGGGGGCCGAAGATCATCGGCGATCTGCGGAAGCTGTCAGCGTTAACCTTCGACGCGCACTTGATGATCGTCGAGCCGGAACGCTACGTGGACGATTTTCGCGCGGCCGGGTGCGACCGTATCACCTTCCATTTGGAGGCAACGCCGCACGCGCAGCGCCTGCTGGTGCATCTGCGGTCGATAGGAGCGAAGGCGGGAATAGCGATCTGTCCCCAAACGCCGGTTGGAATGCTGCAAGACGTCATCGAAGATTGTGACACCGTGCTCGTGATGAGCGTTAATCCCGGGTTCTCGGGCCAGAAGTTCATCTCGCACGCCATCAAAAAAGTTCGCGAGGCCCGCGCCTTGATCGACCTTTGCAATCCGAGCTGTTTGATCGAAGTAGACGGCGGGGTGGGCGAAGGGAACGCGCGCGCCCTGGTCGAGGCCGGCGCCGGCGCGCTCGTGATGGGCGCGACCGTCTTCGGCGCCCCAGATCCCGCCGCCGCGCTGCGCCATATCCGCTCCCTACTCGCGTGACCGAAGACGAAATTGTTGCCGCGATAGAGTCGCTGTGTCGCCCCGAGCGTTTCGAAGGGCGACACAGAATCCTGCTCGGCATCGGCGACGACGCCGCCGTATGGCAGCCCTCGCGTTCGCATCGCAGCGTGATCTCGACCGACATGCTCGTCGAAGGCGTGCACTTCACACGCGAGTTGATGACGCTCGAAGATGCCGGCTGGCGCGCGACGGCAGCAAACTTGAGCGATCTCGCTGCAATGGGCGCCAAACCGGTGCTCGCTACCGTCGCGCTCGGTGTACCGGCGAATCGCGCCCAAGCCGAGATCCTCGAGATTTATCGCGGCATCGCCGCTTGTGCCCGGCAATACGGAATCGCAATCGCCGGCGGCGACCTCTCCCGCAGCGAGGCGATCGCAATCGCCATAACCGTCGTCGGCGAAGTGCGGCCATCGAACTTGAAGACGCGCGCCGGCGGAAGGCCGGGCGACGTGCTTGCCGTTACGGGACCGCTCGGCGCGGCGCGCGCGGGACTCTCTGGTGAAGAAGCAGGCCTTGCGGCTCTGCGCCGGCCGGAGCCGCGTATCGCGGAGGGCCGCTTTCTCGCCGCGAGCCGCAACGTCGACGCGATGATCGACTGCTCCGATGGGCTGTCCACCGACCTCTCGCGCCTCTGCGCTGCAAGCGGCTGCGGTGCTGTAGTGGAAGCGGTTCCCGTTGCACCCGCGGCGCGCGACGCGGCAGTTCGGCGCGGCGAAGATCCCGAGAATCTCGCGCTTGCCGGCGGTGAAGATTTCGAACTGATCGTCGCGATTCGCCCGCGGGCCTTCTCGCATCTCGCAACTCGCTACGCGAAGCATTTTAAGCGCGAACTTCTTCGCGTCGGGGTCTTATCTAAAGAGGCAGGACTGATCTGGCGCGGTTCGCCCCTGACCTCGACCGGCTGGGATCATTTCGCTAGGACTAGGATCGCCCGAGCGTTAAACCAACCGGAGACTGAACATTAAGGTTCTTTAAGCCGAGCTAATGGGGAGCCATGACGCTTTTTCGTCTACTTCGGAGCCTCGGGGTCTGCACGGCAATAGCGCTGCTCTGGAGCTGCGCGGCGAACCTCGGCCATTCGGCTCTGCCGCTTCAAATGACGCAAAGCGCGCCGCGACCGGGCGCCGCCGGCTTGCAAGACATCTACAATTTTCAAGGCTCGCCTGACGGGCAGAGGCCGGAATCGGCGCCTACCTGCACTCTGGGTCACGGCGTCCAACACGTGATCGAAACGTGTTTCGGGACGACGGCCGGAGGCGGCGATGCCTACGGAGATGGCACGGTGTATGGCTTGACACTAGGAAAGAAGGGCAAGTGGACCGAGAGCGTGCTCTACGCGTTCAGAGGCGGCGCGTTTGGAGATGGGTCGGAACCGGTCGGGATAGCCCCAGGCCAGGATCCAGAGGGGAATCCAGACGCCGACGTTAGTGCGGTCGCCGGCGGCACCAGCGGTAACGGCGCGCTCGTTGTGCTGACCCCGACCAGCAGCGGATCTTTGAGGGAAAGCTTTATTTACAGCTTCGGCGGTTCGCCCGACGGGGCCCATCCCTGGGGACGCGTCGTCGAAGACAATGCGGGCAACCTGTATGGTACGACGGAGGACGGCGGCACTTACTACGGGGGCACCGTCTACCGGATGGCGCCCGAGGCCTCGAGCTACACCGAAAGTGTCCTGTATAGCTTTGGCGGCGGATCATCAGACGGTGCTCACCCTCTTGGCGGTTTGGTCATCGACAAGAAGGGAGCACTCTACGGAACGACTTCGGAAGGTGGCTCCGCCGGTGCCGGTACCGTTTTCAAACTCACGCCTGCGATGAGCGGCTATACCGAGAGCGTTCTCTACACATTCCAGGGACAACCGGGCGGATCGAAACCAGAGGCTGGACTGACTTGTGTCGGGGGAGCGCATTCCGTTGAACCGGATCACACGGTCAAACCGTGTACTGGGGTTGCAAAACCCACTGGGCCAACACTCTACGGCACCACCGTGTATGGGGGCGCCAACAACGACGGAACGGTATTCAAGCTCACGCCAAGCGGCAAGGGCTATAAGGAGACCGTCGTTTGGAACTTCGGCAGCATCGCAGGCGACGGCGTAGATCCATCCGGAGGTGTCTGCGTGAGCGCGAAGGGCGTGATCTACGGGACTACCATTGGAGGCGGATCTGGAGGCTCGAGCGGGGTGGGAACCGTCTTCGCCTTGACACCGTCGGGAGGCGCCTTTACCGAAAGCTTATACAGCTTCACCGGTGCGGACGGCGCATATCCATTCGCGGGGCCATCCATCGACACTAAAGGCAACATGTACGTAACCGCCGAGGAAGGCGGTACGAATAACGATGGCGTCACAGTTAAGTTGCCATCTTTCCCTGCAAACTGCTGAGTCGACTTGCGTCCGGTAGTAACCCGGATTCTTCGGCAATAAACGAAGGCCGGCCGTCAGACCCGGCGCGTGACCTTCTTCGAGCGTAGGCAGCGCGTGCAGACCTTCGCGGTGCGGTGCACGCCGCGGTCGTCGATCCGGACGGATTGCAGATTCGGGAGCCAGCGCCGCCGGGTCTTATTCATGGCGTGGCTGACGTTATTGCCCGCCGCGGGTCCCTTTCCACAAACTTCACAACGCTTGGCCATAGCCGGCAGATAGTACCATGCGGCGCAATCCAGGGCAAGCGCAAATGTTGACCGGGGGCAAGGATTCCAGGGGTGGCCCCCAAAGACGGCTCCCGTGAAGCGAGCGCGCATCGCAGTCGACGCGATGGGAGGCGACCACGCGCCGGAAGAGATTGTCGCCGGAGCACTGCTCGCCGCCCAAGAGTTCGACGTTGAGGTCGTCCTGGTCGGGGATGAAGCGCGCGTCCGCTCGCTGCTGCCCTCGCCCGTGATCGACCGCGTCACCCTGGTGCACGCGCCCGAAGCGGTGGCCATGGATCTCTCGCCTTCGACGGCGGTCCGCTCGTGCGAGCGCACGTCGCTGGGCGTGGCGGTGAATCTCGTAAAGCAGGGCGAGGCCGATGCCGTCGTCTCGGCCGGGAACAGCGGGGCCTTCGTCGCGATCGCGTTCATCAAACTTCGCACGATCGAGGGGATCTCGCGTCCCGCCATCGCGACGATCTGGCCGGCGCTCAACGGCCCCACGATCCTGCTCGACTCTGGGGCGACCGTGGATTGCCGTCCGGAGTGGCTCGAACAGTTCGGCGTCATGGGATCGGCCTACGCCAAAGCGGTGCTCGGAATCGCCGAACCGCGCGTCGGGGTCCTCTCGAATGGCGAGGAACGCAGCAAGGGAAACCAGCTGGTCCTAGAAGCCGCGCGCCTGCTCGAGGCGGCGCCGGTCCGATTCATCGGCAACGTCGAGGGCCGCGACCTCTTTCACAACGTCGCCGACGTGATCGTCGCCGACGGCTTCGTCGGCAACGTCGTGCTCAAGACCGGCGAGGGCATGATCGCCGACCTCGGGCGGGTGATGAAGGATGCGCTGCTGGGCGGCAACATCATCACAAAAATCGGCACCTACATGCTGGCGCCGGCGTTGCACCGTCTGCGCCGGAAGTTCGACTACGAAACCTACGGCGGCGCGCCGTTGCTCGGCCTTCGCGGAAACTGCATCGTGACGCACGGGCGCTCCAGTCGCAATGCGATCAAACACGCCATCAAGGCGGCGGCGGAAGAAGTCGAACACGACGTCGTCGGTAAAATCAGCGAGCTGATCGCGCCGCAACTCGCGGCTACGTAGGGGCCCCGCCGCTGTGCTCGGCGTTTACGTGCACTTGCCGTTTTGCGCGTATCTCTGTCCCTATTGCGACTTTGCAAAGTGGCCGCTGCGCGCTTCGTCGGCGCGACGGTATTTCGAAGCGCTTTCTGCCGAGCTCGCGCGCGAGCCGCGCGCGGCGGCCGCAACGATCTACCTCGGCGGGGGAACGCCGAACGCCTACGACTCCGAGACGATCGCCCAGCTACTCGCCTCGCTGGAAGACCGCTTTGGCGTCACGACGGAGCGTTCGATCGAAGTCAATCCCGAACTGGTGCGCGACGGCGATCTGCTGCGCTATCGTCAAGCCGGGATCACGCGCCTTTCGATCGGCGTTCAGTCGTTCGAGCCGGACGAGATTCGCACGCTCGGCCGCAAGCACACCGGCGAAATGGTCGACGCGGTCGTCGCCGACGCGCGCGCCGCGGGGATTGACTCCGTCTCGCTCGATTTGATGTACGGCGTCCCCGGGCAGACGCCGGCAAGCTGGGAGCAGTCGCTGCGCCGCGCGGTGGGTTTAGAAGTGGATCATATTTCGGCGTACGGCCTGACCGTCGAGGAGAACACGCCGTACGCGGCCTGGCGAGCGCGCGAGCCCGCGGTCTTCTTCGACGATGAGAGGGAGGCGGAGCTCTACGCCCTGGCGATCGACCTGCTGCAGGCCGCCGGCTTTCAACAGTACGAGGTCAGCAACTTCGCTCGACCCGGGCATCAGTGCGCGCACAATCTAAACTATTGGGCGAATGGGGAGTACGTCGGCTTGGGCGTCGGGGCCGCCTCCTATCGCGACGGCGTTCGCTCGGTGCATACGCGCTCGCTCGAGGAGTACGTGGCCGCGGCGCTCGAAGGCCGGCCGGTTCCCTCGGAGGCCGAGCGCCTGGAAGGCCGGCGGCGGGTCGGGGAAGCGATGATGCTCGCATTGCGTACCGTGCAAGGGGTTCGCTTGGCGGATTTCAAAGAGCGTTACGGCATCGACGTGATCGAAGATTACGATCCTGTTGTAAGTCATCTTGCGCAGACGGGATTGCTCGAGCGGACGGCCGACACGCTGCGGTTAACGCGCCGAGGCCGCTTTCTTGCCAACGACGTTTGTGGAGCCTTTATAACATTCGAGTAGGAAACAATCTATCGGGGACGGTCTTACGCGTCGCGTTCGTCGTGGTCTTCGGCGTGACCGGCTTCTTGCTGGGCCGCGAGGCCTACTTCAGCGTTTTCTCGCCGCACTTTGCCAGCGAGACGATGCAGCTGTTCTTCTTGATCGGCTCGCCGGTTGCCGGCGCGGTGCTCGGAGCACTGATCGCACCGATCGCCCAGGCGCTCTTCGAGGGTCAGCTGAGTCAAGCCGAAGGCGCGATGGATCGCTTGACCCCGGCCGAAATCGCCGGCGGCGCCGTCGGTCTCGTCGTCGGCCTTTTGATCGCCTTTTTGATCAAAGGCATCGTCTTCGAGCTGATCTCCGATGTCGGCCGCGCCGGCACCTATATCGCGATCGTGCTCTATCTGATCGTGTCGATCTTCGCCGCGTATCTCGGCGCGCGGATCGGGGCCAAGACGCGAATAGTTCCGGTGGCTCGCGGAGGAGCCGGCAACGCGGCGGCGGTCGCCCCGAAGCTCGTCGACACTTCGGCGATCGTGGACGGCCGCATCGTCGACATTCTCGAGGCCGGCTTTCTCGACGGCGTGCTCATCGTTCCGCGATTCGTCTTGCGCGAACTGCAGTCGATCGCCGACTCCGTCGATCCCCTCAAACGAACCCGTGGCCGCCGCGGTTTCGACGTGCTCACGCGGCTGCAAGAGCTTACGGTCCTCGAGATTAGCGAGCGCGATTTTACCGACATGGCGCCGGGAAATGTGGACGCGCGCCTCGTTCGGCTAGCTCGCGAGGTCGGGGCCAAACTCGTCACCAATGATTATAATCTCAACCGCGTCGCCCACGTCGAAGGCGTTGCCGTACTCAACGTCAACGAGCTGGCCAATGCCGTCAAGCCGGTCGTTTTGCCCGGCGAGGAGCTGCACGTCGCGGTCATCCGCGAAGGAAAAGAAGGGCATCAAGGGATCGGGTACTTGGAGGACGGCACGATGATCGTCGTCGAGCACGGGCGCCGCTTGATCGGCGAAGAGACCGACGTCGTCGTTACGAGCGTGCTCCAAACGGTCGCCGGCCGAATGATCTTTGCCCGCCCCAAACCCCAAGGCGCGACATCGTGAGATGGGGCGCGGTGATCGTTGCGGCGGGGCGCGGCCTGCGCTTAGGGCGACCCAAACAGTTTATCGAAATCGCCGGAGTGCCGATGGTGGGCTGGTCGATTCAAACGTTCGCCGCAATGCCGCAAATCGCGGAACTCGTCATTGCGACCGAACCCGAATCCATCGAACCGATGTCCGCGCTCGTCCGGCGGCTTGCGCCCAACCTCCCGCATCGCGTGGTGCGCGGAGGCGAACTGCGCCAAGATAGCGCTCGCGAGGGCGTCATGGCGCTGAGCGATCGCTGCGAGGCCGCGTTCGTTCACGACGGAGCCCGCCCGCTCGTCACGCCCGTGGACGTGCTCGCGGGAATGCGCGAAGTGCGCGAGGGACGCGCGTCGCTCTTGGCCGAGCCGGTGGTCGATACGATCAAGCTCGTCGACCGCGATTCGCTGATCGTCGGTGCCACGCTCGATCGCGGCACGCTCTGGGCGGCGCAGACGCCGCAGTTCGCTCTGGCCGGCGACCTGCGCGCCGCGCACGAACGCGGCCGTCTCGAAGGCATTGCCGTCACCGACGACGCGGCGCTCCTCGAACGCATCGGCATATCGGTCGTCGTCGTCGCCTCGACAAGCGAGAACTTCAAAGTTACGCTCCCCGGCGACGTAACCCGAGCCGAAACAATCCTGAACTCGCGCCTTGTCATCCTGAGCCCCTCGACTCCGCTTGGGATAAACTCCGTCGAAGGACGACAAGACGACCGAACTGTCATTCTGAGCGCAGTCGAAGAATGATGCGCGTGGGCCACGGATTCGACGCGCACCCGCTGGTCGAAGGGCGCAAGCTAGTCTTGGGCGGCGTTCACATTGCGTTCGAACGCGGTGCGCTCGGACACTCCGACGCCGACGTCCTCGCCCACGCGCTCGCCGATGCGTTGCTCGGAGCCGCGGGATTGAGCGATCTAGGCACGCGCTTTCCGGCCAGCGATCCACGCTGGAAGGACGCCGACTCGATGGAGCTGCTGGCGCAGTGCGCCGCGGCCGTGCGCGCGGCCGGCTTCGAGATCGTCAACACGGACGCCACGATCGTCGTGGATCGGCCGAAGCTCGCGCCCCACATCGACTGGATGCGCGCGAACCTCGCGGTTCGACTCGAGATCGACCAGAGCCGCATCGGCGTGAAGGCCAAGTCGAGCGAGGGCCTGGGCTACACCGGCGACGGCACCGGCATCGCCGCCTTCGCCGTAGCCCTATTGTCACCCTGAGCGCAGTCGCAGGGCGAACCCCCCGTGTCACCCTGAGCGCAGTCGAAGGGCGACAAAGCCCCCAGCGTCACCCTGAGCGAAGTCGAAGGGTTACACTACTCCAGATGGATGATTCGTTCGAAACGCTGCTAGCCGACCTGCAGGCGCCGCAAGACCGCGATCCCGCCGCGCGCGGCTGGCTCGACGTCGTCCTCTCCTACCCCGGCTTTCACGCGCTCGTTGCGCATCGGATCAATCACGCGCTTTATACCGCCGGGATTCCGTTGCTGCCGCGCTTTCTCGCAAACGTGGCGCGCTTTTTGACGGGGATCGAGATCCATCCGGCGGCGCACATCGGCAAGGGCGTCTTCATCGACCACGGTTCGGGCGTCGTTATCGGCGAAACGTCGGAGATCGGCGACGGCTGCACGATCTATCAAGGCGTCACGCTCGGCGGCACGAGCCTGTCGCATGGGAAGCGCCATCCGACACTGGGCCGGAACGTGACCGTCGGCGTCAACTCGACCGTGCTGGGCGCCATCACGCTCGGAGACAACGC
>DATGGV010000002.1:0-70685 GCA_035308305.1 Candidatus Cybelea sp. | reverse complement strand
GCTTACGGCTTCAACGGCACGGCCCTTTGCCATCGCGAATGTACGGAGTTCGTTCTTGCCGCCGCGAGCGCCGCAAGCGATGGCTAGGCGGCATATCAGTTTAAGAAAACCGTTCGCCGAATAGGGGAGCCAACGAAGGATAGCGGGCCACTGTTTTCGTATGCCTACTTCCCTAATTTTTGAGTGATTCGAGCTGCGTGAGGCGGGTAAATGGCAGACGAGTTTCGTTTCAACGCGTTCTTTCGAGGCGCCGACCGGCGGCGGTACGTGCAGCTAGGCGTCACGGCGATCACGGTCTTTGGCCTTTTGGGCTTATCGGCCGCGCTGGTTCGGCCGGTCGTCGTGCCCAGGCACACGTCAACCGTCCAGGGGTATGTGTCCCTGATCAACCAGGGGCAGCTCCAGGTTTGCCGGGTTACCTCCGACGGCGTCAAGTGCCCGCCGCTCAGCACCAGCCTGAGCAAGAGCGCCAGCCTCAGCAAGAGTAAGAGCGCCAGCCTCAGCAAGAGCACGAGCACGAGCACCAGCTTGGCCGCCCCCAGCAAGAGCCTCAGCACGAGCACGAGCCTGGCCGCTCCGAGCAAGAGCCTCAGCACGAGCACGAGCCTGAGCGCTAGCACCCGCACCCAGTAGTTTTCCCGCGGCTTCTAGAGCCGCGGTTCCGCTTTTCACCCTTCGACTGCGCTTAGGATGACAACAAGTGCCCGGGGGCTCTTTTTCTTTGCTCGAGGGGTTGACGGGGGCGTGTTGGTGAGTTATTGTACTAGTGTACTAGTACGACAGTAGATCGATACTAGACGCTAGAAGAGGAAACGAACATGACGCATTTTTGGAACAACCGCCCCGACGCCGAAGTGGCCCGCGAGACCCGTACCCCGGTTCGCCTGCCCGAGAAAATGTCCGGCGGAGTTTTCCAGGGCTGGGGCCCGAGGCTCTAAGGTAAGCCGAGTAAGACGATGCCGGCCGTAATGACGGTCGACCCGCGAAGCGGCGTGCCGATCTACCTGCAGATTGTCGAGCAAGTCAAGCGATCCGTCGCTCTTGGGATCTTGCAGGTGGGCGAACAACTCCCGACCGTTAAACAACTCGCGCTCGACCTCACCGTCAACCCCAATACCGTCGCACGGGCGTACCGCGAGCTGGAACACGACGACGTTATCGAGACTTCCCCCGGACGGGGATCCTTCGTCCGCGATAACGGAAGCACTCAATCGGCCAAGACGGCCGCGAGCGATGTCGCGCGCGATGCGCTCGCCATCGCATTACGAGAAGCGAAATCGGTCGGACTCTCTCGCAACGACGTTCGCGAACTAATCGACACCGCAATAGACCGGTGGTTTCCGGAGGAGCAATGAGTAGCATAAAGATTTCCAACCTGCGCAAGACGTACGGCCAGTTTGCCGCCGTCGACGGGTTCTCGCTGGAGATTCCAGCCGGAAGCGTCTTCGGACTGCTCGGCCCCAACGGCGCCGGCAAGACGACCGTGTTTAAGTGCATGCTCGGCTTAGCGCGCACGACCAGCGGCCTAGTGCTCTTTGACGGCAAACCGCTCGTGCCGGAAACGTTCGAACGCATCGCCTACGTGCCCGAGCGCAGCGTCCTGTATGAATGGATGACCGTCGCCGAGCACGTCGAGATGAACCGGCGAGCCTTCAAGGCCTTCGACCCCGTCCGCGCGCTCGAGTTGTTGGCCCAGTTCAACGTCGAGCCCGCCAAGCGCAGCCGCGCACTCTCGAAAGGGATGCGCACCGCAGTGATGGTCGCGCTGGCCTTCGCTCGCAACGCACCGATCCTGGTGCTCGACGAACCGACCAGCGGACTCGATCCGATCAATCAGCGGCACGTGCTCAGCCTGATCATCAACGAGGCCGCGCGCGGAAACTCGGTCATCTTTTCGTCGCATCAAATCGGGCAAGTGGAACGCGCGGCGGAGCACATCGCCGTAATGGATCGCGGGCGCCTGGTCCTCGAAGGCCTCGTCGACGATCTCAAGAGCGACCGCAAGATCGTCGAGGGCATCTTTCCCAACGTTACCTATTCGCTCAACGGGATCGCAAACGATCCGCGCGTTCTGCGCGCCGATCGCACCGAACGCATCGTGCGGCTTCTGGTTCGCGACGACGCGGACAACATCGCCACGATGCTCGCCGGCGCCGGCGCGACCGGAGTGCGAGTCCTCGACCTGAACCTTGAAGATATCTTCTTGTTCGCGGTCTCGCCGGCCGACGCCACCGCCGACGTGATCGCCAAGGGCAGCTCGTAATGGCGTACGTAGAGTGGCTGCGAGTCGGCCGCTGTCTCAAATGCACCGCCTGGGTGCTCCTGGTCGTGTTGTGTCTCATCGTCGCGGCGGAATACACGTTTCTGAACATCGGCTCGAGGTCGAGCCTGTCGGGCGTCGAGCTGCACACCTCGAGCGGCGACATCAACGCGAGCGAGATTCTCAACGGTGCGGCGACGACGTATTCAACGCTGCCGGACGGCACGAAGCGCACGACGATCGTCAACCCGGCGATGGGCATCCGCGTGACGGTCGACGATCACGGTTACTTCGGCAAGCACGTTGAAATTTTCGAGCGCTCCGTGAAGCGGTCGGAGAAGCTCGTTGGAATCGGGCCCGTAAGCTTACAGCGCACGGCGGTGCCCGGCGGCAGCATGGTAACCATCGACACCAATAAACCCGAAGACTTTGCCTACGTGGCCGCGATCGCAACCTTCATCGCCCTCATCGTCGCCACGATCTTAGGCGCGCCGTTCGCGCGCCAGAACGACGGCCACCTCGAGATCGCGCTGACGAATCCCGCTCCGCGCACGACGCTGGGATTTGGAGCGATGCTGGCCGACGTGGCGGGCATCGTGGCCGCGTGGCTGATGACCGTTGCGATGCTCTTTTTCGCTCACGTCGCGCACAATGCGCCGAACTACACGTACGGCCCCCGCGATACCGAAGTCATCGTGCTCGGTTTTGCCGGCGTACTGGCGTGGTACGCGATGCTCTGCGCGGCGACGGCCTCGCTGCGGCGCGCGTACGGGATCGTGCTCGGCATCTCATGGCCGGTTGCGTTGCTCGTTGCCTGGCTTGCAAAAGCCGATCTCGGCGACGCTCCGATGGCGCAACTCCTGCGCTGGGGCGCGACACCGCTCTCCTGGGTCGATCCCTTCAGCTATCTGCATTTTGGGCCGGCGTTTACGGTAAACGGCAGGCCCGCGGGATCTCTGGCCGTCTCGTTGCAGAACGAACTTCCGGCCCTACTCATTCTCGCGCTCATCTATGTTACGCTCGCCATCATTCAGTGGCGCCGCGTGGAGGCTTAACAACATGGAAATTCTTGGAACGAACTTCACCCTAACGCTCGGGGGCTGGCGCTTACGATTCGTCCTGGCAATCGAGGACTCCGATGCGACGCAAGCTGCAAAGGTGCGGCCGCCGCACCGCATGCGGGTCGTCCCCGAAGACGAGTACGCGCTCTGATGGTGTTCGTTGAATGGCTGCGCGTGCGCGGCACGCTGAAGTGGACCACGATCGTGCTCGGCATTCTCTTCATCCTTGCCTGCGTGGGACGAGTCACCATCCCATCCCATCGTCACATGGGAGCCCACGAAATGGAGTTTGGATATTTCGTGATCTTTGGAGCCGTGGTCGCCTTGATCGTGGCAACGATCCTCGGAGCTCCGTTCGCGCGCGAGAACGACGGCCATTTGGAAGTGGCGTTGACCAAGCCAGTCGACCGGGCGGCTTTAGCGCTGATGACGATCGGCGTGGACGCCGCCGGAATCATTGTGGCCCTAGCCCTTGGAACGGTCTTTGGAATAGCGCTCCACACGATCTTTTTTCCGCCCTGGATTACGTTTCATCTCGCCGACGCTATCTCGATCGTCTTCGGCATCGTCGCGCCGCTGGCGTGGTATGCGATGCTGGCCGCCGCCACCAGCTCGCTACGGCGGGGATATGGAGCGATTCTCGGCATCGCGTGGCCGGTTGCGCTGGTCGTTGCCGTTTTGAGCTTCGTCGATCCGAACGACAACTCGCTGGCCGCGCTCATCCACGCCACCTTCTGGACGCTTAGCCGCATCGACCCGCTGGTCTACATGCATTTCGAGGCCAGTGACATGAGAATGGGCACCGATCCGGTATGGTTGCCGCGATTAACGATGCTCGCGATTCTCGCAGCAGGCTATAGCATTGCAGCCGTTGCTCAATGGAGACGCGTCGAGGCATAGCAGGATTTTGAGGCCATGAAAACCTACTTGGTAGGCTGCTGCACGTTTGAGTAAGCCAAGGAGGCGTTTTATGAAACCTTTGAGTTTGGTTGCTTCGGTTGCCGGAGCAGCCATTATCGTGCTAGCCGGCTGCAGCAGCGCCGGTTCGCCTTCATCGGCACTCGGCTACACCGGTCTGAGCGCCGCTCAACCGGGCGCGCACTTTTTCGGGAAACCCCCAGTTCCGTTCATCACGGCGCATGCGTTCAAGCCGCACCGCGACCGCAGCAAATCTTGGTTCTCGCCGAAGCTAAAAGCGGTCCAGGCGGATAGGATACTCTTTGCGGTCGACTCCGGCAGCTACGACGTCTACATGTACGCGATTCCCTCATTTGCGCTTTTGGGAACGATAACGGGCCTCGATTTTCCGCAGGGCGCGTGCGGCGACAACCACGGCAACGTCTGGATTGCCGTGACGTACGGGGAGCAGATCGTCGAGTACGGGCATGACGGCTCGGTGGTCAATACGCTGAGCGACCCAACAGGATTACCCGTTGGGTGCGCCTATGACAGAACGACGGGAAACCTTGCGGTCACCAATATCTTCAATAACGGCGGCAGCGAACAGGTGGGTGCCGTCTTGATATATCCCCACGCGACGGGTACCCCCACGTCGTACACCGACCCCGACATCGAGTATTACTATAGCGCTGGTTACGATACGCACGGGAACCTTTTCGTCGACGGCGAGGGGTACTATCCGAACTATGCTTTCGTTCTCGGCGAGCTCACCTCGGGCTCGATCACCACGATTCCGATCACCGGCGGAACGCTTTACGATCCCGCGAACGTCCAATGGGATAACCCCAAGCAGCGACTCCTCGTTGGAGATCAAGAGTGCGGCGGAACCACAGACCCTGAAGTATCGTGCGTCTATTCGATCCAGCTCGCGGGTTCGAGCGGGACCATCACCGGCGTGACGTCACTCAATAACTCGCTGGGTGCCCCCGCGTGCGACGTCGTGCAGACCATACGCGCCGGTAACACGCTCTGGGGAGGCGATTTTGAATACCCCTCCGAGTCGGGTTATGGGTGCTCCTCCGGCGGCTCGGCGTCTGAGGCCTTCTACCGCTGGAACTTCCATGTCGGAGGCAACCCGCGGGGCTCTAGCGCGAACTCGCTGGAAGTACCGGACGGCGTCGCAATCAGCTACTGAGTTACTGCCAGCGGAAAACGATCTCGCCGTTAGCGGTCGCCGTTTTCCAGCCCGTCCAGGTGTGTCCGCCGGCGGCGCCGGCCTCGATGTAGGAGGCGCCGCCGCCACCACCGCCGCCGCCGTTATTGTAGTGCGTATAACCGCCGCAGCCGCCACCGCCGCCGCCGCCGCCGTAGTAGCCGCCACCACCGCCGCCGCCACCGCCGCCCGCGCTGTGACCGTTTGAAATGCTGCCAACGCCGCCGTTACCACCGTTGCCCAACGCGCCGTCGGTCCCCGACATTCCCGAATGCTTATCGCAGGCCGTGCCCGCGATGCCGCCGTTTCCGCCGGCACTCTGCGTTCCGCCAAAGCCGCCGCCGCCGTTTTGATAGTTGTAGGGGCCGCCGCCGCCTAAGCCTCCGGTGAGACCGCCGCCGCCGCCGCCCTCGCCGGAACCGGAGCCGGACCCGTCACCGCCGCCGGCGCCCGCTCCGCCCGCTGCGATCAGGATGCGATTGCTCAACGCATCGCCTCCCGCGCGAACGTCCGACGCGCCGCCGCCGCCGTAACCGGCGCATTTGCAATGACCGCCCTTGCGACCCGCGCCGCCACCGTTGAAGCCGCTGTGAGTTCCGGAGCCTTCGCCGCCGACGAAGACGGCCAAGGTCTCTCCCGGCGTCACCGAAATCGTGGCGGTGACGCGGCCGCCGCGACCACCGTTCGCGCCGCCACCCGCGCCGCCGAGGGCCGTTACCGTGATCTTCGTTACGCGGCCCGGGACGGAGAACGATTGCTCCTTGCCCGTGTACTTAAAGGTTTGATCTCCAGGGCGCAAGCCGCCGCCGCTCGTCGACGGAACCGAAGCGTTGCTTGCGCAGGCCGATAGGAGCGCGGCCATTGCCGCAACTTTTAAAACGTTCATCTGCGTTCCAAACGTTCTGTGGGCGGCTCGCAGTTCCATCGCTGTGGAGAAGTCTCGAGGCGTAAGGGAAGATGTAAGTTCGCGCTGGAGCGAGAACGACCGAGCAAAGGAGGGCTCGGCATGGTAGTGAGATGCTCTGTTCTTAAGCCTTTTGTTGCGGGCGTAGCGGTCGTCGCGCTCGCCGCCTGCGCGAATGCGAACCCGCAGATTCCAAATGAGAGTGCGTTCGCTGCGGTTCTTGGTGCCGTCCATCACGACACGTGGAGCACAGAAAAGGCGATTCCCACGGCGGTCATGTGCTCGGGTGCCGCGGCGATCGGCACGAAGATTTACGTGGTGGGCGGCATCGACAGCTCGCTGACGATCGTCGGTGACAATCAAATCTACGACACGACGAAAAATACGTGGTCGACGGGTAAGGCGATGCCGACGGCGCGCTGGTGTCCCGGCGTCGCGGTTGCCAACGGCATCGTCTACGTGATCGGCGGCAACACCTCGATCAGCGGCGCCACCGACGTGGTCGAAGCGTACGATCCCGCCATGAACTCGTGGACGGAGAAAGCAACGCTGCCAATCGCCAACAGCCCCGTCGCGGTCACCGACGGGAAGTTCGTCTACGCGCTCGGGGGCTACAGCGGCTCGTCGGGGCGCCTCCCAAATGTTTACCAGTACGATCCCGCAAAGAATTCGTGGAGCACTTCAATACCGTTGCTGCTTGGCAGATCGAATCCGGGGGTCGGGACGATAGCCGGTAAGATCATCGTAGCCGACGGACTTACCAACAACGGCGTGACGACCGAAACCGAAGCGTACGCGCCGAAGAAGAAGAGTTGGAAGACGGTCGCGTCGGATCTGACCGCACGGACCGCGGGATGCTCGGCGGCGATTGGCGGGAACCTGTATCTGGCCGGCGGCGAGCTCGGCGGCGGCTCCGCCCCCGATACCGACATCCTCGACGCGTACGACGCGAAGAAGAACAGTTGGGCCGCGAAAGCCGACATGCCGCAAGCGACGGTCGCTCCCGGCGCGGCGACCGCCGGCGGGCGCCTGTACTGCTTTGGCGGTGCGAGCTCTGGAAATCCGTACGGCGCGACGTTCTACGACGACACGCAAGTCTACCAGCCGTGAGCGCAATCCGTTCGCTTCAGGAGAGAGAAGATGAGAGTTTCCGTTCCTAGACGCACTGCACTGGTCTGCGTTGCCGTCGCAGCGCTTGCAGGCTGCGGCGCCCTTCAACAGACGCAAAGCTCGGCGCTAGTGCCGGGCGTTACGGGCAACAATGCGACGCCGGTTCGAGAGTCGTCGGTTCCAAAAGTCGCCGGCGTTTACAACGGGACGGTGACCGAATCGTCGCAGGGAAGATCGATAAAAGCTAAACTGAAGATCACCTTCAGGCAGTCCGGAAACAAGCTGACCGGAATCTTCGACATTATCCTCAAGACGTTGCAGGACCAGTTCCCCATCCCCAAAGGCGTCGTCGTATCGTCGCACGGCAAAACCATTTTGCATTTCACGATCGAGGGCAGCCCCGGCCGCAATGCCAAAGCAGTCGCCAGGCTTACCGGAAAGACGCTCAAGGGGAAGGCCAACGTCTCGTCACGCAACGGCCCAGCGGTGCATTTTACATACACCACAACGAAAGCGTAGCCATGAGGTTGCTTGACGTTCGCCCAGCTCTGCTGGTTCTAACGATGGCGCTGCTGACATCCGCCTGCGGCGGAAGCAGCTCGGTTCCATCAAGCAGCAGCGCGGCGGCACGTGTCAAGTTTCTCCGTGCGGCGTCAAGACCAGACGACAACACGTCTATTCTCAAGAAACTTACGAAGGACGTTATCATCGGATCCACCGTCGATCCGTCCAACGCGCCGATAACGGTAAGACCGGCTGGGCAGGCTTAGGCGCATCCGGGATTCTGGACGATTCGAAGAAAAACGCGCTCTACATCGTGGATGGCGTGGACAACACAGTCGTAGAGTTCACCAACGCGACCGGTCTCGGGGAAGCCAATAAGATTATCGTAGAAACGGGCGGTAAGAAGTTCAAATGCAAGCACCGGACGACGTGCGGTAAACTGATCTATAGCGGAGCGCCGCTCGATGCGCCCGAAGCGGCTGCGATTCTGCCCAACGGTAACCTCATCGTGGCCAACACGGCGGGCGGTAATACCCTTGTCGAGCTGACGCCGGCGGGCAAGGTGCTGGACACGAAGGTCGTCGACAAGCGTAAGACCCAAGGCATTTTCGGGCTCATCGCAAGCGGATCAAACGATAACGACACGGTGCTGTTCTTCAGCGACACGAACGGCAACAACGTTCAGGAGCTTAAACGTTAGGCCGAGAGACCTCTTTCACGCGTTCGCCGTTCGAAGGGATCTGAAGCTCGCGCGAACGTCTTCGGAGAAGAGCTGCGGCTGTTCCCAGGCGGCGAAATGCCCGCCGACGTCGTGCTTCTTGTAATAAGCGAGTTTGGGGTAGGCTTTCTCCGACCAGCTCCGCGGCGCCGTATAGAGTTCGTGCGGAAAGGCGCTCACGCCGACCGGGATGGTAACGCCTTGAACGTTGAAGAATCCGAGCTTGTTTTCCCAATAAAGGCGCGCCGAAGAGATTCCCGTGTTCGTCAACCAATACAATGTAATGTTATCGAGCACATCGTCTCGAGTCAGACCGCCGGGATTTCTGAAAAAGGCCGGTGCGATCAGCTCGTAACTGTCCTTGTCGTGATCGAGCATCCAGGCCGCCAGGCCGACGGGCGAGTCGTTCAAAGCGTAGAGCGTCTGCGGGCGGTTCCCCATCTCGATCGCATAGCCCAGGTGCTTCCCGTAGAAGTCCTTCAACTGGTTGAAGGCGTGCAGCTCGTCGCCCGCAAGACCGGCGGGCGGGGTCCCACCGGATGTGGCTGCCGCCAAGATATCGTTGGGCACGGTACCCGGCATGTTGCTGTGAATGCCCAGCACTTGTGCCGGCGCCAGCAAAGCCAACTGTTGCGTAACGGCCGCGCCCCAATCGCCGCCCTGCGCGACGAACTGCTTGTATCCGAGGCGCTCCATCAGCACCACCCAGGCTTTGGCGATGCGCACGGGGTCCCAGCCGAGGGTGGCCGGCTCGGGCGAATACCCGTAACCCGGCATCGACGGAATCACCAGGTGGAACGCGTCCGACGCGCTCGCGCCGTGTGCCGTGGGATCGGTCAGCAGACCGATAACCTTCGTTTGCTCGATGACCGAGCCGGGCCAGCCGTGCGTGATGACGAGCGGCAGCGCGTTTTCGTGCTTCGAGCGAACGTGCATGAAGTGAATGTCCTGACCGTCGATCTCGGTTAAGAACTGCGGGATCGCGTTCAGCTTCGCTTCGCACTTACGCCAGTCATAGCCGGTCGCCCAATAGGTCGCCAGCGCCTGCATCGTCGCCAACTGCACGCCCTGCGAGTCGTCGGCGACGAGCTCCTTAGTGGGCCAGCGCGTCGCCTTGATGCGGCGGCGCAAATCCTCAAGTTCCGACTCCGGAACGTTCGAGTGAGGAAACGGGCGAATAGCGGTCGTCGCCTCGGCCGTCGGTTGTGCAACTTGAGTCACGGAAGCCGTCCTTTCAGTAGGGTTTCTCGTTGCCTGCGAGTGAGCGCACGCAACCAGCGATAGATAGGCACCAGAGAAACCTGTCGTCGCCGCGCGAACGAAGTAACGCCGGTTCATTTATACAGCCTCCACTCCGCAGAGCCGCGCCGCAGTGCACGCGTGACAACCACAATGCGCCCGCATTGTTACCTTTGTCAAGCAAGCTTACGAGGAGGGGATTGTTTAGGCAAAATAAGGAGCGGGAGGCTTGGGAATTACGAACGAAAAAATAGCGATGGGCCGCACGTTTGTGCGACCCATCGTGGCAGTTACGAGCGGGGCCTGCGCGGCCTTAGGTGGCTGCGTTATTTGACACCTGTACGCAAGTCCCGGTGGCGTTGCTGTACATCGGCTGCGACGTGTAGGAGTTGTTCCCGAACAGGTCGTTCTGAATGTCTTGCCAGTCGCAGTAGTCCCCGATCTCGCCGTCCTCGAAGTTATACCAGCCCGTGGGCGGCAGCGGATCGGTGATCGACTCGCCGTACTCGTGGCCTGCAGTGATTGTCACGCCCTCGTCCACGGCGCTTTCATCCTTGGGAGGCGCGATGGAGTTAGAACCACAGGCTACTCCGGCGTCCGGTATGTACGGAAAGTTCGTGTACGAAACGAGGTTGGTGCCGTCTTGCGTGCTGCTGTGATACGCGCAAAAGCCCGAGCCGAAACCCTGCGTGCTTCGGCCGTGCGGCGTGGCCACAAGGTACGACGCGCTGGCGTCGTAGCCGAAGTGCGCTACCCCAGCGAGGGCCTCATTGCTCACCTGGATGTCGTTCGGACTCTTCGGAACGGGATTGGTCTCGTCAAACCAGACGCCGCCCTGCTGACCCTTGGGATTCGTGATGTAGAATTTCTTGCCACCGACAAGGAGGTAGTACTGGACATAGTCGTTGTTGTGGAGACTTCCACCCTCGACCTTGGTGTACGCTTCCAGCAGCGGCGCGACTTTATCGGGGTCGCCGTACTTCTTGTAACCCCAGAAGATTAGGTAAATTTTGGGCTTTAGGAGCACGGGGCCGTTGTAGTAGCTGAACAGCAGCCCGCTGTTAGGAGCGACGGTGCGGGCCGCGTAGCGGGTTGCCATATAGTGCACGACGTGCGCACTGCCGAGTGGAGCCGACGCCGTCGAACCGGTCGTGGGCGCGATGCCGTTGGCAGCGCAGCCGACCATTACGAATGTTGCCGCGCATCCTAGAATGCCGACAAGCCGCGAGTGCTTATAGATACGCAAATAACCTCTCCCTTGATCCGTCCAGTTTACTCTGTTATTGGTACTCTTGCACGCAAGACTCGCTCGCGTTGCTGTACATCGGCTGCATGGTGTAGGACTTCTTGCCGAACTTGTCGTTCTGAATGTCTTGCCAGGCGCAGATGTCGCCGATCTCGTCGTATACGAAGCTATACCAGCCAGTGCCCGGGTTCGGGTCGGTAATCGACTCGCCGTACTCGTGGCCCGAGACGATCGTCACGCCCTCGTTCACGCCGCTTTCGTCTTTGGGGGGCGCAATATTGTCGGAACCGCAGGCTATGCCGGCGTCCGGCATGTACGGAAGGTTCGTGTACGAGACGAGGTTGTTGCTTGTCGTTTGAGTGCTGCTGTGATACGCGCAAAACTGCGTGCCGAAACCAAGCGTACTGTGATTGTGCGGCGTGGCCACAACGTACGAGCCGTTGACGTCGTAACCGAACTTCGCGACGCCATTGAGGGCCTCATTGGCGACCTGAATGTCGCTCGGATTCTTCGGGACGGGATTCGTGTTGTCAAACCAGACGCCGCCCTGCTGAGCCTTAGGATTCGTGATGTAGAATTTCTTGCTACCGACGACGTCGTAATACTGCGTATAGTCGTTGTTGTGAAGGCTTCCACCCTCGACCTTGGTGTACGCCTCGAGGAGCGGCGCGACTTTCTGAGGATCGCCGTACTTCTTGTAACCCCAGAAGATTAGGTAAATTTTGGGCTTGAGGAGCACGGGGCCGTTGTAGTAGCTGAACAGAATGCCGCTATTGGGGACGATCGTGCGGGCCGCGAAACGGGTCGGCATATATTGTGCAACGTGGGTCGCACTCATTTGAGCCTGCTTCGTCGACCCGGTCGTGGGCGCGATGCCGCCGTTGGCGGCGCACCCCGCCATTGCGAGCGTTGCCGCGCATCCTAAGATGCCGCCAAGCCGCAAGTGCCTATACATACGCAATCAACCTCTAAGTAGCTCGGAGGAACTGGGCTGGTAAGGAAGGACCCTTCCGCTCAAGGGGAGACCTCCCCTCCGGCGCGGCGGGAGTCGTTCACAACCTATTCCTCGCGATTTCTCACTCGGCTGCTATCCTGCGTCCAGCGTGGTGACTGTGCCGCGCGAGAAAGGCTGAAAATGAGCGACCAGAAGAAAGACGAAGAGCTGGATCAGGTCAGCGGCGGCGCCTCGACCCATCCGATTCCGATCGACCCGATTCACCCGGGCGCGCCTCCGACGCATCCGGGCCACCCGACCGATCCCATCGGCGGCAAGAAGACCAACCCGGTCGGCTAAGAAGCAGCTGCGGCACTTTACCCGCCGCTTTTTGCAGCCCCGGCGAAAGGGGCCGGCGTTCCGAGCAACTCACTTCTCGTCCCGCTCGCGGAAGCCGGCCTTACGCCTATTGTGAAACCGAAGTCGACGTGGACGTACTGGGCGATGTGCTAAGGCTCAGCGACTCATCCTGCGTGAACGTATGGTATAACGTCACCGCAATGAAGACGATCAAAATCAATAGAAGTAACGCGCGCATGGCGACCTTCTATGCACCGCAATTGCGGTGTTCCTGCTGCGAGTTAAGACACATAATTACGAGATGAATAGACTCATCACGTGAGCGACAGTCGCCATGCAAGGCGCCGGTCGCCGGCTGGGTTTCAAAGTGTGATGCGGAAGACGGTTCCGCACCCTTTGCCACCGCATCCGTAATCGTCGCCTTGATACGTCGTGCCGTAAATCGTGCCGTTTACGTTGAGCAGATTCGCATGCGGAAACGCGCCATCCAAACTGTGACCTTTGAACGCGTATATCGTGCTTCCGGTGTAGCCGGATTTAGCTAAAAACACTTGGAAGACCGTGCCGCATCCGCCCGAAAGGTCGCAGTGCCCGCCGTGAAAGCCGCCGTAGTTGCTAATGCCGTACATCCTGCCGTTTACCGCGATCAATCCTGCCCCCGGTTTCGCAGGATCGGGGCCATTTCTGAAGTGCCAGAGGACCCCTTCCGAGTCGGACGCGCTCAGTTCGAATACGGTTCCACATCCGCTGCCGCCGCACTCCGAGCCACCGCCGAGGTAGGTCGTGCCGAAGAACGCGCCGTTCATTTCGAGGAGGCTAGACTGCGGGTCGGCGCCGTCGCTACCGCCTTGGAAGCTGTGAAGAACGCTTTCCGCGCCGGTCGAGCCGCTTACCTTGTACGCGGTCCCGCATCCGCCGCCGCCGCAACCCGTACCGCCACCGCCTGTTGTCGTGCCGTAGAAGACCCCGTTCACGTCGATCAGGCTCAGGGGGTTTGCACCGTCGGTGCCGCCTTTGAAGCTATAGAGTGCCCGTTCCTTGCCCGAGGCGCTCAGCTTAAATACGGTCCCGCATCCGGCGCTCGAGCCGCATCCCGAGCCGCCGCCGCCACCGTACGCGACGCCGTAGAGTGCTCCGCTCCGCGCTAAAACGCCCGTGAGCGGGTATGCGCCATCGGTTGTGCCCTTGAAGCGGTAGAGTACGGTTTCCTTACCCGATAAGGTCAACTTGAAGACCGTTCCGCATCCGCCGCCGTCGTAGCATCCAGACCCGCCACCGTTTGCCGTGGTGCCGTAAAGCGCGTCGTTCGTTGCGATCAAGCCCGTCGCCATTTCCGGATTTGCGCCGTCGGCGCCGCCTTTGAAACGGTAGAGCACGCTCTCGTCGCCGGACGTGCTCACCTTGAAGACGGTGCCGCAGCCCGACGCGCCGCTGGAGCCGCTACACGAACCCGTGCCACCGAATATCGTCGTGCCATAGAGCGTGCCGTTTACATTGACCAGCACCGACTCCGGGTTTGCGCCGTCCGTTCCACCTGCAAAACGATAGACGACTTGCTCCGCACTGGTCGCAGGCAATTGCCGCGCCATTCGTGATTTGACCGATACCGGCGTTGATGAAGAGAGGCCGTTATTGCCTGCGCCGCACGCGGCTAGAATCGCCGCGCTAAGGCACGCGCCGATGAGGTTGTTCGCCGAAAGGCGCATAACGGGGGAATCAAAATCCCGACACGGAGAAAACCGTGCCGCATCCATTGGAGCAAGATCCCGAGCCACCGTTATGCGTCGTGCCATAAAGCACGCCGTTGAGATACAGAAGAGTCTCTGTCGGTATCGCGCCGTCCTTGCCATCCTTGAAGCTGTAGAGCGTTTGTTCTTTGCCGGACGTTGTGACACGGAAGATCACGCCGCAACCGGCAAGACCCGAAGATGTTTTGCATTTGCTGCTCGCGCCGCCTAGTTCCGTGGTGCCGTAAAGCACGCCATTCACGTCGGTCAAATTCCCAAACGGGCTCGCTCCATCTTTTGGGGCGCCTTTGAAGCTGTATATGGCTTTGAACGCGCCGGACGCGCTTAGGCTGAAGATGGTCCCGCATCCGCCGCCGTTACATCCCGTACCGCTGCCGCCCGAACCGGCCATTCCGTACAGCGTGCCGTTTACGTCGACAAAGCCTCCGTCGGGGAATGCGCCGTCGGATGCACCCGTAAAGCTGTACAGCACCTTTTCCTTCCCGGATGTGCTGACGCTGAAGATGGTACCGCAGCCTTCGGGCCCGGTGGTATTGGTGCAGGCCGAGCCGCCACCGCCGCCGCCGATCTGCGACGTGCCGTAAAGCTGACCGTTGCTGTAGATTAAGCTGCCCGTCAGATAATCGCCGTCCTTGCCCCCTGCGAAGCTGTGGAGCACGGTTTCTTTGCCGGAAGGCGTCACGCTGAAGACGGTGCCGCACCCGCCTCCGCTGCCGCAACTGCCGGTGCCGCCGGCGATCGTCGTACCGTAGAACTTATCATCGGCCGGCACATAGATGATTCCGCCGTAGGGGTAGATGCCATCGTATCCGCCGGTAACAGCGGCACCAAAACTATGCAGCACGGTTTCCTTCCCGGAGGTTGTGATCTTGAAGAACGTGCCGTAGCCATTTGTGCCACCTACTTGCGTTGTGCCGTAAAAAACGCCGCTTCGCTCGACTAAGCCCCCTTTCGCATACTGGCCGTCGGGTTTGCCTTCGAAGCTGTACAGAACGCTCTCGACGCCGGACGTACTCACCTTGAAGACTGTTCCGCAGCCGTCCCCACTTTGGCACCCTGAACCGCCGCCTTGTTCGCTATCGCTGTAGAGCGTGCCACCCGAAGCGAAGAGCGTCACATTCGTTGGGTGTTCGGCGTCCGAGCCGCCCGCGAAACTGTAGAGCACCTCCTCCGTCACGCCGTGCGCAGCGCGCGGTCCTAGCCCAGCTTGCGAACGCGCGGCTGAGGTGGGCGTTGACGAAGATAAGACGCTGTTGCCGCCGCACGCGGTCAGAATAGCCACGCTAAGAAACGCGGCGATCGGAATGCTCGCTGAAATGCGCATGGGTCTCCTCAACTTACAGTGGCTTAAGGCGCCATGACGACCGCCTTCAGGCCAGAATGCGCCTTCTTGCTCGCTTTGTCAACGCGTCTTCAGTCCGGCCGAGCGAGCGTTCACGAGCCGTCGCGGCGCAGGCGCGTGCGAAATTAGCCCGGAAAGCCAAGAGCGAGGGCACCGCAGGCTTGCGTGAATCGGCCCGGTTCTTGTCAAGTTGTTCTCGTCCTGTGCGCCCGTAGCTCAAACTGGATAGAGCAGGGGACTCCTAAAACCAAAAATAGCAGTTGCTACGGGTCGCGCACGGTTCAAAACGCAGAAAGCAAAGGGGCTTCGAGTCGCTTAAAGTCGTCAACCAACGCCTTTGATCCTTACCGGATGCAACAAAAATGCAACCCAAACAGACGATGCGCTGAGATCTAGCGCCGGGGCTAATCGTTGATCGGCCAATGTCTCGAAGGATGGCCGCCAGGGCGCGCGCGTCCGAAATCAGACCCGGCGGTTACGCGTGCAGAGCGGTAGCGCGGTGCGCCTCGAATCTACGGGCGCACGACGTCGCGAACTAGTCGAGAGGATACTCGGTGGCGTCTGACCGGCGACGGGGCCGCCGGAAACGGAACTCACGTCAATCGACCCTCAGTTTAGATGTACCTTAATCCGACCTTCTGTCTCGTATCCCTTTGCGCGGAAGCGCCAAATAATGCTGTCTACAGTCCCGCACTTACCGATAACCGAGCCCTGGCACAACGGAAGCGGTGAACCGGCGATCTGAATACCGTCGATCGAGTCAAAATAGGCCTCAGAGTACTCGCGACCATCTATTATTAAGGGCTGAATCCCCAACTGAAGCGCCCCGATTGCGCCGGATGCAGAACTCGGGGCAAACGTAATCCCGGGAGGCGCGTAGAGCGATAGACGGTATCCACCTGTAGCGGCCGACCCGGTGTTCGAGCAGAGCACGGCGAAGGCGCGCGGCGAAGTATGGGCGTTCAGCGGTTGCTGCCACATTATGACCGGCTCCGTTAGCTTGTCGCCACGCGTTCGGATGTAAACGGTGACGTTGGGCTTGGGCGCTGCCAACTCCACCTGAAGTTGGTAGGATCTACGTTGGTACACGAAAGCGGCTATCGCGGCGGCTGCCGCGATTGCGCCAAGGATCACTCCAATCACCGCGGTCACCCTATACCGACATTATCTGAAACACCTCGGGCTTTAGCAGCCTATAAGGCCGGTAACGCTTATCTAACGTTCCGCGCGTAAAAACCGTCTGTCCCGTGCTCCAGGCGGTGCTTGCAACGGTTCTCTCGTCCTCGGTTAACTCGAGCGCGACAAGTCGTTCCTTACCCTCAATGCTGCCGCGCAGCGCAAGATCAAACCCTTCGCCCAACTCTTGATTTGAAAGCTTAACGACGACGCCGAATACCTCAAAGCCGCCTTGTGGCTCGACTGTCTTGAGGAACTTAGCCATGTCGCTCAATACTGGCGTGATCATGGGGGGAACAACGATCTTCGTGCGAGGCTCTTCGTTTGGCGCTTTAGGGGACCAGCTAAAATCTACTTCTACCGCTCTGTCTTGGCTCGTCTCAGCGATTACTGACAACGTTTCGCAAAGGTTTGCGCTGACGCCGTCGTCGACGAGATCTTCAAAGACCTTGGTTAGGGCTCTTTCGTGCGCCTTGGCTGTACCGCGAATCGCGATGAGACTCCGTGATAGCGTTTCCGTGACGCAACGCGCAAACGGCTTCGGTCGGACTTCTATCGCCGGCTCCGTGCGAGCCTGAGGAGTCGCCGGCGGATATGTAACGGGCGAAACGATTATAAATACGTAGCTTCCCTGTTCAGTCTGGCCCAGCCGGGTCGTTTCCATGTAGTCCGTGACTTTAGCTGGAGGGCGACCCTCAAAGAAGTTTTGAGGATGCACGGCAGATCGGGCTGCCGCCGTTAGCATACGCTCTCCCTGCGTAATAATCTCAGCCGCCTTGGAGAACCCAATGGTGCCCTTATCGAATGCTGTAGTGTCGATCCTAAGTCGAATGACGTCCGCGCCAGTATAGCGCATGTCCGCCGAGACCTCGAGCGGCTGCCGATCTTCTAACTCTGCCAGGAAACGCAGTAGAAGCGCAAGCTGGGAAAAATAATCGATAGCGTCCCGGCGTCTGGGAACGAACAGTTCTTGCTCGAGTCCCGCCCTCGACCAAACCGAAAGAAAGTCGTTAACGATCTGTTCGTTCCAACGGTGACCCTGCAGGTACAGTTGGATGTCGATCGGAGTGATGTCGTTTACCAGTCGTGCGTCAATCATGGCAACCGCCCATGCTCCGCTACGTGATCTAATAGGTTCTGTAACGACGCGCTAGTGAGGCGCTGGTCGACCGGAATATGAACCGTCACACTCTCTTTGTTGTCGACGGCTTCTTTGCCCCTTAGATTTAGATAGTAGGCGTTGTTGCGCATGAGCAACTGGTCTGGCTCATGGGTAAGCCACCGCTCGCGGTCTTCTGGCAGGTGCAGGATGACTAGGATTGCGGACAAGCCGCGCTGCTCGGTTCGCAAGTCATCGTAGTTCTTGATGGAAAGCGGAAATGATACACGCCCATTCTCGACGCATCGTTGTGAGGTTGCCTTAAGCTGGACGCAAAGCACGGGCCTTTTGCCGGCAGAAGAAACGACGAGGCCGTCGATGCTGTCGTAATCCATTTTCATTGTCACAAGCTCGCAGCCTGCCGCGGCGGCGATCGCCGCCATGTACGCAAAGCTGAAAAGTTCCTTTCGCGCGTTCTCCGGTAGGCCCGCCCCGAGCAACTACTTACTCCGCTCTGCCCAAAATGGCCCCGGGATACGACCATGCTCGTCAATCCGTAACGAACGCGACTGTAACACGCCCTTGCCTTCTGAGCGAACGCTGCCTTTCCCGTTTTTCTGAGAGTCAGGTTCCGCGTGCCGAGCCTGACGTTGGTGTGGTCATCGTCCCGTCCGTACGAAAGAAAAGCTGCACGGGATAAGCCGACGATACGTCTCCTCGGAGGGCCTTCAGGTCCGGTGACTCGGCGTCAAGCTGCCGAAGGGCGGGGTGCATCGACTCGTACGACATGGCCTCAGCGAACCATTCGGAATAACCCGCGACGAGGTCCATTGATCCGCCTGAAACGACCAGTAACCCCTCGGCACGTGCTTCGACATCGCGGTCGCCGTCTAAATCCAAAAAGAACCGATGCGCAGCCCAGACGACATCGGCGACAAACGTGTCGACGTTGATCGAAAGCGTTCGCGGACGCCAGGATGAAAGATGGAAGCCTGGATCATGGTGCCGCATTAGGTAGCCACCAAGGTCTGCGGCCAGCATCGCGTCTGACTCCGCGTACGTGTGTACCATCGAGCAGCGCCACGCATAGATTTCGTTTGGCCGATAAAGCGAGTTAATCGGTACGATATAGTCCTCGACCAGCCGCTGATAGTTTTCGCTGTTGCCCCCCGCGCGCTTACTGAGATAGGCGAGATAGTCCAGCGTACAAAGCGCAAGAGTCGCAGAAGCTGGCAACGCGCCACCACCGGCCGCGCGTAGAATATCGGCCACAGCGGTATGCATGAAGCGTTTGCGGAGAACAGCGGACTTCATCCGACTGGCAGGCTTCATGCTGCAACCTCCGAACACCTGTTCGCCTCATGGCGCGGCCGCCCCAGTTCGAACGATCGGAACCCACCCTGGTCAAGGAGTCGGTGAAGCGGCTCGCCCCCGAGGACCGCGCCGGCCTTCTTGCGTGGCTTTTGCTCTATTTCAACGACGACGGGATGCTCTACTCGCCGCAAATCAACAGGCGCCGGCAGAAGATCACGCTCGACGGCGTCGAGTATTGGCTCGTGCGCCTGCCGAAGCGAGCGCGTAAGAGATGAATGCATTCTTTGTTTGGGCGGAACGTCTGATTCTGGCGTTCCCATGGGGGCCCGAAGCGGGATGGGTAGCGATAAGCGCCATCGTTTCAGGATGCGCGGCAATCGCGACTGTACTCCTAGCACTTTACACCCGTAAGATGGCCCAAGCGACAAGAAAGCTCGCACTCGAGACGACGCAGCTCGCCCGCGACACGGTCGACGCTTCGGATCGAGCGGACGAGCACCACCAACAGACTCTCTGGCCTTTTGTATCGATCACCCACGTGGAGCGTTATCCCATCAGTTTTGGTGTGTCGGTAAAGAATATTGGAACCGGAGTGGCCGTCAGGGGAACCGTAAGCGTAGTTACGGGCCATCGAAAGATGGAGCCCTTTGAGATACTTGCGGAATACGGGCCGATCGCCGTTCAGGGGCAAACTACTGTGAACCTGAACGTCTCGTCTTTAGAAGACGGAGCAGGCGCATATCCGGAGTGGGTCGTGTTTCGTGTCACATTTGAAAGCATATTCCACAGCACCGGATATATTGATTGGATGTTCCGGCCCAGCACAGGCGAACTAAAGGCTGGGACCTACCAGCCACCCTCGATAATGACGCGAGGAGATCCGTCCACGATCGACAGTACGGCGCCTCTAGAAGCCTAGAAAAAACTTTTGTACGCGCGTGGCCCTAAAATCCTCGGCCAAGATCGTCACTCGGGAACCGTCGGGCCCTTCAGCGGTTACCGGGAGATTGCCACCTCGTGTCGCTTGAGCCTCGAACGCCTCGGCAGCCTTCACGGCGCTTTCACGGTCGGGAAAGCCGCCAACGGTTGACGGGGTTTCCTTTCTTGTCCCGCGCTCTTGCCTGGTGATGGTTAGCTCCCATGACTCCCTTTCTTCCATGGCCGCGGCCTTCGGAAAGCAGTCACCGTATCCATCCCGCTACGACTAGCCCCTCGTCAGCGCCACCGTAAGCACGGGAGACGCCGATCGACGGCCGCGATGTCGCCAAGCTCGTCGGGAACCTCGGGTTGAAGGCCCGGCTCGAAGGCGACTCCCGTCACTCGCTCGCGCTGGGCTCGCTACGAACGCGGCGGCAGCGTGTGGGTCGCTTTCTTGTGTGGATTCTTCGTAGCCCTTTGCGTATTCGTCAGGCTTCATCGCGGAAGAATCTTTCGGCTTATGGCATCGTAACGGTAGTTTACGATGCTGCGGTCCAGAATGCGCTTCACGGCCTCCTCGACGAGGTCGAGCGGTACGACGAACCATTCCTTCGGTACGATGGGCTTGCCGAGCACTACCTCGATCTGAAGATTGGCGTGCGCAAAGAACTGATGGAGCAACTGCTCGAGTTTGTGTGGATTGAAGTTGGTTTCGTACGTCGCGCGAAGCTGGACTTTGGCGCAGAGGAACGTTGGGTCTTTTTCAACGTCAGCCAGTCGCCTTTCAATGGGTTGCGCGGTAAAGCCGATCTTGTAGAGCTTGCCCTTGAGCGCGACAATGTTCGGATCTTCCGCGAGGCTCTCCACGATGTAGACCGTGCCTTTCACCTCGCCGAACTCCGCCTGGTCCGGTTCACCCGAAAAGAGGGGGCCGGCGACGTGCCCAGGCCCTCCAAACAGCGGTCCGCTAAGGGACGGCGCGCTCTCAATGATCTGCCGGCCGTTGTCGTCTTCGTAGAGAACGCGGGCGAACGAGCGCAACAGATGATTGCTCTCCATGCCGTTGTCGAAGACGACTCGGAGTCGCGCGTCGTCCTCCTTGCCCCGCCGTTGGAGTTCATCCACCGCCACGACGTAGGCCATAATGCCGTTGAGAATGAACGCCGCGCCGGGCACGATGCTTCCTTCGCGTTCAAAACGCTTCGTGGAGCGTCTGCCAGACTTGAGTTCTTCCTTTAGTTCAGCGAAGATCGGCGCGAAGCGTGCGAAGTCCGAGCATGGCCGCCGCTTGGCGATCTCGTCGGGAAGGGCAGCTTTGCTCAGGGCCGGATCGGCTACGTGCTTGAGGTCGAAGATTCTGTCCGCCGGACTTGAAAGCAGCGGGTCGTCGGACGCAAGGATCTCGTCCATGGTCGTCGGGATGGGCGCGGGGGTCGCGGCCGGTCCGAGGAGTCCATGCCTATCGTGCGGCGCGAGAAGTTGACGGTGCGTTTCGTCGGCGCGCAACGCCTCAAGATTCCCTTCGAGCGAGTATTCCTGAAGGCTCGGATCGCGGTCGTTCTCCGTGCTGCCGGGCAAAAAGCCGTACTCGTCGATGAAAGCGCTGATCGCTTTGAACTGGCCGATGATGATGTCTTCCTCGCTCGAGCTCGACGGTCCAGCACGCTTATCGTCGAGAAGCCCGAGCGTGTCCTCCTCGGCGAAAATGTCGGCGAACCGAGCCGGCTTGTCCTGCATCAGCCTGCTGCGTGTTCCCGCTTGGCTCCGCGGATGATAGAGAGCGCGTGTGCGAGTCGCTGTTCTCGCGGATCCTGGGCGTTGAGGTTCGGTTCGCGACCGCGGCTCTGAAAGAAAGCCTTGACGCTCGGCCAAAGCATGGCGGCCTCCTCGTCGCTCATCGGGAGGCGCGCGGCGGCGATGTTGCCGTGAATCGTCCGAAGGATGCGCTCGTCGAGGTTCTTCGAGAGAATCTCGTAGGCATGTTCAAACGGATTGATACTGTCGATGAGATCAATCGAGAGATCATTGAGGTTGACGAACTTTTTCGCGAGCTTGATGAGGACGTTCTCTCCTTCGCGCTTCCTTTCGAGTTCGCCGTTCGTATTCGGATTCGGGTCGCCGGGCTCGGGCGAGACGGCGTTCTTGAAGTTGAGGTCCAGCAGCACGGCGTGGCGGACTTCGTTGACCTGGGATTCGGTAAGGTCGGGGTGGCGCTTCGCAATGACCATGGGGATGATCTGCGTATTGATTTCCGCCGGTGTATAGACTTCCGGCTGATTCATCACGAGCCGGATGAGCGGATTTTGAATGATGTCCACCTTGAGTTCGTCGAGTTGCTCCTCGACGATTTGCTTAACGCGGTCGGTTGACGGTTCCTGAAGTCCTTTTATGTAGAGCGGGACGCCCGGAGCGGGCTCTTGGACTGGTGATTCCGGTACCTTAGTCTTAAAGTTGAAGTTCGGCGCGAGCACCTGCTCCATGATGAGCGAAACGGAGATGGCCTTGAGCATGTTGTTCACCGCCTCGGTCACGGCCGACTGCTCGTCGATTGGCTCCGCGACAAGGTTCGTGAACTGAGCGTGCGTCTTGCCTTTCGCATCTCGCGTAGCCCGGCCGATGATTTGGATTACCTCCGTCATGGAGTTGCGATAACCGACCGTGAGCACGTGCTCGCACCAGATCCAGTCGAAGCCCTCCTTAGCCATGCCGAGCGCGATGATGATGTCGAGATCTTCGCGGTGCTCGACCTTGCGGAGGCTCGCGAGGACGGTCTCGCGATAGGGGCTGTCGTCGACGAGGTCGGCGATTTTAAGAATGGTTTGGTCCGGCCGCGTAACATGATAGAAGCCGGTGATGCTGTCGCGGATCACTTGGCTCGCGTCGCCGTCGGCGATGAACTCCAGTAGGTCGTCTACCTGTTCGTACTTCCCCTTTGGGGACTCAGCAGAGTTGACGCTAGGGATATGGATGATCGTTTTCTTCGAGAGATCGAGGACTTCTTCGATCGCCTTGATGTAGGACTCGCTGTAAAAGTGGTAGCCGATGCCGAGCTTCTTCAGATATTCGTAGGAAGCCAGTTGCTCGTAGTACGTGTAGGTGACGCGAGTGAAGCGGTCTTCGTCTTCGGGGCGGAGCACGGGCATCGTGTCCCCGCGGAAGTAGGAGCCGGTCATCGCGACGACGTGTGTCTTGCGATTGCTTATGAGGCCACGGACGAGCTCGCCGAGCTTCGACTCGGCATCGGCCGAGGTATGGTGGAACTCATCGATCGCGACGACGCAGTCGGCAAATGCCTCAGCTCCGAGCTTGTCGTAGGCAAAGCGGAGCGTCGCGTGCGTGCAGACGAGTACGGTCTCGCCCGAGGCGAGGAACTCGGCGACGGCTGCCGTCTTCTGGCCGCCGCCGGACGTCGTCAGGTTATACTTGGGCGTGACGAGCCAATCGGCGAAGAATCCCCCCGGCTTGAGCGGCGTCGACTTGAACGAGTTGCCGATGGAACGCTCCGGGACGGCGACGATGACCTTCTTAACCCCTTGATTGGTGATCTTGTCTAGCCCGATGTACATGAGCGCACGAGACTTGCCGGACGCCGGCGGCGCCTTGATGAGAAGATACTGCGCGTTGCGAGCATCGAATGCGCGCTCCTGCATCTCGCGCATCCCCATGCCATTCACGGTAGTCTTGTGAGTACCGCAGACGTGAGTGATGAGGTTGGGCATCAAAGGTTCTCCCGCGAGTCAGCTTGGCGCGCGATTGCGAAGTAGTCTTTCTCAGAAATGCGACGAGGAGTTGTCCTGAATGATTGGCCCCAATGGACCTTGTTAGAAATAAAATCCAGAACAGGGATTAATGGCCGTATGTTAACAGGCTCAACAAACGTAGCGCATTCGTCTAGAACGAGACGGTGCGTAAACGAAGAGTACACCCGGCAGCCGAATATGTGTGTTGTGCGGCACTCTATCACGCCTCCCACAAGTGCGCTGCCTCGAATGCCTCTACCGTTCTGGTAGAATAGAACCTTTGTGCCTTTGAGTAATGACGCTGTCGGCCGAGTTATGTACCATTCGCCCTTTGCGAATAAACCATCAAACACGCTGTCTGCGGCGATTCGGCAGTCAGGTCCGTCAATGTCACCAAACGCCACGATCGCATAAGTTTGGTTAGTCTCCGTCATTATGCGCTCGCGAGCTCCTGCGTTTCGAGAAGCGAACCTTCTGTACGCTGTCGCTCGCGCAAACGTGCGTACATCGCGAAGAGATGCTCCAGGCGGTGGGTATCGTCCTTAAAGTTTCTGCCGTAGACCTGCTCCTCGATGTATGCGTCGTTCTGCTTGTGGATAGCCTTAATGTCATCGGGCATGGACTCTGGGTTGTAGAGGGAAGCTAGCGCCTTTCCAGGATGCTTCGCTCGCGCCTTTATGATGGCTCTTGAGTAATCGCCAAGGACGCGCTTCTGCTCTAAAGACAAGTCCGGAATAGGAAAAGTATTGTACACCAGGTTAGCAGAGTACCTAATATCGGTTTTGAGTCTACCAGCTACAGCCTCAGCCCATAAACGGTGCATTCGGGACGACAGCACGGCGAAAACGTACGGCTCTGGCGAATACACCACGTGCAGAGTATTGGCAACAATATCAGATGGCCCGACAATATCCACGGGCAGATATGGTCGCCGTTCGGAAGAAGCGCCTGGTATGACAATGGCTTCTCGTTCTTTGTGGGCGTTTCGCGCGTAACGATGAGGGGTGCTCGCTACCCTTTTTTTGTCTTGGCCGCCCTTCTCGCGATCCTTTCGTGTCTTTTCAAGGCGGTCCACTATGAACGGTATGCTGTTGGCGAGAGTTAAGAGCGTATCCGGTATCCAGAGGGTGTAACGTTCCACCCCGTAGAGGAGATCCTCAGCGCTATAGAACGGCCGAATGAGCACCGCTGCTTCTGGGCTGGCTTCGATGAGGCGATTTTTTTCCTCCGGTGTTAGCATTAGATTGCCACCGTCTTTGGGCTGGCTGCCAGCCGCGATCGCAGGAAAGCCGTTAAGCGCCCGCGACGTGGCATGGACGACCAGGTCCTCTGGGCCTGGTGCCAAGTATGCGGTGATGGACGGCGGAGTGATGACATACGAGTCGGTAAACAAGCGCCGTTCTCGGGATGAAGGTATTCCCAAACCCACGATGGCGCATGTAACGCCGGCGTTATTCTGAGCGCTGTTTGCCCATTTGAAGGATCTATGGGCAAAAATAATGCGCACTCCATGCGAAAAAATATATGGCCACAGGAAAGCAACCTGCTCACCTTGGCATATTGAGTTCGTTGATACGAGGGCGCCGGAGGTGCTTGGGACAGCGGCGATATAATCGGCGAGCTTTACAAACCAGCAACCCACGTAGTCGATGTTGGTGTCGCCGTCCAAAATCGAGCCAAAAATCGATACGACGTCTGATCGTTGAGAAGGCGACTGGTGTTTCGCCCCTAGGTATGGGGGATTTCCGCAAACGAATGTCTCGCGACCATTCTGCGGTGGGCAGACGGCCAGCCAATCCATTCGCGTAGCATTGCCACACTTCACGGTTGTGATTTTCGCCAAAGGAAGGCTCGGACTGGTCTCGCCAAGGATCTCCTTAAATGCGGAATGCATTTGGTGATCTGCAATCCAAAGCGACAGTTTGGCCGTCTCGCAGGCGAAATCGACAACGTCTATCCCGTAGAAGTGATCGAGTGAGATCCCCGACATCTTTAGCGGGGTCTTTGGAGCGATCTCGCTGATGCGCTTTAGGGCCTGGATTTCGAGTTTGCGCATCTCCTTGTACGCGATAATGAGGAAGTTGCCAGAACCGCAGGCTGGGTCGAAGACACGGATGTTAGAGAGGCGGCCAAGCAGCGCTTCGAGTTTCGGAATACTGTCCTTGGCTTTCTCATAGGCATCGTGAAGCTCATCGAGGAGGAGCGGTTGCAGAACCTTCATGATATTCGGCACGCTGGTGTAGTGCATCCCAAGATCGCTACGTGTAGCGTCTTGTGAGATGGTCTGGATCATAGATCCGAAGATATCCGGGTTGATCGTGGTCCAGTCGAGGTCGCCGCATTCCAACATTTGCCGGCGTGCCGTGCGGGTGAAGGCTGGGATCTCTACGGTATCCTCGAATAGGCTACCGTTTACGTACGGGAACTTTGCCTCCGCCGTTGGAGTGTTCCTGGGACGCTCCGCCGATTTGATGTTCATGATACGGAAGAGTCGGTCAAGCAACGGGGCTACGTCGTTCCCGCCTTCGCTAGTGTGCTGGGTAAGCGTCTTCGTGAACAGTTGCGGGGTTTCGAAGATGCCTGTGTCTTCCGCATAGAAACAGAAGAGAAGGCGGGTCATGAGAAGATTTAGTTCGTGCGTGTGATGGCCGGCACTCCACGTCGGGTTCGCAGCGAGAACGGCGTCGTAGAGTTTCTTTAACTTTTTGGCGGCCTTGATGTCCGCTGGATGTTCTTCAACGGTAGCCCGGCGTTCGTAGCCCGCGAGCGGGAGCAGGAAGTCGGAACTTTCGTCTAGCTGGCCATACTCGATGTTCAGAGTATCGTCGAGTTGCAGATCGCGTGCATGGACCTGATCGCCGTTGGTAACAAAAATGAACCGCGGCTTGTGCTTGGCCGTCAGAGGATCGGCAGCCAGGGCATCTCCGATTGCTCCCACGTCATCGTCGGGGCCGGCCTGGCGGAAAAAGAGGTGCTTCCTCCAGAGCACGTCTCCCGGTTGTTTTGCCGCATTCGTCTGCCCGCTCTTGAGCCGACTGACGGTGACCTTCGACGTATTAAAGATTCCGATGAGATCGAACGGAAACGTCGCCGGGTCGTGCGGCTTCGCGACTAGGTCTCGGACGGCGAACTCGATCTCCGTTGGGTTCATTTGCCCTGTTCACCGCGTCTTTGCGTATCTGCGTTCGGAATCGTAACCTCCTAGGAATATCTAGGTCATACTCGCCTTAAAGCGAAGGCCCCTAGCCGGGCGGATGAGCGACTGCGATCTTCGGCCTTCGTACCGTTACCGCCCCGGTCTCCGCAGGACCTCGGCCTATTTCAAAAAGCGCGCTTGGTGGCGCGCGAGCTTTGTTTACGATCGCGAGCCTTGAGCACGTCCTTGTACGCTGCGGCGAAACGTTGCATCGCCGGTAACCTCGGGTTCGACGCGATTCGGCCAAGCGGCACGAATCCATCCGGGTTCTTGCGACGATAGCTCGCTACCGCTGCCTCCACGCCGGCGACCTTTCCATCCTCCATACTGAGCGTTTCAGCGTGATCGCTCATCACGCGATCGACGACGTCAGCTTCCCAAGCGCCGGCGTTGATTAGGGCTTGCTCGAGCGATGCGCGAAGCGTTTGCGCGTCCCGCACCGTCCGCTGGGCATCTTGAAGATCCTTTGCTGTGATTGACATTTCTATCTCCTTCGATCTTGTGAGTGTTTCGGTTTAGGTTGACGAAAAAAGAGGCTGGGAGCCAAAACTCCCGGCCTCTTTGCCACACGCTCGAGCGCGATCGCGAAGCGCGGACCGTCCGCGGGCCCGCTCGATGTGGACACTTTTCACTAGGGGACACGGCCGAACTGTCGCACTTCGGCTTCCGCGCGCCGGCGTTGCGCTTCCAAAATCGAGGCGATCTGCGCACGAACCCGGAACCGCTGCACGTTTCTCGCCCGAGGGATGCCCGGCACGGCTGGCTCGTCGGGTTCCTCATAGATGCGCCCGACAACGACGCCCAAGCTGCCTTCCCACAAGTTGACGTATTTTGTGAACCCGCACGTCGCTTCGATTTCAAAAGTGATCGTCGCGGCACCGCGTGCCCTCTCGGCTCTCGCCAAGCGCGCGATTTCGTTGAGATTATCGTCCGTCGCTATCATGTTTACCTCGCCGTGCTGAATCGTGACCACGCTTCGTGCCGCTGGCGCTCGGTCTCAGCCTGCATATTGCGCTCCTGCAGATACGCGAGTGCCAGAGAGGTGCAATCCACCTGGTCGTCGTGCTTTGCAGCAGTAAACCGGAGATGCTCTTCCAGCCAGCCGTCGAGCCACGGCGCAGCCTTTGGCAGCACGACTTTTCCGGCCTCGAATAACGGCGTCACCGCTTGCACTCGCGCCATTTTGTCGCCCTTCGGCGGGATGCCGATAATGGGAATCGAGCTCTCACGGGCAAGCATCTGCACGAGCGGGATACCCGATGCTGCCGCCTCTGCGACGACCGCGTGGGGCTTCCATTCGCGCCAGGACGCCGTCACGAGCGGTATGAGATCGGGAAACTCGACGCGGCGCGCCACCGACTCGATAAGGTAATACCTTCGTTCGTCGGTCGCCCAGCAGGCGAGTGCTGAAGGGTCCGCACTCGACTTCGCAGACCACGCACCGTCGATCACCATGACGCGGAACGCGCCATAACGTCCGGGCGCCGCATCGTAGCGGTTCTTCGTCCACTCAAGTTTGAACGTAGCGCCACCGACGGGAATCGGGTTCTGCTGATACAGCGATGCGAAACTGCTTGCCGAGATCTCGCCGTTCGCCACGCTCGGCAATGCGTCGACGGGAAAGCGCTGCGGCCACAGCGCCTCGCCCACGCCTCGTCCGAGCGCGTCATCCTCTTCCGCGATCGCAGGCAACGAGAGCACGGTCCACCGCTTTCCGTCCTCCGAGTCGAGAATGCGGCCGGCGAGGTCGTCGTCGTGCCAACGCGTCTGACAGAGCACGATGCGGCCGCTCGGCATCAGCCGCGTGCGCGCCACGTCGCTATACCAACTCCACAAGCGATCGCGCATCGACTCGCTTTCGGCGTCGGCGCGATCTCGGATCGGATCGTCGATGATGAGGCGGTCGGCACCATAGCCGGTCAAACCGCCCTCGCATCCGGTCGCAATGAGAATGCCGCCGGCATCCGTTTGCCAGCGGTTTTGCGCCCGAGATTCCTCCGAAACACGGCACTCGAACGGCCACCGGTCGCTGCGCATGTACGACCGCGCCTTGCGTGAGTTGCCTTCAGCGAGTTCGGCACCGTAAGAGGCGAGGACGACCTGCGCGTGAGGATTGCGCCCAAGCGTCCAAGCTGGCAGCGCCTGCGAGACGTGCATCGTCTTGCCGTGCCGTGGCGGCATGAAGATCATCAATCGGTCAATCTCGCCCCGCTCGACGGCCTCGAGATGGTCGCAGATCGCCACCGTATGCTGCGCCCGCACATAGCTCGGCTCGAGTAGCGAGATGAACTCTCCCAGGCGGCGCCGCGCAAGCTCTTCGCCTGCGCTTATTGCGGCGACATCACGAATAGCCGCGCTGGTCATTTAAACTCGGCCCGGAGTCGTTTTGCGATCGCACGGATCTTGGCCATGTCCTTCCCAGCAGCATCGCGATCCGGTCCCGCCGGAATCTTGGCGAAGGCGCGCTCTGCTCCGTGCTCGACACGGTCAACGGACTCCATAAGCTCGCGCAGAAGCGCTTCACGTTCGTCGTTTGTCATTGTCCTAGTCCTGGTTTTGGCGAGTGCCAACAGCTTGGCACTCTGGCGTTGAATAAACGCCCGCACCTGGCGGCTTTGGGATTCGTAGTCCCCTGCCCCGAGCATCAGACGGCCCCGTTTTGCGGCGAGATTTGATCGACCGTGGCCACGACGAAGGCCGTTGGTTGCACTTTCGTTGCATCGCGACCATCGCTCGACATTGTCTCGCTCTCTCGGCGGGTTCCGGCGGCGACGAGCGCGCGAAGTTCGTCCTCGCTGAATCTCGCCATGATTGCTATTGATTGGCGCCGCTGATCGACAATGGTGGTCGACCCGGCGTCTCCGCTCAGTAGGCCCGCCGCACGCATCAAGAGCGCGAGACCGTCGCGCGCTTCGCGCAGAGCAACGAGCGCCGTCCGGCGATCGTCGGCGCGCTTGGCGTTCTCGAGCAAGTCAAGTGCTTCGTCGACGAGCCGCGCGGTCGCGGCCACGAGCGTTGAGGGGTTCGCCGTATCGAGACGAGCCGAAGTTCCACGATCTGCCGGCACGCCGACGTCGGGAGGCTTTTCAGCGCGTCGCGTGGTGCGCAAGCAGCCGCGGAGGTGACGGCCGACGGCAGCCGGGGTCACGACGAACCGACTCGCGACGTCGCGTATCGAACCACCCGAATGGAGCGCTTTGGTGATGGCGGCCGTCTCCGGATGCACGCAGATTGAGCAAGCTCTAGGCATGTGAGCAAACCTTGGCGGTCATGCTGTCCTCTCGGACGGCGAGTTGTTTATCTTTAGCGTGAAGCCCCGCGACGGCTATGACCGTCGACGGCTCTGCGCAGATTTTGCTTTTGGGCTCACGCACGGTGCGCTCTCGCGGCGAGTGCGATACGTCGGGCCGACTCGATCGCATCGGCCGGTGTGAGCTGCTTAGGCGCAGAGTGCTCACTGATGGCGGCACGCATGTCCTCGAAGCGCAGAGTGATCATCGCGCGGAGCTCGGTCGGCAAACGATCCAAGTCCTCGACTGAGATCGTGCCGCTCTCATCAAATGCGAACCGGGCGCCGAAGCGGCGGGCGCAAGCAGTAAGCCACAGAGCCGTCAAAGCGTTTCCCCTCTTGAACGTTCCCCCAGATGACATTCGACGTCGAAAACTGTTCCTGCCGGAGGTCAGCAGGTGCAGCTTCCGATAGCCGTCGTGGTTTTCTTGGCTTCCTGTGCGCGCGCTCTAGAGAAGAATACTAGAGCTTATTTAGAGTGGGTGTCGTTTTTGATACCAGATTGGGACGAGAATGACACCAGAGCGGGATGAAAATGATACCTGCCTGGTATCGGTTTTGTTACCAGCGGATAGGAACCGCTCCAAATCACGACGCTATACCGGGACGTCTTGGACCCGACCAAAGCGCTTGCGCAACCCTTCAATAACGGGAGCGGCACCCTGTCGGCTCTCTTCCCACTCGGCCAGCGACTGCTCCAGCGACAGCGGTGTCGCAGCTTGACCTGTGGCTACGTTTTCGACACCAGCGAGAAACTCATAGCAGCCCGTGGCTCGCTGGCGGGCAAGGTTGCGAACGTAGCCGTATTGCGTGAGTTGCTGAACCGCCTTTAGCGCGTTTTTCTTGCCGCCAAGACCGAGATGCTTGGCGAGCCGCTCTATCGTAATGGAACTGCGGCCGGTTTTCCCATCGCGGCAGATAAGCATGACGACAAAGGCCCGAAAGGCCGTGTTGCTCAGCCGCTGGTCCAGCGCGACTTCTGGCGTGACCCGAAGCGTTTTCAGGCGTTTGATCACGAACCCACCGAGCTGCTGTTGACGGCTGCGTCATCCATTTTGTACCGGCGACAAGCGAGACGTCGAAGCATTGTACGCTTCCTCGTGAAGAGACGCCCCGGCAGTACGCAGCACAACGCGAGGCCGCTCGATAGCGAGCTCGTCGACAAGGATGGATTCGTCGACCTCGGCTTGCCGAACGTCTGTTGGCCGACGTCGTCGCCCGGCACTCTGCTGGCGGCTCACCGATCGAAGTGCGTCGACAACCTCGAGCTCCGTGTACGCGGTCGCCTCGCCCTCGCCGACAGCAACGATCTCCGATAGATGCGCCGACGTACGGCGGGCGTCCTGGTTGTTTTGCAGCCTCGAGAGTTGGACCCAAGGTCCGGCGACGCTAACGCGGCGTTCGCCCAGTTCGTCAGCAATCCACTCACGCAGATCCGCGCGTGATAGGCCCTCGGCCTCGATCGCGAGACCGCAGCGTCGCAGCAAAATGTCCCTGCAGAGCACACGAAAGGTGCGAATCTCGTCGGCAGACGGATAATCGCCGCCCTTTATGGCCCGGAGGATCACCCAGAGCGCGTCATCAACGCCTCGTATCGCCCGCACGCAGCGTCACCGCTCCCCGCCTAAGCGTGCGCTGATAAACCGCTCAACCTCGGATTCGGGCAGCCGCTTGCCGCGCGAGTTCGCGAAGATGCCGACGTGGATTTCGCGGAGCGAGCCGTCCCGCACCAGCCTTTTATAGGTCGAGATCCCAATCCCGAGGCGCTGGCAAGCCTCGGTGCGCTTCAGGAGCCGTTGAGAGGCGCGCTTGGGTTCCATGAGTTCCTGCATATTGCCATAATGACAGAAGTTGCTGTAAACTAAAAGCCAGGTATGGTTTACAAGACTAAGTGGCGCAACGAGATGAGACGGATTCTCGAGGCCGGCGACGTGAAGCAGCAGGACCTCGCGTCCGATGTGGGGATTTCCAAAGCCGCGCTGTCTCTGTACCTCAGCCTGCGCCCGGGCGGCCGCACGGCCAGCGAGAGCACCGTGTACGCGCTGAACGAGGCACTCGCGAAGCGCCTGAGCGACAGGCGTATCGCCGACTATTTGAACGCAACGTATTGGCTCGAAAAAGGCGACGCTGATCAGATACTATTTCATCCGCCGGAAGCTCCTCGCGGTAACTCACATCCGCGCGGGTCAGCCTTCCCGTTTTTGCAAGCCATAGTCGGCGGCTACGGCTATTTACGCGTTGACCCCGCCGCGGTCGCGGAGCGACTACGTATCTACAATGCGCTTCCGCGAGCGACGCGGCGTGCGATAACACTAGAGGTGAACGCGATGCACCGGCGACGGTTGCTCCGACAACTTCTCGCCGATGGTGCCCCGTCTTCGAGCGAGTTCGAGGATTTTCGCAGCATTTGCGCGCGCCACGACTTAAATCTCAAGCGATGGCTGCGCGACGAGGACGAGCTTGCGATACTAAAGGCCCGTGACGACTTCTTTCGCACGGTGCAAGATGCTCTCTCGAAGGTGACGAGCCCGGCCGATCGTCTCGCTGCTGAACGAGCCATTCGGGACGCCTTCGGAAAAGTCGACGCGGCCTATCAGCGTTTGTCGAAAATCGTGACACATAAACACCGAAAAACCGAGAAAGGGAAGAGACTCTAATGCCCATCTACCTACGGCCGTGTTCGAGGTGCAAGAAAACGAAGAGCCGCCACGATCGGACCGATCGCAAAGGCCGAAAGAAGTGCTCCGATTGTTCTTACCAGGCGGTTGCGCCGCCGGCGTTGGGACGCAAATCGCTCGGCACGTTCCGAACGAAAGAAGAAGGCGAAAAAGCGATGCGCCGCGCTCTGACCGATCACGAACGCGGCATCGATCTCGCGCCCCGAGGAACGACCGTTTCGCAGATTGCCGAGCGTTTCTTCAAGGCCGCGAAGCCTGATCTTGCGCTGGCGACGTCGGCGCGATATGAGGAGCTCCGGAATCTGCACATCGCCCCGGCGCTCGGTGCGATGGCGTGCACCGACGTAAAGCCCGCGCACGTTGCCGAGCTATATGCGAAACTCCGGATGTCGGAGGTCGTCTATCGATACGCATCGCGCGCGAAGGGCGCCGAGGGCAAAGAGTGCGAGCGGAAAGGGAAGCCGCTCTCGGCGAACAGCGTTATGCGGATCCACCGCTTTCTGCATCGCCTTTTCGGTTGGGCGGAGCGGATGAATCTTACCGCGCGCAACGTCATCCGATCCGTGGAAGCGCCGAAGGCCACCGCGTCGCCGGCGAGAGCGTTGGACGCCGATCAGGTTGTGCGTATTCTGAAGGCGGCGGAGGGTTACCGCCTACACGCCTTCTTCGTGGTCGCCGCAATGACGGGTATGCGCCGCGGCGAAATCGGTGCGCTGAAGTGGGACGCCCTCGATCTCGACGCCGGCAAGGCGATCGTGCGTCAGGCGATCGGTGAGGATCGCAAGGGCGGCTCGTTCTTGAAGTCGACCAAGAGCGGGCGCGAACGCGTGGTGCCGCTGAATGCCGCTGCGCTGGCGGCGGTCCGGGCGCAGCGCGCGCAGCAGGCTCAAGACAAGCTCCTCAGCCGCAGCCTCTATGCCGATTGCGGTTTCGTGTTCGCCGACCAGCTTGGCGGTATGCTGGATCCCGATTCGGTGAGCAAAGCATTCTCAAAGCTCGCGACGCTTGCTGGCGTCAAGGCCAAGGGGATCTCGCTTCACTCGCTTCGGCACGCCGCCGCAACCCTCGCGCTCCAGAGCGGCACCGACGTCAGGACCCTTGCGGCGCTTCTCGGGCACGCCTCCCCGTCGACGACTCTGAATGTCTACGGGCACGTAGTGGCGGGGGCACAGGAGCGGGCGGTGGACGCCCTTGGCGATGCGTTCAGTCAGGCGCAGGCGCGGGCGGCCGTTGGCGAGGTAGGACGGGCTTGACCCGGCGCTGCGAAGAACCGTGTAGGCGGGCGGTGCAACCAAAATGCAACAACGCGGAGCTGACCCAGAAGTCTCGAAGCTCTATATCACGTCGAAAACCCCGATAGAACAAGGACGAATCACGTGCGCGCCCGTAGCTCAAACTGGATAGAGCAGGGGACTCCTAAGCCCAAGGTTGTCAGTTCGATTCTGACCGGGCGCACTACCAACTCCATAGCCTCGGGGTGTTTTGTTTGCGTTGATTATGGAAGCGCGTAAGCTCGAAGCTCCAGCGACGGTCAGCGAACGGCTTGCGGAAGAGGCGGCCGCACCGGGATGCATTCGAGAGTACTTCGGAGCCGAGGCTGTCTTATGGCTTATCCCGAATCCCCACTGAGTCTACGTGTTCAAGGAACGAGGAGCAAAGTACATGAAAAGCTTGAACTTTGGCGGCTTTGCGCTAGGCGTCTGCGCAGCTCTAGCAATGCTGGCGGGTTGCGGCGGCGGGAGCTCGCTGCTGAGGCCAACGACTGCGGGCCCTTCGTGCTTCGACTGCACTCGGCAAGACATTGCTGCGCTCAGAATGACAACGGCGGAGCGAACGCACGTGCGGCCCGCGTACGGCGTGATCTACAGCTTCCAAGGCGGAGACGACGGCGCGTCCCCGTTTGCGGGTCTCCTCAACCTTGAGGGCGCGCTCTACGGCACCACCGAGCAAGGTGGTGGTACCGGGTGTTTTGCTAGCCTCGGCTGTGGCACCGTCTTCGCCATCACGACGTCCGGCGGAGAGAGCGTACTCCACAGCTTTGGTGGCACGGGGGACGGCGCGTCGCCGTCTGCGGACCTCATCAATGTGAAGGGAACGCTCTATAGCACTACCGGATCGGGCGGCGGTACGGGATGCGGCGGCGACGGCTGCGGGACGGCTTTTACTATCACAGCGTCCGGTGCAGAAACCGTGCTCAGCAGGTTCAATGGAAATAACGGCGCCGATCCACGCGCCGGCTTCAGCCACACCGACGTCACCTTCTACGGCACCACGGCGGAAGGTGGCGGTTCCGGATGCTATAGGAGGCGCGGCTGCGGTACGGTCTATTCGATGGCTGCGTCCGGCAAGAAGACCGTGCTCTACCGCTTCAAGGGTGAAAAGGACGGGGACGGCTGGAGTCCTAACGCGGGCGTTGTCGACATCCAGAACACGCTGTACGGCACTACTGAATTCGGGGGCGCGCACGATTGCACCGGTGTTCCGAAAAAGTCGGGTTGCGGGACTGTGTTCGCCGTCACGACGTCCGGCAAGGAAACGGTTCTTCACAGCTTCAAGGGGGGCAAAACGGATGGCGAACAACCATATTCGGGCCTCGTCGTTCTCAACGGCACGCTTTACGGCACTACCGAACAAGGCGGTGCTTACAGCTTCGGTTCCCCGGGCGGTGCTCAGTGCACATACTCGGGTTGCGGTACGATCTTTGCGATAACGACGTCCGGCAAGGTAACGGTTCTCTACAGCTTCGGCGGCTACTCGGGGGACGGCATAAGCCCAGGCGCGACTTTGATCGCCGTCAACGGCGCGTTCTACGGTACCACGCCCTACGGAGGCCAGTACTTGTATGGAACGGTGTTCGCGGTTACGACATCCGGGGCGGAAACCGTGCTCCACAGCTTCGGGGGATACTCGGGAGATGGCGCGGTTCCGTGGGCCAGTCTCACAGACGTCGACGGCACACTCTATGGCACGACCACTTCAGGCGGCGCGAGCGGGAAAGGAACGGTCTACTCATTATCGCCGTAAGCGGCTGGGCTGCACCGATGGCCACGTTCTATTGAAACGACTCACTGAACGAGCTGCCGGATAGTTCGGCTGCCGCGTTCCCGAGGCGCGCGTGCGATCGTTTCGAGCGATAGATGAGTTGCTCTACCGCAAAGCTAAGCTTGTCGCTTTTTGAGCAACCAAACGTAGGAGAGCCCGAACTTGGCGGCGCGCTCGCGCTCCCGATGAACACCCTCGAGCCGGATCGTATCTCGAAATGTTCCGAGAAGCTCAGCGTTTTAAGAGAGACCCTAACCCGGCCGTGCGCGGTAAACGTGCCGCGCAGGGGTCCGCGCGCTTTGCCGGATGCGTCGAACGTCCCAGATATTGAATAGCTGCTGCGACTAGAGCACGCCGAGGTCGCGCGGGCCGACGATAACTTCTCGCCGGTTAGCTCGGAGTTCGAGAGCGTCGACGTGCTGACCACGACCGCCGGCGTTCCGATCGGCGCCGCATCCCGACCGCAGCCTGCGAGCAACGCGATGGCTGCGCATACACCGAACGCGTTACGCGCTGAAGTTATCGTAGGATCTACCACGCGATCACGATCTTGCCGTTGCCGGGCGGCGCGCCGCCCGCGATGTTCTTGGCACCCATGGCATGTTGCGCTATGAAACCGGAGCCGCCGCCCCCGCCGCCGCCCGAGCCCGCGGCACTGCGTCCGGGCGAACCGCCGGAGCCACCGCCACCGCCGCCATAGTAGCCGCCACCACCACCTCCACCGGGACCGCTGCAATAGGTTCCGCCGGCCCCGCCCGAGCCAAGCGTTCCATTCCCCCCGGCATCGCCGCTGCAGCCGCACGAGTACTTGCAACGGAGCGGGCTGCTGGAGCCGCCGCCTCCGCCTTTGCCGCCTTTGGTATGCGTGCCGCCGCCGCCACCCGCTCCACCGCCGCCGGATCCCGCTGAACCGGCTGAGCCCGCCCCGGCCACTTTGCCGCCGCCCAGTCCACCGGTGCCGCCGGTTCCACCGCCGAATCCGAAGTAGTAGGGATAATACCCGCCGCCGCCACCACCGCCGGCGACGATAATCCGATCCTGCAATTTGTCGCCGCCCTGCCGCACGTCGGATGCGCCGCCGCCGTTCTGTTCCTGCGACCCCGAATCGCTGACTCCGCCGCCGTTATAGCCGTCGTCACCGCCAACAACGATGGCCAACTTCTCGCCGGGGGTCACGGGGACGTTGGCTTCGACTAAGCCGCCGTTCCCGCCGGCTCCGTAGCCGCTGCTGCCGCCGGCGCCGCTGGCACCGGTCGCCGTGATTGTGAGCCGCGTTACTCCGCTCGGTACGTTGAAGGTTTGCTTCTTGCCGGTGAACTTGAACGTCTTGGTCGAGCCGCTCGGCGCGCGACCCAGCGTCGACGATGATGGGGCAAGGGCGCCGTTTCCGCCGCAGCCTCCCAAGACCGCGGCACTGACGAATGCAATTGCGAGGCTCTCAAGATGTCTCATCTCGTCTCCTCCTAAGAAGCGACTAGCAGCCCGATTGCTGTTTGCGAGACCCGAGCGTTTTGCGCAAAGGCGCGAAAGCCTTCACGTGTTAGGCCGCGCTCTAGGCGGCCGAGCGCCCGGCCAAGAAGAACCAAAGCTGCCGAAGCGTTGAGCTTCAGAAGGCGTGTTCAGATGAGGGTTTCGCATTTAGGCCGCTGCGCTGTAGGCGTGTGCGCGGCCGCAATATTTGCAGGCTGCGGCGGCGGAGGCACCGCGCCGTGCTCCGACTGCGCGCAGCATGACATTACTACGCTCAGGATCACAACGGCGGAGCGCACGCGCGCAAAGGCTACCTTCGAAGTGCTTCATTACTTCAACGGTGGCTCCGGAGACGGCGCAAACCCGGATGCCGGCCTCGTTTCCGTCGAGGGGACGCTCTACAGCACGACCTATAAGGGCGGCGCGAACGACAAGGGAACCGTCTTTTCGATCACGCCGTCCGGCACGGTAGCCGTGCTGTATAGCTTCAAGGGCGGAAAGGCGGACGGCTACCATCCCGAGGCGGGCCTCATCAATGTTAAGGGTACGCTCTACGGTACGACCCAACTGGGTGGGGCAGTCGATAATGGCACCGTCTTCAGCGTGAGCTCGACGGGCTCGGAAACCGTGCTTCACAGCTTCCGGGCCGAAAAGGGGGACGGCCGCGGTCCGGTCGCGGGGCTCCTCAACGTCGACGGTACGCTCTATGGCAGCACCGAGAACGGCGGTGCTTACAAATTCGGAACCGTCTTCGCGATCACGCTGTCCGGCAAAGAAACCGTGCTCCACAGCTTCGGGAGCGGCACGGGAGACGGCTCACACCCGGAGGCGGGTCTCATCGACGTGAACGGCACGCTCTACGGCACGACCCCTGAAGGCGGCGCGAACGGCGATGGAACGGTCTTTTCGATCACACCGTCCGGCACAGAAACCGTGCTCCACAGCTTCGGCGCCTCGGGCGACGGCGAAGAACCGTCTGCGGGCCTTGTCGACGTGCAAGGCGCGCTCTACGGCACGACTTATGCGGGCGGCGCGAACGGTGGTGGAACGGTGTTCTCGCTCACGCCGGGCGGCAAGGAAACTGTGCTCCACAGCTTCCCCGACGGATCGAGGGACGGCTACGACCCGTATGCCGGCCTCCTCAACTATAACGGCATGCTGTACGGCACGACGCTGTACGGAGGAAAAACTCTGTACGGTGTGATCTTCGCTATTACGCCCTCCGGCAAGGAGACCGTGCCTTACACTTTCAGCGCGTCGGACGGCTGCTTCTATCCGCTGGGGAGCCTCGTAAACCTCAAAAGCACGCTCTACGGTACGGCCTCCGGAGGCGGCGCCGCGGACGGAACGGTCTTCTCGCTAACGCTGTGAAAGTGCACAAGGCGCTCGGTCCTAAGCTCGGGTGCCACGGGGGCCGGGGGTCGGGCCATTGAAAGGGAGCGGCGGATGTGTTAGCATTGGCATTCGAACGGACCGCCGGTCCGTTTTCTTAATGTTGTGGTAGACTAAAAATGGCAAAGAAAGAATCGCGCGTGATGGTCGTCCTGGCGTGCACCGAGTGCAAGCGCCGGAACTACAACACGCAAAAGAATAAGCAGAAGACCACGGACCGGCTGGAGCTCAGCAAATATTGCCGCTTCTGCCGATGCCACAAACCGCATAGGGAAACGAGATAGGGCGGTAGCTCAATTGGTAGAGTCCTGGTCTCCAAAACCAGTTGTTGCAGGTTCGAGTCCTGTCCGCCCTGCATTTTTTTAAGGTAAACCTTTGGTGAACGAACAGCAAAAGAGAACGGCCCAGTCCATGGCGGGCGGCGATTTCGTCCGCGGCGTCATCGCGGAGCTTCGGCGCGTCACGTGGCCGACGCGCGACGAATGGATCTCAGCCACGATCCTGACGATCTCGCTGGTGGTCGGCATTGGGGCCTTCGTTTTCATCGTTGACCAACTCTTCGGATGGCTCTTCAACTTGATTCATCCCGTCACGTCGGGATAGATCTAGACGATGTACGACGCCGAACCGATCGTTGACGAAACGACGATAGACGAGACGAAGATCGACGAGACCAAGACCGAGGACCCCGAGATGGGCGAACCGGTCGCAGTCGAAGATCTGACCGAAGGGCTGGTCGAAGAGCCGGCTGCAGAGTTCCAGAAGCCCAAGGATAACCGGAACTGGTTCGTCGTCCACACCTATTCGGGCTACGAGAACAAGGTCAAGGCAAATCTCGAGCGGCGCATCCATTCGATGGGCATGCAGGACAAGATTTTCCGCGTGCTCGTTCCGATGGAGGACGAAGTTGAGTTCAAGGACGGCAAGCGCAAGATCACGCCGAAGAAAGTTTTTCCGGGCTACGTGCTGGTCGAAATGACCATGGACGATCAATCCTGGTACGTCGTGCGCAACACGCAGGGTGTGACCGGCTTCGTCGGCAGTCCGGGACCGGGCGAGAAGCCCGTGCCGCTGCAAGACAAAGAAGTCAAAACCATTCTCAAGCAAATGGGCATCGAGGCGCCCAAGCTCAAGATCGACTTCAAGAAGGGCGATCGCGTCAAAGTCACGTCGGGACCGTTCTTCGACTTCACCGGCGTCGTCGACGAAATCTCGCCGGAGAAGGAGCGCTTGCGCGCGCTCATCTCGATCTTCGGCCGGGAAACGCCCGTCGAATTGGAGTTCTTCCAAGTCGAAAAGGTTTAGCGAACGCATTCACCCCGGCGTTTGCAACTGACAATAGTGGGGGAGAACCGCGAGAATCGGTTCGAAAGGAGATAATTCGTGGCTAAGAAGGTAGTTGGCAAGATCGGCCTGCAGATTCCGGCAGGCAAAGCGACCCCGGCCCCGCCGATCGGACCGGCGCTGGGCCCCTACTCACTCAACATCATGGACTTCTGCAAGCAGTACAACGAGCGCACTGCTTCACAAGCCGGCATGATCATCCCCGTCGAGATCACCGTCTTCGACGACCGCACGTTTACGTTCATCACGAAGACGCCGCCGGCGTCCTTTCTGATCAAACAAGCGTTGGGGATCGAGTCGGGCAGCAAGGAGCCCAACCGCAACAAAGTCGGCAAGCTGACGCAGCAGCAGCTCGAAGATATCGCAAAGGTGAAGATGCCCGACATCAACGCCAACGACATGAACGCCGCCAAGAAGATCGTCGCCGGAACGGCGCGGTCGATGGGCGTGGAAGTGGAGGCGTAGAGTGGCGCAGCATCACGGAAAACGCTTCAAGGCATTAGCTACGACCTACGATCCCAGCAAGCTCTTCTCTACGCCCGAAGCCATCGAGATCGTCAAGAAGAATGCCAACGCGAAGTTCAACGAGACCGTCGAGGCGCACATCCGCCTGGGCGTCGATCCGAAGAAAAGCGATCAGAACGTTCGCGGCACGGTGCTGCTCCCGCACGGAACCGGGCGCACGGTGCGCGTCATCGCGTTTGCCAAAGGCGATAACGCGAAGGCCGCGCAAGAGGCCGGCGCCGATATCGTCGGCGATCAGGATTTGATCGATAAAGTCAAGGGCGGCTTCACCGAGTTCGACGTAGCGGTCGCGACGCCCGACATGATGGCGTCGGTCGGCAAAGAGCTGGGGCGCATCCTGGCACAGAAGATGCCCAACCCCAAAGCCGGAACCGTGACGCCGAACATCGGCGCCGCGATTCGCGACATCAAGGCCGGTAAGGTGGAGTTCCGTCTCGACAAGACCGGCATCGTGCACACCATCGTCGGCAAGGCGAGCTTCGAAGAGGCGCATCTGCTCGAGAACATCACGACGTTGCTCGACGCTATCGTTCGCGCGAAACCCTCGGCCGCCAAAGGCACCTACGTTCGCAGCGTGACCCTGGCAAGCACGATGGGTCCCGGCGTCAAGGTCGACCCGCTTCGGGTCAAGGCGACGGCGTAAGTATCGGCATGGAAGCGACGCGCTAAGCCGTCGCTTCCCAGTGCGAGGGGAGCAAAGCATGTTTCAATTTACGATTCGGGTGGACCGGATGGTGCTGGGCATGTTGGGGGTTGGGGTCGTCGCTGCGCTTTCGAGCGTCGGCATCGTACGCGCCGGCAATACACCAGACAAGAGCCGTACGTTCTCGTGCAGCAGCGGCACGGCGTGCGTCCAGGGCGACTCCCGCGGGAGCAAGACTTGGGGCGTCTACGGCGTCTCGAAGGACGCCGACGGCGTTCACGGAGAGACGAGCTCGACGAACGGCAACTCCGCCCTGGCCGGGATCGTCAACGCGACGACCGGGCACGCACAAGGCGTCTTTGGCAGATCCCCAACCGGGCATGGTCTCTCCGGCATGTCCTCGGCGTCAGGGTACTCGGCGGTTTACGGCACCTCGTCAATGAATGATGGCGTTGACGGCATCTCTACAGCCTCGGGGGCGCCGGTGAGGTCAGGCATCCACGGCAACGCCTCAAACGGCTACGGCGTGAGCGGCACCGGCGGGTTCGTGGGGGTTTACGGCTACGGCTCAGGCTCTGGCTCTATCGGCGTCGAAGCCGAAGACGGCGGCGCCAGCACGGCGTTGAGTTCCGTTGGGGACAGTTCAAATACGGGTCTTTTCGTAGCTACAAACAAAGCGAACGGCTACGCCACCTGCCAAATCGACCCGAAAGCAGACTTGACGTGCACCGGGAAGATCGGCGCGCCGAGCCTGCGGGAGTGGCACCGGAACGGTAACGACCAGCACGTGCTGAGTTATGCGTCACAGTCGGCCACCGCAACGATCGAAGATGTCGGGACCGCGCGAATGGTTGGCGGCGTCGCGGACGTGCACATCGACCCAGCCTTCGCAGCGGTCACGGACCGGAAGTGGTACTACGTGTTTCTCACGCCGCTCGGCGATACGCGTGGGCTGTATGTGAGCGTGAAGACGCCGGCGGCATTCGAGGTGCGCGAAACGGAGCACGGCCGTTCGAGTTTAGAGTTCGATTACCGCATCGTTGCGCACCCACTCGACGCCGATAACGATCGGCTGCCGCCCGCGCCGGCGATCCGCGTGCCCGCGAACGTCAACCGCGCGGGTGTTTCAGTGGTGGAAGATGATCGTTAGGATGGTGGTCATCCAAGTGCCCACAACAATTCCGGTTAGCCAGTTGAACCGGTGGTCGATTTGGTTGAAGCGCCCATCCATGGATTCGAAACGCCGATCGATGGATTCGAAGCGGTGATCTATGCTGGCGAGGCGCTCGTTGATTTGTTCGAAGGCTCCCTCAATCCGAGCCATACGTACCTCGAGGGGAGTTGCGTGCATCGGTCTCCTCCAACGATACTACCAGGCCCATTCACGCACCTGGGGCGCCTCGGCTAGAGGAAGCTGACGCGACCGGTGTGCAGCTCGTAGATGCCGCCGGCGACTTCGGCGTCGCCGCGCGCGACGGCGTCGGCGATGATTGTCGAGCCGGCGGTCATCGCTCGCACCGTGCGGCGTACGTTTTCGGCGGTCGCATTGGCGAGCCAGTCACCCGGAAGGTCTCGCGTAGCTTTGGCCGCAGGGGCGACCGCGGTGACGAGACACGCGATGTGTCCCGGTTGCGTCGTTCCGTCTTTTGCGTGCGCAACGGCGGCGGTGACCGCGCCGCAATTGGTGTGCCCGAGCACGAGGATCAGCCGCGCCTTCAAAATGGCGACGCCAAACTCGACCGAGCCGAAGACGTCGTCGGTGAGATAGTTGCCGGCGACGCGAACGACGAAGAGCTTGCCGGGGGTTTGATCGAAGATCGTTTCGATCGGCACGCGCGAATCGGAGCAGCCGAGCACAACGGCGTACGGGCTCTGGCCGCCGGCCAGCTCCAGGCGGCTCGCGTCGAGCCGGCCGATCTCGGGGATTCCCGCTGCGAAGCGGGCGTTTCCGGCCTCGAGTAAGGCGAGCGCCGCGGTGGCGGATTCAACGGTCATGGGGCAGGCCATTTCGCCAGGCGAGCGGGGTTGCTTTCAGACCACCGCTATGGTAGGCTAACCGACGGCTCCAAAGACCGTGGCCGGCCGCAAGGCCTTAATTTTGACCACCGAGGACGCAAGATAGACGGTTCGGCATTGCTCCGGCGGTGCGAGCTTTCAGCGATGCGCCTCGAACGGGGCGCTTTTCTTTTTCGTTGTGGCGCATTTGCGCCGGGGAAACGTACCGAATGCCGACCGCGCGTAAGGAAGCCTCAGTCGCAGAACTCACCAAAAAACTCGCCGCGGCCAAGAGCCTGTTCTTTACCGATTATCAAGGGCTGACCGTTGCGGAGATCACCAAGCTTCGCGGCGAGCTGCGAAAAGACGGCAACAGCTACTCGGTCGTTAAGAATACGCTCTTTCGCATCGCCGCCGGCGACCTTGCGACGCAGGTCGAGTCGTTTCTCGCGGGTCCCACGGGCGTCGTCTTTGCGGGAGCCGACCCGGTGGCGCCGGCCAAAGCGCTCAAAACTTTCAGCGACACGGTCAAGAAAGTCGGAATCAAGGCGGCGTACATCGACGGCCAAATCGTCGATGCAAAACAGGTCGACGTGCTCGCCAAGCTTCCGCCGAAGATCGAACTTCTGGCCGCGCTCGTCGGCACGCTTGCGAACCCGCTTCGCGGGCTCGTTACCGTGCTGCAGGGCAACCAGACCGGACTCGTCCGCGCGCTCAACGCCATTCGCGAGCAAAAAGCCGCAGCCTCAAACGCTTAGATAAGGAAGAAAGTAACCATCATGGCAATAGCCGAAGTCATCGAACAGATCGATAAACTCACCGTTCTCGAACTCGCCGACCTCGTCAAGCAGCTCGAGGAGAAATATGGCGTCTCCGCCGCCGCGCCGGTTGCGATGATGGCCGCCGGTCCCGCCGCCGCAGCGCCGGAAGCCGAAAAGACCGAGTTCGACGTCGTTCTCTCGGAAATTGGTCCCGAGAAGATCAAGGTCATCAAGGCCGTCCGCGAGCTGACGAGCCTCGGTCTCACCGAAGCCAAGGCGTTCGTCGAGAGCGCGCCCAAGGCCGTGAAGGAAGGCGTTACTAAAGACGAAGCCGAGGCGGTAAAGAAGAAGCTCGAAGAAGCCGGCGCAAAGGTCGAAATCAAATAGGATCGCAACCTACGCCCAACGTTCCGGGGTGGGTGCAACTGATCCCACTCCTGATCGTGGTCGTCGTGCTCGCCGTTCGCATGATGCGGCCGCAGCGTATCAGCGTCACGCGGATGTGGGTCTCGCCGATCATCCTCTGCGCGCTAACGGCGTGGGTGATCTACGCGAATAACACGCTCAACCCCGCGCTGCCGCTCGAAATCGCGCTGGGCCTCGTGGTGGGCGCCGTTGTCGGGTTGCCGTTCGGGATTTTACGCGGCGTCCACACCGACGTTCGCCCCACGGATCGGCCAGGCGTGATGTATCTCGGCTCGTCATGGGTGACGATCGTGATCTTTGCCGCCGCGTTCGGATTGCGCTACGTGGTTCGCAGCATGATTCCGCTGCGCGGAAGCCTCACCGCGACCATCGGCGACGCACTGCTTGCGTTCGCGATCGTCTTCATCGGGGCGAGCTATTTCGTTATCTTTCGGAAGTACGAAGAACTAGCGCATAAACCGGCGGCGTAGCCGCAGGTCATGGTGAAATCCGGCATACAGCTGCCTGCGATCGCTTTTGCGGTCTCTTGGGTCCTACTGGCCGACACATCGTTTCAGCCGACGCCTGCGCCGACCGTGTACCGGACCACATCTGTGGATGCAACGCATCGCACGTTAATCGCCGGCGTCTACGGCGCCCCGGCGGGCAAAACGCCCGTAGGTGAAGTCGTCGACGGGTTTACTTTGTCGCTGACGGCGAGCCGATCCACGCTTAGGTCCGGCGACGGCTTGACGTTTACCGTCGAGCTGCGAAATGTCTCCAACGTCGGGAAGAGCACATCCCTTAGCGCCAAGGACGCGTCGTATTTTTTCAATGCTAGCAACACGAATACGGGTAACGTAAACCTGGGGATCGTCACGCCACATTTCGGGCCCCCTGCCGCTTTTAAGTTTGCCCCGCGTACGTCGCTCTATCTCTGGTTTCGGCCTCAGGTCGCCAATACCGTGCAAGAACCCGGCAGATATACACTCCAGGCACAGGTAGCCTTTCGTGGCCTAACGCTGAGCTCCAATGTCGTGACCGTAAACATCCTGCCGCGAAGCGACGGAAAGCCAGTTCTCAATTGGAGCGATCCGTCGCAGCCTTCGGCCTCCGGACCCACGGAGCACGGCGTCGCTCTATCGATCTTAACACCGGCGGCGGCGAATGTTTATCGCGTTGGCTCTCCGATATGGATAACCACTGCGATACGGAACGCTACGCCCGGCGAGATCGGTCTGATTTTTTTATTTGCGGATTCTTACACGATGGAGATCACGGATCTCAGGTCGGGGCGCCGGTTGCCGCTTGCGCAGGACTGGGCAGATCGGCCTGACGCGTTTTCCGGATCGTTCGGCAGTCGAAATGTTCCGAAAGGGGAGTCGCATTTTCAGGCGATCCGCCTCGATCGGCTTTTTAAGATCGCGACCCCGGGACGATATCTAGTTCGAGCCACGGCGACGTTTGACGTCCAACCCGAAAGCGCGACTCCGTCGCCGCCTCGGGCTCACGTCGCGCTACGATCGAACCCTCTGCAGATCGACGTACTGCCGCCGCGTTCGCCGACCCCCATCTCAACGCAGGGTCCGCAGGTTTACGAAGCCGAGCCGGGGCAACAACTTGCGGGGCGGGCCTCCAACGGCTTCGCACTCTCCCTAACGAACGATGGGCCTAACAACACCCTCGGCGGCCCCATTCTCGTCACGGTCGAGCTGCGCAATATTTCGGGCCAGACGCAGGACGCGTTTTTCGGATCTCCGACCTCCGATTACCATTTCACGATCGTAAACCGGCAGACGGGAGAGTTGCTCGAGCGTGAGCCCCAGGCGACGTCTCAAGGTGATCTGGAGTCCAACCCCTGGGATAGCCGCCCCGTTCATTCCGACACGTCGCTGTACAGCAGGTTCGAGTTGAACCAACTCTATCGCTTCGCAGAGGGTGAAACGTACACGATACGCGTAACCGGTAGGCCGGTCATCAACGGCCAACGCGTAACGTTGGAGTCCAATCCGGTTGAAGTCGCTCTCGCGACCCCAACGGCGCCACCGCCAACGCTTGCGTTGCCGGAGACCAGCCGCGTCCTGAGCTTTAAGATTCAGACCAACCGCCCGGTCTACGCGAGCGGCGAACCGGTACTGGTTCGGCTCGCCGTTACAAATCTCGGTAAGGAGCCCGTCGCGTACAATCCGCTCCTGTCGCACTTTCCGAACATAATCAGCGTAGTCAACCCTCGAAACAAGCCAGTGCCGACCGGTCGTGGCGGACGGGTAACAATCTTGCGCACCAGCATGACGTGGCCGAGTCTTTCGCCAGGCACGACGAGGTTAGGTTGGTTCGATATGGATACGTGGGGCTACCATCTCACCGAGCCCGGCACGTACGCGATTTCGGCTCGCCCCGAAATCTATGGCCGCATCTTTACACCGAGTGCGACTTACACGGTGACAAGCGACAACGCGAGCGGGGCACCTCCGATAAAGATTCAAATTTTGACCAAGGAAGCGGCGAGAACGGAACCGGCTTACAACCTCGACGATGCGAACCTCGACGCGACCTTTCACTCACTGATGCGTGAGTACGAGCGCTTGCGTTCGACAGTGCGCGACTTGATAACGCGACTTCAGAGCGGTGCCCGCCAGAGCGACCTATTCTACAAGAGTGGCAACTGGCAAACCGAGCAAGAAGATTTTGAGGGCCGGATCGACGGGCTTCCGAGCTCGGGGAATGTGGACTCGCCGTATGTGCTGCTCAGTGCAAATCTGTGGAGCGCTGCCTCTGCGCTGGGGGCGGCTGGGAACAGCGTGCTGTACTCATGCGACCCCGCAGGCGCGGGCGCAAACCTCAAGGTGGCCGACTACTTTCTTGACGCGGTACGGCGCGAACTTTCTGCCGGCGAAACGAACGCCGGTGATGCTGCCTATCCGCCAAGCGAAGCGTCACCAAAGGGCCACTGCACACGATAGCCTGGTTCTTGGCGTGGCCTGCGGAGGAGGTGCGGACCTCATACAGAACCGCGACGCCCAAAACTTCTGCAAGGAGTCGTTTGATGAGATCCGGTTTCGGTGCTGCCATTTTAGCGCTTTTCGGCCTGGGGCTCGCGGGCTGTTCCACCAGGGCGGATGTTCCAACGACGGGCGCTCCGAGCCTCGCGCAGCCGCAAGGCGAATCACCGCCCGCCGCCGCAAAGGCGACCCAATACCTGTACGTCTACAACGAGGGATCGGCCGGCCTTTATACCGGCGAGTACGCGCGGTATAGCCTTCCAGATCTTTCGTTGCTGGAAACCACGGAAGCCGATGGCGTTGCAAGTCCGGAGGCCTTTGGAAAAGACCAGCTGCCATACTTCATCGACGAGGCGGCGCAGGGCGGCTTTGCGGTGTACTTGCAGCCCGTTAAGAACAAAGTAGTTCCGGCCGTCGAACAGTTTTATGGCGTACCGTGCCAGAGTACTTCGCTCGCGACCGGTCCGACCGGCGACTTTTACGCCGTGCAGTATTGTTCGGGAAATGTGCTTGAATACTCGCCCAAGAAAGCGACGAACAAGGCGAAGAAACCCATTGCGCAATACACTGGCGGGAATCTCGGTCTTAAGAGCGGGACGATCAACCCGACGTACGCCGCCGTAGATCGCAAAGGCGACCTCTACGTTGGGGATAACGAGGGCGGCGTAACGTATTTTGCCGCCGGATCCACTAAGGGTGTAATCGCCTTTCCGACGGGTAACAGCGGCTACGTGTATCAGATGATCGTTGATGCCAACGGCGACGTCTGGAGCGTTCACGGGCCCGACCCGACGCAGGTCTATTTCCGAAACAAGACCTCGTGCGTTCCCGATCGATCCGGCACCATCGAGCGCTTCGAGCAAGCAGAGCGTTTTTCAAAGGGAAGGCTGGTGCAGCACCTGTACACGGCGACGAGTGACAGTCCAGTCTTTGCCGGCGACGGCCTCTCAATCGCGATTGATTCTAAGGGAAGGATCTACATCGGAAACCAGGACTCGAGCGACGACGGTGTGCTTCTCGATTATAATCCGGGCGCATCATGCCCTACCGACGGACTTTCGTTTGTCCTGCCGACGCGGGCATTTCCCCAGGTTGCGGTCGACGCGTCCGGCCGATACTACATTACGGATTACAACGATAACAGCATTTCGGTCTATGAAGGCGGCTCGAAGAAGCTCCTCAAGAAAATTACGCAGAAAAAGGGCATCGTCGCCATAACGTACGCGACGATTGGCCCGTGAATACCGTCGTGCGGTAAGGCATAGCCTGCCGGCCTTTCCGGCCGCGGTCACAGGGCCGGGCGAGCGGGCGCTACGTTTGGTATGAAAACGGCGTTGTATGGGCGGATTGTCTTCGGCGGGTCGGCGGTCTTGTTTGGGGTGATCGCCCTGATGTGGCACGACGCGGATACCTGGCAGGGCCTGCACAGGATCTTGAGGTTGCCTTATGGCACGTTTATCGGCGAGGCTCTCATGGTCGCCCTAATTGCGGGTGGAATCGGGATACTGTTTCCACGAAGTGCGCGGGCAGCGTCGATCGTTCTGGGCGTCGTGTATGCGATCTTCGCTTTGACTTGCGTTCCGGGCATCGTCGCCGCGCCGCGGGTCTTCGGAGAATACGACGGCTTCTTCGAGCAGTTCTGCTTATTCTGCGGGGCGATTGCGCTGTACGCGGTAACGGGTGCGAGTGGGGCGAGGTCGGCGACGTTGCGTCTCGTGGCGCGTCTTGGGCTCGGGCTCAGCATGATTTCCTTCACGCTAGCGCAGATCATCTATCTAAGCGTGACCGTTGCCTTGGTCCCAAAGTGGATTCCGCCAAATCAGATGTTCTGGGCGATCCTCACGACGGTCGCGTTTGCGTTCGCAGCCGTTGCCATGCTCATCAACGTTCGGGCGCAGCTCGCGATGCGCCTGATGGTGGTGATGCTGACGATCTTTGGCATAGCGGTATGGATCCCACTCTTGGTCGCTCACCCGGAGACCCATGGGAACTGGTCCGAATTTGCTCTGAACTTCCTGATCGCGGGTGCCACCTGGATGGTGGCCGACTCGACAAGGCTAGGATAGGGTGCGGCGGAGGGTTCCGGGGGTGATGCCGAGCGTGGCTCGCATGCAGCGGGCGAGATGACTTTGATTTGCGAAGCCGGCTTGCAAAGCGACGTCGGCGAGAACCGAGCGATCGTTTTGCAGTAGCTCGACGGCGTATTCGACGCGGCGCCGGATCACGTATTGGTGCACCGGCATTCCGACGCTCTGTTTGAAGAGCGTCTTGAAATGTGACGGGCTGACCCCGGCGACCCCGGCGAGTTCGCTCATCGAGAGATCGCTTGCGATGTTCGTTCGGACGAAGTCGAGCACGCGGGCGAGGCGGCGCTGCGGCAGGCGTGCGTCCGTGGCGATCCCGCGAGTCGGACCGTAGGCGCGCAAAACGTGCGCCGCGAGTGCCAGGCCGAGGCTTTCGCCATATAGGCGTCCCAATGGTTCGGGGGTTTCGAGTTCGGCTTTTACCGCCCAGCCGACGTGTTCGATTCTCGGATCGCGGAGATGGAGTTGCGGGCGGATCGCAACGCGCTCGAGATCGACGCCCATCGATGCGGCGGTTGACAGCATCAGCGTAGCGTTGAGATACATCGAGAGCTTGATGGTTGCCGATTCGGTCTCCCAAATGCGCGGGACCCCGGGCGGTACGATCTTCACGTCACCCGGAACTTGGAGGCGGCGTAGCGTTTCACCATCGCACCGGCTCGTTACGAGCAACGGCTTTCCGACTTGCATGCTCACGTTATGGCGGACGAACTGCTGCTCCGAGAAACCGGCCGACGCATCGTAGAGAACGGCGTCGAAGCCGTTCCATCGCCCGACGCTGCTCTTGCGCACGCCGAACGTCATCTCGCGGTCGTCGTGCTTGCTCCACGCTCGCTCGTCCCACATACCGAATTCACTGGTAGCGCTCTGAGCTAGCACGTTGTGACCCGCTATCGCGTCGACGTCGGGGTAGCCATGAAGGCGGGTTGGGAACTGCCGCAGGAGCCGCTGACCAGGACGCAGGCGCCGCCCGCGATGACGCCGTTATCGTTGATATCGTTGGCGTAGAGCAGATAGAGCGACGAGCTGGAGCCGATCAGCGTGTTGAGGTCGGTCATCTTGCCGTTCTCGTAGATGAAGGCGCGTGAGGTGGAGAAACTTACGCCGTACGAGACGCCGACGATTACGCCCGAGTCGTTGATGCCGAGCGCTTCGCTGTACTCATCGCCGTACAGCGTGCCGAGGTCTTGCATGCCGTGACTGCGGGTCCACAGGAAGGCGTGGAAGTTGGGGTTGCCGCTCGAGTCGCCGGACAGATCGGAGAAGCCGACGACGTCGCCGCGCTCGTTAATCGCCATCGGCGTATTCCAGGCCGTGCCGCCGAGGCTGCCGAGATTGATGGTGCGGCCATGTTCCCACATTACAGCGTGATGTGCGGTGAATCGTCCGACCGCTTGATCGCAGATGCCGGAGATTCCGACGACTTGGCCTTCGTCGTTGATTTCGGTGGCGGCGCCGTCCTTATCGCCGCGGTAGGGCGGGAGTTCCTGGATCTTTCGCTTGCCCGCTAGTTGATAGATTACGGCTTCGAATCCGAGGACTTGCGGGGGCGTGCAGCTGGAATCTTGTTTGCGGGTTTCGGCCCAGCCGACGATTTGCCCGCGGTCGTTGGCGCCGGCGGCGAAGCCGTTGTTGCCGCCGAGTGTCGGGAGTGTGGTCATGTGGTGATTTTGCCACGCGAAGCCGCGGCAGACGTGGCCACTGGGAGGTTGCGGGAAGAAGGATTCAGCGCACGACCAGGTTTCGCCGAGTTTTTGCGCTTCGTTCGTTTCCGAGATGCCGGCGATGAGGCCGCGATCGTTTTTCACGGGCCACTCGACGGCGCTATTCGGGCCGCCGAGCGTGCCGAGATCGACTGGCGAGCTGCCGTTCTCCCAGAGCGCGGCGTGGATGTAGGAGCTTGAGGTTGAGCTTGACAGGCCGCTCGCCCAGTTGCGGTTATTGATGCTATTCGCGCCGCTGGACGCGCCGCCGAGCGTGCCGAGGCTGACGACGGTGTACTGCGCGGAGGTGGCGGTTCGAATGGCGGGTGTGTTGGTCTGCGGGGTCGGGCCGCCGCCGGACGTCGAGCAGGCGGTGAGCGTGAGGGCGAGCAGTGAGAGTATGATGCGCTGGTTCATGCGTGCCTCCATAGATGTCGCTTTCATGGAAGCGTATCAATGGCACGCGCGACCCGTCGCTCACAATCGGACGGTGAAAAGTACGATCGGACGATGCGCGCGCAAAAGAAAAAAGGGCCGGGCGAGCCGGTCCCTTTTCTAGTTTACGCGATGCAGATCAGCACCAGTGGCCCTCAACCCAGTAGTAGCCACGGTTGGGGGTGTGGCGCCAGTGTCCGCCGCACCAAGCGCCGCCGTGCTGCACGTAGTGCCCGTGGACCCAAACGTAGCGACCACCGTACCAGCGGTAGTAGCCGCCTACCCAGACGTATCCGGGATGGGGCCGTGCGGGGATAGTTTCAACGACGGCAACCGGCGGAGCGACTTGCACGTAGACGTAGGCTGCCGGCGCCGGGAGCGCAGAGAGGGCGAATCCCAGACCCATTACGATCGCGATGAAGAAGTTTTTCGTCAATTTGAGATCCTTTCAGGAATGAAGCCAAGGTAAGCTGGCTTTCGAAATTACTTCTACCATTTCCGAGTTCCCCTTAAGCATCGAACGCGGGACCCAGGCTGGCGCTTCCTCCCCGCGCCTACGGCCCGATTGCTAGACCCGCGTCGCCGCCGGGAAGCTTCTCAAGCGGCTTCTCTTTGCCGCTCGTCGTGTTTTCGTAGACGAGCACGCCGCCGGCTTGGCCGGGAAAGTCGAGGCAGCCTTCGTAAAGGTAGTTCTTATAGACCGCCAGGCCGTAACCGAGCGCACCTCCGCTAACGCTGCCGCGGCACCCGGTTCCGATAATCGAGCGAGTCGCGTCGCCTGGATGGCCTATGTCGAAGACTGCCGTCGCCAGGAAGTACGCGCTGCCTCGCTGCCAGTAATATTGCGCGTACAGATGCTTTGCGTCGGTGGCGACTCCGTCGGACGAGTAGTTGCTTCCGTACGTGAAATACGACGGCTGTTTGCCCGAAGCGTCTTCGTTCGCTGCTTCGACGCCTTCGGTAAGCGTTTGAATGTAAGCGATGCCGTGCGAGGCCGCCAGCGCATTCACGCCGTCGCTTGAGATTTGGGCTATCGGCTTTTCGTGGCCGCCGGCGTTGGGGCGGTAGACGTTCGTTATCTCGTAGCCCTCACCGTGGAAAGTTTCGACATCGAGATAGCCGCGCTGGTCGACTGCGACATACAGAGGCTGCAGCGTCGTGTACAAGACGCGAACCGGCCTCGCTTTGCCCGATGCACCAGGTGCGAAGACATCGACGCGACAGGTTCTTGGGTTCCTGCAACCGTTCACCGTGCCGGTCTCGGTTACGTACAGGTCGCCGTCCGGACCGATGGCGATCGAGCCAACCCAGCGGAAATCAAGGTCCAGCTCGCCGTCCGGCTTTTTCGCCGGTAAGCCGTCGGCACGGAGCGGGTATCGGTAGACGATGCTCGCGATGTCCGCGCCTTGAGCGACGTAAAGGTGTTTGGACGTGAAAGCGGCGTTGCGTTGCGGCGCCGCGTTTGGTACGAGCTGCGGCGCGCTGTTACAGGCGACGAAGGCCGCAACGATTGCGAGTCGTAGAAGGCGGAGCAGTTTCATAGGGACCCCTTTTCCTGCGATCCTTCGACGAAGGCGCCCCGCCCCCCTAACGCAGGAACGCTACTAGTAGGAGCGCCACGATGTTGAGCACTTTGATCATCGGATTGATTGCGGGACCGGCGGTGTCTTTATAAGGATCACCGACGGTGTCGCCGGTGACGGCGGCCTGATGCGCGATCGAGCCTTTGCCGCCGTAGTTCCCGTCTTCGATGAACTTCTTGGCGTTATCCCATGCGCCGCCGCCCGACGTGAACGAGATTGCGACGAAGAAGCCGGTGACGATCGAGCCGACGAGGATGCCGCCCATCATCTGCGCGCCCGTGTCGCCGGGCAAGATATTAAAGTGCGAGAGCAGCACCACGACGACCGGAACGCCGACCGGAATTAGCGCCGGGACGATCATTTCGCGCAGCGCGGCGCGCGTGACGATGTCGACGGTCGTGCCGTAGTTGGGTCGCGCCGTGCCTGCCATGATGCCGGGATTTTCGCGGAACTGACGACGCACGTCTTCGACCACCGCGCCTGCGGCGCGGCCGACGGCTTCCATCGAGAGCGAGGCAAAGAGATAGGGCAAGAGACCACCGATAAAGAGGCCGGCGAGCACGTACGGATTTCCGACCGCGAAAAGGTTGCGCACGCCTTCGATGCATTCCATCGTTCCGCCGGCACCGCATTTGTGGTTGGTGAGCTGTTGGAGGAACGAGGCGAAGAGCACGAGGGCCGCAAGGGCGGCCGAGCCGATCGCGTAGCCTTTGGTGACGGCCTTCGTCGTATTGCCGACGGCGTCGAGTGGATCGGTGACGTTGCGAACGTCTTCGGGCATATCGGCCATTTCGGCGATCCCGCCGGCGTTATCGGTGATCGGCCCGAAGGAGTCGATCGCCACCACGATTCCAGCTAACGAGAGCATCGCCGTCACGGCGATGCCGACGCCGTACACGCCGTCGAGGCCAAAGCTGATCAGCAAGCCGACGACAATGACGAGCGCCGGAAGCGCGGTGGCCTGCATCGAGACCGCAAGACCGGCGATGATGTTGGTCGCGTGGCCGGTAACCGAGGCGCGCGCGATGCGCTGCACCGGCGGGAACTGCGAGCCGGTGTAATATTCGGTGATAAACGTAATTAGGCCGGTAATCACGACGCCGATGATGGCGCAGATAAAGATGCCGTTTGCATTGACGAGCGTTTGACCGCCGAAAACCTTCTGCGTCACGAAGTAGAAGCCCACGAGGGCCAGCACGCCGGTGACGGCCATGCCGCGATAGAGCGCGGACATGATCTTGTTGCGCTGCACGCCGCCGACGCCGACGAAGAGCGCGCCGATGATCGAGGCGACGATCGAGACGGCGCCGAGCAGCAGCGGGAAGGTCGTTGCGTCGGGCAGCTTCTGCCCGAAGAGCAGGTTGCCCAGCAGCATTGCCGCGACGGTCGTCACGCAGTAGGTCTCGAAAAGGTCGGCGGCCATGCCGGCGCAGTCGCCGACGTTGTCGCCGACGTTATCGGCGATTACGGCCGGATTGCGCGGGTCGTCCTCGGGAATTCCTGCTTCGACTTTGCCGACGAGGTCGGCGCCGACGTCGGCGGCCTTCGTATAAATGCCGCCCCCAAGGCGCGCGAAGACCGAGATCAGCGAACAGCCGAAGGCCAGCCCGACCATCGCATTGAGCGAGGTCGCGGCGTCGCCGGCGTTGACGTTCATCAGGATGGCGTAGTAGCCGGAGACCGCCAGCAGGCCAAGTCCGACGACGAGCATGCCGGTGACGGTGCCGCCGCGGAAGGCGACGTTGAGCGCGGGGCCGAGGCCGCCGCGCGCCGCTTCGGCCGTGCGGACGTTGGCGCGCACCGAGACGATCATGCCGATAAAACCGGCCGCGCCCGAAAGGATCGCGCCGACCAGGAAGCCGATAGCCGCTTCCTTGCCGAGGGTCGGCGCAAACCAAATAACGATGGCCAGCACGATGGCGACGATGCCGATCGTCCGGTACTGGCGCTGGAGGAAGGCCATGGCGCCTTCCTGGATGGCGGCGGCGATCTCGCGCATGCGCTGATTGCCGGCGGGCTGAGCGAGTACCCAGAAGGTCAGCGCGACGCCATAGAGCACCGCGAGGACACCACCAATTAAACCGGCCGAAATCGCTGTCTGTGCGGTCATCCTTATCTTTCAGTTAAGCAAAAATACTGGCCCCGGAGGGCCGAGCGGCTTGCCTACTCCGGCGGGACGCGCAAGTCCTACGAGCCGCGGTCGGGCGCCCCCTCGCGAGGACTCCAGCGCCAGCCGGGGTATTGCGGAAGGAAAGATGTGAGCAAACCGCTGGCGCGCGCACCCGTCAACCGCCGCTATTCCATCGGCGGTAGTCTCCTTACGCGCGAGGAGGTCGTTCATAAGTATCTCCACCTGGTCAAGTATGTCGCGGGCCGGATGTCCATGCACCTGCCGTCCAGCGTCGATATCAACGATCTGATCAACGACGGCGTCTTCGGCCTCATGGATGCGATCGAAAAGTACGACGGCAGCCGCTCGGTCAAGTTCGAAACCTACGCGGTGACCCGCATCAACGGAGCGATTCTGGATGCGTTGCGCTCGCTGGACTGGGTTCCGCGAACGATCCGCCAGCGCGCGCGCGAGCTGGAACGCGCCTACGAAGAGCTGGAGACGCGGCTCGGCCGCGGGCCGACGAACGAGGAACTGGCGAAGCACTTGGACCTTTCTCCCGAGGAGTTGGATCGAGCGGTGAAGCACGCTCGCGGAACGACGCTCGTTTCGCTCGAGGAGCTGCTCCCCAATCAGAGCGGCGAGGGCCTCGCGTTGGCCGATACGCTCCGCGACGAGGAGAGCGACGTCACGCGCGAACTCGAGCACGACGAGCTGCGCGCCGAACTGGTACGTTCCGTCGAGTCGCTGCCGCCGCAAGAACGGACCGTCATCCAGCTCTACTACTTCGAGGGCCAGCGCTTGCGCGAAATAAAAACCGCGCTCGGCGTTTCAGAGTCGCGCGTTTCGCAGATCCATTCCGCGGCGGTTGCGCACCTAAAAAAGATCCTTCGCGGGGAGTAGCCACGATGGATCGCGCCGTGGCAGAGCTCGCGACGCGCTCGGATGTCGTCGCGACGATCGAACGGCTCAAGGCGGAGCTGCGCGCGTCGGACGAGCCCTTCGTTTGGGCGACGATCGACGTAGGAAACGTGCCGGAGATTCCGGACGAGATTCAATCGGCATGGATCTTTGTGCTGCGGGCCGGGCGCTGGTCGGGAGCGCACTATCATCCGAACAGCGTTCAGCATATGGCGGTCATCGAAGGCTGCGGCCGTTCGAATATCGGCGGCGCGATCGGCGAGATGGCTGCATTCGGGGACGATGGGTCCGGCGAGCGATGGTTCGTGATCGAGCCGGGCGTTCCGCACGAGTTTTTTCCCGAGGACGGCGATATGGTCGTGATGTCGTTTCACACCGCCGCGGCGCAAGAGCTGCTTGAGGTCTCCCAGAGCGGTGTAATTCGGCACTACGAGTGGCTCGGCGATCAACCCTCCCTGGGGGAGTAACGAGCCGAGTCGTTAAAGCGTTGAGTTAAGATCGTGCGAACTTTAGGGATCGTTCTGTTGCTTTCGGTTTGCGGCGTCGTGGGATTGACGGCCCAAACGCCGGCGCCCGTTTCCTCATCGGGCAAGCCGCTGCGACATTTGGAGTACTCCTTCAACGTGTCCGTCGAAGGCTTGCAGAATTACACAATTAAGGGCGCCAACGGCGTGCAGACGGTCGACAAAGCTGGGAACGTGGTCGCGCCCGAAGGCGGCAGCGGCACGCTCTTTGCCGACATCCTTTCCGTCGCGCCGGACGGTGCGCTGGTCGTGCGCATCTCCGAGCTGGTTCAGGGTGAGCCGCGACCGCGGGCAGCCTATACCTGCAACGTCTACGGCAACACGTCGGTCTTCTGCCCGTCCGCGGCCACTCCGGGCGCGGCGGAATGGCTTCTGCTTAGCTATCTCGGGCGGCAGTTCATCGACGCCGCGCCGTGGGATGCGCAAGGGCACTGGCAGCGCAAGGAGCAGTCGGCGGAGTTCAACATCGAGGAAGACTTCACGCTCGTCGACGCAGGCGACGGCAAGAAGGTCGTTGTGCGAGAGATCAAGACGACGCAGCTCCACAACGGCGGGTTCGACAATCAAACGTCGGATATCACGATCAACTACGACCGCGCTATGGAAGTGCCCGACATCATCCGCGCCGACGTCGCGACCGCCGGCGGCACCGAGGCCAGCAGCGCCAGCTATGTGTTTACGCTCACGCACGACTCATTCGCGAAACCTGCGCACTAGGGCTGAAAGTTGTGGGTCAGTCGTCCTTCGACTGCGCTCAGGATGACAAAGTGGAGGTGACAAAGTTTGGGCTACAACTCCTCGAAGAGGTCGGAGCGGACTCTTGAGTCGAGACGCTCGAACTCGCTTTGATCCACGATGACGACTTCGCGCGAAAAGCCGCGCATCGACTTTGCTATCACTCGCTTATAGCGCCACGCGTCGAGAAAGCTTTGCTCTACGTTGATTCTCGCGGAAGCCAGAAAGTTGAGCTCGGGGCAGTACCGTTGAAGACGACTGGCGAGATTGATGCAGAAGCCGATGTACTCTTTAGCGCCATCCCTCCGAGTCAGCTCGTAGACCGTTCCGCGCGATAGGCCGAAGCGTATCGACGACGGGAGTTCGACGACGGGCACGTGAATTCGAGCCTTAGCTAATACTTCCGGATACCAGTTCTGAAGATTCCACAGCCGGTTCACCAGGTTTTGGGAGAACTCAGGGGTCTCTTCGATGGTGGGATTCCAAAGATAGAGAGCGCCGTCGCCGAGGAACTTCTCGTGAACAGGCGTCAAGAGCGGCTTGAGCGCGGTCTTCTCAGGCGTGTAGTACTCGGCGCCGCCGAAGATGACGATCGAGAGCGCTTCAAAGATAATGTTCAAGAATTTCGTGACGTACTCCTGAACGTCGGGTTGCGTGAAGAACTGCGAGAAATTGCCAAGATCGAATATCAGGGCCACGCCCGTGGTTGGCGCCTCGGCTTCGTCGTCGAAACCGAGAGGCGTTCGCTCTTTTAGGTTGTCCACTTGGGTTCCAGCATACCCAAAGCGGGGCTCGGGCATGCTAGGAAGCGAGGGCTGTGGTGCGGTTTTCGGGACGTATGAGATAACCTAGCGCGCTTAGCCCAAAAACCGCGGCGAGAACGACTACGATGACGAGCGCCATCGCCGCACTGTAGCTGGAGTGTTGAGCGAGCGATGCCTCCAGTTGCGCGATTCCGGCGACGACGAGATTGCCGAGTTGGTAGGTAAAGCCGGTGAAGGTGGCGCGCACTTCCGGGGGAGAGAGTTCGTTGAGATGCGCGGGGATGACGCCCCAGGTACCCTGCACGGCGAACTGCATAGCAAAGGCGCCGGCCGCCAGCAGGGCGATCGTCGGACTAAAGGCCCAGAGCGGGATCATGCAGGCGGCGAGCAGGGCGCAGAACATCACCACGGGGCGGCGTCCGAACCGCTGCGAGAGCGTGCCGAACGTGACGCCGCCGACAATCGCGCCGACGGCAGCGACGATTGAGAGCGTCGACGTTTGCCCGGTCGAGAATCCGTGCTGTTTCTGCAAGAAGGTTGCGTAGAGGTCTTGCGTGCCATGGGACATCGCGTTGAGCGCCGCCATGAACGCGACGCAATAGATGAAGAGCGGCCAGTACCCGCGCAGCGATTGCAGGGCAAAGTCTTTTTGCATCGTGACGCGGCGGGCGCGGGCTTCGAGCCAGACCGGAGATTCGGGCACGCTCGAGCGGATGTAGAGAATGAGGCCGGCCGGCAGCGCGCCGATCACGAACAGTCCGCGCCAATCCCAGTGCGTAAAATTGAAGACCAGAAAATAGGCAAACGCCGCCAGCAGATAGCCCCACATATAGCCTTGCTGCAGCAGACCGCTGAAGAAGCCGCGGCGCTGCGGCGGGAGCACTTCCATTACCATCGCCGCGCCGAGTCCCCACTCGCCGCCCATCGCGATGCCGAAGAGCGCGCGCAGTACGAGAAAAACGGTGAAGTTCGGCGAGAACGCCGTGAGAAGTTCGAGCAGCGAGTAGAACGCGATGTCGATCATCAGCTGCGTGCGCCGTCCGTAGCGATCCGCAAGCCAGCCGAAGAGCAGCGCGCCGATCGGGCGGCACGCCAGCGTGAGCGTTAGCGCAAGCGCAACCTGCGGGACTGCTTGGCCGAAGCTCGTCGCAATGCGGCCGATGACGAAGGTCAGCAGAAAGAAGTCGAACGCGTCGAGCGACCATCCGAGAAAACTCCCGATGAACGTCTTGCGCGCCGCGGGGGTCATTTGGGCTATGTCGGGGTTGCCGCTACGTCATCCTTCGACGGAGCCTGCCCTCAGCGAAGTCGAAGGGCTCAGGATGACAAGAGGAGTTACGGTGAGGAGGTTGGGGAGGTTGTGGGGGATGGGGAAGGCGAGGGAGTTGGGGTGCTGCCGGGAGGTAGTTGGGCGCCGTAGAGCGCGAGCAGCCAGACTTGCGTGTGGCGCACGGTCACTTGTGGGACGTTGAACGTAAACTGTACGGTGTTGCTCGTTGGCGACGTCCACTTCGCGTAGTTGCCGATGATTTGATCGGTGCGCTTGCCGCGAAGCGTGGTTTCGTTGAAGAGCTGCAGCGCGAAGACGCGGCCGGCGAACTGCATTGCCGGCAGGGTGTACTGCAACGTCGTGCCGCCGGCCAGGACAAAATCCGTGTTGCTCTGCAGGCGAAGCGCCATGAGCGGCGTCACGCGCAAGAAGAGCGGATTGGGGTTGACCATCGATGGGACGTCTTTGGGCAGGGGCTCGGTGAGCAGCGTGATCGTTCCGCCGGGACCCGGCGACGGGGTCGGCGTGTCGTCATCGTCGTCGCTGCTATCGTCGGAGGAAGCGGTCGGCGAGGGCGACGGCGTCGGACTCGCGGTCGGTTTTGGCGTGGCCCCCGGAGAGCCGCTCGGCGTCGGGGACGGCGTCGGGATGTTGAAGGCGATGTTGCAGGCGTACTGCTGATTGAAAAGCTGCACCATGGGACACTTCATGCCGGCGGGTCCCTGCGAGACCGGATATTGGGCTTCGTTGGGCGCTAGGGTCGCGCCGGGATTGGCAAGCTGCTCTTGACCGTTCATGCCGACCGTCGGGCCGGACATTCCGCCGTTCAACCCGCCGTTGATTCCGCCGCCGCTGTTGATTCCGCCCGCATTCATCGCGCCGGGCTGCGAGACCGGAGGCGTGATGTCCCCCATGCCACTATCGAGGCCGCTGCCTTGGCAGGAAGCCAGCACTAGAGCGAGCGCCGCAAAAACGGCGCGAGCGTCGCATTTCATCCTTCTCATTGTCTTGCCTTGACCACGGCGTCTAACTCGTCAACGAAAGCGTCGATCGAAACGGTCCGTTTCTCCTCGATACCGCGCTGATTGACATTGACGGTACCTTCCTCGACCTCTCGCTTGCCGGCAACCAAGATATACGGCACTTTCTGAGTCTTCCAATGCCGAATCTTGTAGCCGAGCTTTTCGTTTGATTCGTCGAGCTCGGCCCTGAAGCCCGCTTTTTCGAGGCGGTTGACCACCTCACGACCGTACCCAATTTCGTGCTCGGAGATGGGTGTGACGACCGCTTGTACTGGCGCCAGCCAGGCCGGAAAAGCGCCGCCGTAATGCTCGATCAGTATGCCGAAGAAGCGCTCGAGCGACCCGGCCAAGGCGCGATGGATCATCACCGGCCGGTGATCCTGGCCGTCGGCAGCTCGGTATTTCAAGTCGAAGCGAGCAGGCAAAATGAAGTCGACCTGCACGGTACCCAGCTGCCAGGGGCGGCCGAGGGCGTCGCTCACGTTGACGTCGAGTTTTGGGCCGTAGAAAGCGCCGCCGCCTTCATCGACGTCAAAGGGGAGAGCGTAACGTTCTAACGCGCTTCTAATCGCCGCTTCGGCGACCGCGTCGGTTTCGCCGCGATCTTCGGGGGCCCGTGTGGAGAGCACGTATTGAAAATCGGCGAAACCGAAGGCCTTCATGAGCCGGAGCGCCTCGTCGAGCGTTTGCTCGAACTCGTGCTGGAGCTGATCGGGCATGCAGAAGAGGTGGGCATCGTCTTGCGTGAAGCCGCGGACCCGGTTGAGGCCGTGCAGCACCCCCGACCGCTCGAAACGATAGACCGTTCCAAACTCCGAGAAGCGCAGGGGGAGCTCCCGATAGCTGCGCAACCGGTCCTTGTAAATGAGGATGTGGCCGGGGCAGTTCATCGGCTTGAGCCGAAAGCGCTGCCCCTCCACCTCGATCGGGCCGAACATGTTCTCGCCGAAGTTATCAAGGTGACCTGAGATTTCGTAGAGACGCTCGTGAGCGATGTGCGGGGTCACGACCGGCTGATACCCGCGCTCGCGCAACCCCTCGCGAATGAAGTTCTCGATGATGCCTCGGACGATCGCGCCCTTGGGGTGCCAGAAGACGAGCCCGCCGCCGGCCGCTTCCTCAATGGAGAAAAGGTCGAGCTCGACGCCCAGCTTGCGATGATCGCGCCGCCGCGCCTCCTCGAGGCGCGCCAAATACGCTTCAAGCTCCTCGCGGTCGTACCAAGCCGTGCCGTAGATGCGTTGCAGCATCGGCTTGTGCTCGTTGCCGCGCCAGTAGGCTCCCGCCACATTCGTCAACTTGAACGCGCCGATGGCCTTGGTGGATTCCGCATGGCCGCCGCGGCAGAGATCGGTGAACTCCCCGATCGTGTAGAGGGTGATCGGCTGATCCTCGGGGATCTCGCCCGCGATCTCAACCTTGTACGGATTACCGGCAAACGCGGCGATCGCGTCGTCGCGCGTGACCTCGCGGCCGGTCATCGGATAATCGGCCGCAACGATCTCGGCCATCCGGCGTTCGAGGCGTTCGAGGTCTTCGGGCGTGAACGGCTCGGCCCGGTCGAAATCGTAGTAGAAGCCGTGCTCTATCGCGGGCCCAATCGTCGGCTTCGCCTCGGGAAAAAGGTCCTGGACGGCGTAAGCGAGGACGTGGGCTGCGGTGTGCCGCAGTTCGGCGAGGGTTGGCATGGAGCCGTCCTTCGACAACCTCCGCATGACACCGTCCGGACCTGGTCTTAACGTCATGTTAATCGGATTGCATTACAACTAGAACGTGCCTTCGCCCGCGGACGAGGGCCGCAATTTTCTGCCGCATAAGGAGATTCTTGTGATACGTTCGTTGCGTCGCTGCTGCTTCTCGCTGGCCGTTGTAGCGGCAATGACCCTTCCCGCCGCCGCTGCAACGCAGCTCACGGGGGCCGGGTCGAGCTTCGATTACCCGTTCTTTTCCAAAGCCTTCTACGTTTATAATCAGAAGAATCCGGACGTCACGGTCAACTACCAATCCATCGGTAGCGGCGGCGGCATCGCGCAGTTCAGTGCGCGCAACGTGGATTTCGGCGCCACCGACGTTCCGATGAATGCCGGCGAACTCACGCGGGCTCCCGGCACGGTCCTGCAAATACCGGTAACCTTAGGCGGAGCGGCGATTGCTTACAATCTGCCGGGCGTCACCACGATGCATTTGACGCGCCAAGTGCTCGCCGACATCTATCTCGGTAAGATACTCAAATGGAACGACCCGCAGATTGCCAAGCTCAATAAAGGCGTGAACCTGCCCGACATGTCGATCGTGGTCGTGCATCGCTCCGACGGCTCGGGCACGAGCTACATCTTCACCGATTTTCTCAGCCACGTTTCGGCAGATTGGAAGAGCAAAGTCGGAACCGGCAAGAGCGTCTCGTGGCCGGCGCCGAGTTCGGTCGGCGCCAAGGGCACCGAAGGCGTGGCGGGGCAAGTGAAGAGCACACCGGGCGCGATCGGCTACGTCGAAATGGCCTACGTCGTGGAAAATAACATGACGGCGGTACTGCTGCAGAACAAGGCCGGCAAGTGGGTAGCCTGTACGCCGGATACCGTCGCGGCCGCAGCGGCGTCGAAGCCCGAGGTGAGCGCGACGAACTTCTCGATCGTCGATTCGGCCGCAGCCGGCGCTTATCCGATCTCGGGATACTCCTGGGTCGTCGTTTATAAGAAGCCGACCGACCGAGCCAAGGAGCTGTACGACGTGCTTTCGTGGTTGGTCGGTCCGCAAGGACAGGCGAATGCCAAGTCGGTTGACTACGTCCCGCTGCCTCGCAACGTGCAAGAGGCCGCGGCCGCAACACTCCGGCAGATGCAGCGGTAACAGTTGGAGAACGCCGGCCCGCAGTTTCGGCGCGTCGCGCGATTCGTTAGCCCCGCCGATCGCGGCTTTGCCGCGATCGTCTACGCGGGGAGCATTCTGTTCGCACTGCTGATCGTCGGGCTCTTCGTCGAGCTGGTGCTGGGGTCGTGGCCGTCGATCGTCAAGTTCGGGCCGGGGTTTATCTTTAGCAGCTCTTGGGATCCGATCACCAGTAAGTTCGGCGCGCTGCCGATGATCTTCGGCACGGTCATGACCTCGCTGATCGCGATCGTCCTGGCGGCATTCATCGGGATCATGGCAGCCGTCTTTCTCGCCGACTTCGCGCCGCGGTGGCTGGGGCAGCCGCTCTCGTTCTTGATCGAGCTGCTGGCGGCCGTTCCGAGCGTCGTGTATGGCTTGTGGGGCCTGTTCGTGCTCTCGCCGTTCATGCGAACCACGTTGGGGCCCGCATTGCAACACGTCCTGGGCTGGACGCCGCTCTTCTCGGGACCGATCCTCGGCGTCGGCCTGCTCACGGGCGGAATCATCTTGGCGTTGATGATCCTGCCGACCGTGACCGCGATCTCGCGCGACGTCATTGCGGCGATTCCGCGCGATTTGCGCGAGGCTTCGATGGCGCTGGGGTCGACGAAATGGGAGACGGCGATGAAAGTGGTCTTGCCGGCGGCACGCGTCGGCATTTTTGGCGCGTGTGTGCTGGCACTCGGACGCGCGCTCGGTGAAACGATCGCGGTCACCATGGTGATCGGCAACCGGCCGGAGATATCGTCGTCGCTCTTCGCACCGTCGTATACCTTGGCCAGCGTAATCGCCAACGAGTTCACCGAGGCCACGACGAGCATCTACATTAGCGCGCTCATCGAGCTGGGCTTGATTCTCTTTCTCGTGAGCATGGTGGTCAACGCGTTGGCGCGGCTTATGATTTGGAGCGTGCGTGGCTCAGAGCGCGTCTAAGAATCGTAACCTGGCGCGGCGCCGCCTCATCGGCGGGCTGGGAATCGCGGTGGCCCTGGCCTGCGCCATGATCGGAGCGGTCTGTCTGCTGATCATCTTGGGGTTCGTCATCGTGCAAGGTGCCGGAGCGCTGAATCGCGACTTTCTCACGCAGCTTCCACATCCGGTCGGGGTGCCGGGCGGCGGCGTGGGAAACGGGATTTTAGGAACGTTCATCATCCTCGGAATCGCAACGGCCATGGCGGTTCCGATCGGCTTGTTGACCGGGATTTATCTCTCGCTCTTCGGGCGCGGGCCGATTCCCGAGGCGCTGCGCTTTCTCTCCGACGTGCTCTCCGGCGTGCCGAGCATCGCCATCGGTCTATTCGCGTACGCCGTTCTCGTTGCGCCATTAAAACATTTCTCGGCGTTCTCCGCCTCGTTTGCATTCATGATGCTGATGCTGCCCTTGCTGGTGAGAACGTCGGAGCAGGCGATTCGCTCCGTGCCGCAGACCGTGCGCGAGGGTGCGTTGGCCTTGGGAATGTCGAACTTTCGAGCGACGGTTCGGATCGTGCTGCCTACCGCGCGGCCGGCGATCATCACCGCCCTGCTCCTGGCGATCGCGCGGGTAATCGGTGAGACCGCGCCGCTGCTCTTCACCGCTTTCGGAAGTCAGTTTTGGGAGACGAATCCCAATAATCCGATGGCCGTGCTCGCGCTCCAAGTCTTCACGTACGCGATTTCGCCGTATCCGAATTGGCAGGCGCAGGCATGGGCCGGCGCGTTGCTGCTGATCGGCGCCGTCTTCGTGCTCAGCCTCGGCGCGCGGCTGATGCTACGCCGCGCCATGCGCGGGCTCGAAGCATGACGACGATTGCCACCGGCGAGCTGCTGGCAACGCAAGACCTCAGCGCTTACTACGGCAATCGCCAAGCCGTCGCGGAGGTTACGATCGCGTTCCGCCGCAAGGCGGTGTCGGCATTGATCGGGCCCTCGGGATGCGGAAAGACGACGCTCCTACGTTGCCTCAACCGCATTCACGAGATCAACTTCGAAGCGCGCGTCGAGGGCAGCGTGCTGCTCGACGGTCAAGACATCTATGGCGGCGACGTAGATCCGATGGCGATCCGGCGGCGCGTCGGGATGGTCTTCCAACGCCCCAATCCATTTCCCACGCTCTCGATTTTGGATAACACGGTTGCGTGCGCACCTAAGGGATTGAACCGGCGGGAGAAAATGGAGGCGGCGGAACGCGCGCTCCGGTCCGCGGCCCTTTGGGATGAAGTGAAGGACAAGCTGAAAACCAGCCCGCTGCGGCTTTCCGGTGGGCAGCAACAGCGCCTGTGCATCGCGCGCGCCGTCGCGGCCGAGCCGGAGGTGCTGCTGATGGACGAGCCGACGGCATCGCTCGATCCGATCGCTACCGCGGTCATCGAAGAACTGATGTCGTCGCTCTGCAAAGAGTTCACGATCGTTGCCGTGACGCACAACATGCAGCAGGCGGCACGCGTGTCGAGCGTTACTGCATTCATGCTTGCCGACGAAACCGGGATCGGACGGTTAATCGAAGTCGACGACACCGCGAAGCTCTTCACCAAACCCAGCGACCGGCGAACCGAGGACTATATCAGCGGCCGCTTCGGGTAACGGCGTCACTCGGCAAGACAGGTGTATAGTGGTCTCTTATAGCCGGCCCGAATGGCCGGCATATCCCTCATTCGAGGGTCTGAGAAAGGACCATCATGTTTTAAGCTCCCAACCGGCCAAGCCGAATTGTTATTGGCGCGACGATTACGATTGCCATCGTAATCTCTTGTTTGGGCAACGTGCGTCGGGGTTATTGAAGCCGGTGGTCCATCGACAAAAAGTGTTGGCGTGACGGGTAACTCCGAGCAAAGCTAGGGATCGCAAACGCGACGACCGGCCACTCATATGGCGTCTACGGGGGTTCCTCCAACGGCTACGGTGTCTACGGCGTTGCTGCCAACGCCGGCTACGCCGGCGTGTACGGTGTTGCAAGAGCACAGGCAATGACGTCGGAGTCTGGGGTCAAGGTGGCGTCAACGGTCCCGGTAACGGCGTCTACGCTGAAACTGACGGCAGTGGTTACGCTTTGGCGGCAAGCGCTGTCGCTACCAATAGCAGCCTCTTTATCGGCATCGCCGGCAGCAGTGAGTGTTACATCGACCACGATGCGGACCTGCTCTGTACGGGGACGATCACCGGTGGAGGAACCCAGGAAAGTCGGCACCGGGCGAACAGCGGCCGCCACGTGCTTGCCTACGGATCGGAGTCTACATCGGCAACAATTGAAGACTTTGGAACGGCACGGATCGTTGATGGGACTGCGAACGTGCCGCCCGAACCGACGTTTGCGTCAACGAATTGGGAGACACACGCGGCCTCTACGTCAGCGTGAAGGCGCCGTCGGGCTTCCAAGTACGTGAAACCGAGGGTGGACACTCGAGCCTTGGCTTCGACTATCGTATCGTCGCGCACCCGGCCGATGCCGGCAAGGGTCGTCTGCCACAGGCTCCCGCTGTAAAGATACCACGTATGCCCCACGTAAGCATTCCGCGCACGATCAGCGGCTCGGAGCCAGTCACGCGCCACTAGCGACGGACAGGCCTGGGGGCACGGCAAAGCACTCCCCACGAGGAACGCATGCACTTTAGGCGACACTATCACTCAATGAAATCTCGGATCGTGGTGGCAGTCGCCGGGGCACTGATTTCGAGCATCGCGTTTTCGACTAATTGCCAAGCGTCGGCTACGCCTCCCGTGCGCACCTTATCCGGTCTGATCGAAGGCGTGAGCGAGCAGGGTGTGCGCGTCTATAAGGGCATCCCATTTGCGGCTCCTCCGGTTGGCGACTTGCGTTGGCGCGATCCGGCGCCGGTGGCGCCGTGGACGGGCGTCCGAGAGGCGCGATCGTTTGCACCCATCTGCCCGCAAACCGGCGACTCCCTGCCGGGCGCCCCGTCGGAGCCAAAGAGCGAGGATTGTTTGTATCTCAACGTGTGGGCACCGGGCGCGAGACCCAAGGCGAAGCTTCCCGTTATGGTATGGATTTATGGAGGCGGATGGACGAATGGATCGGCTTCGATCCCGAACTACTGGGGTAACAGGCTCGCAAAACGCGGCGTCATCCTGATCACGATCGCCTATCGCCTGGGCGCTTTGGGCTTTTTAGCGCTTCCGGAGTTGAGCGCGGAGTCGCCGCATCGCACATCGGGGAACTATGGCCTTCTCGATCAGATTGCGGCACTCAAATGGGTGCGGGCCAATATCGGCGCCTTCGGCGGCGACGCGCACCGCGTGACCATATTCGGTCAGTCCGCCGGTTCCATGTCCGTAAGCATCCTGATGTGCTCGCCCCTTGCTAAGGGGCTTTTCCAGCGCGCAATTGGTGAGAGTGGCGGAACGTTCGAACCAGCGAAGATATCATCGGCGGGTGCCGGCTTCTACCTTTCGGGCGCGGAACGCGACGGAGCGAAAGCGGCCGCGTCGCTCGGAGCGAAATCCGTGGCGGAACTGCGGGCGATGCCGGCGGAAAAAGTAAACGACGCCATCGAGGGCTCCCACTGGATCGTCGACGGCTACGTGTTGCCGGCCGAGCCATATCGAATCTTTGAAATGGGTCTGCAGAACGACGTGCCGCTCGTGGTCGGGACGAACGCCGACGAGGGGCTTCCCTTGATGGACGGCGTGAAGACCAGCGCCGCCACGTTCGACGCTGATGTCGCTCAGGTTTTCGGCCCGCTGCCGCCGGCGCTCCTGGCCGCGTATCAACCGAAGACCGATGCAGAGGCGTTCGCCGCACTGGCGCATCTCCAGCGCGACCTACGCTTCGGCTGGGATATGCGGACCTGGGCACGACTCCAGTCGAGGACCGGACATGAACCAGTCTTCGCCTATTATTTCACGCACGTTCCACCCTATCCGGCGGGGTCGCCACACGCGCACTGGGGCGCGGGCCACTGGGCGGAGATGCGCTACGTCTTCGATCAGCTGGCTCTCGAACCGTGGAGTTGGACTCCGCAAGACCGGCGGCTGGCCGAGGCCATGGCCGATTACTGGACCAATTTCGCGAAGTCGGGCAACCCTAACGGAGCCGACCTGCCAACGTGGTTGCCGTACGATAGCCAACACGAGCGCGCGCTCGAGTTCGGCGACAAAATTGAAATGATCGACTATCCAAATCTCGTACCCCTTCGAATACTCGACGAACTCTTTGCGAACTATATGTGAGTTTTTTCCGCCCGGCGGACCGGCCGTTTCGGGTAGTCACGAATCGCGGGCTTCGAGTATTATATCGAAGTGACGAAGGTTTTGATCGCGGCGTTGGTTTTGATTGTCGCGATGGCGCAGGCTCCCGATGCGCGGCCGGCGCTCGACGCGTACAATCTTTCCGGCGACACGCCGGCCGGTCCGCCGATCGGGGGACTGGCGGTGTCGCTGCTGCCGGACCGTTCTGCGTATACCCTTGGTTCGGCCATTTGGGTGATTGCGGAACTGCGCAATCTTTCGAATCAGTCAATGGACCTCGGGAGCCTTTTTATGGAAAACTACGCGATAAGCGTAGTCGATCCGAGCACGGGCCGCGCGATCGCTTATTATCCCAACTGGCAAGGGCGCGTGGACGCCTTCGCCGGCTTGGGCGGGGTTCTGATACCTGCGAACATGTCTCACTTCGCAGCGCTGCGCCTGGACCGGTTGTTGCGAATCGCCCGGCCCGGCACCTATTCCGTACGCGTGACAATTACAGGTGGATTGCAGTTGGATGACGGCTCGGTGCGGCTTCCGTCATCGACCAGATTCCAGTCGAACGCCATAACGGTTCGGGTGGTACCGCGTGGATCTCCGCTGGCAGTCTCTGCGCGGTGGTCAATCGGCAACCGGCAGAGCCCATCGCAGACGACACCCGCCGGTCCGGCCACGGACGGCTTTGCATTGGCCGTGAGTTCCTTAGAACCCAAGGTCGAACTTGGCGCGCCGATAGGCGTCATCGTCGAGTTGCGGGACCTATCAGGCTTGCATACGGCGTTCCTCGGTTCACCGCGGAACGATTACGAGTATACGATGACGGACGGCGCGACCGGAAGCGTCGTCGGGGGCATTCCCCAGGCTGCCAATCGCCTTGAATCCGATACCGGTCCGTGGGATAGCCGGCGGGTTTATGGCGAGTCGTCGTTGTACGGCAATTTGGATTTGCGGCCATCCTACGAGTTCGCGCCCGGCACGTATACGCTGCGCATTACGGGCCATCCGGCGATCGACGGCAGACGCGTGACCCTGGAATCCAATCCGATTGAAATCACGCTCGTGCCGGCGGCGACGCCGGAACCGCAAATCGCGCTAGGGGAATCGCAGAAGGTGATGAGCGTTCGCCTCGAGACGGATCGCTCGATCTATACCGCGGGTGAACCGGTGCGGGTTCGATTCGTCGTAACCAATCTGACCGGCTCACCGCTGGATTACGAGGCTTGGTGCAGTCCGTTTGTCGTCAGCGTCGTCAGCAACGGGGCAGTCACAACGAGTAGCCGCAGGCCGTGCATTCTGATCGCTACCGTCTATCCGAGAGACAGCATCCCGCTCGGCACGACGACGATGGGGTGGAAGTACCCGTACCCGTACCACGACCAGGCGTGGCCGAGGCTCGATTTGTGGGGTCTTCATTTGACATATCCGGCTGAGTACTCGATAACGGGTCGAGCCGAACTCAAAGGAATGATATCCTCTCCTCAGAGCAACGTCACGTTCTCGGGCGCCAACGCGGTCGCTGCATCAGCGGTCACGATTGGGATTCTAACAAAAGAGTTGGCGCGCAGCGCGCCTGGCGAGCGGCTCGACGACCCAAGCCTTAGTGCAGCGTTTCAATCGTTGGTGGATGAGTACGCGCGCTTGAGTTCGCCGTTGCGCGACATCATCGTGCAGGTTGCGATGGGCGTCAACCATTCGCAACTGTCGGCGAGACTTGGCGAGCAATGGGGGAAGGACGCAATAGATCTTCAAGGTCGTGCCGGGCGTCTCCCAAGCGCGGGGAATCCGAAGTCACCCTACCAGGGGGTCAATGCAAATCTCGAGCAGGCGGCATACGAACTGGGGGCGGCCGAGGATCATGCGCTCGAGGCCTGCGATGCTCTAGCGGCGACCAAGGATCTCAAGGTCGCGGATTACTTCATTCGCGCCGTTCAGAGCGAACTGCGGTCAGGAGTGGCGA
>DATGGV010000001.1:0-6480 GCA_035308305.1 Candidatus Cybelea sp. | reverse complement strand
GCCTGCTGCAGTTTCCGCAGCACGTGGATTTCGTGCTGGGCGTGCCCGGCGGTTTGGAAGCGACGGTCCAGAATCTCTGCGACCTCGTAGACGATCTGCCCGAGGGCTGCACGTGGTCCGTCGCGGGCATTGGGAAGCGCCAGCTTCCGATGGCAATGGCGGCCATCGCCATGGGCGGTCACGTCCGAGTGGGGCTGGAGGACAATCTCTACTACAGCCGCGGACGCCTGGCCCGAAATCAGGATCTCGTGGCGCGCGTCGTCCGGCTGGCCACGGAGGCGGGCCGCGCCATCGCTACGCCCGACCGCGCCCGGAAGGTCCTCGGTCTGCCGATGCCGCAATAACGCCGCCGATTGTTCACCTATGTCGTGCGGCGGACGCTTCAGTCGATTCCGCTGCTGCTGGCCATCTCAGTCATCCTTTACGGCATCCTCTACAACATGCCGGGTGGACCCCTGGCGCCTTACCTTCAGAATCCGCATATTACCGCAGCGGACATCGCGCGGCTCAAACACAATCTGGGCCTCGACCAGCCGGTCCCGATCCAATACCTCAAATGGCTCGGGCACATTTTGACCGGCGACATGGGGTACTCGACGAGCAATTCGGAGCCCGTTTTTCAAGCGCTGATCGAGCGCTTCCCGGCGACGCTCGAGTTGATGGGCGCCTCGCTCTTCATCGCGATTGCGGTCGGCGTCAGCGCCGGCATCATTTCGGCGGTCTATCGCTACTCCGCTCTCGACTACGCGATCACGACCTTCGCGTTTTTCGGACAGTCGATGCCGGTCTTCTGGTTCGCCCTGATGATGCAGCTCGCGTTTGCGGTCCACGGCATTCCGCTTCCCGGGGGCTATCAGATCCAGCTTCCGTCGGCCGGTATCTCGGCCAGCGACAACTTCGACTTCGGCGACCGGATCGAGCACTTGATTCTGCCCGCCATCGTCCTCTCGTTGCTGCAGATCGCGCTCTTTAGCCGGTTCATGCGGTCGTCGCTCTTGGAGGTCCTAGGCACCGATTACATGCGCACGGCGGCGGCCAAGGGGCTGTCGTTCAGAACGATTCTGTACAAGCACGGCTTGAAGAACGCGCTGATACCGGTCGTCACCGTCGTCGCGCTCTCGCTGCCGTCTCTCCTCGCGGGCGCCATCGTTACCGAGAACATTTTCGCGTGGCCGGGGATGGGCCGGCTCTTCATCAACGCGCTCACGCAGAGCGACCTCGCATTGCTCATGGGGTACCTGTTGCTCGTGGCATTTCTCGTCGTTTTCTCCAACCTGCTCGCCGATGTCGTGTACGCGTGGCTCGACCCGCGCGTGAAGTACGACTGATGTCTGCCGCAGCGATCGTCGAACAAGAGCTTCCGCTCTCCAAAGTAACCTTTTGGACGCGCTTCCGCCGGCACAAACTTGCGATCGCGGGCGTCGTGGTACTGACGCTGATGGTGCTCGCCGCCGTCTTTGCCGGACAGCTCGCTCCGTTCAATCCCGACTTCATCGATAACGGGACGGCGACCGTACCGCACTGGAACGGCACGCCGCTGCCGCCGTGCTTTCAAGACAGGTCACTCTGCTGGGGACACGCGCTGGGAACCGACGAGGTCGGACGCGACTTACTCTCGCGCCTGCTCTTCGGCGCGCGCATTTCGCTGACGGTCGGTCTCTTCGCCGTGCTCATGGAGGTGCTCATCGGTACGACGCTCGGCGCGATCGCCGGGTATTACGGCGGGTGGATCGACTATGCGCTCATGCGCCTCACGGACGTCTTCCTTTCGATTCCGCTGCTGCCGTTGTTGCTCGTGCTGACGGCGATCGTGGCGGCAACGTCCTCTAAGGCGGCGTTGAGTTTCGGCGTGATCGTAATTATCATCGGAGCGCTCACGTGGCCTAGCGTCGCCCGCTTGGTGCGGGCCTCGTTTCTGAGCTTGCGCGAACGCGAGTTTGCCGAAGCCGCGCGAGCGGTCGGCAATAACGACGGCCGCATCATCTTTCGTCACCTCTTGCCCAATGCGGTCGCCCCAATCATTGTTCAGGCGACGCTCGACGTCGCGGGCGTCATCGTCCTGGAGTCGACGCTCTCCTTCTTGGGGTTTGGCATCCAGCCGCCGACGGCTTCCTGGGGCAGCATGCTCTCCAACTCCCAAAGCGATCTCCAAATTGCCTGGTGGGCGGCCGTCTTTCCGGGCCTCTGCATCCTCGTGACCGTGCTGGCGATCAACTATATCGGCGATGGATTACGCGACGCCCTCGACCCCAACATGAGATAGGCCCGGGCTTCCCGAACCGTTCTTCCTCCCTCGTGCGCAAGTGGCGGAATTGGTAGACGCACTAGCTTGAGGGGCTAGCGGGAGCAATCTCGTGGAGGTTCGAGTCCTCTCTTGCGCACCACCAATACGGCGTGGCAGATGGCCGCCGGCAACTGGGACTTCGCTCTAGTTTCTCGGTTTCTCGGCTGAGGCCAAATTCCGAAAAGCCGCTTCGCCATGTCCTAAAGTCGTACGATCACCGACGGAGTCTTTGAATCTCTCGCTAGCGCGGTCAATTCCGGCGACCTGCAACGACACCCTCGAGAAGTGGACAGCCTTAACCCTGGCCCTGGCCTTTGGTCCGCCGTAACTCAGCAACCGCCCTTCATGCCGAACGCCAATGCACCCGAGTCGAAATCCGAACCGCCGTAGACGTCTTCAAAGACGCCCGGGCCGATGTTCCCGCGGCTGGCCGATCCGATAAACACCAAGCCGGCGTTCTGACTGTATGCCTGTGCCGTGATGGTCGCCACGAGGGTGTGGTTGATTACGAGGAACGAACCGTAAGAGAATTTCTGACTGCCAATGATAAGGGAGGCCGAGCCGCTTGCGGTCAGCGTTAGGCAGTACGTACCATTGCTGTGTTGTGAATGGGTCACGGTTACCGGCCAGCTGCCGCTGTAACCGCGCGCCATAGCGGCGCCGCCCGAGACAAGCATGATCAGCGTGGTTGCGGCGGCGGCACTTAGAATTCGTTGCAAAAGACTCACAGGCAGTTCTCCTTGAGGGGGTCCGAGTGGTTCAATGCCGCAGAGTCTAGGCTAGGTTGATGAAAAAAGCCTGAAGTGGAGTCTATCGTGTATCCCGACGCGAGCGTCACAATCCGTTTGGAGCGAGTCGCCGATACCGACGCGATCGCTCGCATTATCGAAGCGGCGTTTCAAGGCGCGCGGCATTCGAGCCGCACCGAGCACTTCATCGTCGGCGCGCTGCGACGCTGCAATCAGTTGACGATTTCCTTGGTGGCCGACGAGGGTGAGGCCATCGTCGGGCACGTCGCAATTTCGCCGGTCACCATTTCCTCAGGCGCCACAGGATGGTACGGCCTCGGGCCTCTTGCAGTGTTGCCGCGCCATCAAAGCCGGGGCATTGGCTCGATGCTGACGCAGGCGGCGCTTGCGGAGCTGCGCCGCCGTGGCGGCGTTGGCTGTGTCGTGCTGGGCGATCCTCGCTACTACGGGCGCTTCGGATTCGAGGCCCATCCGGGTCTCGAACTACCGGGTGTTCCAGCCGGGTACTTTCAGGCACTGGTGTTCGGCGACGAACTGCCGGTAGGAAGGGTACGGTACCACCCAGCCTTTGACGTCAGCAGCGAGACGTTGCCAGATTGAGCACCATCTGGCGCTCGGAAACCCCCGAACCGGTGCAATCGATGGGGCCGGCGTCGGTGAACCCGTGTCGCCGATAGAGCGCGACGGCGTGCCGGTTGCTTTCGACGACGGCTAGCGAGATCCTGGCGGCTCGCCGTTCGCGCGCCCATCGGATAACCGAGGCGACCAGGGAGTCTCCGACGCCGCAACCCCGAGCAAAGGGTGCGACCCACATTGAGATCAGCTCGATCATCCCATCTCGATCCGGCGCGGTGGCACTTACCATGCCCGCGGCTTTGCGGTTGAGATCGGCGACGACGTTCAGCGGCACGGTCGAAAGGCGAGCGCGCCAGCGAACCTCGCTGTCGCCTTCACCTTGCCACTGGGCAAGCGTCGAACTGAAGGCATATGGCGCTTCGCCGAGGGCTTCCAACCTCAACTTTCGCCAGACCGGCCAATCGTCGGCGCCGATCGCTCGAAGGTCGATCGCGCGCTTATCTCCTACCAGCGTGTGAGCTGCGTGATCTGGATGAGGTTGCCGCAGGTATCCTTCAGCATGGCGATGGTCGAGCCGGTCACCTCGGTAGGCGGCATGGTGAACTCCGCCCCGCAAGCCTTGATGCGTTCGTAGTCCCCCTTGACGTCGTCGGTGAAGAACATAATCGCAGGCTGATTCTGAGCAAACCGGGCGTCCTGGTACGTCTTGGCCGCCGGGTTGTCGTTGAGCGCCAGCTGCAGCTCGGTTCCGTCGGGGTCCTCCGGTGAGGCCACGGTCAGCCAGCGAAACGGCCCCTTGCTGAAATCGGACTTCTTAACAAAGCCCAGCACGTCGGTGTAGAAGCGAAAAGCCTTTTCCTGGTCGTCCACGTAGACGCTGGTCAACTTGATTTTCATCGGTTCCCTCCGTTCTGTTACGTTCGCGGTCCCCACCGCGTCACTCCGTTGACGGAACGCGAGGGGAAAATGTGACCGGCGCGGGCACAGGCGACCCGGAGCAGGTCCCACGAAAAGGCCTCGAGCCGGGCCGGGACTGAAACAGACGGCGGGCTCTGGACGTAGAGCTAAGCAACAATGGATTTCGCATCATGTGGTTGACGCGTTTCGCGCTTTCCCGTCCGACGATCACCATCGCGATCTTTGCCGCGATGGTGATCTTCGGCGTTATCTCGTTCGTTCAACTCGGGCGCAGCTCGAGTCCGCCCAACACCGACTTCCCGGTCGTCGCGGTCTTTGCCAGCTATCCCGGAGCCTCGCCCCAAGACATGGAGCGCATGGTCGTCAAGCCGATCGAGGACCAGATGTCGGGCATCGACCATCTCGACCAACTGACCGCGAACGCTCAGGAAGGCACGGCGGTCGTCGTGGTCCAGTTCAAGATGGGCACGGATCTCAACCTCGCCTCGGTCGACGTGCAGCGGCGCGTGGATATCGCGCGGGTCTACATGCCCACCGACCTCGACCCGCCGGTCGTGACGAAGGCGGGACAGGCCGAACCGCCCCTGTTGGACGTGGCGGTCAGTTCGACGACGCTCTCCCAGCCGCAGATCGCCGACCTCATCAACAGCGAGATCACGCCGCTGATCGAGCAGATACCTAACGTTCAATCCGTCGACGTCTATGGTTCGGCCACTCGCGAGTTTCACGTCGAGCCCGACCCGACTCGCCTCGACGGCACCAACGCCACGCTGGAAGACGTCTTCAACGCCGTCGCGATCAATAACCTCAACGTGCCGGGCGGCATCATGACGCAGCCCACGCGAGAGGGCAGCGTCGCCATTCACGATTACGTGGAAAAGGCCGACGATTTGCTTGGCATTCCGTTCTCGCCGGTCAGCGTGCTGCAGTTCCCCGTCAAGTCGCTGAAGATCGGCGACATCGCCAACGCGACCGACAGCCACATCGCGATGCGAACGATCTCCTCGTACAACGGCCATCCGCGCGTTTATATGGAGATCAACCCGACCCTCGACGCCGATCAGATCAAAGCGACTGCGGCGTTGCGAACCGAGCTCACGAAGATCCAGGCGCAGTTCCCGCAACTCCAGTTCCACGAGATCGACGCGCCGGCCGATTACACGCAGAAGATGCTCGTCGGCGTCGGGCAGTCGCTGATCGAGGGCATCGTATTAACGGCGATCGTCATGCTGCTCTTTCTCCACGCCTGGCGCAACGCCGTCGTCGTGTTTCTCGCGATTCCGACCTCGATTCTCGCGACCTTCATCGTGATGCGCCTCTTCGGATTCCACATCGACTCGATGTCGATGATGGGCCTGGCGCTGATCATCGGCATCCTCGTCGACGACTCGATCGTCGTGCTCGAGAATATCACGCGCCATCGAGATATGGGGCTGGATCCGATGACGGCGGCCATCACCGGCCGTACCGAGATCGGCGGCGCGGCCATCGCGATCACGATGGTGGACGTCGTCGTCTTTCTTCCGATCGCCTTCATGTCCGGAATCGTCGGCGCGTACTTGCGCGAGTACGGCGCGGTCGTCGTAACCGCAACGCTCTTCTCGCTCTTCGTCTCCTTTACGCTGACGCCGTTGCTGGCCGCAAAGTGGAGCGTTCTCAGTCGCTCCGAGGCGCCCCCGGCCTGGTTGCGGCTGCTCGACCACCGGCGCGTCGATATCGGGTTGCTCCTGCTGGCCGCGGCAATGTTTGCCATCGGAACGCTCACGGGCTGGTTCCTGCTCAACGCGATCGGGATCTTCATCGCGGCGCTGCTCTTGCTCAATGCGTTCGTCCACCGGTATGAGACGATACTGCAGCTCTATCGCTCGAAGTTCTTACCGTTCGCACTGCGGCACGGTGCCTTCGTAGTCTTCGTCTGCGTTGCGCTCTTGCTTAATTCGATCACGCTGGTTG